>NZ_CP108032.1:7285485-7892609 GCF_036169555.1 Streptomyces sp. NBC_00306 | reverse complement strand
TACTCGGGGTGGACCGCCGTCGGCATCCGGCTGGCGGTGCTCGAGCCCCGCATCGCGGCCGCCGGCCTCTTCGCCGGGGGTTACGTGCCCCGCGCCCAGCGCGAGGAGGCCCGGCAGGTCACCATTCCGCTGTTGTTCCTGCTGCAGTGGGACGACGAAGGGAACCCCCGGCAGCGGGCCCTGGAGCTGTTCGACGCTTTCGGCACCAAGGAAAAGACGCTGCACGCCAATCTGGGCGGGCACACCGGCACCCCGTGGTTCGAGGTGGAGGACGGGAACCGGTTCTTCGGCCGGCACCTGAAGTGAGGCCGGGCCGCCAGGCCGACAGCTGACAGTAGGCGCCGTCGGCCAGGACGCCGTCATCGAGGACAGGTCCCGGCCCTCCTCGGTGGCGGTGGCCCCTGGCAACAGCGGTGCAATGCACTCCGCTCTCGGTCCGAGGTCGTGCCCTCGCCATGCTGCTCCGAGGGGCCGATCAGGATTCCCGCACCACGCCGACCGCCGGCACGGATGGCGAGGGGTCAGGGGCGGCCGGCTCCCAGAGTGAGCCGGGACCGTGGCTCGACCGGCTCGTCGCGTGCTGCTGCCCACAGGGAGCGGACATGCCCGAGGTGCCTAACCATGCATGCCTCCGCGGCGGCCGCGTCGCCGGAGAGCATCAGGTCGAGCAGTTCGATGTGCTCCTCGGCCGAGGAGATCAGCCGGCCCTGCTCATCGAGCCCCTTGAGGCCATAGAGCCGGGACCGCTTGCGCAGGTCCCCCACCGTCTCGACGAGCCGGTCGTTGCCGGCGAGGGCGAGCAGGCCGAGGTGGAACCTGCGGTCGGCGTCCAGATAGCCGATGAGGTCGTGGTCGCGGGCCCGCGCCACGATCTCCTCGGCCAGCGGGCGCAGTTCCTCCAGTTGCCCGGCGGTGGCGCTGCGGGTGACCCGGCCGATGGTGGGCACCTCGATCAGCGCCCGCAGTTCGGTGTACTGGTCCAGGTCGCGCTCACTGACCTCGGTGATCCTGAAGCCCTTGTTCCGTACCGGTTCGACCAGGCCCTCCCGGGCGAGGTCGAGCATCGCCTCGCGCACGGGAGTGGCGGAGATACCGAAGTCGGCTGCGAGAACGGGCGCCGAGTAGACGCTGCCGGGCCGGAGTTCGCCCGCCACGAGCGCCGCGCGCAGTGCGTGGGCGACCCGGTCGCGCAGGCGTTCCTGGGCCGGGATCAGGTCGTCCTGCTTCAGCTGGCCCATGGCGCTTCCTCCGGGGGTCCGCGGGAAGCGCCAGCGTACAATGTCACGTTGCGCTGCCCGCAGGTACCGGGCACATACTCGGGGGTCGCCGGGCCGCACCGCTCAGAGCAGAAACCCTCCTGGGAAAGGGTCGGACGGGTCGAGGAAGTACTGCGCCGTGCCCGTGATCCACGCGCGGCCCGTGACGGTGGGGACGACGGCGCTCAAGCCTCCGACCATGGTCTCCCCGACGAGCCGGCCGGTGAACTCGGTGCCGATGAACGACTCGTTGACGAAGTCGCGGTGCAGCGGCAGCAGACCCCGCGCGTGCAACTGGGCCATGCGGGCGCTGGTTCCGGTGCCGCAGGGCGAGCGGTCGAACCAGCCGGGGTGGATGGCCATGGCGTGGCGCGAGCGTCGGGCGTCGGAGCCCGGGGCCGCGAGGTAGACGTGCTTGAGGCCGCTGATGGCCGGGTCCTCGGGATGAACAGGACGGTCGGCGGCGTTCACGGCGTCCATGACCGCCAGTCCGGCGGCGAGCAGGTCGTCCTTGCGGGCCCGGTCGAAGGGCAGGCCGAGGGAGTCGAGATGGACGACAGCGTAGAAGTTGCCGCCGTACGCGATGTCGTAGGTGACCGTGCCGTGGCCGGGTACGTCGACCTTGCGGTCCAGGGCGAGGCAGAACGCGGGGACGTTGGTGAGGGTGACGGAGCGGGCCGCACCGTCCTCGACCTGCACGTCGACACTCACCAGCCCGGCCGGGGTGTCGAGGCGGACGGTGGTGACGGGTTCGGTGACGGGCACCATGCCGGTCTCGACGAGCACGGTGGCCACGCCGATGGTGCCGTGGCCGCACATGGGCAGCAGCCCGGACACCTCGATGTACAGGACCCCGTAGTCGGCATCGGGTCTGGTCGGCGGCTGGAGGATGGCTCCGCTCATCGCCGAATGGCCGCGCGGCTCGTACATCAGCAGCGTACGGATGTGGTCGAGGTGTTCGATGCAGTGCAGACGGCGCTCGGCCATCGTGTCTCCGGGGATCACGCCGACGCCGCCGGTGACGACGCGGGTCGGCATGCCCTCGGTGTGGGAGTCGACGGCGTGGAAGACGTGACGCGTGCGCATGGTTTCCCTCCTGGCCGGGTTGTGCGCCTGTTCGGACGTTCGTGGTTCACCGGTGGCCTTCGGCCAGCGCCTTCTCGGTGGCCGCCCTCACCGCGGCGTCCTGCTCGGCCGTCAGTGGCGTACGCGGCGGGCGGGTGGGACCGCCGGGGCGGCCCGCCAGGTCCATGGAGCGCTTGATGGCCTGGACGAACTCGGTCCGCGAGTCCCAGCGCAGCAGGGGATGCAGTTCCCGGTAGAGGGGCAGCGCCGTCGCCAGGTCGTGGCTGACGGCAGCCCCGTAGAGGGTGACGCAGGAGCTGGGCAGTGCGTTGGGGTATCCGGCGATCCAGCCGACGGCGCCGGCAAGGGCGAGTTCCAGAAGGACGTCGTCCGCGCCGATCAACAGATCGAGGGACGGCGCGAGTTCGGCGATCTCGTAGGCCCGGCGCACATCACCGCTGAACTCCTTGACGGCGACGATGCTGCCCTCGTGATGGAGCCGGGCGAGGAGGGCCGGGGTCAGGTCGACCTTGGTGTCGTAGGGGTTGTTGTACGCGACCACGGGCACACCCGCCCGGGCCACCTCGGCGTAGTGCGCGGATACGGCGTCGTCGTCCGCCCGATAGGCGTTGGGCGGCAGGAGGAGCACCGATCCGGCCCCCGCCTCGGCGGCGTGCTCGGCCCAGCGCCTGGCCTCGGCGCTTCCGTACGCGGAGACGCCGGGCATCACGCGGTCGCCGCCTCCTGCGGCCTCGACGGCGGTGTGTACGACGCGGGAGCGCTCGTCGTCGGTGAGGGTCTGGTACTCGCCGAGTGAGCCGTTGGGGACCACGCCGTCGCAGCCCTCGGCCAGCAGCCGGGCGACGTGTGCGCCGTAGGCGTCCAGGTCGACGGAGAGGTCCTCGCGGAGCGGAAGGGCGGTGGCGACCATGAGGCCGTGCCAGGGTCGGGTGCGGAGGGCGGGTGCGGATGCAGTTGTCATGGGCGCTCCTTGGGTGAGGTGTGACGGTTGCGGGGCGTGGCCCGGTCCTGCGGCGTCCCGGGATCAGCTGCCGGGGTCGCCGATTCCGGATGCGCCCGTACCCGGCAGCTGTGCCAGGTTGCCCAGGAGGACCGGGCAGGACAGCGGACGGCTCTCGGGGGGTGGTTCCCGGCCCGCGAGCGCGGCCACCGCGGGCGCGCACATGCGGCCCTGGCACCAGCCCATTCCGGCCCGGGTCAGCAACTTGACGGTCCGTGAGTCGGCGGCGCCCAGCGTTTCGACGGCTTCGCGGACCTCGGCGACCGTGACCTCCTCGCACCGGCACACCGCGGTGGCCGGGGCGAGCCACTCGACCCAGCCTGGCCCCGGCCGGTGCGCGGCGGCCATCGTCTCGGCGAAGGCCCGTCGACGGGCGCGGCGGCGGGCAAGAACCCTTGTACGCGGTGGCAGTTGTGTTCCGTGCAGCTCGTGCGCCACGTCGTGACCGGCCAACCGACCTTCCAGCAGGGCCAGTTCCACGCCGCCGATACCGCCGGTCTCACCGGCGGACCAGATTCCCGGCACCGAGGTGCGCTGCCGCGTGTCGAGGGCCAGAGCGACGGTCCCGTCCGCCGTCCGCCGTACGGCGCAGCCGAGAGCGGTGGCGAGCTCCAGCTGCGGCACGAGTCCGTGGCCGACCGCGAGCGCGTCGCAGGGGATGCGCCGCCCGGTGCCCGGCACCGGGCGCCAGGCGCTGTCGAGCCGCTGGACGGTCACCCCCGTCACCCGGTCGGTGCCGTGCACGGCAGTCACGGCGTGCCGGGACAGCACCCGCACCGAGCGGCGTGCCAGACCGGCGCCGAGGCGGGCGCCTTCCAGCGCCTTGCCCGGGTTGACGGCGAGGGTCCCGAGCCGGTCCGCGTACGCCGTGTAGGCGGCGGCCTCGACGATCGCCGGCACGGTGGCACCCGCCGCCGCGAGCGAGGCTGTGACAGCCAGCAACAGCGGGCCGCTGCCGGCCACCAGCACGCGGCGGCCCGGAAGCACCAGGCCCGACTTGAGCATGGCCTGCGCCCCTCCCGCCCCGACCACACCGGGCACCGTCCATCCGGGGAAGGGGAGTTGGCGCTCGTATGCCCCGGTGGCCAGCAGCAGCGTGCGGGCTCGGACGGTAACGGCCCGCTCCTCCTCCCCCGCGACCGCGTGCAGCACCCAACCGCTCCCGTCTGCCTCCGGCAGCACGGTCCAGACGTGGTGGGCGGGCAGGTACCGGATACGGCCGGCGGAACGGTGCCGGCGCAGCCGCTGCTCCCATCGGGTCCAGGCACGCCGCTTGAGGTGCGGCACGCTCGGTGTGCGCGCGCCGAGCTCCGGCGCCGCGTGCCGGTGGTACTGCCCTCCGGGACGGTCCGCCGCGTCCAGCAGGACCACGGTGACCCCGAGATCCGCGGCGGTGACCGCGGCGGTGAGCCCGGCGGGTCCCGCCCCGACCACCGCGAGATCTGCGGGCTGCTCGCCCGTCGCGCGCCCGCGGTCAGACGGCGAGTTCGGCATGTCCGGTGCCCTCCTGGGTGGTGACGGCGTCGCCGGGGCGGGCCCGCAGGAGACAGGCCCGCCGGTTGGGGCGGCCGTTGACGGTCGCGAGGCAGTCGTAGCAGGACCCGATACCGCAGAAGGCGCCGCGCGGTGCGCCGCCCTTGCGGGTGGTACGCCAGGCGAGGATGCCCGCGGCCCAGAGCGCCGCGGCGATGCTCTGCCCGGGCAGCGCCCGTACGGGGCATCCGTCGAAGGTGATCTCGAAAGGCGGGCCGAGCTCGGCCCGTTCCGGATCTGCGGGTGGCCGGCTCAACGGTCCGCTCCTGTCGGTCGGTGAGCAGAGTCCTCGAAGCGTTCGGGCGCGAAGGGCGCCGGGTCCAGCGGTGGCCGTTCACCGCACAGCGCGGCGGCGATCAGCAGTCCCGTCGCCGGCGCGAGACCGATGCCCGCGCCCTCGTGGCCGCAGGCGTGGAAGAGGCCGGGCACGCGGGAATCGGGGCCGATGGCGGGCAGATGGTCCGGCAGATAGGGCCGGAAGCCGTGGTAGGCGCGCATCACCCGGACGTGCGCGAGCAGGGGGAAGAGTGCCGCCGCCCGGGCGGCGAGGCGGCGCAGCGCTTCGCCGGACAGTCCACGGTCGAAACCGACGCGTTCGCGGGTGGCACCGATCAGGACGGGCCCGGCGGGTGTGCCCTCGACGACGGCCGAGGACTGCAGGGCTGCCGAACCGCTTGCGACGTCGGCGATGTAGTCGGCCGCGTAGACCTTGTGGCGTACGACCCGTGGCAGCGGTTCGGTGACCAGGACGAAGCCGCGGCGGGGCAGCACCGGCAACGTCGTGCCGGCCAGCTCGGCCACGTGACCGCCCCAGGTTCCGGCAGCGTTGACGACCGCCGGGGCGCTCAGCTCGCGACGGGCGGTGCGGACGCCGCGGACCGTGCCGTCCGCGCCGGTGAGGATCGTGACGGCCTCTTCGCCCAGGTACCGCTCGCAGCCGGATGTGTGCAGCAGATACGCCGCCGCGCGCGCGGGCTGGACCTGGGCGTCCTGCGGGTAGTGGAAGCCGCCCGCGAGCCACGGGGCGAGATGGGGTTCGAGCTCTCCCAGTTCGTCGGCCGTCACTTCACGGGCATCGACCCCGACCGCTCGCTGTTCATCGGCGAAGCGACGCAGTGCGCCCAGGGCCGCCTCGTCGGGCGCGACGACCACGCCCCCCTTGGGCTCGTACTCGACGGACGCCGGGAGAACCGCGGCCAGTTCACGCCAGAGCCGCACGGACAGCAGCGCGAGCTCGAGCTCCGGCCCGGCCGCCTTGTCGGAGACGAGCAGGTTGCCCTCGCCTGCGCCCGTGGTGCCGCCGGCGACCGGACCGCGGTCGACGACGGCCACACGGAGTCCGGCGCGGCTCGCGTAGTAGGCGCAGGCGGATCCGACGACGCCGGCACCGATGACGACGACGTCATAGGTCTCTGTGCTGGACACCACTGAAATGTGTCACTCCTCCGCTCCGGCGGTGGGGAATCCGCTCAGGGACCGGGTCGGCCCCGGCCCCTGAGCGGCTGGGTCAGCTGCGCAGCGGGCCCTCGCAGTGGTAGGTCGAGGTGCCTGCGCTGCCGTCGCTCCAGATGTCCACCTCCCCGAACGAGCAGTTCATGTCGGCGAGGTTGTTGGATGCGGCGCCGGCCCGGTCGAGAATGAAGTGGTCGACCGTCTCGGACATGTCCCGGAAGACGTCGTCCGGTGATCCGGCGTCGGTAAGCCGGGCGGTGACGCGCCCGGTGCAGGAGAAGCGGCGCATGGCCGCCTCACCGGCGTCGACGCACGTGGGTCCGGCAGATGTCGCGTTCTGGAAGAGCGATGCGACGGCGACCGTCGAGTTGTCCCGCAGCTGCCCGTTGGGCGTGTACTGCGTGTCGGGTACGAACAGGTCGTCGACCTCGGCGATCCGCGCGTCCAGGAAGGCGTCGTAGCCCTGCTGGATCGTGGCGTCGTCGCCGAGCCGGTCGCGCCAGGCGTCGAACGCTGTCGGGTCGTCGGCCCTCAGGTGCCGGTACATCTCCCGCAGGAGCGAGGGTCGTTCGGTCCACAGGTACTCGAAGAACGTGCCCGCGTAGTCGTAGAAGCGGAAGCCGTCCCCGTCGTACGTGGCGTGCAGCAGCCGGTCGACGCTCATCCTGGGGCCGCCGCCCGCCGTGTCGTCGATGACCCCCTGCACCAGGGACTTGCGCACGGCGACGCCGTCGTCGCGGGTGGCGCCGTCGAAGAACTCCGCCGTTCCCTCGTCCATCGCGGTCGTGCGATCGCCGCTGTACCAGGGGCCCTCCCCGAAGTAACCAGGGACGGCGAAGCGGCCGTTGAGGTAGTGGACGTACTCGTGGCGGAAGAGTTCCTCGAGGGTCAGCGAGGAGTCCTGCGGTACGCGGCGCTGGTACGTGTAGAAGGTGGCACCGCGCTCGATGTAGACGCCGCCGTTCTCGGTCCCCATGCCGGTGAGGATGGGGTGGTAGACCTCGTAGTCGCCGCGAGAGGCGTACAGCACCACGTTGAGCGCGGTGTTGGTGTCGCCGGCCAGCGGTTCCAGGGTGCCGAGCACCCGGTGGAACTGTGCTTTGACCTGCTTGGCGGCGTAGTAGAGCTGGTCGACGGTCGCACGGTCCAGGCCGGTGCGCACCTTGATCGCTCCGCTGTCGTACGTGTAGGTGTGCGGGAAGATCCGGCGTTCGATGTCTTCCTTGCACACGCTGTAGGGCTTGCACGCCTCGTAGAAGTTGAGCCAGGTCACCAGCGAGGCCCAGGGCGCGGCCCCGCGCCCGAAGGTGGCTTCGGTGACGGGCAGAAGGGCCCCGAGGTCGGGGACGATCCCCGCGGTCAGGACGGTCACCTGACCGAAACGGCCGTACTCGCCGAGGGCGTCACGGGCGACCCACGCGTTGGCGGTGCCCTTGAGATGACCGTGGCCGGAGAAGGCGCGGAACGCGGCCCGGTAGGAGGGGTTCTGTGTCACCACATTGTGGAACGCGGTGTCGCGGTTGCCGGGGTAGATGCCCAGGTAGTTCACCGAGAGCGCGGCCAGCGCGGCGCCGCCCCAGGAGGCGTCGTCGTACTGCCCCTTGTGGTAGCGGTCCATGGTGGCCAGGACCTTCTTGATGAGCGCGAGTTGACTGTGGCGCAGTCCGGGCGCACTACCGGTGTAGAGCGCCTCGCGCAGGCTCTCGGCGTTGGTCCTGGTGACGTCGAACGTGCGGGCCGCGGTGCCGAACGCGTTGACGGCGCGCCGCATGGCCTCGGTGGTCGGGACGTCGGTGACGTCGATCTCGGTGTGCGAGAAGTCGTGGTACGCGACGGCGTGGAGATAGGTGAACATCTCCAGCAGGTGGGTGGAGTTGCGGCCGTCGTGCGCTGCGGCGAGGGACGAGGCCCGGCGGCTGACGGCCTGGACATGGACGTCCGACATGACGGGCTTCAGGCGCGGGTCCCAGGTCCATATGAGGGTGCCGAGGCAGCCGTCGGCGGTGACGGACGGATCGGCGAGGAAGTCGGCGAACTCCTCGGGTGCGAGCGCCGTGACCACATCGAGGGTGCAGGGCACAGCGGTCGGGCCGGACGCGTGCTGCGGAGCGGGGGTGCTGCGCCGGCCAGGTATGCGTGCCTGCGGCAGACCACCGGGCGCGGGGGCGGCGGTGGGTGTGGAGCGGGGTGCACGGGCGAGGCGTTCCACCTCGTCGCCGGTGCGGTCGGAGGGCAGCGCTTGCGGACGGGCGGCGGCGGACGGCGGGGGTTCGACGGCACCGGCCTGCCCGAGCGGGACGAGCAGTAACGCGGCGATGGCGCCCGCGAGGAAGGGCGCGCGCATCGGTCTGAGCTGGGACACCTGGACTCCTGTGTGGGAGGTGGGGGTGGTGCAACAGCGGACGAAGCGTGCCGAAGTACCCGCAC
Source organism: Streptomyces sp. NBC_00306 (assembly GCF_036169555.1). GTDB lineage: Bacteria > Actinomycetota > Actinomycetes > Streptomycetales > Streptomycetaceae > Streptomyces > Streptomyces achmelvichensis. The sequence goes on along the minus strand of NZ_CP108032.1, from coordinate 7,883,855 downwards.
AGGCCAGGGTGTTGAGGGGTGGGAACGACGGTACGCACCCGGTAACATAGTAGTGTGCAATTTTACTGGCAAGAGGTGCGCGGAACTTGTCCCGCCCTGCGGGCCATCGACACCACGCACAACCCTGTCTGACCGTTCATCACCATCAGCCGGGCAGCAGGAGGCGGCCCGTCTGCCGCCGACTCCCCCGCCGGCTTGAGCACGCGCGCTGGGGCAGGTGGTCGACCGTCGCTCGGGCAGCCGCGAGGCCGTCACTGACCTGCGGAGAGACCGCGCTCGGCCACAAAGTCGTTCTCATCGAACCGTCGGACCGGCCTGCGTGACGATCTTCGGTGGCTCCAGGGGCGGACTTGTACGGGCGTCGGCCTGTCCCCCTTCAGACAGTCCCGCCCGCTCGGTCCGCGCCTGCCTCGCCATCCTCGGCCTCGGTCTCGGACTCGGACGCCTGGCCCGTAGGCGTCACGGTGGTCACCGTCGGCTGCCCCTTGCGCGTGATCACCGTGTCGGGGGGTCACCACGAACCCCGAACCGCAGAAGGCACCGCCGGCCGTGATGCCTACCGTGTGCTGCTCCGTCAAGACCCGCAGCCGGTCCCGCGTTTCGTCACTCAGTCGCTCCGGCACCGTCATGAACACTCCCGTTGCACACCACCAACCGACTGGCTGATCCTCCCCCACCAGAACCTGGTAAACGCCGTTGCTCGGGGACGAGTTGACGCCGAAACCGTCTCTCGCCCGCAGGCCCTTCAACAGGCGAGGGAGGAGCAGACCGCCGGGAGAAGACCTGGAGCCGAACGGGCCTTCGGCGAGTCGAAGCTGATCTGCCGTCGGAGCCAGGCGCTTCTGAAGCGCCCCTGCCCATCCGACTCCGTTCGCCGCGCACCCGATGTGCGTTCATCGCCGCCGGCCTCTTTCCAGATCCGTCTTGGCCACCCCTCCACTATTCACTCAGTACATATACATGGTGCATACTGATCTGCATGACCACCCGTCACATTCTGCTGGGGCTGCTCTCCTCGGGGCCCAGCCATGGATACGACTTGAAGCGACGTCACGACGAGCGCTTCCCCGAGGCCCGTCCCCTGGCATACGGGCAGGTCTACACGACCCTGCAACGCCTGGTCCGGGACGGCCTCGCAGCGGTCGACGGCACCGCGTCGGACGGCGGTCCGGAGCGGACCGCGTACCGCACGACGGACGAGGGCACGCTTGAACTGGCCCGGTGGGCATGTGAGATCGCACCCCCCGCACCCTTCGTGACGAACGAGATCTTCGCCAAGGTCGTCGTGTCGATCCTCACCGGCGGCGACGCGGGCGCCTATCTGCTGGCCCAGCGCGCTGCCCATATGGCGCGGATGCGGGAGCTCACGGCGGTCAAGACAGCCCCGGGCACGGACATGACGACCGTCCTCTCGGCCGACTACGCCCTCCATCACCTCGACGCCGACCTCCGTTGGATGACCACCACGGCGGCCCGGCTCACAACCCTGACCGCGGAGGTCTGCACAGCATGACGAACGGGACCACGAGACAGCCGCTGCTTGCGGCCCGCGACTTGGTGAAGGCCCATGGCAGGACCGAGGCCCTGCGCGGTGCCTGCGCCGAGCTGCGGGCCGGTGAGATCCTCGCCGTTACCGGGGCCAGCGGCAGCGGGAAGTCGACGCTGCTGCACTGCCTGGCCGGGATAGTCCGCCCGGACGCGGGCTCGGTGACGTACGACGGCGAGCGGCTGGACAGGCTGCCGGAGAAGCGGCTGAGCGAGCTGCGCCGCACCGAATTCGGGGTGATCTTCCAGTTCGGGCAGCTGATCCCGGAGCTGACGGCTCTGGACAACGTGGCCTTGCCGCTGATGCTGGCCGGCACCGGCCGCACCGAGGCGCGGGCGCGCGCAGGAACGCTTCTGGAGCGGTTCGGGGTGCGCGGACAGGAGGAGCTGCGGCCGGGCGAGATGAGCGGCGGGCAGGCGCAGCGGGCGGCACTGGCCCGTGCGCTGGTCACCCGGCCGAGGGTGGTGTTCGCGGACGAGCCGACCGGGGCGCTGGACTCGCTGGCGAGCGAGCAGGTGATGACGGCGTTGGCTCACACGGCCCGGGAGTCGGGCACGGCCGTGCTGCTGGTCACGCACGACGCCCAAGTAGCGGCGTACGCGGATCGCGAGGTCCAGCTGCGGGACGGGGCCGTGTCGAAGCTGGAGGTGACGGCATGAGCACGATGGCTTCGGACCTCCGCCTGGCTTGGCAGCTCGTACGCGGGTCCGACCGGCGGGAGTCGTGGAGGATCACGCTGACGGCGGCGGGCGCAGCGCTCGCCACGGGTTTCGCTCTGGTGGCCGCCACGCTCGCGTCCCTACAGGGCAGTTACCGTCTCTCCCTCTTCCACGGCCTCCTGGACCAACCCGGTACTCGTGCCGGGGTGATCAGCGGCCTGCTGCTGTTGCTGGTGCCGGTGCTGGGATTCCTCGGTCAGTGCGCCCGGATCGGCGCTGTACACCGCGATCGCCGGCTGGCCGGGCTGCGGCTCGCCGGGGCGACACCCTGGCAGGTTCGCCGGATCGCCGCCCTGGAGACCGGGCTCGCCTGTCTGCTGGGTTCGGCGGTCACCACCGCCTTCTCGGTGCTTTGCCTGCTGCGCCTGTGGAGCGGTCCGACGCCGTTGACCTGGGCGGCCCTCGCATCGGTCGCCGTCGGGGTACCGGTGCTGGGCGCGGCAGCGGGAGCCTTCGCACTGCGCCGGGTGGTGGCCTCCCCACTGGGCCGGGTCCGCCGGGTGCACCCGAAGGCGGGCCGGGGACCAGGACTGTTGTCCCTGGGTGGTGGTCTGGTGATGGTGGCCGGGCTGGCGTCGCTCGCCATGTACGGCGGCCACGTCTCCGGCAACCGGTTCGACTGGCGGATGCCGTTGACCGTAATGGGCCTCGTCGTCACCCGGCGCCGGCGCGGTGTGGCTGTCCGGCGTCACTGCGCGGCACACCGGACGTCTGCTCGCCGCGCGGGCCCGGACCGCGGCGCCGCTGATTGCGGGGGAACGGCTGCGCGACGATCCGTGGGCCGCGGCCCGGTCCCACGCCGCAGTGCTGCTGGTGACGGTCGTCGGGACGGTCTTCCTCTGTGTTCAGCACGCGATGCGCACGGAACTGTCCAGGCAAAATCATCTCGCCGCCGACATGGCCTACTACACCACCGGTCTCAACCTGACCGGGGCCGCTGTCCTGGTCGCCCTCGCCATCACTCTCTCCGGGCTCGCCGTGGGCACCGCGGAGTCACTGGCCTCCCGCCGCCGGGCCCTGGCCGCCCAGGTGGCGGCCGGCGTGCAGCGCCCGGTCCTGAACCGCGCCCTCCTCCTGGAGACGGCCCTCCCCCTCGCCCCCGGCTTGCTCCTGGCGGGCACCGGAGGCATGGCGATCGGCGTCGCGTACTCCACGGCCACCGGCGTCGGCTCGGTACCGTGGACCGCCCTTCTGGTCGCGCCCGTGATGTACGGGTCCTGTCTGCTGGCGGCGGCGACGGCGTTGCCCCTTCTCGGGCGCTGGGTGCGGCCGGGGGAGCTGCGGTACGCGTGACAGCGCACCATGAGAGCAGACGGTGACGACCACATGCCGACCTGGGTGGGGGCATGGGCGCCCGCCTGCTCACCTGCCCGACCCGACCGTACGTCGATCCGGACTCGTGTCGCTTCTGATCACTCAAGCATGTGCGTTGTGCCGACCGAAGTCAGGCACCGCGCACGACTTCCGCGTCATGGGGGCCCTCTTCGGGCTGGTCACCAGCGTTCTTCCGCGCAGCCCGGACAGATCGCTGGTCGACCAGTCTTGCGGCGAGCAACTCCCTTACGCGTTCGGCGTCCTGAGGTGAGCTCAAGCCTCGCTTGGGCAGGATCAGCACGCCGGCGCCCCACACATCCGGGGTGAGCAGTACAAAGACCCGGCGACCCTCGACCCAGCGCCCGTAGAACTCCCAACCTGTGTGGTTCGTATGGCGCACGGACTCGGTGCTGATCCCTGACGGGTCGAGCGTGACGCGATGTTCGCCCAGGTGCCTGGCGTACCCGAGCAGGCCCAGAGCCATCAGCCAGCGGCACACGACGGCTATGACGATGACGGTCACGATCAACCGCAGTACCCCCAGGGCCGGGGAGTCGGTGCCCTTGACCGCAACGTTGATCGCGATCACCAGGCCGAGGAAGATGCCCACGCCCCACAGAACGCGAAAAGCCCACCGGCCGGCCGGGCTGTGCCGCATCTGAAGTTTCAACCCGTCGGATATCTCTCGCAGTGTCACCGTGTAGGTGAACCGTACGGATACGTCGGTGCTCATACACCCTCCCCAGAGCTCGTGGAAACGGATCGTACTGGCAGGCGATCACCGCTCATCCCGCATCGGCCGGATCGCCGATCTCGGCAAAGCTGTGGCCCCCACCCACGGCGCCACCGGGGACGCACTGCTCACAGATCCTCGGAGGACCTCATCCAAGCCCTCCGGCGCCCTCGTCACCTGCAACGCCGGCATTCAGGAGCAGCTCCACGTCAGCGGCCGGCAGCGGAGAGCGCAGGGCCCCCGGAGCTGACGCACCGGGGACCCTGCGCTTCGGGGTACCGCGACGGTCGAGCCCGCCCGCAGAGGTCAGCCGGCCGGCACCGTCAACGCGTCCGTCACGGGACTTGGTTGCCTACCCCGTTGGCTGTCAGGGCTCCGGTCCAGATACGCAATCGGTGCAGGCTGCCGGGAAGGGGGTCGCCGTCGGCGGCGCGCCCCACGGTCACCTTGCCCGTTCCCTGCGTCTGCGCGATGTGACCGGCCTGGGGAGACGTCCCCTGCCCAGAGGTACCGATGTAGAGCTTCAGCGCGCCGGACGTGTCGGACGGGTCATCGGCGATCGCGGTGGCGTTGTAGGTACCGGTGAGATCGATCGGGGTGTCGAAATCTGTCATCACGTCGTTCGCTTGGGCCTCGACACGGCCAGTGACATTGCCTGCAGCGTCAACCCCTGTACGGACAAAGCTCCAAAGGGAAATGTCCGTGTCGAGCTTGGTCAGTACGAGCGCCCAGGACGAAGCGCCTGCAAGGTTTTGGGCGGCCACGATTCCGCGGTGGCCGACCGGCTTGGACGCCCACTCCGTACCGTTCACACTCACCCGGGCCGACACGGTGAAGGAGCCCGTTTCGTCCACGACCGGTCCGGAGGCGTCGGCGTAACCCCGTATTCCGTCGAGCACCAGTCGGCCTTGCCCCATGTCGTCCGGCAGAAGTTGTGCCCCCTCGGGCGAGAGGTTGAGGGCGGTTCGGCCGTAGCGGCTGATGTCCTTGATGATGTTGCCGGTGGTGACCGGGCCGGCGTTCCAGTCCGCGACGAGCGCGGTGGCCGGCTCGTATTCGTCCTCGAGGTCTGATACCAGACGTAGGTCCATCGGCCGCAGTGCCCGTTGCCAGACTGCTACTTCGTCCACGTAGCCGTGGAAGTACCGCTGGTGCCGGCCGTTGGCCTTGCTCCGGCCCATCTGGAGTCCGCTTGCCGACGTCCAGGGCCGGTAGGCCGAGGTCGCTGTGGCCAGGGTTACCGGCTCTCCCTGGGGACGGCCGTTGACGAACAGTTGGATGGTGTCGTTCGTCGAGTCTGCGTCACGTTTGGTGTCGAAGACTCCGGCCAGGTGGGTCCATACGCCGGCGGGCGGATGCGCCGCGTCGCCGTAGGAGACGACATCCGTCGTGTGACGGCGGTCCTGGGCGCCTCGGCCGAAGGCCCACTTCTTGTGCTGGGCGGAGTAGGACAGCTCGAAAGCGGCGTCGTGGGTCCCGGGTGCGGAGAGTACGGCTTGATCGGACGTCGTGTTGGCGAGATAAGCCCAGGCCGAGACGGTGAACGACTCGGCGGTGTTGACGGGCGGCCCGGCTGTCGTCGCGTACGCCTTTTGCTTGCGAGGGGCCGAGCTGTTCAGGTCGAGCGAAGAGTCGGCCTCGCCGCGTCGGGCCCGGTCCGACCAGGTGGCGCCGCCCTTGAGTGACGCGTCGTGGCGCTCCGTCCCCTCGCTTGCGGTGTCCTTCGTCGTGGTCCCTGATCCGTTTGAGGGACGGTCCGCGAACTGCCACTGTCCGACCGCGCCGGGCGCCTGCTTCACCATGAAGGTGAAGGATGTCGAAGGGCCCCAGCGTTCGCCCCGGTCTCTGGCCTGTACTTCCAGGATTTGAAGGCCGGCAACGGATGGCACTGCGGTGTACGGCGGCGGCTCAGCCCCATCGACGACGACGGCTCCCATGTGGCCGGTGAGGCGCACCCGGTAGGCGGTGACGTCGGTGCTTCCTGTGGCTGCGTCGATATCGGCCTCGTTCGGCCGGAAGGTGAACAGGCCGGGCAGCCCGGGTTCGCCGCGCCCGACGCAGTCGTCCGCGGTGCACTCCGTGTACGGACCTTGACTGGTGATCCGGGGTGGTCTTGGTACCGGATCGTCGGCTGCGTCTCCCGATGCTCCGAAGGCCGGCGATGTCAGCAGCCCTGCCAGCAGCGTGGCGCCTGCGATCACGGCCCATGCGGGCCTGCTTCTCCGTCTGTGTCCGGGCACGTTCGTCTTTCCCCTCCCCTGGGCCTCCCCAGGCCCCTTGTGAACGGGCGACTGTACGAGGCCCGTCGGCGCACCCTAGCCCGGGACGGGATCCGATTCGATCTTTTATGCGCTCTGGAGCGAGCTGGGCAGGTGATTGATGTCGGGCGGCCTTGAAGGAGGTCGACGAGCCGTCGGACGACCGGTGCTGATGGGTGGCACGGTGTCTGCCCGCAGTCAGCCGGCGCGCTGTGTGGTCGTGTCGGCCTGGACGGGGATCTCGGGCAGGGGCACGGTGCAGGACGCGCAGCGTCGGGCGTGGGCCGGGACAGGGCTGAGGCATTCGGGGCAGTCCCGCTTGGGGGCCTGAACGTCCTGGTGCGGGGCGAGGCGCTCGTGGAGTTTGTTGATGGGCAGGACGACGAGGAAGTACAGGGCCGCGGCAAGGAGAAGGAAGCTGATCGCGGCGTTGATGAAGGCGCCGTAGGGGAACTGGGTCGCGCCGAGGGTGAAGTGCTTGCGGCTCATGTCGCCGGTGGCTCCCGTGGCCAGTCCGACGAGTGGGGTCAGGAATGCACCGACGAAACCGTTCACGACGGCGGTGAACGCGGCGCCGATGACGATGCCGACGGCCAGATCGACGACGTTGCCTCGCAGGATGAAGCTGCGGAAGCCTTTCATCTTTTGGTTCTCCTCTCCGGGGCCCGCGGCGACACAGGTGGGGACGTGTGGGCGCGGGACGGGGCGTGCCTGCCCTGTCCGGCTGCCCCGGGAGGGCGGAGTGAATGTGTACGGTCTCGTTTCCGGCCGCGGTCCGCGTGTGGACGCCGGCGATGCCCGGTCCCGGGGCTGCAGGCCCGCGGCGCTCGGCTGCGTGCTGCGCGCTGTCGGGGCTGTCGTGGCTGTCCGATCACGGCACGGAACGCGACGAAATCTCATAACGTACACCGCTTGGCTCCTGTCGGGTCACAGTTGTCCACAATAGCCGCAGAAGTCTTTACAAGCCTGTGGGCTACTGCGAGGGTCAACTCCCGCATGGGCGTTGCCGTGGGACGCGACGTCCTTTCCGTGGGGGGACAACGACATGATCCGTGGCTTTGCTCTGTCTGTTTTCCGCCGTCCGTTCCGGCTCAGATCGCGGGGTCTGATTCTGCTGGCGCTGACGGCGACGCTGGTGGCTCTGCTGCCGCTGTTCACTTCGGGTGACCGGGCGAGTGCCGGGCCGGGGGCATTGCCGATGGCGGACCCGACGGCGCCGCCGCCTGCGCCGCATCATCAGGCTGCACCTGCTTCCGCCATGGAGCCGGCCGCGCCGACGCTGCCGCGGGACGGGTGGACGGCGACGGCGAGTGATCACGAGACGGTACGGGGGGATCACCGTCCTCTTCGGGTACTGGACGGCGATCCGAACACCATGTGGCACAGCCGGTGGTCGCCGACCGCTGCCGCGTTGCCGCACAGCATCACCATCGACATCAAGGAGACGGCGGTCCTGTCCGCGCTCGTCTACCGGCCTCGGGCGACCGGGACCAACGGCCGGATCGGGGAGTACGCGATCCACCTGAGCGCTGACGGTGTGGCCTGGGGTGCCGCTGTGGCGACGGGTACGCTGGCCGACGACGCCACGGTCAAGACGCTGAGTTTCGCGCCGAAGGGCGCTCGCTTCATCCGGCTGACCGCGACGACCGAGGCAGGTGGCCGCGGCCCGTTCTCCAGTGCCGGTGAGATCAACCTGCTGGGCGATCCGGGTACCGCCGCCTCCGTGGTCGATCTGCCCCGTGAGGGCTGGACGGCATCGGCAACCAGCTTCGAGACGGCCCGGGGCGCGCACGCTCCCGCCGCTGCGCTGGACGGTGATCCGGACACCCTGTGGCACAGCAGGTGGTCACCGACCACAGCGCCGTTCCCGCACAGCATCACGATCGACATGAAGACGGCGCGGCCGGTGTCCGCGCTCTCGTACGAGCCGCGGCGCATCGGTGTCAACGGCCGGATCGGCGCCCACACCGTCACCACCAGCCTGAACGGCACCACGTTCAGTACGCCGGTGGCGAGCGGCAGTTGGAAGGACGACGACACGCTGAAGGGCGCCACCTTCACCCGTACCGTCACCGCCCGCTATGTGCGGCTGACCGCGACGAGTGAAGCCGGCGGCCGTGGACCGTGGGCGTCGGCGGGCGAGATCCGTATCAGTGGACCCGCCGCACCTGCCTCGCACGGCGTGTGGGGCAAGGTGACGGGCTTCCCGCTGGTGCCGGTCGCGACGGCGGTGCTGCCGAACAACAAGATGCTGGCATGGTCGGCGTACGGTATCGACCGCTTCGGCGGGAGCAACGGCTACACCCAGACCGCGATCATGGACCTGGCGACCGGCCGGGTCACACAGCGGCGGGTGGACAACACCGGGCACGACATGTTCTGTCCCGGCATAGCGGTCCTGAAGGACGGCCGCGTGCTGGTCACCGGCGGCTCCAACGCCGAGCGGGCAAGCATCTACGACCCCGCCACCGACGCCTGGGCATCCACGTCGGACATGAACATCGCCCGCGGCTATCAGGCGATGACCCTGCTCTCCACCGGCGATGCCTTCGTTCTCGGCGGATCGTGGAGCGGCGGCGGCAGCGCCAAGGGCGGTGAGGTCTGGTCGTCGGCGAACGGCACATGGCGCAAGCTCAGCGGTGTGCCGGTCACCACGACGATGACCGCCGATCCGCGCGGTGCCTACCGCGCCGACAACCATCAGTGGCTGCACGCCACGTCGAACGGTCGGGTGCTGCACCTCGGCCCGAGCAAGCAGATCAACTGGATCTCCACCAGCGGCAACGGCACCATCACCGCGGCCGGACGGCGCGCGGATTCCCCGGACGCGATGAACGGCAACGCGGTCGCGTACGACATCGGGAAGCTGCTCACGCTGGGCGGTGCGACGGCGTACGAGAATGTGAAGGCGACGCGGCGGGCGTACACCGTCGACCTCAACGGGGGTGGCACACCGATCAGTTCGCGTACCGGGGACATGGCCTATGCCCGCGCCTTCGGCAACAGTGTGGTGATGCCGGACGGCAAGGTGGCCGTCTTCGGCGGGCAGTCGTTCCCGGTGCCGTTCAGTGACGCGACCTCGGCGATGACGCCGGAGATCTGGGATCCGGCGACGGGCAGATTCACGCGGATGGCGTCGATGGCGGTGCCGCGGAACTATCACAGTGTCGCCAACCTGCTGCCCGACGGCCGCATCTTCACCGGGGGCGGCGGACTGTGCGGTGCGTGTGCGACCAACCATCCCGACGGGGCGATCTTCACGCCGCCGTACCTCCTGAACGCGGACGGCAGTGAGAAGGCCCGTCCGGTGATCACGGGCGGTGTCCCGGCCCGAGCGGCGAACGGGGCGCAGCTGGCCGTGACGACCGACGCCGACGTCTCCTCGTTCGCGTTGGTGAGAGCGGGGGCGTCGACGCATTCCACGGACAACGACCAGCGCCGTGTGCCGCTGACGTTCCGTCAAACAGGTGCGGGGGCGTACGACGTCACCGTTCCGGCCGATCCGGGGGTGGCGCTGCCGGGCACGTACTTCCTGTTCGCTTTGAACGCCGAAGGGGTGCCCAGCAAGGCGAGGATGCTCACCGTGGGCTGACAGCGCGGCGTCCACGGGCGCCCGGTGCCACCTGTTCTGCGGGTGATACCGGGCGCTCGGTCGTCCCCCGTAAGGGTGATCCCGGCGGAGGCGTTCAGGTGCGCTCGTGCGTGTCGCCGTGCCCTGTTCCGGGCGCGGCCGGCCGCAGCGTCATGCCGGGCTCCGGCGCGGGGGCGATGGGTGCCAGGCGGCGGGGCGGTGCGCGTCGCAACCGCCGGACGGGCGCGACCGCGATCAGTGCCGCCGCGCAGCCGGCGCTGATCACGGCGGCGGCGAACAGCAGTTCATGGACCCCGACCAGCGAGCTCGCCGGTCCGGCGATCATCTGCCCCAGCGGGACGGCGAGGATCGACCCGGCGATCTCGTACGCGGAGACCCGGTTGAGCCGGTCCTCGGGGATCTGGGTCTGCACGGTGGTGGCCCACTGCACGCCCCAGAACGCCCAGCCGACCCCGCTGACCGCGTAGCCGAGCAGGAGCAGCGGCAGCGCCGGGACCAGAGCGGCCGTGAGCGGCATCAGGGGGAAGAGGAACATGGCTACGGCGCCGCCGAGCAGCGGCCGGGCTGGGCGGATGCGGATGGCGATGAGGCCACCGACGGCGCAGCCGGCGCCGAACGCGGCCTCGGCGTAGCCGAAGGCCGCGGTGCCGTGAGCACCCGTGACGGACGCGGCACCGAGCGGGGTGAGCGGGCCCCAGACGAAGACGCCGAGGACCCACCAGATGAGGATGACCGCCCACAGCCAGGAGCGGGAACGGAATTCGGTCCAGCCGGTGCGCAGGTTCTCCCATGTGGAGGTCGTGCGGTCGGCGGTGAACGGCGGCAGCCGCAGGGCCAGCAAGGACAGTCCGCTGGCGGCGAAGGTGGCAGCGGTCGCGGCGAACGCCCAGGCGGGTGCGGCGGCCGCGACGAGCAGTCCGGCGCCCGCGGGACCGGCCATGGTGGAGATGCCCTGGCCGACGCGGAGGACGGCGTTGGCCTTCTGCGCGTCGGCGGCGACCTGCGGCACCATGCCGTTGACTCCCGGCTGGAACATCGCGGTGGCCAGACCGCCCAGCGCGGTCGCGGTGACGATGAACCACAGTGGGGGCCGGCCGACCGCGACGTACCAGGCGAGGGATGCGATGAGCAGGAACCGCACCGCGTCGGCGGCGATCATCACCGGCCGGGGGTGGAACCGGTCCGCGAGAACCCCGCCGAACACGACGAACACCGCGAAGGCGGCCATCCACGCACCGAGGGCGAACCCGACCGCGCTCACCCCGTAGCCGAGGGTGAGCATCGCCACCGACAGGGCGACCGGCAGCATCGCGTCGCCCAGCATGGACGCGATGCGGGCGGTGAAGTAGAGCGTGAAGTTCCGTGTCCACAGCGGAGGTTGCACGACTGCGGAGTCGATCATGCTGTGGTTCCTCCCCCGGGCCCCGGGCGCGGCGGGCCGGCCGGCCCTTCCGTGCAGCACAGAATCGTAAGCGCGGCCGCACCGGACGGGACAGCGGGTTTTTCGCGAACGTCCGCCGCCGTGCCCGGATGGAGGCCCCATGGCCGGGGTGGGCGGCACCTGCCGGTTCGCAGGCGGGGCGGGGTGTCCAGCACAATGGCTCCGCAATCCACACGCCTTTGACGAGAGGAAGCGCCGTCGTATGGCCGGCAACGCAGAAATGGTGGCCTTCATCGAAGCACGGCTCGCCGAGGAGGAGCGGGTCGCGCTGGATGCCGGGGGCGCGAGCTGGCGGTGTCCGGCGGATGTCCCCGGGGAGGTCCACGACCGGACGTCCGGGATCGCCTTCACGGTCAGGGACGCCGGCTACGACCGGCACATCGCACTCCAGGACCCTGCCCGCACGGTGGCCCGCATCGAGACCAACCGGGTCCTGCTCAGCGAGTACGTCGAGATCGCGGAACGGGACACCGACCGCCCGGAGGAGGACTTCACTTCCGGTCGCGCCGTCGGCCTCGGCTTCGCGGTACGGCAGCTGGCCGCGGAGTACGCCTCGCATCCCGACTACACCGCGAAATGGCTTCCCCGCTTCATCCGCTGAGGGCTGTCCCGTCATCCCCGGTGGATCGGCGCGGGGCGTCGGATGCGGTGCATCGCACGACGGTGTAGGCATCCCCGCCGGAGGCTGGGGAAGATCCTCCTCATAACCGCCGTATTCGGGTGATCCGACACCACGAAGAGGGGCCGTAGTTGTCGTCGTGCGCCCGCCGGGGACGGCGGCACAGCCCTGAGGTCCTCAGGGGGCCGGGGCCGGGGATGCGCCGAGGGCCCCGGCGCCGGGCGGCGCGGGACCCTCGGGGTGCGGATCGCGGTCAGGCGCCGGGCTCGCTGATGTTGACCATCCAGCCGATGCCGAACTTGTCCGTGCACATGCCGAACACGTCGCCCCACATCTGCTTCTCCAGCGGGACCGCGACGGTGCCACCGTCGGAGAGCTTGTCCCAGTACCCGCGCAGTTCGCCCGGGTCGTCGCCGCTGAGGCTGACGGCGAAGTTCGTGCCCGGCGTGTAGTCCATCCCGGGAGGGGTGTCGGCTCCCATGAGGGTGAAGCCGGCGGGGGTTTCCAGCTGGCCGTGCATGATCTTGTCGGCGAAGCCGGGCGGCGCCTCGCCACCGAAATCGCCGAAGGTGTGGGCCGTCAAGGTGCCGCCGAAGACGGCCTTGTAGAACTCCAGGGCTTGCTTGGCGTCACCGGTGAAACTGATGTACGGGTTGAGTCGAGAGGCCACAGCATGATCCTTTCGTGACGTTTTGTCAGGAATGCAGCGTAGCCCCGGCCGACCCCGCGGGGAGGGTTCTGCGCTCCCGTCGTGGAACCGCGTCCTGGTGTGTGCCGAGGGCAGCGCCGCGGGCGCTGCCGGCGTAGGCCGCGGCCGGGTCAGGAGGCGAGATCGCGTGCCCGGCCGGCGGCCGCAGCGACGGATCCCCGGTGCAGAGGGCCGTGGCCGGGAAGGAGGGTGTCGCCCGCCACGCCCTCGATGGTCCGCAGCGAGGCCAGAGCTCGCTCGCGGTCGGTGTCGAACATGACGGGAAGCAGCTGCGGGCCCTTCAGCCGTGAGGTGGGATGGCCGCTGACAAGGGCGTCGCCCGAGATGAGGATCCCTGCCTGCGGCAGTACGTAGCAGCAGTGCCCTGCCGTATGGCCCGGGGTGTGGAGGGGGACGGGACGCCCGGGCAGGTCGAGAGCGCCCGGGGCGGGAAACGCCCGCGGCGCCGTGACCCGCGAGTCGGCGGTACCGCCGGAGCGCAGGGCGTGTACCGCCCACGGCAGGACGCCGGGGCGCCACGCGTTGCGCAGCACGGTGGTGATGCCGACCTGATGCAGGAACTCCCGGCGTGCGTGCGGCACTTCCGCCTCGTGCAGGAGAACGGGCGTCCCGAAGGAGCGGCTGAGATGTTCGGCGGATCCGATGTGATCGTTGTGCGCGTGCGTGACGAGGACGGCCCTGACCGACTCGGGAGCGTGACCGACCTCGGCCAGCGACTCCAGCAGAAATTCACGGTCGCCGGGATAGCCGCAGTCGACGAGTGTGGCCTCGTCGCCTTCGCTGAGGATGACCCAGTTCGTGTTGCTGCCGTGGACCAGGTGGACCCCGTCGGCAACCTGGACGAGGGACTGTGGGCGCATGACCGGCCTGCTCTCCGAGAGGGGTGGGGTGGCGTTGGCGGGGCTCCGCTCAGGCCGGGCGGCCCGCGAGATAGAACGCGAGGACCTGCGGAAGTTGCGTGGACCACTCCCGCACGCGCGCTTGCCGCTTCGCGCTCACCCGGCATTCGTAGAACGCCCCGTTCGCGTGAACGACACCCACCATCAGGCACGTACCGCGCACCGTGTGGTGGACCGTGCGGATCTCCGGCCAGGTGAATGCGGCATGCCGGCCCTCCTGGTCGAAGCAGACCCCCTGAGGATCCACGAGGACCGCGTTCTTCGTGTCGGCCGCCGCAAACTCGGGCCCTACGGCGGGCGCGTGCGCCGCCGTGGGCGCAGCCGCCGCAGGCGCGGGTGCGGGCGGTACGGGCGCTGCCGCGGGGGCCGGTCCGGGCGGCGGCGTGGGCTCGTACGGGGCGCCGAAAACACCGGTGGGCGGGGGGACCGTGCCGGGCGCGCCGACCATCGGCGGCGCGGCCGTGGTGATCGGCGGGACGGGGGACGCGGGCGCGGTCGTCGGTGTCGGCGTCGGCGTCGGCGCAAGGATCGGTGCCGGTGCCGATGTCTGGACCGTCTCGCGGGGCCGGTCCAGGTCCGCCCCCGGCATCAGCTTCGCCATCGACCGGCGCAGCTCCTCCTCGGTGCGTGCCTCGTACAGCGGCAGCATCATGGGACTCGAGCCGAACTGCCACACCGCGCCGGTGCGTTTGACGACGATGTCAGGGCCGTTGCCGTAGGTCATCGCGGAGGTGTCGCCGTCGTGGTACGCGTCGGGCTGGGTGTCGACCGACCAGGCGAACCCGAGGTCCCGGATCCGCCGGTCGGCATGGCGCGGCCCGTACCGCGCGCTCACCCATTCAGTCAGGTGTCGAGAAGTCAGCACGCCCCGACCCTATGCGGTGTCCCCGGCGCCCCCGCCCTCGGCCTGGGTGAGCGCGGCGACGACGCGTTGGGTCATGTCCTCGCGCGGGTTCAGGGGGGTGGGGGCGTAGGAGAGCACGAAACGGCGCTGGTGGTCGCGGGTGGAGAACATGCGGGTGCGACAGCCGTACCACTCCCCCGTCTTGCCCCAGAAGGTCACGCCGTTCACCGTGGCCTGCTGCAGTCCCATGGAGTAGCGGGCCGCGCTGCCGTCCAGCATGCGCACACTCGCCGGGGGCAACGTGAACAACTTCTCCGTCATACAGCGCGGCAGGAGCACGCCGCGAAACAGTGCCTCCAGGAAGCGGGACAGATCGTCGACGCTGGAGACGAGTTCGCCCTCCCCCCAGCTCGAGGAGGGGTTGTAGACGGTGATGTCGCGCAGAGAGGTATCGCTCATGCGGAGATATCCGTGCACGTGGCTGCCGTGCAGCCGCGGGTCGTCCCCGGGCAGCAGGGTTCTCGTGAGGCCCAGCGGGCGCAGGAGGGCCCGCCGGATCTCCTCGCCGTAGGGTCGGCCGCTCAGGCGCTCGATGAGCAGGGCGAGCAGGACGTAGTTGATGCCCCGGTACTCCTGCGCTGTGCCCGGCGTGAACTTGAGCGGTCCGTGGGTCACGGTCGCCACCAACTGGTGCGGCGTCCATCGGTCGTGCCGGTGGTGCAGCACATCCTCCGGTGTACGCAGGTCCGGCAGGCCCCGGTGGTCGGGCAGGCCGCTGGTGTGCTGCAGCAGCTGGGCGACGGTGATCCGGGCCTGCTCCCGCGGGAGCAGGCCCGGCAGGTAGCGTCCGATCGGGGCGTCGAGTTCCAGCCGGCGACGGGCTGCCATCTGCAGGACCACGGTCGCCACGAACACCTTGGTGACGCTGCCTGCGCGAAATGCGTCATCCGGCCGCACCTCACGGCCCGTTGTGGTGTCGGCCACTCCCGCCGAGCCGTACCAGCAGCCCTGCGTGCCGGTGACGCGCAGTTGCGCGGCGGTCGTCGGCGGGTGAGTGAGGTCACCGATGGCGGCGCGCAGCACGTCCGGGCGCAGCGGGGGGATGCGCGCGGCGCCGGCAGCTTCGGCGGCTCGGCGCTGAGCACCTGTCCGGGTAGCTGCCCGGGCGTGGGTGCCTCCTGCCGTGGTGAGGACGGCAGTGGCCGCGGCGCCGACGACGAGTGAGCGGCGCGAAAAGGGCTGGGATGTCATGGAGTTCATGCTGTCGGCGCGATGCCGACGGGCCATCAGGGATGTCCCGCAAACCTCCCCGACCGAACCAGGACCCCTCCCCCAGTCGCCTCCGAGCCCCGTCTCCCGTACCGCGGCTACCGCGATGTCGTGGCCCGCGAGGGAGCGGCCGCACGGAGATCGGCTCGGCCAGGACGAACGCGCCGTTTAATCGCGCCAGTTGGGGCAGACGGCATGCATTAACGATCTTGGAAATGTGGGAGCGACAACATGACGGTACCTGCGCGTCGGCCACGGGTGATGATGCGTCGTCGGCCGGGATTCAGTCTGCGTCAGACCGCACTCGGTTTCGGCCTGGTGGCGTCGCTGGTCTGCGGCGGCGGGCTGATGCTCAAAACGCTGGTGAAGTCATCAGACACCCATGAGCTGCTGGGCATTGCGCTGGCGGCGGGTGCGGTCGTGGTGGCGCTCGGGGCGGTCCGGCGGACGCGACACCGGCGCCGGCACCCGGTCTGGGACGGAGGGGCGGCCGCCTGCGCCGACGGGAGCCCACCGCAGGAGCCCGGACCGGCAGCGCATGTCCTCGCGCCGGGGACACCGGAGGCCGACGGCGAGGACGACGCGGAAACGGTGGACGGGGTGGAGCAGGAAGCCTCGCTGCTGGGGCTGTTGGACCCCGTCGCCTTCGAGCAGGCCGTGGCAGCACTGTGCGAACGCGACGGCTGCCGTGACATCGAGGTCGTCGGGGGTGCGGGCGACCTCGGAGCGGACGTGGTGGCAACAGCGCCGGACGGACGGCATGTCGTCATCCAGTGCAAGCGCTATGGCCCCGTGAACAAGGTGGGGTCGCAGGACGTCCAGCGGTTCGGCGGTACGTGTTTCGCCGTGCACGAGGCCCAGGTCGCGGCAGTGGTGACCACAGGCGGCTTCACCCTGCCGGCGACCGAGTACGCCGAGCAGTGCGGGATCGTCTGCTTCGACGCTCATGCCCTGGCCGCCTGGGAGGACGGCACCGGGCCGGCGCCGTGGGAGGTGGAGGTGGTGGCTGAAGCGGACGTGGCCGGCTGCTGAGCACAGAAACCGGGCAGTCGGGCCGCCCACACGGCAGCCGGCCGGAACGTGGCGACCGACGTCACACGGCCGGCTGTCAGCTCCTTCTACGGTCCGGCGTCCGGGGTTTCGAGGGCGCGCAGCACCCTGGCCGCCGCCCAGCGAACACCGCCCGAGGCATCCGACGTCAGCGCGGTGAGCACCCCGATCGCCGCGTCGCCGCCCGGCGGGAGGGCGCCGTGTTCCTCGGCGTACCGGCCGAGTCCGATCGCGGCCTGGTAGCGCACGTCGTCGTCCGGGTCGCTCAGATACGTCAGGAAGAGGCGCCCGTCGGCCTCGTCGCCGTCGTCCAGCAGGGACAGCGCCGTCGCCCGGACATCGGGTGGGGCCTCTTCCAGCAACCCTCGTACCCACGGCAGGACTTCGGGATAGCTGCGCAGTGCACTGCCGGTGTGCCAGAGCACCTGCGGGTCGCTCACCAGGCAGTGCATCAGCGTCTCGACGACCCTGCGGCGGTCCGCCGAGGGCAGTCGATGGTGACCGAGGCGGCCCAGGCCGGTGAGTGCCCCGGAGCGGACCTCCTTGTCCTCGTCGTTCAGGAGCGGGAGCAGCAGCTCGAGGGCCTTGCGGTCGCCGAGTTCCCCGAGGCCCTTGGCGGCGGCCGCCTGGATCGCGGGGTGGCAGGGCCACTGGGTGAGGACCGACCTGATCTGCCGGACGGCGGTCGGGGTGCCGATGTCGGCCAGGACGTCCACGGCGACCGGGCCCACGTCGGGATGGTCGAGCCACGGCAGTGCCGCTGCCAGCAGGCGGCGCTCGCCCAGCCGTCCCAGGGCACGCAACAGCCGGCGAGCGACATCCGGGTGCCGTTCGTCCTGAAGGGTCGTCAGCAGCAGGCCGGCCGTTCCGCGTTCCTTGAGGTCGACCAGTTTGCCCACCACCGCCTCCCGTACCTCGAAGGCAGGATTGTGGAGGCCTTCGAGCAGGGAATCGCGCAGCCGGTGCGTGTATCGGGAGGGCAGCATGTCCAGCGCCCGCGCACGGGCCGCGCCGGGGCCCTGGCGGGCGGTGTGCAGCACCTCGGCCCGCAGGTCGTCGTCCATCCGGGTCACCAACAGGCACCGGGCGTGCCCCCAGACCCGCCAGTCGGGGTCGCCCAGCAGGAGCACCACGGCCTTGCGGTCACCGATCGCCTTCAGCCGGGTCAGTCCGGTCAGCGCGTTGAGCCGGACGTGCCGGTCCGGGTCACGCAGGAGGCGGGCGAAAGCGTCGATGACGGCCGGGCCCGTCAGCGAAAGCCTCTGGGCAGCGAGCGCCGCGCGGCGGCGGACCTGGGCATCGGGATCCCGCATCAGAGAGATGAGAACGTCGTCCGCCCCGGGTGCGCCGAGGCGGCCGAGGCCGAGTGCGGCGGCCGCGCGCACCGCGGGATCGGCATCGCGGCCCACGTGGACGAGCGCCTGCACCTGCTCGGACCGCCCGATCCGCCCCAGCCCCTTGGCGGCGGCAACCCGCCGCCACGGCTCGGGCGCCGCGAGCTCCCGCAGGAAGAAGGCGATCTGATGGTCAGCCCCCATGGTGTTTCCCCCTTTGGGAGAAGAGACGTTCAGGGGGCCTGGGGGTTGCGCCGCCTCGGGCACTTTTCACAGCAGGGGCACGCGGTCAGTCGCTGTGCTCACCCGGTGGCTGCGGGCTGAGGAGGCGTTCGGCCGCCTCCACCGCTTGCCCCCCGAGTACGTCCCGGTCGACGCCGCGGCTCTCCTGCCGGTCCTCCGGGTTGAGCGCCCGGGTTGGGCTACTACGCGGGAGGCAAGGCGTCGGGAGGTCCGTTCGTGGCCAAGGGCACGGTCGTGGCCACCCTGACACGGATGAGCACGGTGATCGCGGACAGGCCCGAGCGGTGAACGGTGTGCCTCGCCGGCCCGGTGTGGTTAGGCCACTCGCCCGGCACGCCCCGCGGTGGCATCACGTGCTTCGATGAAGGGGTGACGGTCTTCGTCGGCACCTCGGGCTGGCAGTACAAGGACTGGCGGGATGTCCTGTACCCCGAGGGTGTGCCCCAGCGACTGTGGCTGGAGGAGTACGCATCCGGCTTCGCGACCGTGGAGAGCAACAACGCCTTCTACCGGCTCCCGTCCCGGGAGACGTTCGCCCAGTGGCGCCGGCGCACCCCCGAGGGCTTCGTCATGGCCGTGAAGGCCAGCCGCTTTCTGACCCACATCAAACGGCTGCGGGACCCCGAGGAGCCGGTCGCGCGGCTGATGGAACACGCCGCCGGGCTCGGTGACCGTCTCGGGCCGGTACTCCTGCAGCTGCCGCCGACCCTGAAGGCCGATGCCACCCTCCTCGACGACTGCCTGCGCTGTTTCCCGGCCGGTACGCGCGTCGCGGTCGAGCCGCGCCACGACTCCTGGTGGGTTCCGGAGGTCCGTGCGGTCCTCGAGGCACGCGGCGCCGCCTTGTGCTGGGCGGACCTGCACTCCCGGCCCGCAGGACCGCTGTGGCGGACCAGCGACTGGGGCTATCTGCGGCTGCACGCGGGCCGGGCCCAGCCCTGGCCGCGTTACGGCAGGCAGGCCCTGTCGACCTGGGTGGGCCGGCTGACCGCCGCCTGGCCGGGCGACTGCGATATGTACGTGTACTTCAACAACGACCCGGGAGGGGCCGCGGTCCGTGACGCCATGGCGTTCGCCCGTCTCGCCACGGCGGCCGGCGCACATGTCAGCCGCACTCCACAGGGCCTGGCATCCGGTGCCGGGAATGCGGGCTGACCGGCACAGGATGCCAATATCGACCGCCCGGGCGGCACTGGTCCGTCACCTCTGGACAAATCACTTCTGGCCCGGTTTGTATGGATGCCACGTCGGAATGTCGAGCGGTCGTCCGACAAGGGCCACGGCCTGGGGCGACGGCTGTCACGCGCCACACCACGGCGCACATGCGGGAGGCAGTCACATGGACATCACGACGACTGCCGGGCCTGGCCCGGGACACGCCGTAATGAAACTGGCCGGAGAGCTGGACATCTCCACCGTCGGTGACATCCGCGCGGCACTCGCCGCAGCAGTCACCGCATACCGGCAGGTGGTCATCGACCTCGGAGACCTCTCCTTCTGCGACTGCTCCGGCATCGGCGCACTCGTCGCCGCGAAAAACTCCGCCGCCCGCCGCGGCACCCACCTCACCGTCCGCAACATCCCCGACCACCTCGCCCGACTCCTCCACATCACCGGCACCCCACTGCCCGCCACACCCGGCACAAGCCTCACCATCGGCGGCGCAGCCCACCACTTCCCCCAAGGCACCGCCGCCTAGCCCACACGCGTGGTCCAGCCGCATCCCGATCGACACCGCACCGGGCAGGCACCCATGCGCTCAGAGCACGCCGGGACCTGCTTCGGCCGTCCGCCCGACCCGGTCGGAGACCTTCGTCATCTCGACGAGCCAGCCACGGATGCCCGCCGGATCCAGGGTGAACTCGATCGTGGCCGGTTCAAGGGAGTCGATCCGCAGCGTGTCGGCAAAAGCGACAGTGATGTCGTGCCGCGTCAGGCGGTGGGGCCCGTGCACTCCGGGACTCCCGGGTTCCCGGTCGCTGAAGCACAACAGGAAGTAACGTCCGCCGGGGCGCAGCGCGGCGTGAAGGCCGTGGGCGAAGGCGGCGCGGTCGTCCGGATCGAGCATGTGGAACAGGCCCGAGTCGAGAGCGGTGTCGAACTGCTCCCCCAGGTCGTCCAGTCTTCGCGCGTCGTGATGGAGGAAGCGGACGGTGGCGCCGCGCCGACGCGCCTTGTCCTCCGCGGCCCGTAGCGCGCCGGCCGCCAGGTCCACGCCGGTGGCGTCGAGGCCGAGGTCGTGGCACATGAGCACGTGCTCCCCGGTTCCGCAGCCGATGTCGAGCACTCGTCCCCGGATGGCGCCTGATTGTGCAAGCTCGAGAAAGGCCTGCTGCGGTCGTCCGATCTCCCACGGTGGCCGGACGGCGTACAGGTCGTCCAGCCACTGCCAGGGGGGCGGTGCACCCGCATCGTCGTGTGCCGGCGATCCGGCCATACTCGCGACCTTCCGTCACTGCGGTCGCCCGGCTCCGCCCGGGTTCCCGTCTCGGCAACGTCCTGCCGACCGACCCTACGCTTCGTCGTGCGGACGCCCCCGGTTCCTGGCTCGACTCGGCCCACCCCCGTCAGGACAGCGGCTCAGTGGGACAGGAGTTGCTGGCCGCCATCGATGTCGTATGTCGCGCCCGTGAGCGCTTCGTTGCACATGATGTGTACGGCCAGAGCGGCGACGTCCTCGGGGCCGACGACGCGGCGGATGGGGAGTGTCGCACGCAGCTCCGCGCGTCGGGCTTCGAGCTGGTCGCCCAGCAATGAGGCGGACAGGGGCGTGTCGACGAATCCGGCGGCGATGAGGTTCACACGAATCGGAGCGAGCTCCAGCGCCAGGTTGGCGGTGAGAGCGGGAAGCGCCGCGGTCATCGCGGACGTGATGGTCATGCCGACGGCGGGACGGCGGCCGCCTGTGCCACCGATGAACAGCAGCGTGCCTCCGGGCCGGACCTTGTCGCGGCTGTGCAGGGCGATCCCGAGCGTCATGGCGAGGCGATCGCCGAAGTGGCGGCGGACCTCCGCGAGGTCCATGTCGGCCAAGGGCATGTATGCGGGGCCGCCGGCCGTGGAGAGCACGTGGTCGACCGTGCCGGGCAGCTCCTGGAAGAACTGCTTGAGCCTGTCGGTGTCGGTGGCGTCGAAGGCCGCGGTACTCACAGGCTCGATTTCCAGCGCGGCCCGCTCCAGCCGCTCGGGATTGCGTCCGACCATGATCACCTGGCCACCGGCGGCGCGCACACGCCGGGCGGTTTCGAGTCCCATACCTGCGCTGGCACCGATGACCACGACGGTCTGGTCGGCGAGGCTCTCGGCGATCGGCTTGCTGGGCGTCATCGGCCACCTCCGGTAGTTCAGTCGCGGCTACTGCTCAGCGTCGCCGAACCTCCGCTCCGCCCTGGTCGGCCCTGCCGTCGGCGGGCCGAGCCCAGCACCGACCTGCTCGCCGGCGTCCTCGGCCGGCACGCAGTCTCCGGCTCCCAGGGGCCCAGGACAGGTCGTTGACATACCGCGCCACAGCCCGTAGCCGCCCCTCTTCGAACGTATAGCGCCGGGGATTGCGTCACCACCCGAGGTGCCGCCGGGCCGGGTGTCCCAGGTGCGGAATGCCTGCTGCTTCGCCGCGCAGGTCAAGGGGAGACAGTGGCAGGGGGCGGGGTCCACCGACGGGCAGGCGGCACTGTGCCGGGGACGCCGTAGTCCTTCTTGAGCTGTTCGGGGATGGCGTAGTGCATGACACGTCCGCGGGTGAGGGAGGACAGCTCGAGGATCGTGGTGAGGTGGCCCAGGCGGTCCAGTGCCCACGCTCCGAGGGGTGAACGGTCCTCGATGGTCTCCAGTACGCCGAGGAGGTGTGGCACCGCCCTGACCACGGTGTCCCACGGCGTGCGGGGCACCTCGAGCCAGTCCGCGCAGGTGTCGCCGACGAGGTGGCGGATGAGCGCGGAGACGATCGGGTCGAAGAACGTCCCGGGCACGATCTCCTCGTAGAGGTCGATGAGCTGACGGGTCAGGTGAGCGCCCTCCTCCGAAGGCCCCATGTGCCGGATCATGTACAGGTCGAGGAAGTGGCGGGCCTCGTCCAGAGTCTTGGGCACGGCGTCCTGGTCGACGCCGAGCATGGCACCGACCACACGCCAGGCGTAGTAGTACGCATCCGCGCCTTCCGGCGACATATGGATGCCGAGACGGTGCAGGCTGTCGAGGACGAGCATGGAGAAGAACATCTGCCCGCCGATCATGTCCTCTTGGCAGATCGGCGTCCCGAGCGCAGCGGTGTCCCAGCGCTCTTCACGTTTCAGGTGGTGACGGATGGAGGCGTGCAGGAGACGGACCTTCTGGGCGGCGGGGATGAAGCGGCTGCCTGCCTCGAAGGCGTCGGGCTGCATCAGGTAGACGGTGAACTGGCCGGTCTCCGCCATCCGTTTGGAGGGGTACTTCAGTCCGTGGGTGGCCGACAGCAGCTTCGCCACATGGGGGACGACGTAGCAGGCGGGCATGGCGGCGAAGGACAGGGCGGTGGAGATGTGCACGTTGTTGTCGATGAAGAACAGCCGGGCCTTCTCCATCTCTCCCCAGTCCACCCAGGCCGGCGGGACGCTGGTTGCCTGGAGGTACTCCCGCGCGACGTCGGGCAGCCCGGGCGGCAGGGGGGCACCGGCGGTGGACACGTAGCGCATGAGGGAGTTGAACGTGCCCACCTCCCCGCGCTCGAAGAGGGTCGCGACGGTGGCGTCGGCGAGTTCGTCACCGGCCAGCCGCAGGGCATCCATCGAAGCCTCGGTGTACGTCATGGCAGAACTCCTCGTCATCAACGGGTCATTCACGACAGCCCGGCCGCGGCCGGTACGGACGACACGGGCTGGTGCAGCCCGGCGTCCAGTGATCAGGACAAGCGGACCGCCGCCGAATGCGCCAGCGCGGTCAGGGCGGCGGCGGCGTGCGCTGGCGCGTCCACCTCGTGCAGAGCGTCGAGGGCCTCCTCGACCCGCGCGCTGATCATGGCTTCGATACGGTCGGGGGTCTTGAGCCGACGCATCAGCTCGCGCACCGCGTCCAGCCCCTCCGCGTCCAGATCGTGTCTGCCCAGGACGGCGCGCAGCTGCTTCCGCTCGTCGTCGCCGGCGAGGCGCCAGGTCTCCGCCAGCAGGGCCGTGGGCCGGTGGCCGCGCACATCGTCGGCGTCGTCCTTGCCGGTGCGTTGCGGGTCTCCGAAGAGGCCGAGCAGATCGTCCCGCAGCTGGAACGCCTCGCCCAACGGCAGCCCGTACGCGGAATAGCCCCCGCGCAGCCTCTCACCGGCCCCCGCCAGGACGCCGCCGATCAACAGCGGCTGCTCGACGGTGTACTTGGCGGTCTTGTACCGGATCACCTTCAGCGACGACGCCATGTCCGGATCGGCCCCGGTACGCAGGATCTCCAGGCACTCGCCCGCGATCAGCTCCCGTGCCAGCAACGACCACAGCGGCCGGGCCCGTGCCAGATACGCGGCGGGCAGACCGCTGGTGGCGAACAACTGCCCGGCCAGCGACATCAGCAGGTCCCCCACCAGCATCGCCAGTGACCTGGCGGCCTCCACATCATCCGGACGCCGGCCCACAGCGCCGCGCAGCGCGATGTGTGCCGTGGGCCGGCCGTGCCGTAACGGACTGTCGTCGATGAGATCGTCGTGCACCACCGCTGCGGCATGCACCAGTTCCATGGAGGCCGCCGCCCGAACCAGCGCATCGCTGTCGGGCTGGCCCACCGCGCGCCAGCCCCAGTAGCAGAACGCCGCCCGCAGCCGCTTGCCGTCCTTGACCGCGGTCTCCAGCTGCTCCGCCACCGGGCCGAGGACCTCGTCGATCGCCCACAGCTGCTCGGCCTCCTGGGCGACGAAGTGGTGCAGCACCTCGTCGACACGGGCCTTGAAGGCTGCCGGCTCCCACCGGTCAGACATCATCGCCGGCCCGCCGGGCCAGGGCATGCCGGGCGAGAATCTCCAGGTGGGCCGGAGGGACAGCCGCGTACCGGTCCACGACCAGGCGCCCGCGCGCCACCAGATCGTGCTCGGCCTCCGCCGCCAGCTCCGCGGCGTCCGAACGGCGCAACAGCCCCCGCACCGTCCCCAGCGCCGAACCCACGGTGCTCACCGCCAGATCGGCCAGCCCGGCCGCCAGCAGCAACGCCTTCTCCTCCGGTCCCCCACGACGTCCCGCTCCATGCGTCATCCCATCCCCCACCCGCAGCACGACAGTGCGGCGCCGGTCGTGCGCCGTCCTTCCCAGCGTCCCGTCACGCCGGACCCGTGTGTGGAACAACTCACGATCGAGTGATCACATCGCTTGTCCGTGCGGACCGGCCACGACCGTCGCGGACCCGGCCACGACCATCGCGGTCCGCGGCTCCGCCGTGCACGGTGGCGGACCGGCTCCACGCGGCGCGGGTGCGCCCCTGCTCCTGACTCCTGACGCTGCCGGGAGCCGACCCCGAAAACGGGGCACAAGGGTGTTGTCGATCACCGCAACTGGACGCGCGGCGGGCTCCGGGACCAGGGTGGGGTGATGGACAACGACGACAATGCACCGGAGACGCCGGACGACGGGCTCGACCTGGCCTCGCTCTACCTGGAATCGGTGAAGGCCCGGATGGATCCGCAACAGTTCGCCACGCTGGAGGAGGCCGTGGACGAACTCGCGCACATGCTGTCCGACGGCCAGCCGGGCACGTTCGAGGCGGGCGGCCGGGACACGTTCACGCCCGATGTCCAGCGCGAGTTCCTCGCCGTCATGGCGATCCTGACGACCGGCCGTATGGACCACCACGTGGTGGAACTGCCCGGCCCCGACGGCAGTACGGGCTACGCGGTCGTCACCGCCGAGGTCGCGAACGATCCGGAGAAGCTCGCGGAGTTCCGCGCCGATCTCCACCGCCAGATCACCGAGCAGCAGGCGGTCGACGAGGAACTGGACGGCATCGCCCGCGCCAGCGGCCTGGACACCGGCGACTGACTCACCCAGCGGATGGAAGAGCCTCACCCGACGCACGGTGGCCTCGTCTCCCGCGTGAGCGGGGACCATGCGTCCTGTCGCGCGGCGCTCGCGAGACAACGCTCGGCTGGTAGGGCCCCTCCGCTCGCCGCGTACAAGGGTCGCAACCAAGCAGAGACAGAGTTCAAACGGCACCGGAGCGTTCGTGCACGCTCACTGCGAGCTCCCGCGTCCGCGACGCGTGATCCCGTCACATGGCCCGAGGCCGTGACAGCACGCGCCCGGCTGCGAACTCACGAACCGGAGCGCAGTCCCAGAGCGCTGTGCTCCACCACACCCGAGTACAGGTCGCCATTTCCCGAAGCCCGAGCAGTCAGCTCCACAAGTCCGGCCCTGAGGTCGGCAGCCGGCTCGCCCAGGACGATCGCGCTGATGACCAGCTCCAGCATCAGGCGGTCGGACTCATCGCCCCTGCTCCGATAGAGCTGCGCATCCGACTCCACCACAGCGGAGACCATGTGGATTCCACCGCCGGGCACAGGGGCGAAGGAGGCCTGGTAGATGCCGTACCCGGTCCAACTCCGGTGCACGAAGAGGACATCGCCTTCGGTGAAGACATTCCACTTCTCGTCCATGTCCCGGGCTCGATATCCGTGCCGGATGCGGTCCCAGTCCTGGTCGGTCCAGACACGGTCAGGCACTTGGGGCATCGGCCTGGGCGCACTGATGGGCTGGAGGCGTCGGAACGACTCTCGGGTGAGCGGGGCGTCGGCAGTCATGACGTGATCTTAGGGATGCACGGCACCGGCAGGACAGCGGTTTTGTCCCGGTGCGCGCTCCGGGACCGCCGCGGGTATTGATCACCTGGGAACCTCTCCGGAGAGGAATCCGCAGTTGCCATCCGGGTCCGGGTTCGTGTTGGACGTCCGGAACCTCGATGGCCCCGCCGCATGTACCGCGGCACCCCTCCCGGTCGAGCAGGCCGCGCTCAGGGAGACGCTTCGTAACAGGTGGCGATCGCGGCGGCACGGTTGCGCAGCGAGGTGCGCAACCACTGCGGGGCCAGGGCTTCAGCGTTCGTGGCGAGCTGCCACAGTGCCCATTCGGCGTGCCTCTCATCCTGGAAGGTCACCTCCAGTCGCAGTCGGCCGTCCGCGTCGACTTCCTCGGCCCGTACGGCCAGTGCGGTGCCCACCAGGTCCTCCCGCCGCGCCGGATCCACCCGCACCACGACGGTGACCTGGTCGCCGCCGGTGCGGAACTGCACGCTGCGCTCCTGCCAGGCCCGGTCGAGGTCGACCCGGTCTGCTCGCTGTGCGGGTTCGGGGAGTTCCTCGGCGGCCGACACCCGGGACAACCGGTAGGTGCGGTCCGCGCCGGACCTCGTGGCCAGCAGATAGCCCTGGTCGCGTACGGTGACCAGGCCTATCGGGTCCACCGTGCGCCACTTCGGTGTCTGGCCCGCGGCCGCGTAGCGGATGCGCAGCTTGTGTCCGGCGAGCACGGCGCGCCGGACCTCGGCCACTATGGTGTCGGGCACCTCCTCGGCGACCGAGCGGCGCGAGAGGAGGTCGGTCTCGGGGTCGATGAGCAATCGCTCGGCCACACCGGCCGCAGTGTCCCGATGGCTTTCGGGCAGGGCGTCAACCACCTTGAGCATGGCGGAAGCGAGTGCCGATCCGAGGCCGAACACCTGCGCGCCGCGACGTGATCCGGCGACCAGCAGGGCGAGCGCCTCGTCGTGGTTCAGTCCGGTGAGCTGTGTCTGGAAGCCGGGCAACAATGCGAATCCGCCGTACCGGCCGCGTTCGGCGTAGACCGGGACGCCGGCCGCGGACAGCGCCTCCATGTCGCGCAGCACGGTGCGGGTCGATACGTCCAGCTCCCGGGCGAGCGTGGTCGCGGACAGCCGACCGCGCTGGCGCAATAGCAGCACCAGCGATACCAGCCGGTTGGCGCGCATACAAAGACTCTAGCGGAATACATGACGTGCGATGTCGTGATTCGTTGGGAGGCTTTCACCGCGACGTCAAGGATGGGCGGCTGTCGAGCCGCTGGACGACGTACTTCTGACGCATCGAATGGAGCTGACGTGGCAATGGAACGAACGGCGGTCAACCCGGTGACGTGGTCGGCGGAGTTGGGATTCAACCAGGGCGAGGTCGTCTCCGGGCACACACGAACCCTGTACATCTCGGGCCAGACCGCGATGAGCGACGACGGCAATCCCCGGCACGACGGCGACATGGCGGCGCAGTTGGCGCTGAGCCTCGACAACCTGGAGGCAGTGCTCGGCGAAGCCGGCATGTCGCTCGCAAACCTCGTGCGGCTCAATGTCTGCACGACCGACGTCGATCTGCTCTTCCAGCACTATGGCGAGCTGGCGGGGCGGTTGGGCGCGGCCAGGGTGGCGCCGGCCACCACGATGCTCGGAGTAGCGCGGCTGGCGATCCCGACCCTGATGGTCGAGCTCGAAGGCACCGCCGTCGCGTGATGCGACCTCGCCGCCTCCGCTGCTTGCGCCGGCTTCCACCGGCGCAAGCAGCGGAGGCAGGGGGAGGCCTCGCGAACCTCTGCCGGGGCGCGCCGGTGGTCCTGCCGACGGACCTCAGTCCCCGGTGATGAGTTCGAACGCGCTGGGCAGGACCTGTGAGTGGATGCGGTTCCCGGTGCGGTAGGTGACCCGGCAGCCCTCGGCCTCGCCCGAGACCGGAGAAGCGACAGCCTCGGCCCGCACCAGGTAGTAGATCGGACTCTCCTCCCCGGGGGCGATACGTACCGGTTCCTTCGAGTAGTCCCGGGCCAGATCCGCGTCTTCGACGAAGGACGTGTCGTAAGCCGCCAGCGCAGTCCCGTGCGTGTCAGAGCGTCTGGCGGCCCTGACCTCGCCCGTCCTCCAGTGCCCCGGCGCGCCCAGCAGCTCCGCCTTCAGCACCTCGACCGGCAGGTCGGACGTGTTCCTGAGCGGGGGGCAAGCGAACCAGTAGCCCTTGCCGACCGTGGCGTGGTGGAAACCGACAATGCCTCCCCAGTCGCCCTCCAGCGCGTGCCCCCGTGCCATGGCAGCGGACGCACTCACTCCCAGACCCATCACCACCACCGCGGCCCCCGCCGCGATCAGCCGTACTCTCATCCCGCCCCCTGCCAACGTGCGTACGAGCCGGTGCCCGTGACCGGAGTGGATCACACCATGAACCCCTGGTCGAGCCTGCTTGAGCAGAATCAGAGATTGCCGGGCCACGTCCGGCAGAGCGGCCCGCACTTCCCCGTTTGCGGCGAGGGGGAGACCGGACGCATGGCGACCGGTGAAGGGCCTTGGCCTCGATGTGAGCGGAGCCCCGCGGGCGTATCCCAGAGGCGTCCCAGACGACGTTGGCGGGCACCGGTCACCACGCCCGGACCGCTGGGGAACCGTTCCACCTGATCCTGCGTGACCTCTTGTGGTGTTGTCGAGGCGATCTGAGGGGACCGGATGAAGGCGCGGGCAGTGGTGAGCGTGGCGGTATCGGCATGTGTGGCGCTGTTGGCGTGCGCGTGCGGTCCGGAGGGTTCGAAGGAGGACCCCGCCGCGAAGCCTTCTCAGCCATCCGCGTCCACGCCGGCGAAAACGCCGTCGGCCACGCCGTCCGCGCCGGACCGGACCGAGAAGCCGTCGGCCACCCCGACCGGCGACCAGCCCGCGCCCAGGACGAAGGAGGGCGCGATCCAGCGCTACGAGCAGTACCTCCACGCCCTCGGCCGCGAGGACATCGACACGGTCTGCGACGTGGCGGGGCCCGCCGCGAAGAAGGCGGAGGACCAAGGGCTCGGCCCGTGCACGTCGACGTACGCCACCGTCTTCCAGATGGTCTCGCCGGCGCAGAAGAAGGCCCTGCAAACCGCGACGGTCGATCCGCAGCGCGTCGCCGTGCGCACACCCGACAAGATCGAGATGCCGGTCGAATCGGTCAGGTCCTCGGCGACCTTCTCCGAGAGCGACCTCGGCAGCTACACCCTGGAGTACCTCAAGAACGACTGGTACATCACCGACTGACGGATCGTTTCGCGTCGTTCCAGGCACCGGGGCTGCGGTAGTGGTTCTTGTGCCCTGCGACGAGCACCTGGCGCGGTTCCGCACGATGCTGCGTGTTCGGCGGGAGATCCAACCGGTCGAGAAGAGCCAGTGCGGCGGCCGCATGCAGGCATTCGGCGAACACGTCACCGGCCCAGGAATGCGCCACTTGGCCGGCTGTGAGCAGCACGTCGGGCTTTTCGTCGCTCACCCACCCGTTGTGCACCTGGCTGACGCCCTGATCAGCCTTGCCAACGCCGCGCCGCCTCGACGGCCCGCCCCTCCATCCGGAAAGTATGACCACCCTGGTAAGGAACCGGACGTACCGGCCTGGGCCCGGTACGTCCGGAGACAACCGGGTGCGCGCCCGATCTCGGCACGGAAGCATTCCCGATTCCCGATTCCCGATTCCCGAGCGGAGCATGGTGACCGGCTCCCGAATGCGGGCCGATCAGGTTCTTTCGGCCCGACCAGGTAGCGGGCTCCCCTCACTCGTGGCACTCCTGGTGCATAGGTCTCGGTGGCACGTCGGCACGCTCGCCGTGAGCGCCGCACGGGGTGCATGCCTCGGGCCACGAGCTGATGCGTGCGCCCCGCTCAGAGAGGGATTCAGACATGTGCACGCGGATTCTGTGGAACACCAACAGCCACGCCGTTCTTGCCGGCCGGACGATGGACTGGCCGGAATCGACGGAACCGGTGCTGACCGTCTTCCCCCGAGGGCTCAAGCGCAACGGCGGCACGCTGGGGAGCACCACCGTCGTCGATGACAACCCTCTGTTGTGGACGAGCACGTTCGGCAGCCTCGTGACGACCCTCTACGGCGCCGGAACGGCCGACGGCCTCAACGAAGCCGGCCTCGCAGCGCACATGCTGTACCTGGACAGCACCGACCTCGGCCCCCGCGACCCCAGCAGGCCAGGTCTTCAGATCGCCCTGTGGATCCAGTACCTGTTGGACTGCGCTCGCACCGTGAATGAGGCCCTGGACCTGCTCGACACCTGCCAGTTGGTGCCGGTGGAGATGCACGGCTTCTCGGCCACGGTGCACGTGGCTCTGGAGGACGCGTCGGGAGATTCCGCGATCATCGAGTACATCGCGGGCCAACGACGGGTGCACCACGACCGCAGCTACACGATCATGACCAACGCGCCCGCCTATGACGAACAACTCCGCCTGCTGCAGGAGCAGGTGCACACGGTGCAGGGACTGGGGCACGACAAGCCCAGCAGTGAGATCCCGCTGCCGGGGAACGTCAACGCGGTCGACCGCTTCCAGCGTGCCGCCTACTTCAGCGCCCTGCTGCCCGAGCCGGCGGACGACCGACAGGCGGTCGCCGGCATCCTGGCCGTCACCCGTAACGCCTCGGTGCCCTTCGGTGCGCCGTATCGCGAGGGCAGGTTCCGGACCTACAACACCGAGTACCGCACCGTCTGCGACCTCACCAGCAAGCGGTACTTCTTCGAATTGACCACGAGTCCGAACCTCCTGTGGGCCGAGATCGAACGTTTCGACCTCTCGCCCGGCGCTCCCGTCATGACCCTGCATCCCGAGGGGATCGACCTCGTCGGGGACGTCTCGGACGGATTCACGCAATCGCCTGCGCCGTTCTGAGGGCCGGGAAACGGCGAGCCGCGGCCATCGGGGGTGCCTCGCGACAACGGAAGTGCACGGGTGCGTACGCCGCGCCATCGCCGGTACGCAGAAACCGAACCGCGTTCAGGACGGCGCGTCAGCCGTACGGGACCACGGCCACAGGGCACGGCGCGTGGTGCATGGCGGCGTGGGTCACCGGGCCGTTGTGGCCGAAGCGGCTGCCGCGGCGGCGACGGCCGAGGACGAGGAGTTCCGCTTCCTTGGCTGCCCGCAGAAGGCGAGGGGCAGGCCGCCCCTGTGACGCTGTCGCCGTGACGGTGAGGTCCGGGTATTGGTCATGCAGCTGCCGAGCTGCGGCGACCAGGGTCTTTTCCCGTTCGGCCTGCAACTCGCGACCACTGCGCTGCCCGGTGCCCACCCCGTAGAGACTGGGGGCGCTGTAGGCATGGATGAGGTGCAGGTCGGCGCCTCGCAACCGGGCCTCCTCGAAAGCGAACGCAACGACCTCGTCGCAGGGGTGGTCGAAGTCGATACCGACCACGACTTCGCGAGGGGATGCGGAAGCTGCGGAATCCTCGCCCTTCGCGTCGTGATGCCCGGCGCGTAGGAGGACGATGGGGCACTCGGCCCGGGCGATGACGTGCAAGGCGACCGAGCCCACGAGGTACCCGGCGAATCCGCTGATACCCCGGGTGCCGAGAACCAGGAGCGCCGACTGCTCCGATGCGTCATGGAGGGCCGTGACCGGAGGCAGGGAAACCAGCTGGTCGACGATGGAGACATCCGGGTGGAGAGCGCGCACGTGCTCCACGGCCTCAAGCAGGATCTGGTGGGCCCAGTCGCGCTGACTGGTGTCGGCCGGCACCGCGACCGTCGGATGCGGTGCCCACTCCCAGGCATGGACGATGTGGAGTGGCACATTGCGGAGCAGGGCCTCCTTCGCCGCCCACGTTGCGGCGGTGAGGCTCTCGGGAGATCCGTCGACTCCAGCAGTGACCGGTCGGGGCATGGTGCGCACCTCCTGTGCTGAGACACAAGCCCTCAGGAAGGCCCGCCGGACCGTTCGGGCGGGCCATCGTCTCGACGCGGGTACCTGTGTCGAGGGCACCCACAGAAGGCGGACTGCCGCGTGCGAAGGGGTGGTTGCCGCGTTCGGCGCTTCCGCGCAGACGGCAGCAGCGGATGGTGCCACCGCCCAGGTTGCCGCGAGCGGCCCCGCCAGCCGATTCGTGCGGTGCCACCTCCACGGGCCACGTCCACGACATGGGTCCCGTTGCGGCCTCACCACCTCTCCCGACCAGGTTCTCAAAGCTCAGGCCAGGCGGCATCCCGACTCACGGATCGATGGCCGGGCCGGCCTCGCTCCGGCGCCGCGAGGGCGAGGTCGCAGGAGGCTCCGTTCGTGGCGGGTCACACGGAGGCGGCGCCGGGCGCCGCCCGCATGGGTCATTCGGCAGTTCCCTCGAAGCGGCGGACAGCACCGGCGCGCCGTGTCTCCAGGAGACGCAGCCATACTTCGCTGATGGTCGGGAAAGCCGGCACGGCATGCCAGAGGCGCTCCACGGGAACCTCGCTCGTGATCGCGACCGTTGCCGAGAACAGCAGTTCCGCGACTCCGGCGCCGACGAAGGTCGCTCCCAGAACGTTGCCGCGATCCAGGTCCACGAGCAGGCGCGCTTTCCCCCGATATCCGTCAGCGTATTGAACGGCTCCCGCCACATGCCCGATGTCGTAGTCCACCATGTCGAATCGGCGCCCCGCGCGTTCTGCCTCGCGCGCGGTCAAGCCGACGCTTGCCACCTCTGGATCCGTGAAGACGACCTGTGGCACGGCCGCGCTGTCGGCGGTCGAGGCGTGCGCGCCCCACCTGGCGTCGTCCAGCCTGCCGCCCGCGGCGCGGACACCGATGATGGCGCCGGCGATTCGTGCCTGGTACTTGCTCTGATGGGTCATCAGAGCACGGTGGTTCACATCGCCGGCAGCGTAGAGCCACCCGCCGGCGACACCAGGCACCTGGAAGGTGTCATCCACCGCCAACCAGTCACCCGGGTTCAGTCCCACGGTCTCCATACCGATGTCGCCTGTGCGGGGCACACGACCAATGGCGACCAGGAGCTCGTCCGCGGTGAGATTCCCTCCGTCCGCCCATTCGATGTGCACCTCACGGCCGGTGCGGGTGACGCGAGAAACCGACGTGTCCTGCCGTATGTCGACGCCCGCCTCCCGCAGTCCGTCCGCGACCATTTCGCCGGCGAACGGTTCCATGCGGGTCAAGAGCCCTCTGGTGCCCCGTACCAGCATGGTCACCTGTGAGCCGAGCGCTTGCCACGCCGCGGCCATTTCGACGGCCACCACTCCCCCGCCGATCACGGCGAGGCGTTCCGGAACCTCCCGAGAGCTGGTCGCATTGCGGCTGGTCCAGGGACGGACGTCGCTGAGCCCCGGCAGGTCAGGCAGAGCCGAGTCGGTGCCGGTGCACACGGCCACGGCATGCCGGGCGGCGAGCCGGACGGTCTGTCCCTCAGCGGTCTGTACGGTGACCTGTCGCGGACCGTCCAGCCGGCCGAATCCACGGACGAGGTCGACGGACACGGAGTTCAGCCAGTCCACTTGATCGTCGTCCTGCCAGTAGTTCGCCAACTTGTCCCGGTGGGCCAAGGCGACCGCGACGTCCAAGGGACCGCTGACGGCCTCGCTCAGCGCTGGGACACGGCGGGCGTCGGCGCGGGCCGTCATCGGCCGGAGCAGGGCCTTGCTGGGTTCGCACGCCCAGAACGAGCATTCACCACCGAGGAGTTCACTCTCCACGATCACCGTGGAGAGCCCGGCGTCACTGGTGCGTTCCGCCAGATTCTCGCCGCACGGACCAGCGCCGAGAACGATCACGTCATACGTGCGCGGAGCTTCGCTCATCATGACCCCCATGACTCATCTGGTTCCGCATACGGCCGTGTCGGGGGGCACGTGAGTCATGGGAAGGCCGCTCTCGGGCCGGCCGCGGGTTGGGGAGGGGCGGGCATCAGATCCTCTGCGGATCCGGGTGGGCGGTTCCGAGCATCAGGCCACGAGGTCAGAAGCGTCACACCCGAAGCCCCACTCCCCTACTGTCCACCTTTTCGCACATGAGCGCATGTTGCTCCGGCGGTGATCGCCAGCGTCACGAGAGCAGATCGATCGTCTCTCCTGCCGGCCTCAGGAAGCTCCGCCATCTTTGAAGTGGCTGGTCAGCGGGGTGGCGCAACCTTGTAGCGGGTGCTCGTGGTGATGGTGGGCGCAATCGGTGGTGCGGATCGTCCGGCGGATCGGTTGTGTCGATGAGTTCACCGGCCTCGAAACGTCTACCCAGGGACACCACCGTTCTCGACAGGAGTGCCACGTCCAACCCGGTCATTCCGGTGGGGACACACAGTGCGGGGACGACCTTCCAGGGTGACGCCGGCTACTGGATGCTCCAGCGGTGCGGGTGGCCGGGATCCTCCGGGCAGAAGAAGACGTTGAGTTCGCCGAAACGACCTACGGTGACCTCGGTCGGGGTGGCGTGACGATACGTGCCCCCGTCCGTGTCCTCCAGCGGCTTCCAACTGCCGCTGCCGCCGTCCCACTCCGAGCTGTCGATGGTCAGGAGCAGGTGCATCGGTGCCGCGCAGGTCAGGCAGTCCATCGGGTACGGGTCCGTCGAGTGCCAGGAGGCGAAGCCGCCCACACGCCACCCGGGTGGGATGGACAGGTCGTACTGGTAGGCGACCGGATAGGCCACGTCGCCGCCCGACAGCAGCTCGGACGTCTCTCCGAGGGCTTCCTCCCATGCGTCGATCTGTGCACACAGTTCCTCGGGCAGGAGCCCCGCGAACGGGTACGTGACGACTTGCTCCGGGTGCAGCACACAAGGCTCGGGCAGGAAACTGTCGGAGCCGACGACCCATGGCTGCGGCGGCGTGGCGCGTACCTCACCGACATCGTCCGACTGACGCCACCGCACGTGCAGTTCCAGGTCCCACCGCCCCGGCCCGTGTGCGTCGAAGGGGCACCAGAACACCTGGAGCAGGTCGCACCCGTCCGGCCCCGTCGGCAGGTCGGGGGTGTCCCGCCGGTACAGCTGCGCGAGGCCGATCATCGGCAACGGGTCCGTCTCGTACACCCCGGGAATCCGGTGCTCCTGGCGCAACTCCTCCAGGAGTTGCCGTTCCTCGTCAGTAGGGCCCGCGATCTCCTCACGGGCCCACGCGGCAGCCAGAACCTGCCGCCACCGGTGAACATCGGCCGGCCGTCGACCACGCCCCCGGCCATGCGCCTCGCTGCACACCGGCCACGCCTCGTCCGCCGGCCACAGCATCGGACCACCAACGGAGCTGGCGGACAGATCCGGTGCGCCCGGCCGTGGATGCAGCCGTGTCGTCGTGCCTCTGTGGGCGGCCAGTTCCGGGAAGAGCGCTTCGACATCGAGCGGTCTCGGGGGCGTGGTCCTCGTCATGGACGTGACCCTAGAGGGTGTCCGCCGCGGGCGCTGAGCCCGGTTCGACCGGCCCGCGGGATACTCATGGGGGCGCCATGGCGGGCGTGGATGCGCGTGTTTCACTCCCGGGTCGGCGCCTTCTGGCGCGAGGTCGACGGCGGGGCCTTGATTTCCGAGCCGGCTGAGTCGCGTTCAGCGTGAACCGTTGCCTCCCCCGCGGCCGTCTGCGTCGCTGAGGCTGCGCGGCAGTGACCTGGAGAGAGTCTGCGGGTCCAGTTCGGCCGGGTCGGAATCGCTGACGCGGCCGTTCCCTGTTTGGCGAGGGTCGCCCCGGCCTTGCCGTCAGGACATGGCAGACGGCGTGGAGCGCGCGGGAGCGATCGACGTGGCCGCCTCCTCCCAAACGAAGCCGTCCGGGTCGGTGAAGGGGCCGGCGGTGCCACCGAGGACGATGCGGTGCGAGCCGCTGCCGTCGACGGCGACACCCAGGTCTTTGGCCAGGCCCCGGCGCTTGTACAACGCCAGCTTGACCGGGCTGGACTCGTCCGAGGCGAACTCGGTGTACTTGCCGCCGAAGCTCTTCGCCACGGTCAGGCCGCGGCCGACGTAGAACTGCTTGCTGGCCTTCACGTCCTCGACGCCGAGCAGAAGGACGAACTCGTCGATCTCGCGGGTGGCCGGGCCGGTGTCCTTCTTCGCCGAGGTCGCGACCTTCCAGGTCGTACCGTCCGGCGCCTGGACAACGCCGCCGTAGCCCCACAGCGACTTCGCAGCCGGCTTGAGTACCGTGGCGCCGGCGTCCAGGGCGGCGCCGAGGAAGCTGTCGACCGTGGCCGGCCCGGACACCGTGAGCGCCAGGGTGAAGCCGCGGAATCCGGTGGAGTGCGCCTCGGACGCCCGCAGACGTACGTGCGAATCCACGCCGAAGGCGGTGTGGAAGCGCTGGGCGGCCTCGAGGTCGGCCACCTCGAGGGTGACGGACGCGATGGACGTGGTCGATGCGTTGTTTTCCATGTCCATCACGCTATGGGCTGCTCGGCGGCCGGGGCTTCTCGATTCCTGACCGGTCTCGTCGCCTGCTTCGCCCAGTGCGTCGACACCCCTCCATCGCGACCGCAGGCTCCGCGTCAACGCCGTGCGCGCGGCGGCCGGTAGCCGTCCATACGGTCCCCTACCGTGGCCGCATGGACCAGCGCATCACCCTCGTCACCCTCGGCGTCCGCGACCTCGCCCGTGCCCGGCGCTTCTACGAGGCACTGGGCTGGCGCGGACAGGAGGTGGAGCAAACCGTCTTCTTCCAGGCCGGCGGCCTTGCCCTCGTCCTGTGGGACCGCGACCTCCTGGCGGCGGACTGCGGTCTGCCGTCCGGACCGTCGACGCCGGATGGCACGAACAGCGGCGGGTTCGGCGGCATCGCCCTTGCCCACAACGTCCGTTCGCGTGCCGAGGTGGACGAGCTGCTCGTCGCTGTGGAAGCGGCCGGCGGAGCCGTCACCAAGCCCGCCGCCGTCAACGCCATCGGGTTCTACTCCAGTGCCTTCACCGACCCGGACGGGCACGCCTGGGAGGTCGCTCACAACCCGGGCTTCCCCCTCGCCGCGGACGGATCGCTGACCCTGCCCGATTTCGGCGCCGACCCGGGCGGCGGGCCTCAGGAAGGAAGCGGCCCATGAGGTTCGAGGACGCGTATCGGCGGCACCGAGGGCCCGCAGCCGGGACACCTCCGCTCCTTTGTCGTCACCTGGGTACGGCAGCAGATCAAGATGGATGCGGTCCGGCCCACCGACCGCCAACCCATCAAGAGCCTTCATGGTCACGTGAACAGGTCGCCGTGCCAGGCAGGCGATCCCCTGACTCGCTCTGCAACGGCATCCGTACCGTCGCCGGCCAGAAGCAGCCGCAGGCAGAGAGTGCCTCTGCGCTCCGACGACAGGACGTGCTGAGGGTGTCCTGTACGTGGTGGCGGCAGAGGCACCACTCCGTCTGCTCGGTCACGACAGGATCTCGATGTACCCGTCCGTTCCGTGCACGCGGATCCGCTGTCCGTCCTTGATCAGCCGGGTGGCCCGCTCCACGCCCACGACGGCCGGCAGGCCGTACTCCCGGGCGATCACCGCACCATGGGTCATCAGGCCGCCCACCTCCGTCACGAGGCCCGCGATGCCGACGAACAGGGGCGACCAGCTGGGGTCCGTGAAGGTCGTGACCAGGATGTCGCCCGCTTCGAGATCGGCCTCCCTCATGTCGAGGATGACGCGGGCCCTCCCCTCGATGGTCCCGGCGGAAACGGGGAGGCCGATCAGGGCACCGGTCGGTACGTCGTCGCGCCGGTACGCCCCGGTGAGGGCCTCGCCGTCCGAGGTGAGCACTCGGGGCGGTGTGAGCGCGTGGTACGAACGGAACGCCTCCTTGCGCTGCTCGATGAGCCGGCCATCCA
The DNA here is from genome assembly GCF_036169555.1 of Streptomyces sp. NBC_00306. Classification (GTDB taxonomy): domain Bacteria; phylum Actinomycetota; class Actinomycetes; order Streptomycetales; family Streptomycetaceae; genus Streptomyces; species Streptomyces achmelvichensis. The sequence continues at coordinate 7,845,789 of NZ_CP108032.1, read as the reverse complement.
CCTGGTTCGAGCGCGCGACGTCGTGGAGTTCCCGGAACGTGAGGTAGAAGATGTCCTCCTTCTCAGGAAGAACGTCGGCCTGCACAAGGCGCTCGGCCTCCGCCAACAGGGCCTGCTTGTAGACGAAGTAGCGGCTGATGATGCCGTACTTCGGGTACTCCCGGTACCCGATGAAGGTTCTGACCCGGTCGATCATCCGCTTGGTCTCGCCGGCCTTCTCGTCTCCGTCCGGCAGGGCCCGCAGCCGCGACAGCACGTCCTGCTCCTTCTTCTGCGCCTTCTCCCGGCCCTGCTCGAAGCGCCGCTCGGCGGCGCCCGGCTCGAAGTTCCTGACGTTGTCGAGAATCACGGGCACGAGCGTGGTGGGGCGCTCACGCCAGCGTGGCCTCGTGATGTCGATCTCGCCGACACAGCGGACGCCGTACCGGTCGAGGTAGGTCTCGATGGCGTCGCGTGCTTCGGCCCCACCCGCGAGCTTCGCCAACTCGTCCAGGAAAGCGTCGTCCTGGACATACTCGACGCCCTGGAGGAACGCCACCACATCCGACAACGGGCGGATCACGTCCGCGACGTCGAGCAGCGCCAGTCCCATCTCCGACGTGATGTTGTCGGGGGCGGACAGCGTCAGCGTGTCAGCCACGTTCTTCTCGCCCAGCCACTCCTGCAGCTTGTCGTTGAGCCACCACGTGGCCTCCATGCCCGCCATGATCACCTGAAGGCTCAGCGAATCGCTGAGGACCCGCTTGTGCTCTTCGAAGGCCTCCAGCAGGAAGTCGAACAGCTCCGGTCCGGACTTCGTCCGGATGTCGCGCTCCAGGGCGGCGATCGACTCCTGACTGCGTTCGATCAGCTCGGTGACGATGGCGGGATCGGTCTCGATCGGTGCGGGCGCACCGCTCGCGGGAGCACCACCGGCGGGCGGACCGCTTGCGGGCGGCCCGCCGGGACCCGTGTCCGGGAGCGACGGGACGAAATCGTCGCGGTCGAGGACGGTCTCCAGCGCGTCCCTGACCAGGGGATCGCCCTTCCCCAGGACGTCCAGGAGGCCGGCGCGGCTCGCGGGCGAGGCCAGTCGCCGGGTGACGTCGACGAACAGCCTCCCGCCGGCCTCGTGCATCGGCACCATGGCCGTCAGCTGCCACATGGAGTACCCCAGAGGCTTCATGGGGTCGGTCATCATCTGCCCGTGGCCGACGGAGACGTAGACGTGATTCTCCTGGTCGTCGGTCTCCGGAACGGGGAACAGCGTCGTGATCGGCCGGCTCTGAACGATCTGGAAGCCGTCGTCGACGAGGCACCATTCGATGTCCTGCGGACGGCCGAAGTGCGCTTCGATCCGTCGCCCGAGCTGCACGAGCCGCACGACCTGCGGATCCGTCAGCGCCGGTTGCTCCTGCCTCTGCGAGTCGAGCGTCACTTCCTGCGTGCCGCCGGCCGGCAGTGCCTGAATGGCACGCGCTTTGGCGGCGATCGCCTTGGCGACTACCTCGCCGTCTCGCACCGTGAAGACGTCGGGGTTCACCAGGCCGGATACCAGGGCCTCGCCGAGGCCGAAGCCGGCGTCCACGGTGGCGACCTTCCGGTTACCCGTGACAGGGTCCGCGGTGAACAGAATGCCGGACGCCTGTGGGAAGGCCATCTGCTGCACGACCACGGCCATATGGACCGTACGGTCGTCGATGCCGTTCCGCCGCCGGTAGGTCACGGCACGCTCGGTGAACAGCGAGGCCCAGCACCGGCTGATGTGCTGAAGGATCGCCTTCGGCCCCACGATGTTCAGGTATGTGTCCTGCTGGCCGGCAAAGGAAGCCGTCGGCAGGTCTTCCGCCGTCGCGCTCGACCGGACGGCGTACGCGGCCTGCTCACCGGACCGGGCGAGCGCGCGGGTGATCACTGCCGCGACATCGCCCGGGACGGCAATCCCTTCGATCGTCCGACGAATCTCCGCGCTGAGCGTGCGGATCGCCTCCCGGTCGTCCGGGTTCACGCGCGACAGCTGATCGAGCAGACCGCCGACCGATGGTGCGTCCGCCATGACCCGCCGGAAGGCGTCCGTCGTCACGCAGAAGCCGCCGGGCACGCGGATGCCTTCGATCCGTGAGAGCCCGCCCAGGTGCGCGCCCTTGCCGCCGACGAGCGCGACCTGTGTTTCGTCGACCTCGCGAAGATCCACGACGTACTGCTCCATCACTGCGATACCTCCGAGGCAGCCGTGCTCCGTTGTGCTGCGGTGGCCGGTCGAATCACCGGCGCCTCCCACTCTGTCGACCCTCTTGTCGTGCATGTCCTCATCCCTGCTTGCTTTCCTCTGACGAGTCGGCAGGCCGCCTTGCCCACTCGGGCGGCCGGCAGCCCCGCGCCCCGCGCGGAGCATCCGCTACGCAAACGCCGGTCCCACCGCTCGTTCGACGCCACCCCGTCCCTCATGCGCCACTGACAACCACCGCACGTCGTGCCCCCCGTTTCCGCATGTTGTGGCATCGGCCGATGATTCTGCGCCGTCACCCGGGCCTTGTGGCAAGCCCCCCATTGCGCTATAAGTTGAGAGTGGCAAGGAGAGGGCTCTCCTTGCCTTTGTTCATTTGCTGGCCGAAGCCGCGCGGTCGGTGACCCGGGTCGGGGCCGACGTGGTGGAGCCCGCTGTCCGTGGCACGTCGTGAATCGCCGGGACGGAACGACAACCGAAAGTCGGCACTGCTCGTGTCGGTGCTATGCGAGGCCCGGCGGCCGCACGCGATGCCTCACGAGGACCTCGGCCGTCCACGTTCCCGAAGAGTTCGACGAACAGAGCTACCGGTGATTTGGTACCGCCTCGAGCGCCCATCCCCTTGCTCCGACCGGTTGCGTCCGAACTCCACCACCACAGCCCTCCATGACTGTCGTATCAGCCCAACTCCCTGATGCCACAGCCGTGTTGGAATCGATTCATGGCCACCACCACCGATGGATCCAGGCGACCGGCCCATGCCGACTCCTCGCGTCGACTGCGCGACGAGATCGAACGGCTGCGCGACGAAGCCGAACAGCATAAGGTTCTCGCGCACCGCCGGGCGGACTTCTGGACGAAAGTCGACATCGCGCTGGGGTTCCCCGCGGCCCTGCTCGCGGGCATCGCCGGAGCCGCAGGGCTCGCCGCCGCCGACGCGCGCATGCCCGCCGCGTTGCTTGCCCTCACCTCCGCCGGTTGCGCGGCGGGCGCGGGTTTCCTGCGTGGCGACCGCAGACGGCTCGCCAACAAGCGTGCTCGGCGGGCCTGGGCCGCGACAGAAGGGATGGCCTGCGTGAAGCTGACGCAGGAACGCCTGGGTACTGAGGACCTCAGGGACCTCCTGGCAAGCCGTCAGGTGGCGCTGGGCGCCTACGACTCGGAAGACTCGCAGCCAGAGCCATAGCTGCGCACGGGAGGGCGCGATCACGCGTCGCGGCTGCGCAGTGCCGTCGGCGGTAGCACGCCCGGCCCATGGGCAGTCTGGCGCTCGACCAGACGGCGCGGGGCGGGCCCTGGACGGATCAAGAAGCGCATGCGGCGACGGAGTCACGGCGGAACAACCTCGCGGCGGGGGCGGCAGAGTGCGCTCCGGCGGTGGCGCGTTGGGCTGCTGAGCCGTCCTGGAGGTGCCTGCCCACAGGAGCGCTGTCGGTCGGCGTGTGCGGATGCCGTTCCGCCGCCCATTCGCGATGCTCTGGTTATCGATGGTTTGATTGCTTTGTCAGACTTAATCGGGTATCTGCACCTCACGCTGGGTGACATGTTCTCCGATGAAGGACGGGCGACCGGGCGATCGGCCATGAGTTCGATCAAGTCGGCCAAGAGGTGACCGCGGGCCCCTGGCGCAGGCAGTGCAAACCGTCGCGCCTCATGTAGCCGGTCTTCACGACGTCAGGACTCTCCATGGCACCGACAGGCAGCAGACGTACAGCGGGCCCGGACACCGCGGCCGGGAAGCGACAACCCACGACCGCTCCCCCGGGCTCCGGCAGCTACGGACAGGATCTGTTCGAACCGGAGCACCCCGAGGAAGCCGAACGCATCGACGCGGCCGCGCTGGTCTACGACCCCTTCACCACACGCCGCCTGCGCGCTCTGGGCGTGGGGCCGGACAGCCGCTGCCTGGATGTGGGGGCCGGGACCGGGACACTGGTCCGCTGGCTGCTGGACGAGGCCGGCGCCGCGGAGGTGGTCGCCCTGGACCGGGACACCAGCGGCCTGGCCGCCCTGGCGGGCCCGCGGGTACGGCTGGTCGATGCCGACCTCAGGGACGAGAGCCTGGACCTGGGCGGCTTCGACCTGATCCACGCGCGCTTCGTCCTCATGCATCTGCCCGAGCGGCGCCGTCTCGTCTCACGGCTTGCCGGGTGGCTGAACCCGGGCGGCTGGCTCGTACTCGGTGACGCCGTGGAGATGCCGAACCCCCTGGACGCGTCCTCGGCCTACCGGAGGACCATGGACGCCATGTGGGAGGCGCTGCGGTCGACCATCGGCGCCGACACGTCCTCGGTCCCGGCATACCCGCACTTCCTGCGGGAGGAGGGCCTCCAGCAGGTCGCGGCGGAGCTCTTCTGCCCGCCGCTGGTCCCAGGAGGCCCGCTGGCCCGTTTCTGGTCCGAGACGTGGGACCGGATGAGGCCCGCGCTGGAGGAGACCGGGAGGGTGGACTCCTCCGTCATCGACGACGCCCTCGCCTACCTGGCCTCACCCGAAGCCGCCGAACTCGGGCCCGGCATGGTGACGGCCTGGGGTCAGCGGCCCTGAGCCACGGGTGCCGAAGGTGCCGTGCCGGACGGCGTCGCCAGGGGGTCGGCGGGTAGCCAGTCCTTCGCGGCCGGCCCGGGCCCTGCCACGGCACGGTCTCACGCGCCGCACGCCAGATGTCGAGTGCTGAGAGCAGCCGGTTGCTCGCCGTGGGTGCCGATCAGGTGCGCGCAGGCGTCTGCGGCCCCGATCCCGGGGCGGAGGCTGCGCTCGACCCCTCCTAACCGCGAGGCCCGTCCGTCGGGCTGGATACGTCGGTGGTCAGCCCTGCCATGTCCCGTCGCGCATGATGACTCTCCCGTGCAGTTCCTGCTCGCCGCGCCAGGCACGTACCGTCCGCGGTACGACGCGGATGTAGAGATGAGACCCATCCCCCGTGCGTGGGTCCCACCCGAACTTGGCGGCGAACGCCTCCGCCGGGTCCGCGGGGACTTCCTGATCCGGGAAGCACTCCGCCTCCCCTTGCAGGAGCACCACATCGAAGGTGTCCGCCAGCGCCAGGCGCACGCGCGGATCCTCGCGGACGTTCCGCGCCGTCGCTGACGTGGCGCTGGTGCACATCCACACCGCCCGCCCGTCCCACAGGAACCACAGAGGCACCTGGTGCGGTCCGTGATCAGGATGTCCCGTCGACACCCAGATGTCCCGCTCGGCCGCGAGCCGGCCCAGAGTGTCGCCTCTTCGCTCCGCCGCCCGGCGACGAACGATGTCCGTGGTCTGCATGAGAGCCGACGCTAGCCAGCGGGGCACACAGCGCACATGAGGCACGGGACCTACCCCGAATGCGGCGCGGGACCTACTCCCTGCGACCGACCAACCCCTCAGCCTCCGCCGCCGGAAGGGCCGAACAGGTGCTCGGTGAAGCCACCGACCGAGGGAACTGGCGCACGTCTCGGCGTAGTTGACCTGGCCCGCGACCCGGTCCCCTCCGGCCGCCCTCGCACACGGCGACCCAGAGGGCACCTCGCGTCACGCTCCCGGCGCCGTACAGCCATCGGCCGGAATGTCCACCGGCACGACAGACGACAGATACGACAGGCAGATAGGACTTACCGCATGTTTCCGGCATTGTGCTCCATGCTGGTCCTGCCGCGTCTGGCCCCACCCGGGGCGCCGCCCTTGCCCGGGCGGGATGCGTGCATGTACGACGACCGGAGGACCATGTACAGGCAGGATCACCCCCGTCCGACCTCTGCCACCCGGCGTGCCGTACTCGGCGCCGGGATCGCCGCAGCGGGATCCGCGCTGCTCACCGCTTGTTCAGGCAGCGGCGCTGACTCCACAGCCGGCACCGGAAAGGGGGCCGCCGGTCCCCAGGGCCCCCTCTCCGCGGACGGCAAGAAGGTCCGGCCCACATGGACGCCCAGCCCCGAAGGAAAGCTCCGCGGTCTCACCTTCACCGCCACACCCTCCACGGTCGAGATCGGCAACGGACGCACCGTCAGAACCTCGACCTACAACGGCGAACTGCCCGGCAAGGAGGTGCGGATCACCGCCGGCGACACCCTGCAGTTGACGCTCGCCAACCACCTGCCCGAACCCACCACGGTCCACTGGCACGGCGTCGCCCTGCGCAACGAGATGGACGGCGTGCCCGACGTGACGCAGCCGCCCATCAAGCCGGGCAAGACGTTCACCTACCGCTTCCAGGCGCCGCACCCCGGCACCTACTGGTTCCACCCCCACCTTGGCCTGCAGGTCGACCGCGGAATGTATTCACCGCTGATCGTCGACGACCCCAACGAGCCCCTCTCCTACGACGCGGAATGGATCGTCCTGATCGACGACTGGATCGACGGGGTCGGCGGCTCCAGCCCCGAGGACATCTTCGACCAGCTCCGCAAGGGCAAACCCGCGATGGGCCACGGACAGCACGAGCCCGGCGCCCGGCCCTCCAAGCCTTCCGGAGGAGTCGCGGCGGGATACGGCCCGCCGCGCGGCCACGCGCCACAGCGCCACCACGCGCCGGCGCGCGACGATGCCCCGCCCTCACCGAGGTCGAGCAGAGGCCCCGGCCGGCTGATGACCGGTGCCAGCAGTCCGCTGCTCGGCGGTCACGCCGGCGACGTCGCCTACCCGCACTACCTGATCAACGGACGCACACCGGACGACCCGACCCAGTTCCGGGCCAAACCCGGCGACCGGATCCGGCTGCGCATCATCAACGCCGGCGCGGAGACCCCGTTCCGGGTGGCTCTCGGCGGACACCGGATGACGGTCACCCACAGCGACGGCTTCCCCGTACGCCATCACCGGACCGACTCTCTGCTCATCGGCATGGGCGAACGCTACGACGTCCTCATCACCGCCAAGGACGGCGTCTTCCCGCTCACCGCCCTCGCCGAAGGCAAGAACGGCGCCGCCATGGCCGTCCTGCGCACGGCGAGCGGCGCACTGCCCGAGCCCGACACCCGGCCCGCCGAACTACGGCGCACCGTCCTGCCGTCGGCACGCCAACTCAGGCCGCACGAATCCGTCGAACTCGACCGGCGCCGCCCCGACCGGATCGTCAGAATCACCCTCACCGGCGGTATGAAGAACTACGACTGGGGCATCGACCACCACCCCTACTCGCCCGACCGCGTCCACCGCGTCGAACATGGCGAACGAGTCCGGCTGGTCGTCGTCAACGCCACCGACATGTGGCACCCCGTCCATCTGCACGGCCACACCTATGCCCTCGCCGGCATCGACTCGCACGGCGCCCGCAAGGACACGGCCACCGTCCTGCCGCACAACAAACTCGTGCTCGACTTCGACGCCGACAACCCCGGCGACTGGATGCTCCACTGCCACAACATCTACCACTCGGAGTCCGGCATGATGACCACCGTCGCGTACGACGCATAGCCCAACGCCCCAGCGGCGCAGATGAGTTCCACGGCGACGAAGCGGATCCTCGGCGGCGACGTCGCCTGCTTCTCGTAGAGATTCTTCAGGCCGCGGCCCGGCCGGGGACCACCCGTTCCCGGCCGGTCATCGCGCCGGCCGCCACCATCGCATCCCCGACGTACACGTCCGTCGGAATGACTCGTGCGCATGGGTGAAGAGCAGGCCACAAGACTGCTCATACGGGACGGCATGAAGAAATGACGAGCAGACGTCGTGCGCTCCGACCTGCGGACCGCCCCATTCGGCCGTCCGTCCGATCAGGCGCTACGACCCGCGGATACCTTGACCAGGAAAGCTCACAGCACGATGAAGATCACCGAGTTGTTGAAGTTCCTGTCGTAGCGGTTGTCGTAGAAGTCGCAGTTGTTGTTCCGACGGTCGTCCCAACCCCTCCCGTCGGAGCATCCGTAGTTACCACCTGCGTTGCTCGAGGCGAACGCACCGGTTGCGGGTATGACTGCGAGCGCGAGGCCGGCAACTCCTGCGGAGACTGCGGCAATGATCTTTTGGCGCACCCTCATACACCTCCGACTATTATCGCTTAGCGGGCGAAAGGGTATATTTCACACTCCTCTCCTATCGGTGCCATGTCAATGCGACTCCGATCCCCCCGGGGGTATCTCCCTGCCCCCGAGTTCCAGCGGCACGATCGGTCGCTGACGGTGTGCTGGGCCGTACCTTCCGCAGCTGTACGCAGCCTCCGCCACTCCCATCGGGCCGCGGCCACCGACGGACGGCAGCGGTGAGCGTCTCACTCGGTGTCGTGTGGCGCCGCGTCCACCCGGGCGGCCGGGGCCGGCACGGCAGGGGCGACGACGATCACCTCGTCGGCGTCACCCCACCTTCTGGCGTACGCCTTCGGGGGGTTGATGCGCACGCCGTGATGTGGGGGCTCCCAAGCCCGGGCGGCCGAGCGGTACCCGATCGCGCACCCGCCCCGTCGGGAAGCCGCCTCGGCCACGCTTGCGAACGAGGCACGGTGGCCCGGCCGGACGAAGTCGCCGGCCGGAAGGAGATGGATCGTGTTGCCGCCAGGTGCGAACAACTCCTCGAACACGGACGCCAGTCGGGGGTTCTGCGAGATCTGCGTCATGAGCAGGCCGATCAGCTTGCCGCTGACGACGAAGTCGGCACCCGGAGCGACCGGGGCGATGAGCCGGTTGCGGTCGTCGGTCAACTCCGTGACGACGGGCACCCGTACACCGGTGTCACGCTCTCGGGCCCGGAGGTGGAGCAGGGTGACGAGGGTGCGGTCGTCGGGGTCGTCCTGCCCGGAACGGCGGCGATCCGGTCCGAGGACGATCACCCCGTGATAGTCGGATAGGTCGAGTTCTTCAACGGTCTCTCGCAGGGTGGGATCGCTCGGCCGGTGGACGACCGTCAGGGTGTCCGCCACCGCCCGGTCGGCAGCGCGCAGCCCTGCCACCGTGGCGGCCTTGCGCCCGGCCACTACGTCGAGGGACGAACCCGGCGGCGCGGACCGGGCAAGCTGGTCGACGATCCGGCGGGCCCTGCGGTTCCAGCCGAGCAGCAGCAGGCGCTCGGGCACCCGTGCCCGCGGCGGGGGTTCGTCGGCGAGGACCGTCGGATCGTAGGGGTCGGCGACCGGTGCCAGGTGCGTGGATTCCCTGTCGCGTGCGATGACGACCAAGCCGTCACCACCGGTCAGCGTGAGAGCGGCGGGTGGGGCGAGGGTGAGGCCGCCGTCCGCGTGGACGACGCCGACGGCGCTCGATACGGGGCAGGCCGCGGCCGCCTCCCTGAACGTCCGGCCGGTCAACACCGGGCTCCGCACGGTGTGGAACTCGTCGCCCGCGTAGTCCAGGAGTTCCTGGTGGACGAGGGAGAGGCCGGGACTGCGGACACACTGCACGAGCAGGCGGGCGGAAACGTCGTCGATCTCCAGCACCGTGGCTCCGGGTCCGCCGGCCAGGCGGGCCGCGGCGAGGTAGCGGTCGTCGCGCACGGCCGCAACGACCGGCAGGTCGCGCTCTTCGCCGACGACGGCACGCAGCGACAGAAGGGTCTTGACGATCTCGGCGTCCTCGGCGGGGTCGTCGCGCGGGAGGACCACCACAGCGTCGGCGGTCGCGGGACTGACCCGGGCCAGGGCCGCGGGGTCGGTGGGGCGTCCGCTGCGGATGACGAGCCGGGTGCGGCCTGTGTCACCGAGGTCGGACCGGAGGATGTCCTCCATCTCGGCGGGGTCGCGGTCGGCGAGAACCACGACGATGCTTTGGCGGAGCCCGGCGTTCGCGGCGACCAGTTCGGAGACGACCGTCTGCATCTGCTCGGACCAGCCGAGGACCACGGTGTGACCGCTCTCCAGCACGGTGGAGTGGCCGCGGCGCAGGGCGATCAGCCGGTCGGTCATACCCGCGGTGATGAGGCTGACCAGGGTGGAGACGTAGAAGAGGGCGATGAGGGCGAGCAGCACCGACAGGGCGACCCGCAGCGGCGGCCCGACCTCGCCACCCAGCCGCATGGTCTGGCCCGTGCTGCGCCACACCGCGACGATCTTCGATCCCGTGGCCACCGGTGCGCGCTGGTCGGTCCAGACGAGGAGAGCGCTGACGGGAACCACCACGGCGAGACAGGCGAGGGCGAGCCACCCGACGAGTGCGGAGGTACCGCGGGCCAGCGTGGTGTCGAACCAGTAGCGGATGCGGGCCTCGACGGTGCCGACACGGTCGCCCGGTCCGCCTCGACGGGCGACGGGGGGCCGTTGAGTGGGTCGCCGGTGACGTTCCGGCTCCGTGGTCCGCTGTCGGGGAACAGCCCTGTCTCCTTCTTTGTGCACATCGGCAGCGTGCACGGCGCCCGGACGCGACGGGGTGCCCTCTGCACGTATTCATCCCTTCGTGATCGTCCCCGCCCGTCGTGCGATCCGGCCGCACATCGCCCACGGGCGTCCACCAGTGGATGACCGGGTCCAACCGGGTGAGCCGCCGCGGGTGAGCGACAGGCGAAGGGAACCAGAGGGAAAGGACGGACGGCACCGGACAGCCGCAGCCCAGGGAGACGCGATGAGCGAACGATCAGGCCCGTTCTGGGATGGAGTGAACGGGCGCTCGCCGATGCCGCGTGCGGCGGCCACCCTGGGGTGGGAGTTCATCGACGCGGACGTCGACAACGGCACGATTCGCGTGGCCTTCCACGCGACCGAGGACTTCATCAATCCAACCGGCAACGTCCTGGGGGCCTTTCTCGCCGCGATGCTCTACGACACGGTCGGCCCTGCGCTTCTCGCCACCCTCCAGCCCGACCAGTTTCAGTCCACGCTGGAGTTCAAGGTGTCCTTTCTCCGCCCCGTCCGCCCCGGACGGCTCTTCGGGAACGGCCGCGTGGTGCATCGCGTGGGCGATATCGCCCATCTCGAAGCCTCGCTCACCGACGCGGACGACTTCGTGATCGCAACAGCCAGTGCCACGGCTCGCGTCATCCCGCTCAGCGGCGCGGAAACCATGCCGTGACACTGCTCAACGCGCGTTCCCGCCGGGCGGGAAGGGCCGGCCGGCTTCGCTGCTGCGGTCGGAGAACCTGAACCGGACTTGCATCCAGAGCATACGATATTGCTCATGCCGCAAAGCGATGGCGAACTGGACAGCCTGGTACGCAAACGCATCCGGGCTCTGCGCGTGGCGCAGGGCTGGTCACTGGAGGAACTGGCCACCCGCGCGAACGTCAGCCAGTCCACCCTCAGTCGCATCGAGAACGGTCAGCGCCGGCTCGCACTGGATCAGCTGGTCATCCTCGCCCGCGCATTGGACACCTCGCTGGACCAGCTGGTGGAGACCGCCTCCGACGATGTGGTCACCAGCCCGACGATCGACAGCGTCCACCGGCTGATGCGCTGGCCCATCAAGGCGGAGCCCGGCATGAGCGTCATGCGTCAGCGTCTGACCGAGCCACCCCCCGACGATCCCTCGCGCATGCGCGCCCACCCCGGCCGCGAATGGCTCGTCGTCCTCTCCGGCACCGCGATCCTCATGCTGGGCCACCGCCGCTTGCGCATCGAGACCAACCAGGCCGCGGAGTTCCCCACGATGCTCCCCCACGCCATCGGCACCGAGGGCGGCCCGTGCGAGATCCTGGGCATCTTCGACCGTGACGCCCGACGCGGGCACCGGCGCGACAGCGGCAGCAAGGGCCCCGGCAGCGACTACGCATCGGACGGCTCCTGTACGTGAGCTGTCCGCATGCCCTTGCGTGTGCGGCACGGCAGCCGACCTCTTCCTTGCCAATACGGCATGAGGTCGTGCCATGTACGCAATGGCGTTCTAGCGTGAGGGCATGAGCCACGCAGAACCACACACCCACGACGACGGTGCGCACCACGACCACCAGCACGTCGCTGACTCCGGCGGTCAAGCCGAGATGCTCGACCTGGACGCGGAAGTCCTCGCCGAGCACATCGCCGCCATCACCGCATGGCTGCCCATCGAGGCCGCACCGCACGAGATCGTGGACCTGGGCTGCGGCACCGGAACCGGCACCTTCGCCCTGCTCGACCGCTTCCCCGAGGCGCACATCACCGCCGTCGACTCCTCGGCCGACCACCTTCACCGCTTGCGGACGAGGGCACGCGCCGAGGGAGTACTGGAACGCGTGCGCACCGTTCTGGCCGACCTCGACGCCACGGACTGGCCCCACCTCGGCACGCCCGATCTCGTGTGGGCCTCCGCCTCGATGCACCACATGGCCGACCCCGACAGCGCCCTGCGCCACGTCCACGACGCACTCGCGCCCGGCGGCCTGTTCGCCGTCGTCGAACTCGCAGGCTTCCCCCGCTTCCTGCCCGAGAGCGCACCCGAGGAACGTCCCGGCCTGGAAGACCGCTGCCATGCAGCGACCGACCGCTTCCACGCCGAGCACGTCCCCCACCGTGGCGCCGACTGGGGACCGAAGCTCACCGCCGCCGGATTCGCTCTCGAAGCCGAACGCACCATCGCGGTGAACATCGAGGACGGCCCGACCGAGGCGATCGGCCGCTACGCCCTGGGCTCCCTGCAACGCATCCGCGGTGTCGCCTCCGAATCGCTCGCGCCCGACGACCTCGCTGCTCTCGACCGACTGCTGGACACCAGCAGCGGCCACAGCATCCTGCGTCGCACCGACCTGGTGGTACGCACGGAACGCACGGTCTGGGCCGCACGCCGCAAGAACTGACCTACGCCCTGCCGAAGCTTTCGCGTGCGAGGGGCCGCGGGCAGTGACCCGCGGCCCCTCGCACGCGGTTGCGGGGACGGACAGCTCGCCGTTGCCGCGGCTGCGCGCCGCCACCTCCTCGCCATCCAGCCCCACTGATCGGCCTCACCGGCGCGGCCCCGATCCCCGGCCGCGCACGCCCGCCTTGCCCCTTGGGCCCGTCCGCACCGACCGGGAGGCCTGGGGCCCGCCGCCCGCTCACCCTCGGCAGGCGCGTCCACTGCCTACAGCCGGAACACAGGTCCACCCCGCCGACCTGCCGAAACCGGTGGTGCCAACTCGCTTGCGCGTCAGTGCCGTTGACAAAGTGGCCACCTGGTAGAAACCTGTCACTCTGTCGCTGCAAAATTTTGACTGATTAACTCAAAAGTTCTAGAGAACCTCTCAACTGCCTCGCCTTCCGCATGTCAGGTACCTGGCGAGTCACGTGGTCGCCGTCCCCTCGGCGCACCGGTCCGTCATGCAAGTCGCCCTGCCCCAACGCCTCGAACGGCGCCACCTGCGGGCGCCGAGCCGCGCGCCCGGACACCGGATCACGAAACAAGAGGACACCATGAAACTGAGACACCACGGCTGGCGAGTGATCGTCGGCATGGTGCTGGCGGGCCTGATAGGCGTCGGGCTGCTGCCCGCTCCCGCCCACGCCGCGGAAGGGCCCAACCTGGCCCTCGGCAAGTCCGCCCGCGCAGGCGGCAGTCACGGCAACTACCCGGCCGGCAACGTCACCGACGGAAGCCAGGCGTCGTACTGGGAAGGGCCCGCCGGCGCGCTGCCTCAATGGGTGCAGGTCGACCTCGGCGCGAACGCGGAGATCAGCCGGGTGGCGCTCAAGCTGCCGTCGACCTGGGAAGCCCGCAACCAGACCCTGAGCGTGTCGGGAAGCACCGACGGATCATCGTTCGCACCGCTGTCGGCCTCCGGCGCGCGTGCCTTCGATCCGGCCGGGGCGAACACCGTCAGCATCCCCGTCACGGCGACCACGGTCCGCTACGTGCGCGTCCAGGTGTCGGCCAACAGCGGCTGGAACGCCGCCCAGTTGTCCGAGCTGGAGGTCTACGGCGAGGACGACGGGCCGGGCGAGCCGCCCGTCACCGGTTCCAACCTCGCCCGCAACAAGCCGATCGAGGCGTCGTCCTTCACCCAGACCTATGTCGCCTCCAACGCTAACGACGACAGCCCGGCCACCTACTGGGAGTCCTCCGGCTTCCCGTCGACCCTCACGGTGAAGCTCGGCTCCAACGCCGATGTCGAGGCGGTCGTCGTCAAACTCAACCCGGACCAGGCATGGGGACCGCGGACCCAGGCCATCGAGGTGCTCGGGCGTGAGCAGTCGGCGTCCGGCTTCACCTCGCTGAAGGCGCGCGCCGACTACGCGTTCAGCCCGTCCTCCGGCGGCAACAGCGTCACCATCCCGGTGACCGGCCGCTACTCCGACGTACAGCTGAAGTTCTTCTCCAACTCCAGCGGCTTCGGGGCACAGGTGGCCGAGTTCCAGGTGATCGGGGCACCGGCACCCAACCCGGACCTGACGATCACCGATCTGACCTGGGCCCCGGCCTCACCGTCCGAGACGGACGCCGTCGAGGTCAGCGCGACGGTCCGCAACGCCGGAAGTGCCACCTCCCCCGCCACGTCGGTGAACGTGAGCCTCGAAGGCGCGGCAGCCGGTTCGGCGCAGGTCGGCACGCTCGCCGCCGGCGCCTCCACGACCGTCAAGGTTCCGGTCGGCAAGCGCGCCATGGGCAGCTACACCGTGTCCGCCGTGGTCGACCCGGCGGGAACCGTCGTCGAGCAGGACGACACGAACAACAGCCGCACCGCGTCCTCGAAACTGGTCGTCGGGCAGAGCCCCGGACCCGACCTCACCGTCACCGCAATCACACCCAACCCGGCCGCTCCGGCAGTGGGCGCGCAGGTCTCCTTCACCGTCACGGTGGACAACCGCGGCACAAGCGGTGTCGCGGCCGGGACCGTCACACGCCTCGCCGCCGGGAACACCACTCTGAACGGAACGGCGGGAGCGATCGCCGCAGGCGCGAGCGTCACCGTACCGATCAACGGCACGTGGACCGCGGCGAGCGGCGGTGTCACCCTCACCGCGACGGCCGACGCGACGAACACCGTCACGGAGACCAACGAGAACAACAACGTCCTCGCGCGCTCCCTGGTCGTCGGACGCGGTGCCGCGGTGCCCTACACCGAGTACGAAGCCGAAGCCGCCCGCTACCAGGGCACGCTCCTCACCACCGACGCCAAGCGGACCTTCGGGCACACCAACTTCGCCACCGAGTCCTCCGGCCGCCAGTCGGTGAGGCTCACCACCACCGGGCATTTCGTCGAGTTCACCTCGGCCAACGCCGCCAACTCGATCGTCGTGCGCAACTCGATCCCCGACGCGCCCTCAGGCGGCGGCGCCGAGGCGACGATCAGCCTCTACGTCAACGACACCTTCAGCCGCAAGCTCACCCTGTCCTCCAAGCACAGCTGGCTGTACGGAAGGACCGACGACCCCGAGGGCCTGACCAACACGCCCGGGACCGACGCCCGTCGCCTGTTCGACGAGTCCCACGCCCTGTTGTCGCAGAGCTACCCGCCCGGCACGAAGTTCCGCCTCCAGCGCGACGCCGGCGACTCGGCCTCGTTCCACATCATCGACCTGATCGACCTCGAGCAGGTGGCGCCGCCGAGCGCCCAGCCGGCCGGCTGCACCTCGATCACGAACTACGGTGCCGTACCGAACGACGGCCTCGACGACACCGACGCCATCCAGCGCGCCGTGACCGCGGACCAGCAGGGTGACATCAGCTGTGTGTGGATCCCTGCGGGCCAGTGGCGCCAGGAGCAGAAGATCCTCACCGACGACCCGCTGAACCGGGGCACACACAACCAGGTGGGCATCCGGGACGTCACCATCCGCGGCGCGGGCATGTGGCACTCGCAGCTGTACACCCTGACGCCGCCGCACCAGGCGGGCGGGATCAACCACCCGCACGAAGGCAATTTCGGCTTCGACATCGACCACAACACCAAGATCTCGGACATCGCCATCTTCGGTTCGGGCACCATCCGGGGCGGCGACGGCAACCACGAGGGCGGCGTCGGTCTCAACGGCCGGTTCGGCAAGGACACCAAGATCACCAACGTGTGGATCGAGCACGCCAACGTCGGTGTCTGGGCCGGCCGGGACTACTCCAACATCCCTGAACTGTGGGGACCGGGCGACGGCGTCGAGTTCAGCGGCATGCGGATACGCAACACGTACGCCGACGGCATCAACTTCGCCAACGGCACCCGCAACTCGACCGTCTACAACTCGTCCTTCCGCAACAACGGTGACGACGCTCTCGCCGTGTGGGCCAGCAAATACGTCAAGGACACCTCGGTCGACATCGGCCACGACAACCACTTCCGCAACAACACCATCCAGCTGCCGTGGCGCGCCAACGGCATCGCGGTCTACGGCGGATACGGCAACACCATCGAGAACAACATCATCGCCGACACCATGAACTACCCCGGCATCATGCTCGCCACCGACCACGACCCGCTGCCCTTCACCGGCCAGACCCTCATCGCCAACAACGCCCTGTACCGCACGGGCGGCGCGTTCTGGAACGAGGACCAGGAGTTCGGCGCGATCACCCTCTTCGCTCAGGGGCAGGGCATCCCGGGTGTCACCATCCGTGACACGGACATCCACGACTCCACCTATGACGGAATCCAGTTCAAGACGGGCGGCGGAGAGATACCGAACGTGAAGATCACCAACGTCAAGGTCGACAAGTCCAACAACGGCTCCGGCATCCTCGCGATGAGCGGTGCCCGGGGCAGTGCGACCCTGACGAACGTGACGATCACCGACTCGGCGGACGGAGACGTTCTCATCGAGCCCGGATCGCAGTTCGTCATCAACCGAACCGGCTGATCGGCCCGCCCCAGGGGCATCGGAGCACGAAGGTGGGCCGCGCCGGATACCCGGCGCGGCCCACCTCCGGCAGGAGCGCTCAGCCCCAGACGCTGGTGTAGTTGTACTGACCGTCGTAGCGAGGCGTCCACAGGCTCGGGTACGGCTCGGTGATGTTGCCGCACGCCCGGAGCTGGATCGCGCTGCGCTTACCGGTGTCGTGAAGGCACTTGCCGCTGGCCGCCTCGACGATCTCCCAGTGGTCGCTGCCGCGGTCCACCCAGCGGAAGTGCTGGCCCGGCCCCTGACAGTGCCCCAGGACGATCGGTGTGTTGTCGGCGGTCGAGGCGTTCTGCGCGCCGATGCAGTACTTGCCGTACACGCCGATGAAGAAGAGCCCGGGAGTGCCCGACGGCATGAAGTAGAAGCGCTGGTGCAGCCGGCCCTTGCAGTCGAAGCGCTGGATGACGGCACCCGGGTTCTGCGATTCACCCCGCACATCCATGCACTGCCACGAGTACGAGGCCCGCATCTCGTAGATGGCGGCGTTGTTGATCCACGCCGTGTAGCGGATCGGTGGATCGGCAGCACTCGCGCTGCCGGGGATCAGCAGAACAAGCAGTGATGCCAGGACCGCGAGTATCCCTCCGCGGTGCACACTTCGAGCCACTGTGACTCCTTCTTTGCCCGGATTGCGATGGGCGCCGCGACCCGACGTAGTGGTGTGATGGCTCGTCGTGTCCGGCGCCGGAACGCCCCGAAACCTAACGGTTCTCGTCGTCCGGCTGTACCGCCGGTTCAGGGGGGTTGCGTGCACTGGGGAGGCATGCGGTGAGAGTGGGGTCGGGCCTCCAACGGGCCCAGACGTTCATGGTTCTGGCCACCGGTCTGTACCGGGCCAGCCACTTGGCGGTCGGCGTGCTCGCCGTCGTGCAGCATCACCGGGAGAGCCCCGTGGCATGGCTTGCGCTGGCGGTTGCCCTCGCCGTGAGCGTGCTGGTCTTCGCCACGGCCCGGTCCCGAGGCTGGTTCGGCACCTGGCCCCCGTTGGCGGACGTCGTCGTCGTGGGTTGCGTCCTGCCGTTCGCGGTGTACGCGGGCGGTATGCACCGCACGGAGGACATCGCCTGGGTGATGCTGCTCGGCGGTTCGGCCAGCGCGATGGCGGCCGTTGCGTTCGCGCGCCCGGCCGCGGTGGCCGGCGCGGTCGGGGCGCTGGCGGTGACACACGCCGCCGGGTACTGGCCCACCGGCGCGGACATCGCCGTGATCGCCGCACACCTCAACGCCATCCTCTCGTCGGCCGTTCTGGCCCGGGTCTTCTGGTGGTACCTGCGCCGACAGGGCCGCGCCCTGGACGAGGCGACCGCCCAGGCCGTCGCCGCCGAGGCCGGCCGGGCTCGCTACGCCGAGCGGATCGCGCACCACCGCGCCCTGCACGACACGGTGCTGGCGACGCTGACAGCGATCGCCCGCGGCCACGCCGACGCCGACGCACCGCCTGTACGGGAACGCTGCGCCCGGGAAGCCGCCTACCTCCGCCGGCTCATTCAGCAGCACGCCGAGGAGGAGAGAGCACCGGGTACGGCGGCGGCGATGGAACGAGCCGTACGGTCGTCGGAGAACCTGGGACTGCGGGTGAGTGCCCAGTACGACAACCTGCCTGAGATACCGGCGCACGCGGCCGAGGCCCTCGCCGACGCGACCACCGAGGCGTTGAACAACGTGCTACGGCACGCGGGGACGGGGCACGCCCATGTCACCGTCGTCGGCGAGGGCGGTGGCAAAGCGGTGGTGGTGACGGTCGTCGATCAGGGTGTCGGCTTCGAGCCGGCCACCGTGGTCAAAGGGCTCGGACTGCGCTCCTCGGTGCACCTGCGGATGTCCGAGGCGGGCGGCGCAGCGGTCGTCGACAGCTCACCCGGCGAGGGCACCCGCATCGAACTGCGATGGCCCGCGTGATCACCGTCGCCGTGGTGGACGACGACCGGATGCTCCTCGACGGACTGAGAGTCTGGCTCGACGGAGTCGCGAACGTACGTCTGGCAGCGGCGGAGTGCACGGTCGACGGCCTCTTCTCCGGAACGCAGACGGCGACGTTGCCCTATGACGTGGTTCTCCTGGACCTGGTGCTCGGCGACAACTCACAGTCCTCGGACAACATCCGCCGGCTGCGGGCCGCGGACAGCCGTGTGCTGGTCATCAGCACGGTGGCGGACCGCCGGCGGATCATCGCCGCGATCGCGGCGGGCGCCGACGGCTATCTGACCAAGAGCCACGATCTGCCGACGCTCGTCGGAGCGATCGAGCAGGTGGCACGAGGCGAGACGGTGCACTCCGCGGAACTGGCCTTCGCCTGGGCGCACGACAGCGCCCCCGACCGGCCCGGACTGTCGCCCAAGGAGCGCGAGGTGCTCCTCGGATACGCCTCGGGACTCACCCTGAAGGCCACGGCCCGCCGCGCCGGTGTGAGCCCGCACACGGCCAAGTACTACCTGGACCGGGTGAAGGAGAAGTACCAGCAGGCCGGACGCCCGACCTACACCAAGATCGACCTCGCCGCGCGGGTGCGGGAGGACGGCTGGGCAGCCGAGGGGTAGCGCGTCACCGGTCTGTCAGCGGCGGTGAAAGCGCGCGGCTCGGAGGAGACGGTGACCGGCCTGAGAGCTCTGCTCGGCCGAACATGGAAGAGCCGGCCCCGGGTACTCGGCGCCGCATCACCCCCGAGCTGTGGAGATGTCATGACGGGAAGTACGGGCGACCGGCGAACCGCGCGATTCTGCAAGGCATGCGGCACGCCCGCCGGGAACGGCAAACTGTGCGAGCACTGCGGGGCGGCTCTCGACCTGCCCGACCCGGCCGGACTGGTCGAAGACGAAGGAGCGGCGGCACGACGCACCGTTGAGGGGCGGGACGAAGGCCCGGAGAAGTAGCGCACCGGCAGACGGGCATCCTGCATCGCGACAGCGGCGTTCCCGGCCGGACAACCAGTGGCACGAGGCGAGGCCCCGGCTCTTGACCTCCGCCGGGGCCTCGCGACGTACCGGCTCTCCGGCCGGCTCTGACTCAGTGCTTGAAGGTGTCCTTCGACTTCTCCTTGGCCTCACGGGCCTTGCCGCGGGCCTCCAACGCGCCGCCCTTGGCCGCAGTGGTCTCGTTGCCCATCGCGTGGGCCGCCTTCCGCAGGGCCTTACCGACGCCCTGCTCAGCCTTGGCCTTGGCCTTTTCTCCGGCACTCATGTCGGTCCTTTCGTAGAGCCACTCATCGACCCACCTGCCCCTCGCCCCGGAGTTGAACCGGATCCTGTCTGCGAACCTGTGGGACGCTCGTGGCGCTGTGCGCCTGCGGGCATGCGCTGAGTCACTCCGCCGGCCAGAGGCCCCGGAAGGGGGACGCTTTCGACGGGCCGACGGCGGTCCTCCCGTGGCGGGCAGGCCCCGTGGAACACCTGGGCCATGTGCGTGGTCCTGGGCCATGTGCGTGGTCCGCCCACCAGCGTGCCCCGACGTCGTCAGCCGATCCTCAGGTGTCGTGGCCGTCGAGCTCAGCAAAGTCTCGAGGGTTCGCGCGCCTCGGATGTCGAGAACGTCCGGCCCGCTCCGTCCCAGGGACACGAGCGGCCACTGGGACGCGCTCGACAACGACGAAGGAGCGATCACCATGCAGCCGAACGAGATCACCGAGATCCTGAACCGACCGATGAGCCAGGAGCTGCTGGCCCGCGACCTGACCCGCATGGCCTACGTCGCCAAGGACGGCACACCGCGCAGCATCCCGATCGCGTTCACCTGGAACGGCTCGGAGATCGTCCTGTGCACCACGAAGAACGCCCCGAAGCTGCCCGCGCTGCGCGAGCACCCGGCGGTTGCCCTGACCATCGACACCGAGGTCCACCCGCCGAAGATCCTGCTCATCCGCGGGCGGGCCGAGCTGGACGTCGTCGACGGCATCCCGGACGAGTATCTCCGGATGAACGGCAGCTACGAGATGACACCCGAGCAGCGCATCGAGTGGGAGGCCGAGGTCCGCTCGCTCTACGACGGCATGGTCCGGATCGTCGTCACCCCGACCTGGGCGAAGCTCATCGACTTCGAAACCACCTTGCCCAGCGCGGTCGAAGAGCTGATCCGGCAGCGGGCCGAACGTCAGGGCGTGTGAGATCAATGCGGCCAGAACGGGCGCTTCCGCGAACCGCACCACGTTTCCGGGCTCCCACCGGGCCGGCTGCTTCGCAACGGCCGTGTCCCTGACGGGACAACTCCGCGCCGCAGGGTTCGGCCGTCCTCGTACCGCCGAAGAGGGGCCGTTCGGAGGACCGTCGGGAGTGGCGGGTGGGCCAGGGGTGGAGCCTGCTCCTACGTTCGGGCGCATGACGAACACACCCACAGACCGTGCGCAGGCGCCCACCCGGCGCGGCGCGCTCGCCGGGCTCGCCGCCGGGGCGGGGGCAGTCGTGCTGTCGGCGGCGTCGACCGCCTCGGCGAACTCGTCACCCGCGTCCGCCACGGGGCGTGGCGCCGACGGTTCCGCCCCGCCCCCGGGGCCTGACGCGTCGCCGACGCCTGGTGCCATGCAGTTGTTCACGGACCCAGGGCTGAACTTCGGCGCGCTGCTCGCGCTCGGCGGCGCCGGGTTCGGTTCGTCCGAGGTCGGCGAGGTGCTCACCGCCGTCAACGCCATCAATGCCGCCGGGGCGAACGAGCAGACCTACACGGCCGAGTTCCGCCAATGGGGAGAGCGGTTGACGGCTACCGCCTCGCGGCACCGCCAGACAAGACGTGCCCGCTCGCTGCGCGGCGCCCAGTACTTCGGCCAGGCGCTCTTCTTCGTACTCGGCTCGGACACCCCCGGTGACGAGAAGAAGCTCTATCTGGCGGGACGCCGGGCGTGGGACACCTTCGCCCGGCTGTGCACGCCCGCGGCGATCACCGACGACGTCCCGTACCAGGACGGGGTCTCGATCCCTGTCTGGTTCTTCCGGCCCGACGACTCCGGCAGGCCCCGGCCGACCGTCATCCTCACCAACGGCAGCGACGGTCCGAACGTCGACATGTGGACCTACGGTGTCGCAGCCGCGCTCGCCCGCGGCTGGAACGCCCTCGTCTACGACGGCCCCGGCCAGGGCCAGTTGCTCTTCGTCGACCAGCTCGTCTTCAGCCCTCGCTGGGAGCAGGTGGTCTCGCCGCTCGTGGACTGGCTGGAGCGTCGCAAGGACGTCGACGCCCGCCGTATCGCGCTGACCGGCCTCTCCATGGGCGGCAACCTCGCGCCGCGCGCCGCGGCGTTCGAGCACCGGATCGCCGCCCTGGCCGCACTGCCGGGCTGTCTCTCGCCGTGGCTGGGCTTCCCGGAGGAGCTCCGGGCCATCGTGACTCCCGACAAGGAGGAGACCAACCGCATCTGGAACGAGGAGGTCGCTCCCCAACTGACGCCGTCCGAGCAGTTCGTGATCAAGAAGCGGATCGAGCCCTTCTCGATCCCCGCGATGCTCGCGGCCCGGCAGGGGCAGCTCTTCACCGACTTCTGGACTCCGGCGCAGCGGATCATGGCGCTCGACATCACCGGAATCGTACGCCGCATCGAGTGCCCCACCCTGGTTCTCGACTACGAGGACGAGGCCTTCTACCCGGGTCAGCCACGTGAGTTCTTCGAGCTGCTGCGCACCCGCAAGGAGTACCGGCTGATGCGGGCGGCGACCGGCGCCCAGTTGCACTGCTCGCCGATGGCGCCCCAACAGCACTGTGAGGTCGTCTTCGACTGGCTGGAGGACACCCTGGGCCGGGGTGACCGCCGGTAGTCGGTGGCCGCCGGGAGCTGACGTCGGGTCAGGTTCATCGACTGCAGCGAAGGGGTTGGTTCATCGGCAGCATGGCCGAGGAACCAACCCCTTCCGCCTGACGCTAGACCCCTAGCTTCTTCATCGAGGTCAGATGTGCGAAGACGACGACGTTGGCCGAGTAGCCGCTCTTTGCGTTGAACCGTCCACCGCACGTCATGAGTCTGAGTTCCGGACGAGCCGTGGACCCGTACACCTTGTCGTCCGGGAACTTGTCCTTCGTGTACGTCTTCACCTCGTCGACGGTGAAGACCGCGACGCGCCGGTCGGCCCGGTTGACCTTCACCTTGGCACCTTTGCGCAGCACGTTGAGGTTGAGGAAGATCGCCGGTCCCGTGCGAGTGTCGCGGTGCCCGACGAGCAGGGCAGTACCCGCGTCACCGGGCGAGGGACCGTTGCGGTACCACCCCACCTGCATCGGCTTGTTCAGCGGCGGGGTGCCGAGTCGGCCCTTCTTGTCGAGGCTGAGACCGGTGATCGGGGCCTCGATGAAGATGGTGGGAATGGTGACTTTCACCGGCCGCGAGCCCACCAGAGGTTCCTGCGAGGGCTGTTGTGACGGTGGGGCACCGCCGCCCGCGGCGTCATCGGCGCGGACGGCGGTGACCGAGGAATCGTCCGACGAGTCCGAGCACACCCATACGATGCCGGTCAGCAGCGCAAAGGTCACGGACAGCGTCAGAGTGAGACGGCATGCGCGACTCGGTCCCCGCCGTCGCGGCCGTCGGCTGTGGGCCCTATGCCTCGTTGCGGGCACGACGCCGTGCGGATCGGCGAACCATGACCAGGGCCGCTACTCCGGCCGCGCCGACGGTCAGGGCGGCGGGCGTGGCGAGGCTCGACTCGTTCTCGGTACCGAGGTTCTCCATGTCCGGGACGCCACCGGCACCGGCGGGTACCGCACCGGAGGGCTTGCGGTACTCCCCGCCCTTCTCGCCGCTCTCCCCGTTCTCACCGTTCTCCCGGTTCGCACCGTTCGCACCCGGGCCGATCTCCGCGGGTCGGTTGCTGTCGCCGCGCTGGGCGCAGTCGACCTTGAAGGCCCTCTGCTTCGGGCCCGACGGGACGGTCCACACCAGCTGGTATGTCCCCTCCGGGAGGAGGTATCTGTCGCTGCGCGCCGCGCCGTTCACGAGGGGCAGCGTGCTGGCCAGGGTGTCGCCCGGGGGAGTCGTCGGGGGCTGCGCGGTGATCGTCCACGGCACGGAGGGGTACGACTCGAAGTTGGTGGCGACGAGGTTGAACGCACAGACCTCGACTCCGTTTTCACCGCGCGAATGCCAGCCAGCCGAGGAGACACTGAGGTCACCACTGTCTCCGGGCGCGGCATAGGCGGCGGGTGCGCCGATCACGGTGACTCCAGCGATGGCGACTGCGGCGGCCACCGTGGTGCCCGCACGAACGCCGCCGAGGCGGAGGGAAGCGGAAAGCTGCATGCTGAACTCCTTCGAGCCGGGATGATTGTCATACAGATCAGCCGTCGCCCATGAGATGCCATGAACCTTCGGAAGAAGGTGTCAAAACACCACAAAGCTCTTGCAATTACCCGACTGGCCGATAGCGGCACCGGAGTGGACGCGCGCCCGACCCGCGTGCGGCCTGCGCCGCCGCACCACATCAGGGACGTATGCACCTCCGGCCGGCCGGCGCGTGTCGGGTCGCGCCGACACGCGGTGACCAGGTCAGCCACCGCCCGGCGCAGGGCGCGAATCGCAGATGCCGCAACCAAGAAGGCCGTGAGTCAGGGCCGGGCCGGCCTCGACCCTGCTGAGGATTCACCGGACACACGGCGGCCGTCACCGCCCGACCCTGCACGGACCCCAGCCCTCCGCACCCGGAGGACCCCTCACCCATACCCGTGATACTAATACCGGTATAAGTATTGGGCAGCGCACACGGCAGGGAGCCACGCATGGTGGAGATCAAGACCGACACGGCACTGGAGGCGATGCGGGAAGCCGGGCGCGTCGTCGCCCACGCACTTGCGGCCGCCCGTGCGGCGGCAACCGTGGGAGTTCGCCTGCGGGAACTCGACGAAGCCGCCCGCAGCGTGCTCACCAAGGCTGGAGCACGTTCTCCGTTCCTGGGCTACCAGCCCTCCTTCGCCCCCGTCCCCTTCCCCGCCGCACTCTGCACGTCCGTCAACGACGCCGTCTCGCACGGCATCCCCGACGACTACCGTCTGCGCGACGGCGACCTGGTCAGCCTCGACTGCGGAGCCGAGCTCGACGGCTGGACCGGCGACGCGGCGATCAGCTTTACCGTCGGCACCCCTCGCCCCGCCGACCGTGAACTCATCGCCGCCACCCGGCAGGCCCTGGACACCGGCATCGCCGCCGCCACCGTCGGCCACCGGATCGGGGACATCTCCCATGCCATCAGTACGGTCGCCCGCAAGGCCGGCTGCGGTATGCCGTCCGACTTCGGCGGCCATGGCATCGGCCGCCAGATGCACGAAGACCCCCACGTCCCCAACCACGGACGACCCCGCCGCGGCTTCCCCCTGCGCCACGGCCTCACCCTCGCCATCGAACCCATGTTCATGGCCGGAGGGCACAACGAGTACTACACCGACCACGACGGATGGACGCTGCGCACGATCGACGGCAGCCGAGCCGCCCACTTCGAACACACCATCGCCATCACCGAGGACGGCCCTCGCATCCTCACCCTGCCGTGACCTCAGGACCGCTCACGCCCGGAAGCCGGACGCGCGGCCACGCCCGACCACCGAACACGGATTGAACGGCGCGTGGGAGCAGGCCAGTTGGCTGCCACCAGCGGCTGGCGCGCGGTCCGCTCGGCTTCCGCCCCGACGGCTCGCGCCGGTCCACCTGCTCACCCGTCAGATCGCCGCGAGACCATCAACGGCAGTCAGCAGACCTCGCCCGGCCCCTTCGCCGTAGCCCTCAACATGTCCCGCACCAGCTCGAAGTCGATCTTCTCCGGCTTACGGAAACGCAGGCAGCCCTTACCCATGTCATGGCCCGCCAGCCGGTCGGCAAAGGCATCGCGGACGCCCTCCCGCAGCACATAGACGGAGATGTACTGCTTCTGGCTCGCGAAGGCGATCTCCGCCGTGCCGTCCCGCTCATAGGCAGGCATGTCGTATGCCATCACCTCGGTGAATCCCTGGAGCTCTCCACGACACAGCTCACGCAGCCGGGTCAAGGCCTCTCTGCGGTCCTCGGGGACCTCCGCGAGGTAGCCGTCCACGTCGTCAGCCTGGCTCTGCACCATGATCCGACCTTACTGCGCACGAGAGTGTGATCGACAGCCCGAACCTGCACCTCGAGCCGTCGGTGAGCCTGCTGCTCCACACCGACGGCATCACCGAGGCCGTCCGGGTTTTCACCGCCGGCAACGACATGGAAGTCGACCAGGCTGCCCTCGTCCTGACCGCGACTTCCGCCGTCGGCCTCACCACCACCGCCTGAACAGAGGGTGGTGGGGCCCGACCTCGGGGTGCGACCTGACCAGCGCGGCAGCGGACGAGGCCTGTCTCCCACGGCCCCCGGGGCCTCTCAGCCGATGGGAAGTGCCTCGCGGCGTGCCAGCCACTCAGGCGGCACCTCGTCCACGCCCGTACGCGCCCCCACGATCCCGCCCGTGATCGCGCACGTCGTGTCCACGTCGCCGAGGCCTTCGGCCGTGGACCACAGCGCCGCCTCCAGGTCGTCCTGGTGGCGCGCGGCTGTCCAGACGGCGAACGCGACCGTGTCGTCGGCGCGGATGCGCTGTCCGTTGCCGAGGAGGTCCGCCGCCTTCCACGGCGCGGTGGTGAAGGGGAGCCTGGCGGCCCGGAGGAGACCGTCACGGACCGGACCGGGCGGCGTGCGGTCGGCGACGGACCGGATGGTCAGTTCACCGCGGGTCGACAGGGCCGCGGCCGTGGCCACCGCCACCGCGCCGGCCACCCCGTCGGGGTGCGCATGGGTCACCCGGGCCGACAACTCGGCCTGACGTGTGACCAGTTCGAGGTCGGCGGCAAACCAGGCGCCCAGCGGTGCGACCCGCATGGCGGCGCCGTTGCCGAGACTGCCGCCGTCGAAGAGTTCGGGCGCGTGACGGCGCCAGCTCGCCGGATCGTCGAGCAGTCTCGGCAGGAGGAGGTGCATGCCGTGGCCGTAGCCGCGGCCTTGATCCGCGTCGAAGGTGAGCGCGAAGCAGGCCGCAAGCCGCTCCTGGTCGATCTCGCCGAAGCGGTCCAGCACTTGATGGACGGCGAGAGCCATCGCGGTGTCATCGGTCCAGTGCCATTCGGGTTCCTCGGGCGTGCGCCGGGCCCGGATCTCGTCGGCGGCCCGCTCCCGCTCACGAAAGAGAGGGAACCAGCGCTCCCCGAACGCGTCCCCGAGAGCGAGGCCTTCGAGGCTGCGGCGGGCGGCTTCGCGATCGGCTCGCGCAGGAGTGGCAGTCATGGTCGCCATGCTGCCGGGCGGGCCGTGTCGCGTACATCCGTTTTCCGCGGAGAGGCTCCTGAGCTGCCCCGGAGGAACACCCTGTGCCCTCCCTCTCATCGAAGGGTCGCTGCGATGAGCCGAGTCGCCCGATGGGCACGCCACCGAAGCCGACCCGGCCGCTGTCGGGCAGAACGAGCCCGAGTGCGGTGCGCATCAGGGTGGACTTGCCGGCGCCGCAACATGGCGGGAACGGCAGGGAATCCGCACGGGAGAGCGCGTCTGCCGATGGGTCCGGTCCGGGATTCCGGACGTATGCCGATCGGCGCGCGGGGAGGGCCGATCGGCAGACCGGAGCAGCGGACCGATGCCATACCGTTCCGGTGCATGGCGAACTTCCCCGGCCGACGCCGGATACGCACCGAGATCGGCATGGCCCGGGCGCGACTGCGCACCGCCGGCCGGCGGACGAAGGTTCGGCAAGTCGTCCTGGCCGCCGTCGCGTTCGCGGCGGCGTTCGTCCTCTCCGACGGCGGACCGGCACTGAGTGCGGCAGCCGGTGCCGTGATCGCGGCCGCGTTGCCGGCACGGTGGGTCTGGCCGTCGCTCGCCCTGCTGTCGGTGAGCGTGCTGCCCGCATCGCTGGCCATACTGTTCGCGCTGCCGATGGTCGCCTACGGGGTGGGGCGCCGCGTCGGGCCTTCGCCCCGCAGAGCAGGCGTACTCGGGCTCGCCTCCGCTCTCGTCCTGGCCGTCCCCTTCGTCTGGTCCGACGAGGACTCGTGGGAGATCACCGCGATCGGCGCTGCGACGTCCCTGGTCCTCCTCCTTCTGTTGCCGGCGGGGCTGGGAGTCGTCGCAGGTGAACGGGCGAGCCGCCTCTCCACGCTCCGGGAACGCAACGCCCTTCTCGAGCAGGCCCACCGCCTCAGCCACGCCCAGGCGGTACTGCAGGAACGGACACGGATCGCCGGCGAGATGCATGACCTCCTCGGCCACCGGCTGAGCCTCATCGCGTTGTATGCCGGCGCTCTGGAGATGCGCACTCAGGCAGGCGGGCCGGACATGGGCAAGGAGGCCGCACTGGTCCGTACGACCGCGAAAACCGCTCTCGACGAGCTGCGCGGGATCCTCGGCATCCTCCGGGTCGACGCACAGCCGCGAAACTCCGAAGGACCCGACGACGATCTGGGCACCCGCGCCGACCTGGAGGGGCTGGTCGAGGCGTCTCGCCACGGCGGCCTGCCGGTCGAACTGCGCTGGAGCGGCGACGACCTGGCAGGCATCGACGCCCACACGCGCCGAGCGGTCCACCGGGTCGCACGCGAGGCACTCACCAACGCCCACAAACACGCCCCGCGATCCCCCACTCTGATCAGCGTGGACCGGGATGCGGCGCAGGTCCGCGTGCAGGTCTCCAGCGAGTTGCCTCGCGACGGTCCGACTACGCCCCGAGCCCCCGGGACCGGTCTCGGACTGGTCGGGTTGCGTGAGCGGGTACGTCTGGCCGGTGGCACGTTCAGCGCCGGCCGTGAGGAACACGGCGCCCGGTTCGTCGTGACCGCGCAACTGCCGACGACCCCGCTCACCCGGCCGCCGCACCCGGCGGCGGTAGAACCGCTTGGCGGTACGGAGTTGACGGGTGCGGGTGCCGATCCTGCGTGGTCGCACGGCGCAGGACCGGACGGCGCGTGGGCCGACGTAGGGACAACGCAGGCCGGAGAAGGGGGTATCGGACTTCCCGCGCTCCCGGCAGCCGGGCCGCGTCGTGGGATGAAGGACTCCACGAAGATCGTGCTGATCGTCGTGGCCGGGGTGCTCGTCCTCCTCCTGGGCGCCGTCGCCCTGCTCGGCTACGAACTGTGGTCGTGGACACGGGAGATGCGGACGATCCCGCCAGCGACGTACCATTCCGTCGCCCTGGGCCAGAACCGGGAGCAGGTCGAACAGCAGATCGGCGACAGCAGCCCTCTCGCCCGGGAAACGGTCACCGCCGATGAACCGGCCGTTCCCGCCGGCGCCGGATGCAGCTACGTGTTCACCGCGCCCGGCGGCCGGTCCGACCCAACCGCCGTGTACCGTTTCTGCTTCGTCGACGGGACCCTGATCGAGAAGAAGCAGATCCCCATCCCTGATGAGATCCCCAGCCCGGGAGGCCAACGGTGATCCGAGTGGTCCTCGTGGACGACGAAGCCCTGATCAGAACGGGCATACGGCTTGTGCTGGAGACAGCCGGAGACATCGAGATCGTCGGAGAGGGCGGGGACGGCCACGAAGCCGTCGAGCTGATCCGCCGTCACCGCCCCGACGTCCTCCTGCTCGACATCCGGATGCCGAAGCTGGACGGACTGACCGCCGTGGCGGAGATCACCGAACTGGGCTCGAGCACGCAGGTGGTCATGCTCACCACCTTCGGCGAGGACGAGCACGTCGCCAGAGCCCTGCGCGCCGGCGCGGCCGGATTCCTGCTCAAGGACACCCCGCCGATCGAACTCGCGCAGGGTGTCCGCGCTGCCGCGCAAGGCCAGGCCATTCTCTCGCCGCAGGTCACGCGACAGGTCATCGACAGGTACGTCGGACCCGAGGACAACCGCGAACACGAGGCGAAACGACGGCTAAAGGTCCTCACCGACCGGGAGCGGGAGGTCCTCGTGCTGCTCGGTGGCGGGGCGTCGAATGCGGAGATCGCCCGGGCGCTGTTCATGGGAGAGGGCACCGTCAAAACCCACGTCAGCCGGATCCTCGCCAAGCTGGACTGCGGTAACCGGGTCCAAGCCGCCATCCTGGCGCACGATGCACGGCTCGTCCCGCTCGCCGGTGGCAAACTCACCGAGAAGACCACCCTGGAGTGACAACTCCCCGGCAACTGTGCGGGAGACCGGTCAACGGGGCAAAGCAGAAGCGGTGGACGGGTACGGAGTCCGAGGCAGCGTCGATCTTTGCCGCGTGGTAGCGGCAGTCGGCACCCTTCGGCGGAGCGGGTGTCTCCTCGACCGCCGCCATGGCCAGGTCCGACTGCTGCCGCGGCAGCTGCCTCACCACGTCGGACTCCGCCTGTCCGACGTGGATCGAGGCGTAGGTCTCCTCGGTGATGCTTCCCTCGTCCAGCTTGTCGTACAGCAGGTATCCCCCGATGCCCAGCCCGGCCACCACCAGCACCACGAGAACGCCGACGACCCACAGACCGACCTTCACTGCCTTGCTCACTTCCGGCTCCTTCGCTTGCCCGACCGCCGTTCTCCCGGCGTGACAGCAAGGTTCGTGAACCGGGCGCGGCCGGCACAGCCTCCGAAAGACCCCGTCCCCATCGTCCGTTCGTCGTTCCCCACAGGGACTTTCGGGGGACTCTGCGGCCGCGCCGGTACGGCAAGGATGGCGACGTCCCGGCACACAGCGAACAGGAGCGAACTCGTGGACATCTCGGACCTCCAGGCGCGGCAGCGTTTCCTCGTCCAGCAGAAGCTGACCCTGATGGGCAACCGGTACGTGGTGACGGTGGCCGAACCGGACGGCTCGGAGGGCGAGGTTGTGGCCTTCGCCGAGCAGAAGAGGCTGGCGTTCAGGGAACGGGTCACGTTCTACACGGATGACTCCAGACGGCAGGTCCTGTTCGCCTTCAAGGCCCGTCAGGTCCTCGACGTGGGAGCCACGTACGACGTGACGGACGCGTCGGAGAACGTGATCGGCCTGTTCCGCAAGAACTTCGCCGCTTCCCTGCTGCGCTCGACCTGGCATTTGCAGCAGCCGGGCGCGGTCGAATCGGCCGGGAAGGAACGGAACATGTTCGTCGCCGTCCTGCGGCGGGTCTGGAACGTGATCCCTTTCACCGACTGGCTGCCCTTCGCCTGGCCGTACCACTTCGACTTCACGGCCGGCGACCGTGAGGTCATGTCGGTGAACAAGAGGTTCGGGCTCCGGGACAGTTACGTACTGGACATCCTGTCCCCCGACGTCGACCGCAGACTCGCCATGGCTCAGGCTGTCGGCCTGGACGCCCTTCAGTCCCGCTGACGCCGGATCCCCGGTTCGTGTGTGCGCCCCCGTCCTCGCCGCGTGGCGGGGCGGGGCGGCACCGCCCCGCCACAGCGCTGCTCACCCGCGGCACCGCATACCGGCTGACGTACGGCAGCAGCATCGTCTCGCGGGGGTTCACGATGGCGGCGGCGGGCTTTCGCTGCTGTTGGGCCGCGGCCCCGGTGACACTCCGACCGCGGTCCTTGCCACGGCTGGAGATGAACTCCGCAGCAGGTCGGCAGATATAAGGTCGACCCCCGACCGACGGGAGGCGCGGCGCATGCGCGTGACGATGGCGAGTGGTGCGGCGTGGGACGGCCGGGCGAACGAGGACTTCACCGGCGCCGTACCGACCGCAGCAGTACTGATCGACGGCGCCGGTATCCCCGGCAGCGAATCCGTCTGCCGACACGGCGTGGCATGGTACGCCGGCCACTTGGGCGGCAGCCTGCTCGGCCTCCTGTCACTCACGGGGGACCGTTCTCTTTCCGCCCTCCTCGCCGAGGCCATCGAGGAGGTGACGGACCACCACCGGAACACCTGTGACGTCACCGACCCCATCAGCCCGTCGGCGACCGTCGCCGTCCTGCGTGTGTCCGGCGGTCAGTCCGGCGGTCAGTCCGGCGGTCATGTCGAGTATCTCGTTCTCGGTGACTCGTTCCTCGTGCTCGACCGAGCGCACGGTGAGCCGCTCGTCGTGTCCGATCCCCGTGAGGTGATCATCAGCGGGGAGTACGAGCCCGCACTCGAGGCCGCGGCGGACAGCAACGAGCACCAGCGACTCCTGCGGGACCTTCGCGCCCATCGGAATCGGCGGGGCGGCTTCTGGGTGGCCAAGGACGACCCGCGCGCGGCCGACGAGGCGATCACCGGAAGCTGTCCGATCTCCGAGCTGACCGGTGCCGCCCTGCTCAGCAATGGGGCCGCCCGTATCGTGGACCCGTTCCGGCTCGCCGACTGGCCGGAGGTTCTGGACGTGTCGGCGTCGTGCGGACCCGCCGAGATCATCCGTCGTGTCCGGCAGGAGGAGGTGCGCCTGTCGGTGGCAGCGGACGATGCGACGATCGCCTATTGCACGGAGCTCGGCGGGCCGGTCGCCGGCCCGAAGACACCTGACGCCCCCCTAGCCGCCGCCACGCTCCTCCCCCGCTCTTTCTGCCGGTCAGTTGCCGGTGCCGGGTGCGGTCGGTACTCACATGTGGTGATCCCAGCCGATGTCCCTGCCGCGGCGCACCCTCAGGCTCGCGCACCGTGCACGTGCCGTGAGGTGGTCCTCGTCCCGTACGCCCGAGCCGAACGCGCGGTTGAGCCGCACGCGGTGGCCGAGTTCACCGAGCCCGAGCACCGGATGGCACTGGATGGCACTGGAGTGTGCGGCCGGCCGATGTGCCTTTGTCACCACCAGCGACCGGGTGTTCTGACAAGCTCCAACCATGTGCGGTGGAAAGGCCGTGTCGTCCACGGCCTGTCCACCGCACCTGAGCCGACCTTCCCGCGCGGCACACGCGCCAGCCTCTCCGGAGCCATCGTGTACAGGTCACGAGAATGGATCCTCGACCGGATCCGCCAGGACCGCCGGAACAACCCCGGGTTACCCGTCCACGTACTCGCCGCGCGGAACCGGGTATC
This sequence comes from Streptomyces sp. NBC_00306, assembly GCF_036169555.1. Lineage (GTDB taxonomy): Bacteria > Actinomycetota > Actinomycetes > Streptomycetales > Streptomycetaceae > Streptomyces > Streptomyces achmelvichensis. The sequence goes on along the minus strand of NZ_CP108032.1, from coordinate 7,813,152 downwards.
GCAGGCCACCGTGGCCGCCGCCCTGTCGCTGCCCGAACCGGCACGCGCGAAGGAACGCCCCCGCAGCCTGCTGGATCCGGTGAAGACGCCGATCGACCTGATGCTGCTGGAAGAGCAGACCCGCCCTCCGGAACACCGGTACACCATCAAGGTGATTCTCGAACGGCTGAAGACCGAGCACGGATTCACCTGCGCCTCGTACTCCACCGTGCGCGACCATGTCCGCGCCCGACGGATCCAACTCGCGCAGGGCAGAACACTCCAGACGAAGAACTGAGCTTCATCGCTCCGGCAGCCCACCGCCACCCCCGTTGTCAGTGGCGGCTCCTATCGTGGTGATCGTCGAGAGACCGCACGTCACCACCACGGGGGATCCATGTCCACAACCGACTTCGTCGTGCCCGCGCACGCACTTCCTGCGTCCATCACGCACGAGGCGACCCGCCGCCGCCTCACCAGGACCGGACTGCCCGCGGAGCATCGGCTGATCCGTTTCGCACCGCTGGCCGAGTCCCGGGTGGTCTCCGTTCCTGCGCTGCTCGCCGAGGGAGCTGACCCTGCCCAGCTCGATCCGTACATCGCGGACCTGCTGCTGATCGGACATCTTCGGATCGACGAGTACGACGCTCAGGAGGTCGTCCTCGACGGCGCCAGCGGGCGGGTCTTCAGCATGGACCTCTTCGAGAAATCGCCGGGCCTGATCGACGTGATCCCTCTCGCCCCCTCCCTCGACGCGCTGGCACGGTTCCTCGAGCACGTGGACGACTTCCAGTCGACGCGGGGGAGGTTCGCCGCACTGGCCGGCCGGACCGGACCCGACGCGGTGGCAGAGGCATCACGTCTGCTGATGTCGGCCTTCACCGACGAGGACTGGGGCCACGAGGGTTGGGGCACAGTGCACCCGCCGTCGGAGTGGGAGCATCCCCTTCCCGCCTTCTGGCGGATCGCTGCTGTGATCCGGCCGCTGGCTCTGGTCGCCGGACCGGGCCAGGGCCTTCGACTGGACCTGCCCATCGGGTTGTTGGACGACGAGTTCGGTCCGGACGAGATGGTGCGCATCGAAGCGTCGGCCCTGCCGGCGGCGCTCGTGCACGAGCCCACCCGGCGCTTCCTCACCGAGGTCGGCCTGCCCCGCGACGGCATCATGTTCGGCATGGACGGCGATGACACGCCCCTGCCGACTCTGCCGGAGGACCGTGCATCCTCCCAGCGCAACCCCGCCCACCGGCATCTGTGGAACGGCACCGACGAACTCCCGCCCGACGCGGAGCACATGGTCGTTCTCGGTGGCCTGATGCACGACTTCATCGTCCTGATCGACGGGCGCACGGGCGCTCTGCACTACGCGGAGTACAACGCCGACCGCGTGGTCCCGGTCAACGCCGACATATCGACGCTGGCGTTCACCGTGTGGATGCACAGCCGGGAGGGACGACTCGACGAGGAGCACCACTTCACCCACGACTTCTATCACCAGCTCGCCGAGACGATGACCGAGGTTCTCTCGTCGGTGGACCCGGTCGCCTGCCTTCCCGCGACAGACGAAGACGACTACCGCTACTGGCCGGAGGTGTTCCACGACGAGGCGGGAGCCGTGCTCTGAGTCCGATGGCGAGCGGCCTCGCTGCCGGTCGGTGAGGGGCAGCCACCGACTCTTCTCAGGTCACCGCCCTGCCCTGGGGCCCGCTGACCCGCCGGGCACGGCTTCGTGAACGCGGTCGATGGCTACCGGGTCGGCTTGCAGACCCGGCACACAACCGGGTCTCCGCGCCGCGCGAAGAGCACGGAGCGTCCGTTGGCCTTCCCGATAAGAACCTCGGTGACCGTCGCACCGCTGGCACTGGTGTGGAGGCCGTCGAAGGCGAGCCCTACCTCAGCATCCTCACCCGGCGCGTTCAACAGCTTCCAGATCCCGCTGCCATCGAACGAGGGGCCGTCCTGCGCCAGGATTCGGGATCGCCCGTCTCGGGCCAGTCCTTCACTGTAAAGGTGACCGACGTGCCGCCGTTCGGGGTGAGGTCGAGGCGTGTCCGTGGGGACCGGTACAGCTGCCGTACAGGCCGCCTGGCTGATCTCGGCCGTGACGGCAGGTCCACAACCGGACGCAGACTCGCCACGATGCGCGTGAGCCACCCTTCGGCAGCTTTGGCCTGCTGCTCCCCCTTCCGTGCGGACGCCCCCGTAGGCAGACCCGCCAGAGATGCCAACCCGAACGAAGGAGGCCCTGTGGCGCCGGGGCACCTCGACGGCCGGCGATCGGCCGCCACGACCGGCTGCGGAAAATCACTTGTCCCCTCTCCTCAGTCCTGGAACAGTGACCTGCGCTCTGCGACTTCGCAGACACACTCACGGTGAGGAACGAAGCCCATGATTGCGGCGTCCACCAGCGGCCGCCGTCGGCGCTGAACGTCTGCTCTCCAGCAGCCGCAGCCTGCCACGCCCACTCCGCGGCGACCCCACGATGCGGTGCCCGCGCACCGCCCCTCTCCCTGCCCCTCGTACTCATCCGAGTACGCCGGGGCTCCACTTGAGACATCGTGAGGTCAACACCCACCATGGACAACCAGGTCCAGAGCTTTGCCGTAGCCAACCTCCGCCGTCGCCCCGTGGTCGTCGAGACCGGAGGTTTCGTTGCGGGCTTCGACCCCGACACCGACAGTCCGTACCTCAACTACGCAACTCCGCTGCCCGGCATCGAGCCGAGCGAGCGTGACGTCGCGGCGCTGATCAAAGCCTTCCGGGAGCGCGGCCTGCTGCCCCGGCTGGAGTTCGCACCGCAAGCCGCGCCCCACGTGGCACCGGCCCTGCGGGCGGCGGGCTTCGGCACCGAGGCGGTGCACGAGTACCTCCTCTGCACACCGCGCACCCTGGCGACCCCTCGCTCCGCCGGCTCCCCGCGCGTGGAGACCCCGACCACCGATGAGGAGTACAGCGAGCTCGATGCCGCGCTCGCCGAGGCATTCGGAAACGTCTTCGCCCCCTCCCCGCAGGGTGCGGACCGACTGCGGCGCATTCAGCAGACCGGCGGCGCGGTCCGCTTCGTCCGCACACCGCAGGACGGCTGCCTCGGCGGAGCATCCTGTTCCCCGCCGGCCGAGGACACCGCCGAACTGGCCGGCGTCGGCACCCGGCCCGGATACCGCGGCCGCGGCATCGCATCCGCGGTGACCGCCGCGCTGGCCGGGGCGATGTTCGCGCAAGGGGCCGGATCGGTCTGGCTGGAGTACGCCGGCGACGGCTCCCGCCGTGTCTACGAGCGCGTCGGCTTCCGGCCGCAAGGCACCCGCCTCTACCTCTCGCTGCCCGCGGAACAGCAGCCGTAGCGGCAGACGCACGCGTGAGGGCGGGCCCCTGCCGCCCTCACGCTCCGCCGGCTGGTGGCCAGCCGGTAGGTCACGGCCCGCACGCTCAGCGACGGTCGCCGCGCGACCTCGGCCGCCACGCAGCCGGTGTCGAAGTACGGCGTGGAGAAGGAGTCACGCAGGCGTTGCCGTGTGGGTTTCGCACGCGGCGGTGGCCCTCCCCACGCGCATCGAGCCCACGCCGACAGTCCCGAGTGCCGGCGGTGGGGCGTCGGGCGCACGGGTCGGTCCACCCCATCCCCCTTCGAGCCGCTCAGGTCCTTACCACTCTGTGACGTCAGTTGGTCAGCGGTGTTGATGGGGCGTCTGCTCTGCCAGTGTGAGCCGCGGTCGGGAGCCCGTCGCGGACACAGGTCAGGGCGCCCTGGGGACGGCCGAGAACGCGCGGCGCTACTGCTCCGCCCGAGAGGTGAGGACCCTCATGCATCAGCGACACAAAGTGAAACGCAGCCGACGCAACGCCCTGTTGGCGGTCGCCGGACTGCTACTGGGCGGCGGAGGACTGGTGGCGGTCAACGCCATCGCCAACGCCGGGACAGCAACCAGGCAGCCGGAGGCCGTCGCCTGCCCCTCCGTTGCCGAACGACTGCCCCGGATTCCCGGCCCGGCACGCGGCGAAGTGGAGCGCGAACTGCACCTGTTGAAGCAGCAGACCGAGCGCGCCAACGCGAAGATGTCCGGGACCAGGGGCGGCGACGACGAGAGGATCCGCATCGTCCTCCAGCCCCTGGGAACGGAACGCGCGGCTGCCCTGGAGCGTATCGAGATCGCCATCGAGCGGGCCGGCGCCGAACGTCCCCGAGGGCTCCAGAGCCTGGCCCTCTGCACGGCCGGCGGTGGGGACGCGAACCGTGTCACAGCGGGCGGCGGGAACACGGACGGCAGTGCGCAACAGGGCGACAACGGCCCCTCTGCGGAGGACTTCGTCGACATCACGAGCTTCGCGCCGAACGTCCAGCGGATCGGCAAGGGCCGCAACGCCTCGACAGGAAGCTTCGTATCGCGGTGCGGGGTGAACGAGAAGGGGCAGTTCAACTCGGACAACGTCATCGTGGCACCGGGCGTCGGCAACGGCGCTCACCATACCCATGACTACGTGGGTGCACTCGGGGTCGACGCCTTCACGACGAACGAGTCCCTGGCTGCTGCCCGGACCACCTGCACCAACGGAGACCGGTCGACGTACTACTGGCCCGTCCTGCGGGACCGCGACGGCGTCGAGCCGTCCGACGCCGACCAGCCCGGCGGTGGATCCGAGGGCAACGTCGGAGAGATCCTGACACCGGCATCCGTCAGCCTCCAGTTCGTCGGAAGCCCCCGCACCAAGGTCGCGTCCATGCCCCGGTTCCTGCGCATCATCACCGGAGACGCCAAGGCCAACGCCAACGGCGGAGCCAATGCCAACGCCCGCTGGAGCTGCACCGGATTCGAGTCACGGGTCGAGCTGAAGGACAAGTACCCGATCTGCCCGCAGGGCAGCAAGGTCGTACGGATCTCGAAGTTCCAGAGCTGCTGGGACGGTGCGAACACCGACAGCGCCAACCACCGGTCCCATGTCGCCTTCGCCGACGCCCGGGGCAACTGCCCCACGGGCTTCCGCGCGATCCCCCAGCTCGTGCAGCGCGTCACCTACAACGGTCTCGCCGGCAGCACCCGCTTCGCTGTCGACAGCTTCCCCGAGTCGTTCCACAAGCCGATCACCGACCACGGTGACTTCATCAACGCCATGTCCGATCCATTGATGCGGAAGGCCGTGGCCTGCATCAACACCGGCCGCCGCTGCGGCTGATCAGCCCGTCGGGCATCCCGCGCGTCACGACCGCCGGCGGTCGTGGCGCGCGCTCCGCTCCTCCGGCATCGCACAGATCCTGTTCTTCGGACCGAGATGGCGTCGGCGGCCATCTCGCTGAGCTCACTTCCGGCTCCCGCCGTGAGCCGACGGATGGACGCCGGGCCGTACATGCGCTCGTACGCCTTGCAGGCCGAAGAGGATGAGAAGCTCGACCACGCCGCCGTCGGCGCTGCCGAGCCAGTGCGGCATGGACGTGTCGAACTCGGCCGCCTCACCGGGCGGCAACGTCAGGTCGCGCTCGCCGAGGACCAGCCGCAGGCGGCCGTTGAGCACATACAGCCACTCGAAACCTTCGTGCGTCTGGAGGGTCGGTTCGAGGGGTGCCGGCCGCGCAGGGATGATCATCTTGAAGGCGTGTACTCCGCCCGGCCGCCTGGACAGCGGCACGAAGATCATCCCGAACCGCTCGATCGGCTTCAGGTGGATCCGCGGATCGCCTGTGCGCGGCGCACCGACGAGGTCGTCCAGCGGAACGTCGTAGGTACGGGCCAGCGGCAGCAGCAACTCCAGTGTCGCCCGCCGCTGCCCGCTCTCCAGCCGGGACAGGGTGCTCTCCGACACCCCGGTCGTCGCAGCGAGGTCGGCGAGGGTGATACCTCGGTCGCGCCGCAGCGCACGCAGCCGCGGTCCCACGGCATCGAGTACGTCTTCCGTTCCAGGGTCCACAAGACCATCTTGCCGGAACCGCAAGATTTCGTGCCAGGTCACGGGCACCGGCCAAGACTGAGGGCATCCGACACAAGGAGCCTTGATGAGTACCACCGATGCGGTCACCTTCTGGGAAGACGTCTACGCGGGCCGGCCGGCAGCCACCGACCCGCGGCCGAACGCCCGTCTCACCGAGACGGTCACGGGCCGCCTGCCCGGCGACGCGCTGGACCTCGGATGCGGCGACGGGGGCGACGCACTGTGGCTCGCCCGCCACGGGTGGCACATCACCGCCGTCGACATCGCGGCCGTGGCGGTCGAGCGCCTCGCGGGCCTTGCACGCTCACGCGGTCTGGGCGATCGGATCGTCGCCGAGCGGCGCGATCTCCAGGACTCGTTCCCCCAGGGTGCGTACGACCTGATCTGCGCGCACTACCTGCAAACCCCCTTCGCGCTGGACAGGGCGACCGTCCTGCGCACGGCCGCGCACGCGCTGCGCGTGGGCGGGCACCTGCTGGTCGTCGATCACGGCTCGGCCGCGCCGTGGTCGTGGAACCAGGATGCCGACGTCCGGTACCCGACCCCGCAGGAGGTCGCCGCGGGTATGGACCTGGACCCGGCGACGTGGACGATCGAGCGGGCTGACACACCGCGCCGGATCGCGTCCGGGCCGGGTGGGCAGACGGCCGAGGTCATCGACCACGTCCTGCTCATCCGCCGCACCGCCTGACCGACACACCCCCCAACCCATGCAAAGGTGACCGTCATGCCGACCGCCTCCCGCCGCAACCGACGCGGCGACAGCCCTCCGCCTCGCACCGGCAGCAGCGAGTTCGACACCCTGCGTGGCTTCCTCGACTACCTGCGGGCCTCGATCGCCGCGAAGGTCGACGGCGCACCGGAGCCACAGGTCCGTACAGCCGGTGTGCCGTCGGGCACGAACCTGCTCGGCCTGCTCCATCACCTCACGTTCGTCGAGCGGGCGACGTTTCTCGGGGACCAAGTCACCGACTGGCCGGGGACGTTCCAGGCCGCGCCGGCCGACAGCGTGGCCGATGTCGTCGCCCGCTACCGGGCGACGGTCGAGCGGGCGAACGACGTCCTCGACGGGTGCACCGAACTCGGCGCACCGGTCCCCCGCCCTCAGCCGAACAGCCCCGCCCCCAGCGTCCGCTGGGCACTCACCCACATGATCGAGGAGACCGGCCGCCACGCCGGCCACGCGGACATCCTGCGCGAACTGATCGACGGAGCGACGGGCCGCTGACTCCGCCGCTTCAGGGCTCCCGCGGGCCCGCCCGGGCACGGTGGCCGCCGCGCCCGGGGTCAACCCCGGCCCACGAGGGCGCTGAACTCCAGCACCTTCCCTTCCCGCTTCGCGAGCAGCCGGTGGGCCATGGCCGCCGACTCCGGTATCTAATGCGTGAGGAGGTACCGGGTCAGGCGGGAGCGAGCGGCTTTCGGGCTGATGCCCAGCGCGGTGGCGATCGTGTCGAAGGACAGCTCGTCGGCCTGGACCGCGTGGGCGGCCTCCAGACCGACCGCGGCGGTGATGCGTTCCAGCGCCGCGGCCGCCCTCAGCGCGGCCACCGGTGCCTGTTCGGCGAGAGTGGTCAGCTGTTCGTCCAGCCGCTCGATCGCCTCGGCCACCTCGGCGGGCAGCGGCACCGTACGGCGGTCGACGGTGGCGATGTGCCCGCTCCAGTCCCGGTACGGACCCGACGTGTCCACGTCGTTCAGGCCGCCGTCCGGCAACTCGTCCCAGGCGATGGGGTAGTCGGGGCCGCGCCAGCCGCACGCGCACGCCGCTCGGACGGCTGCCGCCCTCGGCCGGTTCAGCTCCCCGTTGTAGGCCCACCACTCGCTGGTCTCGTGCACGGAACCGCTGCCGCTGCCGAAGTCCAGGTAGACGGGCTTGGGTTCATGGCCGTCCGTGAGGACCGCCCCGGTAATGCCCTCGTGGGAATCCCCGAACTCCTCAGTGATCCACCCCATCACACTCTCCCTCTGTCCGGCCGGCGACCATCACCCGGCGGCCTGTTGCCCAGTTTCTCTCCGGCGACTCGCCGTCGCACGCGAAACCGGGCAGGCCACTCCCCTGTACGGATGTACGGATGACGTTTCTGCTGACGGCCGTTCGGGCGTCCGGCCGCTTGCGGCCACGCAACGGTTCGGACGACCGGGGGGACGACGCCCGGGCCCGGGTCGGATAGTTCATGCCCCCTCTACGCACGAGGGCGGGTGACCACGTTGACGTTGAACGTGTGAGAACCCAGACCGCCCGCGATGCCCATGAAGAGCAGGGCGAAGTGCTCCTGTCCCCGTGCGGTGGTGATGCCGCCGATGTCCAGCTGGGACGAGGGGGGCCATCCGAGGTCGGTGAGCAGCCGGCCGGTGGTCCGTTTGGCTTCGGCGTCGTCACCGGAGAGGAAGACGGTGCTCGGGCCGTCCAGTGCGCCCGGTTCGGTCATGACGGTGGAGTCCATGGTGCACAGCGTCTTCACCACGGGTGTCAGCGGGAAGGCGTGCTGGATCTGTTCTGCCAGGCTGCTGTTGGGGTGCGAGAGCTCGGTGAAGTCGTCGGAGAGGCCGACCCCGACATCGATCAGCAGGGTGCCGGCCAGCGCCGGCGCCCCGATGGAGTGCAGCAGTTCCACGGAGACGGTCCCCGGGGTGGCGTTGACGAGTACCTCCGCGTGGGCTGCTGTCTCGTCGAGGCCCGCTACGGGGAGCCCGAGGCCGGTCCGCTCCTCGGGCTGACGTGAACCGAGGAGCACGTCGTGTCCGGCGGCCTTCCAGCCGTGGGCCAGTGCTCGAGCGACATTGCCGGTGCCAAGTAGTCCAAAGCGCATGGTGGGACGCTAACGGTTGTCGGCGCGCGGCAGATCGGGCCGGAGGCCCAGGTCAACCGGCACCAAAGGCCTAGGCCCAGTCCGGGCCCTGCCGTTCGGATCTTGCCGCACACGGATGTGCTCCGCTTTCCGGCTCGCCACTCGCGGCCGAAGCCGAAGGGGCGGCGCTTGCGCCCCGTGCCGTGTGTGCCACGTCTCATCCAAGGGTTGTCACACCGGATACGCGGCTGGTGTCTCCATGCCGAATCCACATGACATAGGGAGAGACGATGAACGGGAACGTCGAGGTGGTCGTGGTCGGCGGCGGGTACGGAGGCGTGACAGCGGCCAACAGCCTGTCCCGGCACAATGGTGTGTCGGTGACGCTGGTCAATGCGCGCCCCGACTTCGTCGAGCGGATCCGCCTGCACCAGCGCGTGGCGGGCTCCGACGACGCGGTCGTGGGCTTCGGTGAGGTCCTGGGCGGGAACGTCCGGGTGGTGGTCGACACCGCGACCCGGATCGACGCTGCCGAGCGCACGGTGTCACTGGCGGGGGGCAGCACGCTCCCGTACGACTACCTCGTCTACGCGGTGGGCAGCGGCGCCTTCGATCCCGGCGTGCCCGGAGCGGCGGAGTTCGCCCATCGGGTGTCGGACATCGAAGGGGCGGACCTGCTGCGGTCGGCTCTGGCAGCGACGGCGGCGTCGGATCCGGTGACCGTGGTCGGGTCCGGCCCGACCGGCCTGGAGACCGCTGCCGAGCTGGCGGAAGTGGGCCGCAGGGTCACCCTGGTCTGCGGCGACGTGCTCGGCCCCTCCCTGCATGCCCGGGTCCGCCGCCCGGTCGCCCGGCGGCTCGCCAGGCTGGGTGTGACCGTCCTCGAAGGTCCCCGTGCGCGGGTGAGGGAAGTGACCCGCGACGGTGTACAGCTCCACGACGGCCGCGAGCTGCCCAGCGCGGTGACGATCTGGACCGCGGGTTTCCGCGTCCCGGACCTGGCCTCTCGCAGCGGGCTGCGCACCGACGCCCAAGGCCGTCTGGTCACCGACGCGACGCTGACCAGCGTGGACGACGCGCGCATCATCGCTACCGGGGATGCGGCGGGAATGACGGACCGGCCGTTCCGGATGAGCTGCCAGGCCGCCGTGCAGCTGGGCCCGGCAGCGGCCGCGACGATCCTGCGCCGGATCGAGGGGAGAACGCCCGCTCCGGTGCGGATGTTCTTCGCGGGGCAGTGCCTCAGTCTCGGCCGACACGAGGGCGTCACCCAGTTCTCCTATCCGAACGACAGGGTGAACGCGCTCCACATCAGCGGGCGGCCCGGTGCCGGCGTCAAGGAGATCGCTTGTCGGTTCACCCTCAACAAGTTGGTCTCCGGGGCGCGCAAGGCCACGTCCCGCGCATCCCGGAGCGATGGCAACGACCGCCTGGACACGCCTCGGCCGGAACACCGCACAACGCCGTCCAGCCCCTGACGGGCGGCCCGGCCACCACGTCGCCTCTCTGGGCCGGTCCGACCGGACCGGCCCCGGAAGGACCGAGCCGGCGAGGCAACACGCGACGCCGTGGCCACGTACGGCCCGGCCGCGCCGAGGCGCGCCGCGCACCGGTCCACCCACCCCACGTAGCCTGATCAGTGGGGAGAATGCCGCCGACGACCCCGCCTTCGGGCCGGCCGTTCTCTCACGGCCTGTTCCGGCATATGGGGCCGACTCCCAGAGAGTGAAGCGCACGACATGAACGACCACACCGCCGACCCCGCGACGGAAGCCTTCGTCGCCCACCGCGACCTGCTGTTCACCGTCGCCTACGAGATGCTCGGATCGGCGGCGGACGCCGAGGACGTCCTCCAGGAGGCCTGGCTGCGGTGGGTCGAGGTCGACCAGTCGCAGGTGCGGGACCAGCGCGCCTACCTGGTCAGGATCACGACCCGGCAGGCACTCAACCGGCTGCGCACCGTCAAGCGGCGCAGGGAGGCGTACGTCGGCCCCTGGCTGCCCGAGCCCCTGCTCACCGCGCCGGACGTGGCCGAGGACGTGGAACTGTCCGAGAACCTGTCGCTGGCGCTCATGTACATCCTCGAGACCCTCTCACCGACCGAACGCGCGGTCTTCGTCCTGCGCGAAGTCTTCGACTTCGGCTACGAGGACATCGCGGCCGCGATCGACAAGAGCGCCGCCGCCGCACGCCAGATCGCCCACCGTGCCCGCCGGCACGTCGACGCGCGCCGGCCGCGGACACCGGCTTCGCCGGAAGAAGCCCGGGCGGCGTTGGAATCGTTCCGGTCCGCGCTCGTGACCGGGGATCTGCAGGGTCTGCTCGATGTACTCGCGCCGGACGTTGTTTTCGTCAGCGACGGCGGCGGCCTCAGGCTGGCGGCCCTGCGGCCGGTCGTCGGCCCCGACAAGGTGCTCCGGTACATGGCAGGCAGTGTCGACAAGGCGGGCGGCGTCCTCACCGGTGAGTCCACGACGGTCAACGGCAACCCGGGACTCATCCTGCGCCTGGACGGCGAGGTCGACGGCGTACTGGCGTTCCGCGTGGAGAACGCTCGCGTCACCGGCCTCTACTACGTCCGTAACCCGGAGAAGCTCAGCCGCGTCGAGTCCGAAACCCCCCTCGCCTCACGGTGACCGTGCCCCGGCGCCGCGGACGACGCCGATGACACCGACGACACGGATGACGCATGGTCGTCCCCGAGGCCCGGGGGCACGCAACAAACACGCCGGCGCTGTCGCCGAGCCCTGCGGCTCCTCTCACGCCGGCGGCAGGTCCTGCCGCCGGCGCAGAGGATCGATCACAGCGCCCGGGTTGAGAATGCCCGCCGGATCGAGCGTCGCCTTGCCGGCCCGCAGAGCCGCGGCGAACAGGTCGGGACGTTGCCGGTCGTACCACGGCCGGTGGTCGCGGCCCACCGCGTGGTGATGCGTGATGGTGCCACCGGTGGCGAGCAGTGCCTCGGAGACGGCCGCCTTGATCTCGTCCCACTGCTCCACGGTCCTGCCCCAGTCACCGGTGGCGTAGATCCCGAAGTACGGTGCGGGGCCGTCCGGGTAGACGTGCGTGAACCGGCATGTCACCACACCGGTGGCGCCGACCTTGCGCATGGCGTCCTGGGCCGCGTCGTCGACGGCTGCGCGGAGGCTGTCGAACCGGTCCCAGGTGCACGCGGTCTCGAAGGTCTCCACGATCATGCCCTGAGCCGCGAGCGCGTCCCGCTGATAGGGCATCCGTACGAACGAGGACCGCCAGGTGTCGGCGGCTCCGCTGTGCGCGGACCGGTCGGCGGTGTCGGTGTAGCGCGCCGGCTCGGGAAGGGTGCCGCCGTGATCGCGGCAGAGTTCCACGGCGCGTTCCATCCAGGCGGTGACGGGGTGATCCGCGGATTCGAAGCCGAGCACCAGGACGGCCGTCGGGGAGCCGGCGTTGATGAACGCCTCCACGGGGTCCAGGAGGCGGCAGTTGGATGGATGCAGGCCCGACTGGGAGAGAGCGCGCACGGCGTTCACGCCCGCGTCGTAGTCCCTGAAGGCCACCGATGCGCCTGCCCGCCACCGGGGGCGGTCCTGGAGGCGGACCCATGCCTGGGTGATGACGCCGAGCGATCCCTCGGAGCCGAGGAACATCCGGTCGGGCGAAGGGCCCGCACCCGAAGCAGGAAGCCGACGGGACTCGACGACACCTGCGGGGGTGACGACCCGGAGGGACTCGGTGAGGTCGTCGATGTGGGTCAGGACCGTCGCGAAATGGCCCCCGGCGCGGGTGGCCAGCCAGCCGCCGAGGGTGGAGAACTCGAAGGACTGGGGGAAGAACCGAAGCGTGTAGCCGTAGGGCCGCAGTTGGTCCTCGAGCTCCGGGCCGAGAGCCCCGGCCTGGACGAGTGCGGCCCGGCTGATCCGGTCGACTTCGAGGACGCGGTTCATCGCGGTGAGGTCCAGGCTGATCGCCCCTGCGTAGTCGCCGCCGACACGCGGCTCGACGCCGCCGACGACCGAGGAACCGCCACCGAAGGGGACGACCGCGATACCGGCGTCGCTGCACCAGTCGAGCACCTGGACGACCTCGGCCTCCGACGTGGGGCGTACGACGAGGTCCGGCACGTGCGGCAGCTTCCCCAGCAGCGCCCGGGCCACGTCGCGGAAAGCCTGACCGTGGCTGTGCGCCAGCCGGTCGCGTACACCCTCGGAGACGATCGGCGCCAGAGTCCGCGGCGCCCGGACCCTGCTCGCGCCCACGCCGAACGACTCGATCGGCGGCGCCGCGTGTGCCGTCAGGTCCGCTCCCGGCAGCAGATCCGAGACCCTCCGGGTCAGGGCGTCCCGCTCCGGGCCGACCACCGCGTCCTCGACATTGCCCCATCCCCACCACGAACGCGTCCTGCCCTGCATCGCCCGACACCACCGATCTTAATGATGGGTAAGTTACCGAGCGATCAGATTGGCATAGGATGCCTCCATGAGCAAGCAGGACAAGGCCACGCGCGGTGTGGGAACCAAGGGCATGCCCCGCAGGGACCGGGAACAACTGATCCTGGACGCGGCGGCGGAGGAGTTCGGCACCAAGGGCTACGTGCGCGGGTCGACCGCGGACATCGCGACGCGGGCAGGGATCACCAAGCCCATGATCTACGAGTACTTCGGGTCCAAGGACGGGCTCTATCTGGCCTGCCTGGACCGCGCGGGCTCCCGCCTCGCCGCGGCGATCGAATCGGCGCAGGACGGGTCTCCGGACATCGCGCGGGCCGCGCGCACCATGGAGGCCGTCTTCCGGGCGCTCCAATCCCGCCTGCACGACTGGGAACTCGTCTACGACACCACCGTGGCCGCCAACAGCGACCTCCATGCGAGGGCGACCGAGTACCGGCGCGAGTTCAACCGGATGGGAGCGGTCGGCGTGGCCGAGGTGCTCAGCGCCTCACAGGTGACCGAGCCGCTCGATGCCGACCTCGTCACGCACCTCTGGTACGGGACGGTGAGCTCTGCGGTCGGATGGTGGCGGCACCATCCCGAGCAGACCGCCGACGAGATGACCTCGCGATTCCAGCGCATCCTGACGGCCCTGTTCCCACAGGACCGTTCGAACCCCGAGCGATCGTGACGACACCACCGCTCCGGCAGTTCTTCGGCCACGTGTGCGCATTGCAGCGCGAGCCTCGCCGTCTCACGACACAATGACCGTATGACGCGATTCCCGTCCCGTGCAGTCCGCGGTTCCACCCTCTCCTTGTGGTCGAAGGACTCCTTCCTGTCGATCGGCTCCGTGGGCTCCGTGCTGTCCATCGGTTCGGTGGGCAGCGCGCTCTCCATCGGGTCCATCGGCTCTTCGCTGTCCGTCGGCTCCATCGGGTCCGGCATGTCGGTGCTGTCGTTCGGGTCTCTGCAGAGCGTCGGGAGCGCGCTGTCCGTCCAGACGCGATGGTCCCTGATGGCCGCCGGCTCGTACCGCCCGTTCGCGTCGCCCGGCACGCTCACCGCGGTCGGTGTGGGCGCCGTGGCCATGGCCGGCGCGCTCGCCCTGCGCACCCGCGGCGCCAGGCGATAAAGAGCCGCCCCGAGCACGAACCGGAAGCCGGCGGTAGGCAGCCGCCGGCACCCACCGGACATCGGGCATGACTCCTTGTCAGTGCCGGATGAAAGGGTCGGCCCCATGACCAACTCTGCTGCCATCAGGGCCTACTGGGATGCTGCCGCCCCCGCCTTCGACGACGAGCCGGACCACGGCCTGCGCCAGGACGAGACCCGCGAGGCGTGGTCGAGGTGCCTTGTCTCCTGGCTGCCGGCCGACCCGGCGGACGTACTGGACGTGGGCTGCGGCACCGGGTCGCTGTCGCTGCTGCTGGCCGAAGCCGGACACCGGGTCACCGGCGTGGACCTCGCACCGCGCATGGCCGAACAGGCCCGGGCCAAGCTCGTCGCCGCAGACCTGGAGGGGCGCTTCCTGGTGGGCGATGCCGCCGCTCCGCCCACCGGCGACGAGGCCTTCGACGTCGTGCTCTCCCGGCATCTGGTGTGGACCCTGCCCGACCCGCTGGTCGCGCTGCGCAATTGGGTTGCCCGGCTCCGGCCCGGCGGCACTCTCGTCCTGATCGAGGGACGCTGGCGAGAAGCCGGACAAAGCGGAGTTCCGTACGTGGCCGGCGCCGAAACCCTGCCGTGGCATCGCGGCATCAGCGCCGACGACCTCACCGCCGCTGTCAGCCCCTTCGTCACCCACCTGCGCGTCGAAGACCTCAGCGGCAAGGCCGACCTGTGGGGCGGTCCGGTCACCGACGAACGCTACGCCCTGATCGCCAGGAGTTGACGCTCACGGAAGGCAAGGCACCCGTGCCCTGGATCGCCCCGATCGTCGTCCGGTCGGTCGCTCCAGGGCACGGCCGGTCGCGTCAGCCGGCCCGGCGCTCCTTGACGCCGCTGGTCTCGAAGTCATAGACGGTCTGATTGATGCGCAGCCCGTCAACGGCCCCGACCCACATGTTGTCGCGACCCTTACCCACCGCGGCCGTGTGGATGGTCGCTCCCTGGCCACCGTCGTTGAGCGAGGTCTTCAGCTCCTCCAACGTGCATTCGGCAGCAGGGTTGCAGGCCGTCTCGTTGCCGGTGAGGTACCAGTAGCCGGTCGAGGTGGCATCGAGGAAGGGACTCCAGCCGTTCGTCACGGGCGAGGCGTCCGGCACCCACACGAGCGTGGAGTAGTTGTCGGTCGGGAGCGCGGTCAGGTTCGGATCGATCTCGAACCGGATGTTCGGCAGGTTCTCGGTGCCGCCGTACGAAATATTCTCCCCGGTCTGGAAGACGTGGAACCCGACCCTCCGCAATCCTTGCACCGGGTCGCCGAAGAAGTCGACCTCATTGCCGAAGTCGACCTTCTCGCTGGAGGGGCTCAGCGAGGTGGATGCGTCCGCCACCTCGATGCCGAGGCTGCCCCGGCCATAGGGCGGCCTGGCGGCGGTGCCCGTCACACCGAACGAGCCGTACGGGCCGTTCCGCAGATCGGCGACGGGAGAGCCGATGGTGTTGCGGGCGATCACGCCCCAGTGGTCCGGGCGCGGTTCGTTTCCGTCGTTTCCGTCTGCGGCGGTCGACAGCGATGCGGAGAGTGTCGAGGCGACGATCGCGGCCACTGCCGCGATGACGAGCGCCTTCCCCCGAGTCATGCCAAAGCGAGTGCTCACACTCAGTCCTTCCACGTAGCCGAAGGGCACCTTGCGTGTGCGGGGTGCCCGACCCAAGCGACGCACCCGACATCAGTGACTTTCGGTGACGACGCATTAACCATATGGGGACATAAATGAGCATCTCGCAACGGCTGATCCACAGAGACCGCTACTCTCCGCGCCGCATGTGCAGCCTCCGCGCGGCGATGCACCACGATCTCGGAGCCGGTTCAGACGGACGGCGCCTGCCCCGCCGTCCGTGACACCGATGCCCTTCCGCCCCCGGGCTGCCCGGCCATGACCGCGACTCCCTCCCGGGCCGGGTTGCCACCCCACCTCTCGTCAGGAGGCACTTCCTCACCCTTCATCAGGAAGGAATCGGCCGCCAGGAACGCCCTGTCCCCCACGGTGGTGCCGTAGTGGACGAATGCACCGACCCCGAGGGTCACACCGGCGCCGAGTGTCGCCTGGTCCGACTTGAAGGCCCCGTCCTCCTGGGAGTGGCACTGGATCACGGTTCCGGCGTTGAGGGTGCAGCGGTCTCCGATGGTGACGAGGGCTCGTTCGATCAGCGAGCAGCCGTCGTCGAAGACTTGGCGGCCGATCCGGACGCCCAGCAGCCGCCAGACGACGTTCTTGAACGGGGTGCCGTTGAAGAGCTGCATGTACCGGTGCGTCGTCAGTTTCCAGAAGCGTTCGTGGCGCCAGAAGGACAGGTCGTAGATCGAGCAGTACAGCGGTTTCAGCGGCCGCACGCGGGTGATGGTCCGTTCCACCAGGGCGTAGAAGAGGACGGTGAACACCAGGGTGAACAGGCCGGCCACGGCGATCGGCGCCACACCGTGGACGTGATACAGGTCGACGGCGGCCATCGCGATGAGGGCGACGACGTAGAAGTGGAACCAGCGCATCAGCAAGTACAGCGTGGCGGTGAGCGCGTTGTGCCTGTTCTTGGCCGGCAGGCGGCGGCGCAGTTCGTCGCCGGTCTCCAGATCGTTGAACCGGTTGTCGCGCATCACCGTGCGCGGGATCTCGAAGCTGGGGGAGCCCAGCAGCCCCACGCCCTCACGCACCGGCCCGTCGATGGGCACCATGACCTTCGTCGCGAGCAGGCAGTTGTCGCCGGCGCGGCCGCGTGAGGGATAGGCGATGTTGTTGCCGAGGAAGCTGCCCGCTCCGATCGAGGTCGGGGAGAAGCGGAAAGACGTGCTGGAGAAGTCGGCGTTGATGACCGACAAGCCATCGGCCACCATCGTCCCGCTGCCGACCTGGCTCAAATAGGGACTGTCGTGCTTGACCAGGGAGCCGAAGTTCGAGCCGGTCTGCTCGACCCTGCACAGGTCGTATCCCAGACAGCGCAGGTAGTGGACGATGGCGGAGCTGTCGCCGAAGAGCAGGACGAAGAACCTGATGTTGGTCAGCCGCGTGAGGGCTCGTTGGAGACCGTGGTGGAAGCCGTACAGGGGGTAGATCTTGCCCGGCTTGATCACCGGGCGGAGCGTCCGCGGCACCGCGTTCACGGCCACGAGGCCCGCCAGCAGGCCGCCGAAGAAGGCCACCAGGGAGGCCAGCAGGGCATCGATGTAGAACCCGGGGCTCGTGAACGCCGGTTCGGGGTTCAGCAGCGCATCCAGCTGCGGCAGTGCGGAGAAGACGAGGCTCAGACCGCCGAGCGCCAGCGGCAGATAGACGCCCAGCAGCAACACGAGTTGGGCAGCGGTGTAGAGGGTTTTCCGCACTCCGCCGCACGGGGTGGGCTCGACGGCCCGGAAGTCGGTGGTGGTCGGTTCGGCCGGGGAACCGTGCCACGCCTCCCCCGCGGGGACGCTCTGGCCGCTGTGGAGCGAGGAGACATGGCCCAGTTGGGCGCTGTCACCCATCACGGTGTCGATGTCGAGAACGGTCTGCTCGCTCACCGTCGCGTTCCGTCCGAGCGTGACGGGACCCGTCTCGATCACCCCGTCGTGCGCCCGGTAGCCGGAGAAGAACACGTCCTTCCGGATGACGGTGCCTTCCTCGACCGTGAGCATGTCGGTGCACACCGGCACGTTGCGGGAGAAGATCGCGACGTCGCGGCCGATCTTGGCGCCCAGTGCCCTGAGGTACAGCACATACAGGGGTGTACCGACGAACAGGCGCATCGGGCTGGAGCGGATCAGTGTTTTCACACACCAGAAACGCAGATACCCAAGGGTCCACACCGGAATCCGGCGGGGCAGAAAGCGGCCGATGAGCAGCCACTTGGCGACCACGGAGAGGGCACAGGCGCCCACGAAGGCCGCGGTCACGAACAGCGTCGATCGCAGGTAGAGGTCGAGAGCCCCGGAGCCGTCCTGGATCCACTCGTAGCCGCGCACGGCGAAGAGGGCGGCGAGGAAGGACACACCGAGGAAGAAGAGAAGTTGCAGCGTCCCGCAGAGGATGTACTGCCCCGTACCGGCTCGCGGCGTCACCACAGCGGCCGGCTCATCGGTGCCGGTCGGGGAGGGCTCGGCAGTCTTCACTCCCCCGGCTTGCGGCGCGGCGTCGGGCGGGGCTGGTTCACTCTGCGGCACCACCAGATTGGCGGCCAGGCTTTTGACCGTGGGGTTGCGGTAGATGTCCTTCATCGAAACCGTCGGAAGGTCATCACGCTTACGCACGCGGGCACAGAACTGCGCCATCACCAACGAATCCGCACCCAGATCGGCGAAGAAATCACCGTCCACCGACACCTGATCAGTGTGCAGAACTCCGGCGAGAATCTCGGCCAACTGCGCCTCCACCACCCGTGACGGCGCATCAGTGACACCGCGGGAGTCCACCGCGGTCGGCTCGGTGGACACGCCGGGGAATTCTGTGGCCAGCCGGTGGATCGTGGGGTTGCGGTAGATGTCCTTCATCGAAACCGTCGGAAGATCATCACGCTTACGCACGCGGGCACAGAACTGCGCCATCACCAACGAATCCGCACCCAGATCGGCGAAGAAATCACCGTCCACCGACACCTCGTCAGTGTGCAGAACTCCGGCCAGCACATCGGCCAACTGCGCCTCCACCACCCGTGACGGCGCATCAGTGACACCGCGGGAGTCCACCGCGGTCGGCTCGGTGGACACGCCGGGGAATTCGGTGGCCAGCCGGTGGATCGTGGGGTTGCGGTAGACGTCCTTCATCGAAACCGTCGGAAGGTCATCACGCTTACGCACGCGGGCACAGAACTGCGCCATCACCAACGAATCCGCACCCAGATCGGCGAAGAAGTCACCGTCCACCGACACCTGGTCAGTGTGCAGAACTCCGGCGAGAATCTCGGCCAACTGTGCCTCGGTGCTGCGCTGTTCATGGCGATCGGCAGAAGTGTCCACCAGGGCCGGGGAATCGGATGCGGCAGCATCCACCTCAGTGCTGTTGCCCTTCACAACAGTTCCTTCCGGGGCACAAGGAAAGCCTCAGCCCGGGCAGCGTGCGTCCGGCGGATTCGAGCTCGGCCCGGAGCCGGGACAAACAATCCGCCTGCCACGAGGACATGATCAGTCGTCGATTCGTCGAACTGCGAGTACATGGTCGTTCACCTGCAGTCGGTGCGGTTCACGTCGAGATGTCCTTCGGTCCCACCGGACCGCGCATATCGGGGCTGGTAACAGATGTGGTAATCAAGGCAATTCCCCAGTGTAAACACTCCTCAACCCATCGGGTCGGCCCGATGGGACAGATCCGGCACAGGACTTCGGGATCCGGCAGGGCAAACGAATGCGGCTGCGAAATCGTGGCGTAGGGCGGCGCGGACAACCCCGGTCTGCCGACTCGCACGACATCGGCCGCCGGACCAGGGGTACCCCCGCCGGTCGGCGGGGGTACTCCGGTCACCTGCCGGATGGTTGAAATCAACAATTTCCCGGAGATTGGTGCCCAATGAGACGCGTCTCCGCTCCGGGCATGCCTTCCGCGACAGTCGTGGACGACGCACCCGGCCACACCCCGTCAACGGGGAGGATGATCGGTCTCGATGTCGCGCGCGCCCTGGCGATCTTCGGGATGTTCGCCGCACACATCGGCCCCGAGCCATCGGTCGGCGGCCCGATGGGCTGGCTCATGGAGGTGGCGCGCGGTCGGTCGGCGGCGCTGTTCGCCCTCCTGGCCGGCTTCACCCTGATCCTGCTCATGGGCCGTCCGCAGCCGCGCACAGGGCGGAGCGGACGCCAGGCGGCAGGCCGTGTTCTGATCCGCGCCGCCGTTCTGATCGTCCTGGGCTACGCGCTGGTCCTGCTCGACACCGATGTCGACGTCATCCTGGCCTTCTACGGGCTGCTGTTCGTCCTCGCGCTCCCGCTGTACCGGCTGACGGCGAGGACGCTGGCGATCATCGCGGCATCGACCGCTCTCGTCCTGCCTCAGGTGCTGTACCTGCTGAGGGCGGCTGTCGACGGCGGAAATTGGGCGGACACCCTGATCGACCTGGATCCGCTGGCCCGGATCACCGACTCCGACGGGCTTCTCGAACTGTTCGTGACCGGTGAGTATCCGGCGCTGACCTGGTTCTCCTTCATCGTCGCCGGCATGGCACTGGCCAAGCTGGACCTCTCTCGCCGTGACACCCTCGTCAAGCTGGCCTGCACGGGCGCGGCCCTCGCCGTGATCGGCTACGGGGGATCATGGCTCGCTCTGCACATGGTTCCCGGAGCTCGGGCAGCGGTCAGCGCCGCTGCGGGCGGTGGGCCTCCCGCTTCCGCGTGGTGGTCGGACGCCGTCGGTGAGGAGTTCGCGTCCGGGTATCCGGCCTGGCTGCTGGTGGCCGTCCCGCACAGCCAGACCACCTGGTCCATCGTGGGCAACACCGGTGTCGCGCTCGCCGTCCTGGCCGTCTGCTGCCTGACGGTTCAGCTCACCAAGGACCACCCTCGGCTGCTGGCTCCGCTCGCCGCGGTGGGGTCGATCTCCTTGACCGCCTACGTCGCCCATATCGTGGCGATCCATTTCCTGGGCGCCGACAACCTGGAGGATCTGGACGGCTGGGCCCCACTGCCGGTGTTCCTCGCTTTCACTGTGGCGGCCATGCTGTTCGCCCTTCTGTGGACCCGCTACTTCCGTCGTGGACCACTGGAGTACCTCCTGCGTGCCGCCACCGCTCCGGCCCGCCGGATCAAGTGACGGACA
This sequence comes from Streptomyces sp. NBC_00306, assembly GCF_036169555.1. Lineage (GTDB taxonomy): Bacteria > Actinomycetota > Actinomycetes > Streptomycetales > Streptomycetaceae > Streptomyces > Streptomyces achmelvichensis. The sequence goes on along the minus strand of NZ_CP108032.1, from coordinate 7,792,167 downwards.
GCGGGGGATCCGTCCTGACGGCCGGAGCCTGCCGGTCTGAGTGGGCGCCGTGGCCACCGGGCCGAGGGAGCGGTCGCGCCGCGCCACGGCAGAGCGCCGGAGGCACCCCGCCGACCGGCTGGCGTCCCCCGCCACGCGGCCGCATTCGGCCTCCGGCACCCGCGAAGCGCCTCTCGGCATGGTACGAATCGGACAGTGGTCCGGTGGCGAATGGAGCACACGTGATCCGGGTAATGGTGGTGGACGACGAGGCCCTGATCCGTACGGGCTTCCAGCGCATCCTCGACGCGGCGGACGACATCACGGTCGTCGCCGCCGTTCCCGGCGGCCAGGCGGTCGAAGCGGTGAAGGAGCAACGTCCCGACATCGTGCTGCTGGACATCCGTATGCCCGACGTGGACGGACTCACGGTCCTGGCCGCCCTCCGCCGGCTGCCCGAGCCTCCCGTCGTGGCCATGCTCACGACATTCGACATGGATGAATACGTGGCCACGGCACTGCGCTCGGGCGCTGCCGGTTTCCTGCTCAAGGACACCGACCCCGAAGAACTTCCGTTCCTGGTGCGCGACCTCGCGGGCGGCGACAAAGTCCTGTCGTCCAAGGTCACCCGGATGGTCGTCGACACCTATCTGGATGCCGGATCCCAGGAAGCGGCCGCCGGCAGCGTGGCACGGCTGACCGATCGCGAGCGCGATGTCCTCGTCCTCGTCGCCGAGGGGCTGTCGAACAACGACATCGCCACACGGGTCCACCTGAGCACCGGCACGGTCAAGGACCATGTGAGTGCCATCCTCACCAAGCTCGAGGTGGCGAGCCGCGTACAGGCCGCCCTGCTCGCCGAGAGGGCGGGCCTCCTCAAGCAGCCTCGGGACCAGGAGCGGGAATGAACGGCCGACACGCTCCCCCCGTCGTCGTCGACGCCGCCCTCGTCGCCGTCGCGCTCCTCGATGTCTGGGCCCACCTCGACGCCGACGAGCCGCTGCGTCTGGCCTTCGCCGTGGGAGCCGCCTTCTCCCTTCTGCTGCGCCGCCGCCTGCCTCTGCTCACCTTCCTGCTCACCCTGCCGGCCATCCTGCTGTCCGCCGCGATCTTCGCCGGGCTGGTGGCGCTGTACTCGCTCGCCTCGCTGTCCCGCAACCGCATCGTGCTGGGCTTCTGCGGCGTGGCATACGCGATCTGTGACATGTCGTCGTGGCCGTCGCCGGAGATCGACCTGACGGACACGTCGACCCTGATCACACTGGGCTACACATCGGCGACGGCGGCCGCGGCCTGCTTCCTCGGCCAGCTCGTCCAGGCTCGGAGGGACCTGTCGCTGCGGCTCAACGAGATCTCCGAGGCGCGTGACCACGAGCGGATGCTGACCGACCAGTCCGTGCTGGCCAAGGAGCGCGCGCAGCTCGCCCGGGAGATGCATGACGTGGTCTCCCACCAGGTCAGCCTGATCGCGGTACGGGCCGGGGCACTCCAGGTCGGCAGCCAGGACGCCGAGGTCAAGGACGCCGCGGCCACGATCCGGGGGCTGAGCGTGCAGACCCTCGAGGAGCTGCGGCACATGGTCGACGTCCTGCGCGCCTCCGGGGGGCGTCCCACGGAGTTGACCCCGCAGCCCTCCCTGGCCGACCTCCAGCAGCTGATCGACGGCAGCGGCATCGAGGCCGAGCTGCGGACGGACCTGCCCAACGGCCTCTCGCCGGCCGTCCAGCGCGCCATCTACCGCACCGTCCAGGAGGCACTGACCAATGTACGCAAGCACGCGCCGGGCGCCGCTGCGACGGTGAGCGTCCGCCACCAGGACGGCACCGTGCGGGTCACCGTCACCAACAGCGCTCCGACCAGGCCCACACTCAGCCTGCCCAGCGCGCGGTACGGCCTGGTCGGCCTGCATCAGCGTGCCGCGCTCCTCGGCGGCACCGTCACCTCCGGCCCGACGGCGGACGGCGGATACGAACTTCACCTGGAACTGCCGACCGACGGCAGAGCGTGATGGGTCCGCTCCTCTGCTCCGGGGGCACGTCCGTCGCCGGGAAACCGCTGGTCGGGCACCGTACGACGGTGTCTCGGGCGGCACGGTCGCCAGCCGGTCGGCGGGGGCAGTTCCGGACATCTGCCGGATGGTTGCCCCGGGCGGTTTCGCCGACGCTTGGCTTATGACGCACACCGTGGCTTCGGTCGTAGCGTCCGCCCCGGCGGACGACACCCGTTTCCGTGCGTCGTCGGCAGGACGGCCGATCCGCCTCGACCGCTCGGCGACACCTTTCCGGTGGGGCTCACTCGAGTACCTGCTGCACGCCGCCACCGAACCCGCCCGCCTGATCACCTGACTCGCGGGAACCGGACCGGGCCCCTGTCATCTCGGCCGGCAGAAGGAGGTCAATGCCATGACCGTCACACTGACATTCCTGTGTGCGACCGCTCCGGCCCCCCTCACGGACACCCGCCTCGGAGACGGTCCACGAAGCAAGCGCGCCGTGCGTGCGGCAGCCGCGGCGATAGCAGCACTGCCTCCCCACTCGCTGGCCGTCCGGGCGCCTTCGACCCGCTGCGCGCTGACCGCGTACAGCCTCGGGCTGGACACCACGCCGGAACCGGGGTTGCGCGACCTCGACTACGGCAAGTGGTACGGCAGCACGGTCGGCGACGTCGTGGCCGACGACCCCTTCGGGCTCTCCGCCTGGCTCACGGATCCCGACGCCACACCCCACGGAGGCGAGTCGGTACGCGAGCTCTGTCGGCGGACCGCGCACTGGCTGAGCAGTGTCCCCTCCGATGCCGGGCACGTACTGGCCGTCACCGAACCGGCGATCATCCGGGCCTCGCTCGTCCATGCCATGGCCGCACCGGCACGAGCGTTCTGGCACCTCGACGTGCCGTCGTCCGTGCTCTCCCTCACCTCGCGCGGCGACCGCTGGAGCTGGAGTACCCGGCTCGGCTACATCGCCCCCGTACAGCGCTGGCCGTCGGATGTGGAGCGTTCGCCCGCTGACCGAATCGACCGTGACGAGAGCCTCGTGTCTCTGCGATCGTGACCGTCGACAGCATGTCGTGCCGACGGGCCGGCCGCAGGAGCCGCTCTTGACGGCCGAAGAAACCTCGCACATCCGCCCCTTGATGGATGCAGGCCTGGTCCGGCCCCTGGTTGACACGCAGTTGCGGGCAGGGGCTCCGGCCACGGTGTGCACACCTGCATGGCGTACGCCGCCGCGGTGCACGCCTGCATGGCGTACGCCGCCGCCAACCCCCGGTGCACCGAGCAGACCACCCGTCAGATCACCCAGGCCCTCATCGGCCGGTGAGTTGCGCAACAAGTCGGTGGACCCCCTCGACTGTGACGCGAAGACCCCCGCAGATGCAGGAAGATGAGCGGACCGACGGTCGACGGGCGTCTCGTCACCGGCGGCTTTGCAGATTCCGGAACCGAGGCAGCAGGCGGCAACACGTTGACGACACATTGCATACCGGACGTACGATCCCTTCCTGATGCGGTGGGAGGCAGCCGGTGAACCGCGATCTCACGCCGCACGACTGGATCGTCGCGGGAATCTGGGTGGCTGTCGGTCTCGCGGCAGGTCTCCTGCTGCGACTTCTCCTGCGCTGGCTGGGCAAGCACGCGACCCGTACGCGCTGGAGCGGAGACGACGTCCTCGTCAACGCGTTGCGGGCGCTGGTGCCGGTCGCCGCGCTCACCGGCGGGGTCACGGCCGCCGCGGCGGCCCTGCCGCTGACCGACCGGGTCAACCACACCGTCAACCAGGTCCTGTCGGGGCTCCTCATCCTCGCCGCCACCATCACGGCGGCGCGCGTGATCACCGGCCTGGTGCAAGCCGTCACGCAGTCACGGTCCGGTGTGGCCGGATCGGCCACGATCTTCGTCAACATCACCCGCGTCGTCGTCCTGGCCATCGGCTGCCTGGTCGTCCTCCAGACGCTGGGCATCTCCATAGCCCCGCTGCTCACCGCCCTCGGCGTCGGCGGCCTCGCGGTCGCGCTGGCTCTTCAGGACACCCTCGCCAACCTCTTCGCCGGCATCCACATCCTCGCCTCGAAGACGATCCAGCCCGGCGACTACATCCGCCTCACCAGCGGGGAGGAGGGGTACGTCGTCGACATCAACTGGCGCAACACCGTCGTACGCAACCTCTCCAACAACCTCGTCATCATCCCGAACGCCCAGCTGTCGAGCACGAACATGACCAACTACAGCCGCCCGGAACAGGAGATGACCCTGCTGGTGCAGGCCGGCGTCGCCTACGACAGCGACCTGGACCACGTGGAGCGCGTCACGTGCGAGGTCGTCAGCGAGGTCATGAAGGAGGTCGAGGGCGCGGTCCCCGACCACGAACCCGCTGTCCGCTTCCACACCTTCGGGGACTCGCGGATCGGTTTCACCGTGATCCTCGGCGTCGGAGAGTTCAGCGATCAGTACAGAATCAAGCACGAGTTCATCAAGCAGCTGCACAAGCGGTTCCGTCTGGAGGGCATCCGCATTCCCTCTCCGGCGCGGGCCGTCACGCTTCAGCAGAACGGCGTGGCCATCCCTCCGCAACGGGACGTGACGCTGCCGATGATCCCGTAGCCGTGTCCCGCAGGGGCGTGAGCCTCACGGGACACTGCGGGCCTTGAGTGAGTCGGCCGCTGCCGTGAACCAGGGGCCGGCGTCCCTGTCAGGGGGGCGCCGGCCCCGTCCGCGTCTCCCTGCCGGGCGGCCTTCGCCCGATGGGGCGCCAGGCGAAGGTGCGCACTCCTGTGAGACGCGGCAGTGGCTAACGGACCGCGACGAATACCGGGTTCGAGTAGAACCACAGATCGTCCCACGGGCTCTCCAGCCCGTCCGCGAGGGGTTCCGCCTCGTCGGTGCTGGTGCCGCGGACCCGGGCGTAAAGGTCTCCCTCCACATTGCGCAGTGTGTGCCGGATGACGTAGTCGTCCCCCCGCTTGCGCCAGTCGCGCGGGCCGAAGCGCGCCACGACCTTGGTGGTCGGGTTGGTGCCGACGTCGAGCTGGGAACTCGGGCCGGTGACCTCACCGACGATCAGGTCCACACGCCGGACCTCCGGGCGGTCACCGTTGGCGTTCTTCCCCTTCAGGGGCCGGAACGTGATCTCGATGTCGACGTCCGTACGGTTGCGGCTGCTCACGGTCAGGGTCTCGCCCATGGCCGCTTCACGGTTGCGATTGCTCGCGGTGAGATCGAGGCTGGTGATCAGGTCACCCGTGCCGACCCAGATCCGGCCGTTGCGGAGTCCGTCCATGATGTCGGCGTAGTCGTGGCGGGCAAGGACGTGGGTCTTGCTGTACTCGCCGGGCCAGAAGTCGGCGCCGCCGCGCGTCCAGTGCACATGGGAGTCCGACGTCGCGGTGATCCACCAGCGGCGCCCCTCGCCGAGCAGGGAGTCCCACAGTCCGCCGACACGGGCCGTCATCTGATCGAAGCCGCCGTGGGTCGGGTAGTTGCCGTAGCCACCGCGCGGGCCGCCGTTGAGCGGGCCCGCCTGGTGGCCGGGAGCGCCCTCGAAGCCGACGTAGATGTCCGGCGCCGTGTTGTTGCCGTTGCGGAACTCCCGCGGGGTGTCCTGGCCGTACACGCCGAGCCCGGTGGCCGACCGGGACGCGTGGTGCGCGATGACCAGCGGCTTGCGCGGCATGTCCTTGGCAGCCTTCAGGAACTCGATCATCTTGGCCTCGGTGTCGCGGCCTCGATCGGCGGGGAAGGCGTCGTGCTTGGCGAAGCGGCTTTCCAGCTCGAAGAGCTGCTGGGCCTCGTCACGGTGGTGCGGGATCATCAGGGTGTGGTGGTCCAGTGCCGGAGCGTCGAACTCCATGCCCCAGAACTGGAGGACTCCGGGGACGAGCACCCGTGAGCGGAGCAGGTCGGGATAGGCCTGTTCGATGTTCACCTTGGAGTGCGTCGGTCCACCGTGGTCGGTGCACATCACCCAGCTGAGACCGAAGTGCTTGGCCATGATCGCGTTGGTGACGATCGGGTAGACGGCGTCGGCACCCTTGTGGAAGGTCGGCGGGTTCGTCGACGTGTCGAACTCGCCGCTGTACTCCGAGTGCACGTGGTGGTCGCCGGCTCGCCACACCCTTCTGCGCGCGTCGCCGGGTCTGGAATCGTTTCGGTCCTCTTCGGTCGCTGACGCCGGTCCGGCAACGGCGAGCGGGCTCGCGGCCGCCAACGTCGCTCCGACACCTGCGTACTTGACCAACCGACGGCGTGAGATCGCTGAAGCCTCAGGATCTTCGCTGTTCTTTGCCCTCACGGTGAAGCCTCTCGATCAGCTGCTGGGGAGCGACTGGCCGAGTCTCGAAGAGATAACCGAACAACGGATGAACGCCGAGCAGAAGGGTCACGAACAGCAGAACGCACGGCACGCCATGGCAGTCCGCGCGCACCAAGAACCGGCTACGGCAAAGGTGTTGATGAACAGACAGGTCTGCCGCGGCTCCCCCGGCCGCTCCTTCGTTCGCGATGCGACCTACGGGGCGACGGGCAGCTGACGCTTGTGATCGGTGAGGCGGTAGCGGCTGACGATCGCCTCGACGGTCCGCTCGTCCACCGGCTTGCCCTCCAGGAAGTCGTCGATGGCGTCGTACGAGACCCCGAGGGCGTCCTCGTCGGCCTTGCCGGGGTCGAGGGTCTCCAGGTCAGCGGTCGGGATCTTCCACACCAGCTCGGCAGGCGCGCCCAGCGCGTCGGCGACGGCACGCACCCGGCGCTTGGTCAGTCCGGTCAGCGGGACGAGGTCGGCGGCGCCGTCGCCGAACTTGGTGAAGAACCCGGAGACCGCCTCGGCGGCGTGGTCGGTACCGACGACCAGGCCGTCGTGAGCACCCGCCACCGCGTACTGGGCGATCATGCGCTGCCGGGCCTTGATGTTGCCGTGCACGAAGTCCTGGTGGTGGTCGTCGCGGAAGCTCACGTCCGCGGCCAGCGAGGCCTCGAGCGCCGCATCGCTCGCGGGCTTGATGTCCACGGTGAGCACATGGTCGGCGCGGATGAAGGAGAGCGCGAGCTGGGCGTCGTGCTCGTCGGCCTGAACACCGTAGGGAAGCCGCATCGCATAGAACCGCGCTTCGTGCCCGGCTTCGCGGACCCGCTCGACGGCGAGCTGGCACAGCCTTCCGGTCGTGGTGGAGTCGACGCCGCCGCTGATGCCGAGCACCAGGGAGCGCAGGCCGGTGGTGGTCAGCTGCCCGGCGAGGAAGGCAACCCGGCGTTCGATCTCCCGCTCGGCCTCGAAGGTCTCGCCGACCATGAGTTCTCGGGCGATCTCCTGCTGGAGGGCGTTGGACGCCGGCTGGCTGCTCACTTCTGCTCCTTGTTGCGGTTCACGATGCGCTGTCGCCCGCCCACCCTACAGAGGGCCTTCCGGCAGGTCAGGGACGAGCCGGGCCTGCCCCACAGGCCCGGGCCGTGCGAGCAGATCCCCGCAGTGTCAGGAGTTCGTCCGTCATCGCCCGCTCTCAGCGGTTCCCACGTCTCGCGTGGCGGATCTTCAACCGTCCGAACCCCATGGCCCCGGAGATCCGGATGGTCGGCCCGCCTGGGCCGGAGCGCCGCGGGGGCTCGTAGACCATGTCCTTCCATCCGGTGGTCAGGCCCTCGACGTCGACGATCGCGTCGCGGGGCACCGTGATCCTGGCCTTGCCGGTGCCGAGTTGCAGCTCGATGTCGATCACGGGGTCTTCGATGATGGCCCGGGACAGGTCCAGGTACACCCTGCCGAACGCGGAATGGACCTTGAGGATCCGCGGCACCCGCCACGCCCCGCGCCGCTTGATCCGTCCGCCCGCGGCGCCGATCGTGGACGTGGTGGCCGCCTTCTCCGCCGGGAGTGAGCCCAGGGCCGTCACGAGCTCGCTGCCCGTCCTGGCCGTGAGCACCCGGCCGAGGCGCTCGTCCATCTCCTCGTGCGAGATGTGCCCTTCGGCGTACGCCTCTTGCAGGCGTTGCACGGCGGAGTCGCGGTCGTCGTCGACGATCAGTCGCGTCGGGTCTTCCGGTAGGGACGTCACCGTTCCAGCCTAAGGGCTGTCCCCCTCATCCCCGGCGGGCACACGACGACAGCTGCGGCCCCTCGCCGCGTCGCCGGACCCCCGAACGCGACCGGTATGAGGACGACCCACCGCCTTGCCACGCACCGCTTCGGCCGGCGGGCATGCCGTACCGGGGCCGGCCACCCCCTCTCACTCGCCTCCGGTGATCGGACACACGGCTGATGCAGTGCCCCGACGTCGGTCCTCCGAGCCCTCGGCGGTGCGGGGCCCCCGAATCCGGCATGATCGCTACCTTGGCCGGAGACACGACCGAGAGGGGTAACGCCCGTGAGTGAATGGCAGCTGACCGAGACATTCCGCAGTACCTCCGGCGATGTCCGCTGGGACCGCCTCGGACCACCCGGTCGGCCACCGGTGGTCCTCCTCCACGGCACACCCTTCTCCTCGTACGTATGGCGCGCCGTCGCCCGCTCCCTCGCCCGCCGTCATCAGGTGTTCGTGTGGGACATGCCCGGTTACGGGGCATCGGAGAAGTCCGCCGGCCAGGATGTCTCCCTGGCCGCCCAGGGCAGGGTCTTCACCGAACTCCTGGCGCACTGGGGGCTGGAAGAACCACTGGTGGTCGCCCACGACTTCGGCGGCGCGGTCTCCTTGCGGGCACATCTGCTGCACGGCGCCCGCTACCGCGCCCTCGCCCTGGTCGACCCGGTCGCCTTGGCGCCGTGGGGATCGCCGTTCTTCCGGCTCGTCGGCGAGCACTCCGAGGTCTTCGAGCAACTGCCGCCCGCTCTGCACCACGCCCTGGTGCGGGAGTACGTGACGTCGGCCAGCAGCCCCGGGCTGCACCCGGCCGTCCTCGACCGGCTCGTCGAGCCCTGGCTCGGTGACCTCGGCCAGCCGGCCTTCTACCGGCAGATCGCCCAGGCCGACCAGCTCTACACCGACGAAGTGCAGGACCGGTACGGCGAGATCGGCATCCCGACGCTGGTGTGCTGGGGCCGCGACGACACCTGGATTCCCGTGGCGAAGGGACAAGAGCTCGCAGCCCGCATCCCGGGCGCGCGGTTCGAGCCGATCGCCGGTGCGGGCCACCTCGTCCAGGAGGACGCACCCGCCGAACTCACCGCCGCTCTCCTCGACTTCCTCCCCCGGGCCGAACGGTAGGTCTGCCCCGACAACCCGGTGACCTGCGCGATCACGGCAACCGTCATGCCCGGTCACTGATCTTGCGGGTCGAGTGATCCGACGGCAGTGCGTGGGAGCCCCGCAGCTCGGCCGAGAGCCGCCACCGAGACCCGGCACGGCGCAGAGGCGGGACACGGTCTGGAAGCGACGGCGGTATTCGGTCGGGCTGGTGTTGAGCGTACGGCGGAAGGCTCGGATCAGGGTGTCGATGGTGCCGAACCCGCACGCCGACGCGATGCGGTCCAGCGTGTCGTCCGTCGATTCGAGCTGGTGGCGGGCCAGTTCGACGCGGGCGGATTCGATGTAGGCGGCGGGAGTCATCCCGAGCTCCGCCCGGAAGACGCGGGCGAGCTGCCGCTCCCCCAGATGCGCGGCTGCGGCGAGATCCGCCACGCTGATCGGCTGTCGCAGGTTCTCGTTGATGTAGTGGCGGATCTCCTCGATCCGGCGGGTCGTGGAGACCGGTTCGAGAGGTACCGAGAACTGACTCTGCCCGCTGGGCCGCTTCAGGTACATCACCAGTTGCCGGGCGACGCGCAGCGCGGTGCTCTCGCCGAAGTCCTCCGCCACCAGGGCAAGGGCGAGATCGAGGCAGGCGCTGATCCCGGCCCCGGTCCACACGTTCCCCTCGCGGATGAAGATGGGATCCGGGTCCACGCGCACAGCAGGGTGGTCGGCGGCGAGCTGCGGCGCGGTGGACCAGTGCGTGGTGGCGCGCTTGCCGTCCAGGAGTCCCGCGGCGGCCAGGAGGTGCGCCCCGACGCACACCGAGGTGATGCGACGGGACCGCGCGGCGAGGGCCTTGACCTGCGCGACCACGTCACGGTCGACGACGGCGCGGATGCGGCGGTTGCTGTCGATGGTGACGGACCCGGGCACCAGGACCGTGTCGATGTTCCGTGTGACGGCATCGGTGAACGTGATGTCGGGCATGATCCGTACGCCTGTGGAGGTGGTGACCGGATCGAGGGTCTCGGCGGCGAGCAGGACCCGATAGCCCGTGGCGTCGTCGGTTTCCCGCCGGACCAGGGCGAAAACCTCTGGCGGGCCGGTGACGTCGAGGAGATCGACACCCTCGAAGAGAACGATCACGACGAGACGTTCGACGGTGCGCACGGTATGTCCCCCTGGGCTGACTTCGGGCATGTCCGATCCTGCAAGTTACATGACATTGCCGTCACTTGAGTGGGCGTCGTCAAGAGCGCAGCCTGCCGGACGGGGCGGGCTGCACTCCATCGCCCCATTGCAAGGGATAGCTCATGTCTGCAACCACGCTCCGCCGGCTCAACGGATTCGATGACACCCCCGCGAAGCTGGCCGGCTCCACCCTGATCCTGGTCGACTACCAGAACACGTACACACAGGGCGTGATGGAGCTGGAGGGCTGGCAGACCGCCCTCGACGCCGCCGCGCTGCTCCTCGCCCGGGCCCGTGAAGCCGGAGCGACGGTCATCCACGTGGTCAACGACGGCGGCGAGGGCACCCCGTACGACATCCGAGCCGAGATCGGCCGGATCCACCCGTCCGTGGCGCCGGTCGGGGATGAGCCGACCGTCGTCAAGACAACCCCCAACGCCTTCCACGAGACCGGCCTGGGCGAGCTGGTCGACGGCGCCGGGAACAACGATCTCGTCATCGCCGGGTTCATGACGCACATGTGTGTGCAGTACACGGCGGCCGGGGCGTTCCTGCGCGGCAACCGCCCCACGGTCGTCGCCGACGCGTCGGCGACCCGCCCCCTCACGGCCGCGGGCAAGGGCATCACCGCCGAACAGCTCCACGAGGGAGCGCTGGCCACCGTCGAGGACCTGTACGGCGTCGTCGTTCCCACTGCTGACGAACTGGGCTGATCACCATGACCGAGACCAGCACCCGGAGCGCGAAGAAGCCCTCGGGGGCCCGCGTGGGCGTCGGACTTGTCGCTGCCGCAGCCGTCGGCGCCGCGGCCATGTTCGTCGGAGTCCGGCTCACGGACGACGAGAAGGACACCGCACCCGCCGTGTCCGCCGAGGCGGCGGCCGGCACCGCCGTGGATCTGTCGGGGACGACGACGCTGCGCACGCTGAACAAGCTCCCGGCGAAGCCCGCCGCCCTCAAGGACTCGACCCTGATCCTGGTCGACTACCAGAACACGTACACCAAGGGGACGATGGAACTGGAGGGTTGGGAGCCCGCCCTCGACAAGGCCGCCGATCTGTTGAAGCGCACCCGCGCGGCCGGCGGAAAGGTCATCCACGTCCAGAACGACGGCGGAAAGGGCACTCCGTACGACGTCACCGCCGACATCGGCAGAATCCACCCCAAGGTCGCGCCGGTCGACGGTGAGCCGGTCGTCACCAAGAAGGTCCCCAACGCCTTCGTCGGCACGAACCTCGGCCAACTGGTCGACAAGGCCGGGAACAAGAACGTCGTCATCGCCGGGTTCATGACCCACATGTGCGTCACCTTCACCGCCGAGGGCGCGTTCCTGCGGGGCAACGCCCCCACCGTCGTCTCCGACGCCTCCGCGACCCGGCCCCTGCCCACCCCGGGCGGCGGCGTGTCCGCCGCACAGGTCCACCGGGGCGCACTCGCGACCATCGGCGACCTCTACGGGGTGGTCGTCGAGTCAGGCTCCGAACTGACCTGACCGCCCGCAACCAGCCACCGGCTCCGCCCTCCCCCCTTCTCCCCCCGCTGGGGCGGAGCCGGCATCTCCCCCCACCGCACGACCGTCTTCGTCCCCGCCCGGGGCCGAGGGCAAGCACATCCATAAGGGAGAAGAAGCACGTGGCTACGCGCAGAAGTTTCCTCGGTACGGCCTCGGCTGTCGGTGCGGCAACGCTCCTCGCCAACGGCCAGGCCTTCGCCGCCGAGGACGCCACCGCTCTGGCAGCCGTCACCGAGCGGGAGGCGCGGGACTCGATCCTCGCGGTCAACGCGGGGATGCGTTCCCACTACGCAGCACTCAAAGCCGAGCTGATCAAGCAGCTCAGCCCGGTCATGGTCGTCCAGAACGACAACAAGGGTGGCAGGTTCACCCTGATCCACGGCGGCAAGCAAGAGGCCGTCCAGCCCGTCTCGGAGATTTTCGAGATGGCCAAGTCCATAGCCCATGTTCCCCTGGGCATCTTCTCGGTCCTCGCCGCCTATCTGGGTGAGAAGGTGCCGGGCGTCCCCAACGCTGCCCGGATCGATCCGCACGACCTTGCCATGGTCTCCATGAAGACCGGGACCGGATGGATCACCCCGCTGCTGGAGTACCAGAAGACCCTCGGGATCGCGAAGGGCAACCTCAAGGACGCGGCACTCCCCGCAGGGCTGACCAAATCCTGCGACGAGTTGCTCAACAAGGCGAACATCTTCATCGACGCGGCCGTCAAGACGAAGACGTTCGACATGAAGTCCTACCAGGACTTCGCGAAGGCCGCGTTCGCCAACGTGGGCATCAACATGGAACACGCCTCGGCCGCGCAGATCGCCGGGGTGCAGGCCCTGCTCAAGAAGTGGCGGGCACAGATCGGCGAGGCCGCGTGGGCGGACCTGTACGTAGGCGTTCTCTCCCAGTGGACGACGTCCGTCCTGAACCAGAACACCATCATCATCAAGCCGCACATGAACGCCAAGAAGGTCGACACCCACCTGATCGACTTCCCGACCACGTCGCCGCCGGCCGACCCGGTGTTCACCGTCCTCGACAACATCGCCCGCATCGTCCAGGACAACATCGCCGCCGAGCTGGTGTTCGTCTCGGACACCGTCATCGCCGACGCCCTCAAGGGCAAGCAGGACCTGCTGTCCACGGAGATCCTCGAACAACTCGAGAAGCCCCTCTCCGCCTCGTCGGCGACGCAGGCCGCATTCGCCACGACCGGGGAGGCAGCGATGACCTGCCCGATCACCGGGCGGACGGTCGCCCAGGTCTGATCCGCCGTCCTCTGCCACTCACCGCAGGGGATCAGCAGGGCTCCGGGGGGAGACCAACACGGCACCACCCGTGCCCACATACGACTTCGCCCGGCCCCCAACCCGATCGGTTGGGGGCCGGGCCGCTCTGCCGCACAGCACAACAACAGGGGGAACCACAGCATGTCCGCACACCAGCGAAGAATCCGAGCAGGCCGCCTCTGGATTCTCGCGGGGATCGTCCTACTCTCCATCAACCTGCGTCCCGCGATCACCGGCACGGCCCCGGTCCTCGGCGAGCTGAGTGCCCGCTACGGACTGGACGACACCGGAGCCGCCGTCCTCACGACCCTGCCCGTCCTGTGCCTGGGAGTATTCGCTTCCCTCGCCCCGCCGCTCGCCCGCCGCGTCGGCACCGAACGCGCCATCGTCGCCGCCCTCGGCCTCATCACCGCCGGTATCGGTCTGCGCGGGCTGGCCTCACCCCTCGCCCTCTACACGGGAACGGTCCTCGCCGGCACCGGCATCGCCATCGGCAATGTCCTCCTGCCCGCCATCATCAAGCACCGATTCCCCATCCGCACCGGCACACTGACCGGGATCGCCATGACGATCATGGCCGCATCCGGAGCTGTGGCCGCCGGACTCGCCATCCCTCTCGACGAGACGATCGGGTGGCATCTCGCGTTCATCGCCTGGGCGTTGCCCTCCCTGGCGGCCGCGCTGCTGTGGGTGCGCAACGCCCGCACGGTCCGGTACCGACGTATCGCCCCGGTCTCACGGGGGCGCCACGCCCGTCGCCCCGATTCGGTGCCCGCCGACGCGGAGCCCACCGGACGGCTGTTGCCCTCCGGGCTGGCCTGGTCCGTCGCCGGGTTCCTCGGAGCTGTGTCGTGCACGTTCTACGTGCTGGTGTCCTGGCTCCCGATGATCCTCCAGGACTACGGCTACACAGGATCCGAGTCCGCGGCGATGCTGTCCGTGATGATGCTCGTCGGCATCCCTTTCGGCTTCGTCATCCCTCTCGCTGCCACACGACTGACCGACCAGCGGCCCCTGCTCCTCGCTGTCCTGGCCGTCATGACCGCGGGACTCGGCGGCCTGGTCCTCGCCCCCGCCCACGCCTGGACGTGGGTTCTCGTCACCGGCGTCGCCACCGGCAGCGCCTTCCCTCTCGCGATCATCCTTCTCGCTCTCCGCTCACCCTCACCCCCGACCACCGCACGCCTGTCCGGCATGGCACAGACCGTCGGCTATCTTCTCGCCGCCCTCGGACCCCTCACGATGGGTCTTCTCCGCAGCGCCACCGGCAGCTGGCAGACACCCCTGCTCGTGCTGCTCGTGCTGCTCGTCCCCAAGACCGTCCTCGGCCTCTACGCGGCCCGCCCGGGCCTCGTCCACTCCCGGCTCATCGCCACCGGAACCGGGCCTGACGCGGATAGCACCCTTACGCTGACCAGCAGGTGAAGGAGCGGCACACTGCTGTGTGTTGGTGGGCAGGTGTTGCCACGGCAGTGGTGGCACCTGCCACCGGCTGCGGCGCGAGCGCCCCGGCCCCAGACGTCATGAGCGTTGCTCAGCGGTTCCCTACCCGCTGGTGGCACGGGAGGGTGGAGGGTTAGCGTTCGCTGTGGAGAATTACTGGACGCCGGCCCACCAGGCCGTCGAACTCGAAGACGCCGAAACCCTGGCACGGCTGCTGGCAGGCGGGGGCGACCCCGATGAAGTGTTCAGCAACATGACGCTGCTGACGCATGCCATGGATGCTGAAGGTGACGGCGCTGTGCAGAGCGGCAAGCCGCTGACCGTCCACACCACTGCAGTCCTACTCGCGTTCGGTGCCGACCCGGAGCTACCCGACCCCGACGGTCGCACCCCCATGGAGATGGCGGTGAACTACGACCACCACCTGGCGGTGACGTTGCTGCAGACGCACATCAGCCGACGAGCCTGCCGCTGCGAGAGCTCGGCCCTCTCGCGTGTGTTGCGGTGGGTAGCGCCACGCCCGAGTCGCCCGTGGTCGCCGGTAGGAGAGGATCCGCAGCCACAGCGCCGGTGCATGCCACCCGGGTGACGGCGGAGGGGGCTGGGGGACGACGCACGATCCGGACGCGCGGAAGGTGCGCGACGAGCTGAGCGAGGTCGACGTCGCCAACTCAACTCCGCAGAGGCGTACTTGACAGGGGCATGGCCAGTACGCGGTGATGGGCACGTTCCGAATCCCCCGGGAGATTCGGCAACTGCCCACCGGACTCCGTCCGTTCAGCAGTCGCCGCCCTCTCCCGCACTTTCGGTTCCGCATGGAGCCGACCCCCACGAGTGAAGGGACAGCAATGCCGCACTCCCTATGGTTGAAGGCCGCCGGCGCCGCCGCAGCGGTCACCCTGATCACGGCACCGACGGCGAACGCCACGTCCGCGCCCGAGCCTGCCGAGTCGAAGACCTCGGCAGCGACCGTGACACTCCGCTACGACGACAGCCGTGCCGCCGGCTGGGAGGCGGCAATCGCCGCCGGAGTCGCCGCGTGGAACTCGAACGTCGACAACGTGAAGCTGGTCGAGGCCGCGCCGGGAACCCGGGCCGAGATCCAGATCGTGGCCACGAGCGGCTGGCCGCAGGCGACTCTCGGACCGGTCCGTCCGGGCGGTCAGGCCCGTGTCGAACTCGGCAGCCAGGCAGTCACCCAGGGCCACGACAAGATCCGTATCGCAGCCCATGAGATCGGCCACAACCTGGGCCTGCCCGACACCAAGCCCGGCCCGTGCTCCCAGCTGATGTCGGGTTCAAGCGCGGGCACCACCTGCAAGAACGCGGTCCCGAACGCGGCTGAACAGGCCCGCGTGGAATCCGCCTACGCCAACGGCGTCGTGCGCACCCCGGCCGACGGACGCATCCTGGTGGATGCGCCCTAGCCGGTAGGACCACCACAAGGCGAGGTGCCTGACCCGAGTTGAGGGGTCAGGCACCTCGCCCGCTTCTCGGGCAGGCGACCTGCGCGCCGGACGCAGGTGGGCCCCCGGAGGGTGACCGGCCCGCCCGGACCGCGGCTCCTCGCGTGGCCTTGCCGACCACGGAGACCTCACACGCAAGAGAAGTCCTCATGGTCAACACCCGGCAAGTTTCCACTCGTTGAGGACAAAGTATGGACGGTTCGAGGTGACCTTCGTACGCTGGGCGTCGATTTCGCACGGACGTCTGCGTGCCTCACGGCGGAACGCGCCGCAGCACCCGTACGTGGACGAACACCACTCCGCGTTCGAGGCGGGACCTCGGACGCGCCGCCTCGCAGCGCCCAGCAGGAGGAAGAGTGACGCCACGCAAGGCCCCGGCCCTCCGCACCATTCGCCGCAGACCACGCAGAATCACCGGGCTGCTCCTCGCGGCCCTGCTGACCGGCGGCCTCGCGGCCCCTGTCGCCGACGCGGACGAGAAGCCCTCTCCGGGCGACAAGCCCTTCGCGGACTTACCGCCCCAGGAACCCGGCGTCACTCTCCGCGTCTTCGACGTCCAGTCCCCGCTGAGCAAGCTCTGCGATCTCAAACCGGCCCAGACCCCCAACGTCGACAAGCTGATCCCCACCGCCGACTGGTCCTCCACGGAGGGCTTCGGCTTCACCGACAACTTCGTGTCGCAGATCCTCGGCAACATCAACGTCCCCGCAGACGGCACGTACGCCTTCCGCCTCATCAGCGACGACGGCTCCCGCCTCTTCATCGGCGACAAGAAGGTCATCGACCACGACGGGCTGCACGGTGCCGAGCCCAAGGACGGCGAGTCGGCCCTGACCCCCGGCTACCACGCCCTGCGTATCGACCACTTCGACCGCGGCGGCGACCAGCAGGTCACACTGCAGTGGAAGCCGCCGGGCGCCGACGACTTCACGCTCGTCCCCCAGTCCGTACTCAGCACCGACGCCGGCGTCGTCCGCGTCACCGCTCCCGGTCGCAAGGAGTGCGAGGGCAGTTACGACACCCCCGGCGACGGCCTCCCGCTGACCTCGGTCAATCCCGGCTACACCCTCACCGATCTGCGCCCCAAGGGCTTCGAGCCGCAGGTCTCCGCGATGGACTGGCTGCCGGACGGGCGGCTCGCCGTGACGACGTGGGGCGGCAGCACCAAGACGGAGGGAGAGGTGTACGTCCTCGACCACGTCACGGGTGACACCGGCCCGGAGAAGGTCACCTACAAGAAGATCGCCGGTGGGCTCAAGGAGCCGATGGGGATCAAGTACGTCGACGGAAAACTGTACGTCTCGGAGAAGCACCAGCTCACCGAACTCTCCGACATCGAGGCCGACAACGCCTCGGACGAGATGCGCAAGATCGCCGAGTGGCCCTACGGAGGGAACTTCCACGAGTTCGCCTTCGGCCTGCTCTACGAGAAGGGGGACTTCTATCTGAACCTCTCGGTCGCCATCAACTACGGCGGCGCGACCACCGATCCGCAGCCTGCCGCGAACCGCGGCACCACCATCAAGGTGAACAAGAAGACCGGCAAGGTGACCTACCTGGCCGGCGGCCTCCGCACGCCGAACGGGATCGGGCGGGGCCCGCAGGGCGAGCTGTTCGTCACCGACAACCAGGGCGGCTGGCTGCCCGCCTCCAAGCTGGTCCACGTCGAGCAGGACCGCTTCTTCAACCACTACACCAACCCGGACGGCCCGTTCGACGACCGGACGGTCAGCAAGCCGGTGCTCTGGCTGCCGCAGAACGAGATCGCCAACTCCCCCAGCACACCGATGCTGTTGGAGAAGGGCCCCTTCGCCGGGCAGATGCTCTTCGGCGACGTCACCTACGGCGGGCTCCAGCGCGCCGACCTGGAGAAGGTGGACGGCGAATACCAGGGCGCCGTGTTCCGGCACACCCAGGGCCTGGAGGCCGGCATCACCCGCATCAGCACCGGACCGGACGGTGCCATCTACGCCGGCGGCCTCGGCGCCGACGGGAACTGGGGCCAGGAAGGCAAACTCCGCTTCGGCCTGCAGAAGCTCACGCCGAACGGCAGGACCGCCTTCGACATCAAGACCATGCGCGCCACCCGCGACGGCTTCGACCTCACCTACACCAAGCCCCTGTCGGAGGAGACGGCCGCCAAGCTGACGAACGGCGCCTACTCCGTCGAGCAGTGGCGCTACGTCCCCACCCCGGCGTACGGAGGCCCCAAGGTCGACGAAGAGGTGCTCCCGGTCACGGGCGCCCGGCTCTCCGCCGACCGTCGGACCGTCCGGCTCACCATCCCCGGCCTCAAGACCGACCGGGTGGTGCACGTACGTTCACCGCGCCCCTTCGCCTCGGACGCCGGTGAGCAACTCTGGTCCACCGAGGCCTGGTACACGCTGAACGCACGCCCCGGCCCCGAGCAGCCCACCACCTCGTACGACGCGGAATCGGCGCGCCTGTCCAGCGGAGCCGACATCGACACCGAGCACGCCGGCTACACGGGCGGTGGCTTCGTCGACGGCTTCAGCACCCAGGGCGCCACCGCGACCTTCGAGGTCGAGGCACCCGCGAAGGGCAGCTACGACGTGGGACTGCGGTACGCCAACGGGCCGCACCCCTTCACCGGCACCAAGACCCTCGGTGTCAGCGTCAACGGCGGCCAGGCACAGCAGACCGGCCTCCCCTTCACCGGCGCCTGGAACCGCTGGTCCACCAAGACCGAGCGGCTCGCCCTGCGCAAGGGCCGCAACACCATCACCTACACCTACCGGGCCGAAGACACCGGTCACGTCAACCTCGACATGATCGAGGTGCGCAGACCCGGCAGTCGTATCGACCTGTTCTCCGGCGGCAGCGTCTCCACCGCCTGGCAGCACACCGACGGCCGCAGCGCCGAATGGCCGCACACCGCCGACAACTCCATCGAGGTCTGCTGCGGTGACATCCGCACCAAGCAGGCTTTCGGCGACTTCAGACTGCACGCCGAATTCCGGGTGCCGAAGCTGCCGGACGACGTCACCGGGCAGGACCGCGGCAACAGCGGCATCTACCTCCAGGAGCGGTACGAGATCCAGATCCTGGACTCGTTCAAAGTGGCGAAACTCGCCGCGAACGAGGCCGCGTCCATCTACAACAAGAAGGCCGCGGACCTGAACGCCTCCACCGCACCGGAGACCTGGCAGACGTACGACATCGTCTTCCGCGCGGCCCGTTTCGACGCCGCGGGCAAGAAGACCGATGACTCCAGGATCACCGTGGTGTGGAACGGCAAGAAGGTGCACGACAACGTCGCGGTGGACGGCCCGACCGGCGCGGGCGACGCGGAATCGGCCGCGGCGGGCGCGATCAGGCTCCAGGACCATGGCAACAAGGTCCGCTTCAGGAACGTCTGGATCGAGCCGCTGGACTGACAGCCCGGGATCGTCCCGGGCCGGCGACGCCACCGTGCGTAGGTACGGCTTCGTCGGCCCGGGGCGTACCGGCTGCCAGGGCACCGGCAGCGGGTTCCGTCCTCGTCGCGGCGCGCAGGTGCGGGCGCGGCGGAAACGCGGGCCGACGCCGTTAGCATGCCTCGCATGCCGGAAGCCCTGCCCCAGCCGGACCCGTTCACCCCGCAGGCCGATCCCGCCGTGCTCGAAGACCTTCGGGCGCGGCTGCGCGCGACACGCTGGCCGGACAGCCCCGAGAGCGCCGGGTGGTCCCTCGGGACCGACGTGCACTACCTCCGTGAACTCGTCGGCTACTGGGCGGACGTCTTCGACTGGCCGGCGCAGGAGGCGGCGCTTGCCCGGCTCCCTCGCTTCCGTGTGCCGCTCGGCGGTCTCGGAATCCACTTCGTCCACGCCCGGGCTGTCGCGTCGTCAGGTCCGGTGCTGCCGTTGGTCCTCAGTCACGGGTGGCCGGATTCGTTCTGGCGGTACACGAAGGTCATCCCCCTCCTGACCGACCCCGGAGCGCACGGCGCCGATCCTGCCGACGCGTTCGATGTGGTCGTGCCCGACGTACCGGGCTTCGGGTATTCCGACGCTCCCATCGGTCCCCCTCTCGACTCCATCGCCGTCGCCGGTCTGTGGGCCGAACTCATGGGCCTCCTCGGCTACCCGCGGTTCGGTGCGGCGGGCGGGGACATCGGCAGCCATGTGAGCCGCTACCTCGCGCTCGATCATCCGGACCGGGTGGTGGCCGTCCATCGAACGGACGCCGGTGTTCCCGTGTTCACCGGCGACCTGGCGGACCTCGAACCCGAGGAACGCGCCTGGCTCGAGGGCGTAGCGGCCTGGGGCGGTAGTGAGGGCGCCTACGCCGCAATGCACCGTACGAAGCCTCAGACCGCTGCCGTCGGTCTCAACGACTCCCCGGCCGGGCTCGCCTCATGGATCGTCGAGAAGCTCCGAGCGTGGAGCGACTGCGACGGGGACATCGAGCGGAGCTTCACGAAGGACGAGATCCTTACCAATCTCACGCTCTACTGGCTCACCGGGACGATCGGCTCGTCGATGCGCATGTACCGGGCGAACGCGGCGATCCCGGCCGCGCAGCACGCCCGCCGGGTCGAGGTGCCGTCCGGATTCTCGCTCTTCCCCGGTGACGTCGTCCGGCCGCCGCGGGCGTGGCTCGAGCGCACGACGAACCTCGTGCGCGTGACCGAGCCCGCACGCGGCGGGCACTTCGCGCCGTTCGAGGAGCCGGAGCTCTACGCCGAGGAACTGCGCGAGTTCTTCCGCCCGTACCGCGCGGCGGCGAAGGGCTGAACGCCGGCGCATTGATCCGGACGACCGCGCTTCCATTGAAGTCGAGGCATTCCCCGGCAGCGTCGTCAACGGCTGCGTGGCCTGCCCGCCTAAGCTTTTGCGAGTCCCGGGGGGACGCGCAGAGTAGGAAGCGGGTGGCATGCTTGCCGTCGCGGTCATTGCCGGAATTCTGTTCGTGTGGTCGCTTCTCGCCCACCGGCTGTCGCGCTGGAGCATCACCGCACCCATCGCGATGATGTGCGCGGGAATCGCTCTGACGGGAGGCTCGGATCCCCCGCTGCGGTTCGACCTCGACACCAATGTGTTCGAGCACGCGGTGGAAGTCGTTCTGGCCCTGCTGCTCTTCGTGGACGCCATCGAGGTTCCCGGGGGAATCCTCGGACGGGAGAAAGGGCTCGTCCTTCGGCTTCTCGGCGGTGCACTGCCGCTCACCCTGGGCGGCGCCTTTCTGGCCGGGTACCTGATCTTTCCCGATCAGTCGGGCTGGCTGCTGGCGGTCCTCGCGACCATTGTCGTCCCGCTCGACCTGGCGCCCACGGCGGCCATCGTCCGGGACACCCGTATCCCGGCCCGGCTGCGCGAGGTGCTCAACGTCGAAGGAGGCCTCAACGACGGCATCACCTCGCCGATCTTTCTGCTCTGCGTCGCCGTTGCCGCCGAATCCCACGGCTCACATGCCGACTACGCGGACGCGCTGCTGCAAGCGGTCGAGGCGGCGGGCTGGGCGCTGGCCTCGGGCCTGGTCGTCGGCGGTGCGGCCGGGTGGCTGCTGCGTACGTCCTGGTCGCACGGGTGGACTCATCCCTCGGCCACGAGGTTGGGTGTGCTCGCCGTCCCGGTGGCCGCGTACAGTCTCTCCTCCGCCGTGGGAGGGAACGGCTTCGTCGCCTCCTTCGTGGCCGGTGTGTTCTTCGCCCCGGCGATGCGCCGGCTCCCGGAGAACGCGGCGGCCATGACCGACGACCTCGTCGCACTCATGACCCTCGCGCTCTGGTTCCTGTTCGGCCAGATCGTCAACAACGCCTTCTGGGACGGCTTCCATGCCTCGGTGATCCTCTACGCGCTCCTCGTCGTCACTCTCGTCCGCATGCTCCCTGTACTGCTCGTGCTCACCGGGAGCGGGCTGAAGCGCTCGGACAAACTGTTCCTCGGCTGGATGGGCCCGAGAGGCGTGACATCGATCGTGTTCGGGTCGCTCGCGGTCATCGATCTGCCCGGCGAACAGGCGGACTTCATCGTCCGCGTCATGGTGGTGACCGTGATGCTCAGCATCGTGCTGCACGGACTGAGCATCGAGCCGCTCGGCCGCTTCTACGCCCGGCGCTCAGGCGGAGCCCAGTCCGAGGAGCATGCGGAAGCACGGCCGGACCGCGGGCCGTGACCGGCGCCGGCAGACGGGCCGGTACTCAGGTTCTGTGGTCCGGAAGAAGGCTGCGCACCGTCGCCGCGGCGATCGAGAGCACGATGACGGTGGCGAGGCAGACGATCGCCCAGGCGAGCTGACGCCGGCCGTCGAAGGTGGCCTCGCCGAGCCAGTGCAGGCCGTAGTTGGCCGAAGCCGAGACGGGAAAGGTGAAGTTCCAGAAATTCAGATTGAAGGGCAGATTGATGTATGCCCTGAACAGGGCGATCTGGATGAGCACCATCATGATGAAGACGCCGAAGAAGGCCAGCTGGAGGGGGCCGACCGGTCCGGGGTACGCGAAGAACGTGGCGATCCCTCCGGTGGCCGGCGGGGCCAGAAGCACGGAGAGCGAGGGAATGACCGGCACGGGCAGAGGGCCGGCCGTGATGAGTCGAGCGGTGATGACGCCGCCGATGATGACCCAGAAGAAGATGCCGACCCCCAGAGCCGTCCTGGCAGCCGGAATGGCGTGGACGCTGGAAAGGCCGATGCTGGCGATGAACGGCCCGGCCACCAGCGGGAGGAAGTATCCGGGATGCAGTTGTTTGAACGTCAGCTGCCCGGTCAGCCAGTGAGCGAACAGCTGAGCGGCCACGGTCGCCAGTGCGGCAACGAGGATCCAGCAGACAGTTCTCGCCGCTTGCAGAGGCATGTACTGACCGAAGTGCGCGAGCAGCAGAATCCCGACAACGGGCAGGAATGCGGCCCCTGCTCCGGAGACCGCGCTTTCCCTGTCGTCCCGGAACTCTCGGGTGTTCCGCAGCCTCTCGCCGATGTAGACGGTGGAGAACAGAATCCAGAGGACCGCGGCGATCGAATAGAAGGTGACCTCGATCCACGCGGGCGCGCCCAGCGTCACAGCCGCTACCGCCCATGCACCGCCAAGACCCGCGAATCCCAGCGGAATGGCGAAGTGCGGGAGACTGACCAGTCTTTTCGCGGAGGACTGCGCGGTCGAACTCATGGCACCCGGCCCTGCATTGACGGTGTGGATGCGGTGATGTGGATGCTGTCCGACGGAGTGGACCACAGGCGCACCCGGGCACGATTGCAGACCGACAATTCTACTCGGACGCGCCTGGCCCCGCGCGGTGGGCCGGACCATCGGGCAGGTGGCGGTGGGCGCGCAGGTGGCGCTGGACGGGGAGCCGGCTGCCGGTTGCCGACGCGGCGCTCCCCCGTCAAGCTGGAAAGGATGCCGCACAGCCGGATCGCTGCCGCGTAGCGGGAGGCAGTGGACGGGGCTGTGCGAGGAGGTGCCGCTGATGGCACACGAGAGTTCGTTCACTCTGGACGACAGCGGAAATGTCTCCAGCTGGCGTGACCCCACGGGCAGGTACTTTGCCCTCTCCGCCGACCCCGTGGGACAGCCTGCCGGCCGCCTTCTCTCCGACCTCCTGGACCACCTCGCAGCACAGGGCGATGCCCCTGCGCCGGCCGCCCTGCTGCTCAGCGTCGGGCGCCACGGCACAGAGACTGTCGTCGACATCCGCGGTACCGCTCCCAGCCTCCGGGCCGCGCACGTCGAAGCGGCCTTCGAGTACTCGGCGTTCGAGCAGTCCAGCGCCGGGCTGGAGGTGTACGACACCGAGCTTCGTGTCCTGCGCAGCAACTCCGCGGCCCTGGCCATGCGCGGTCGCCCGGCCGGCGACGTACTGGAGCACCGCGTGGCGGACCTCGGCTCGCGCCTCCCCCTTGCCGCGGTTCTCGAGCAGGTGCTGGACGGCAGCGAACCAGCTGTCCAGGGCAGGGTCGGCGGGCACGACGGTCATGATCACCCCCGTGTCTTCGCCGTCACCGCATTTCAGCTCCTGGACGAGCAGCAGACCATCGGCGTCGGAGCCGTGATCCACGATGTCACCGAGCAGGACCGCGACCGGACGGCAGCGCACCTTCTCGCCCAGGCGCACGCGGAGATCGGCACCACACTCGACGCGATGCGGACGGCGCAGGAACTCGCCGGCGTCGCCACACGGGATTTCGCCGGCGCCGTCTCGGTCGACCTCATCGACGCGGTCCTGCAGGGAGGCGAGGCGCCGGCGCCGCCGGTCGGCACCGATGTGCCCGTGCGCCGGGCCGCCTTCGAGTCGCGGGGCGAACTGCAACCCGTCTACGCCGTCGGCGAGATGAGCTACTTCGTGTCCCCGACCCCTTACACGCAGGTGATGGCCGACCTCACACCCCGACTGCTGGACCCGCACACATCGCCGTCCGACTGGCTCACGCACGACGCCGCTCGCGCAGGCGCCCTGAGGGACGCCGGGGTCCATTCGATGATCGTGCTGCCCCTGTCGTCCCGCGGGCGTCTCCTGGGGCTCGCCAGCTTCTATCGAGGGCCGCGCCACCCCGTCCCCTTCGACACCCTCGATGTGGGCCTCGCCGAGCAGGTGAGCGCCAAGGCATGCGTTCACATCGAGAACGCGCGCTGCTACACCAGGGAGCACACCACCGCCGTCGCGCTCCAGCGGAGCCTGCTCCCGCGAACGTTCCCGGAGCTCTCGGGGGTGACGACGGCCCACTTCTACACACCGGGATCCCGGCAGACGGTCTGGTTCGATGTCATCGCGCTGTCCGGAGCCCGTGTCGGTCTGGCCATCGGGCAGGTTCCGCAGCAGGGAGTCGACGCATCCGTGACCATGGGGCGATTCCGCACGGCCCTGGACACCCTCGCCGGGCTCGACCTGCCGCCCAACGAGCTACTGGCTCATCTCGACGATGCCACCGGTCATATCCTCCCCGCCGGTGCCCGTCCGCAGCCGGGGGCATCGCCCGCCACCGCGGATTCTCCCCGTTGCCTGTACGCCGTCTACGACCCCGTGACCGGGGAACTCGCGGCGGCCTCGGCCGGCTGGCCCGCCCCGCTCGTGGCATCCGCCGACGGTGACGTGACCATCGTGGACGTGCCGGTCGGGCCCCCACTCGGACAGGGTGCGAGCTACGACGTGAGCCGTACGTCCCTGGCTCCGGAGAGCAT
Organism: Streptomyces sp. NBC_00306; assembly: GCF_036169555.1. GTDB lineage: Bacteria > Actinomycetota > Actinomycetes > Streptomycetales > Streptomycetaceae > Streptomyces > Streptomyces achmelvichensis. The sequence continues at coordinate 7,767,027 of NZ_CP108032.1, read as the reverse complement.
GCTGACCCTCTACTCACAGTCGCTCCTGGAGCCCAGCGCCCGCGCGGAGGAGCGTATGGCCCAGCTGCGCCAAGCGGCTCACCATGCGGCCCACGACCCCAGAGCGACCTGCGACAGCATTGTGCACAGCCTGCTGGGGCAAGATCCGGGTGACGGGGCTGCCGTTCTGGCGGTCCTCACCCACCGCCTTCCCGCCGAGTCCGTCGCCACCTGGACGGGCAGCCGGGAGCCCGCCGCGGTGGCCGAGTCCAGGGAGAAAGCCGGTCACCAGCTCGAGGACTGGGGGCTGGAGGCTCATACGTTCACGACAGAGATGATCGTCAGTGAACTGGTGACCAATGTGATCCGCCACGCCAGCGGCAACCCGACGGTACGCCTCATACGCGACCGCTCACTGACGATCGAAGTCTCGGATGAGGCCGCCACATCACCGCACCTGCGTCATGCCCGGGCCCAGGACGAGAACGGGCGGGGCCTGCTGATCATCGCAGCGCTCGCTCGACGGTGGGGAACCCGCTACACACCGAACGGAAAGATCATCTGGGTCGAGGAAGCGCTCGGCGACGACGATGCGTAGCAGCCCTGTCGCGTCCTGCGCGGGTCGGTCCGGGCGCCGGCGGCCCCGAAAGAACCGTATGTCCGTCGAGCCGACCGCCACCAGGACGAGGAGGTCGGGACGGCCGGCGGGCCGGGACGGTCTTCAGCGGCCTCCGCGCACTTCTGGGACGGTGACCGCCCGGCCGGAGCCCGCCTTCGACGCACGCCGTGTCGGGCATCCGAGTGACGCCGACCTTCCCTCACGTACAACCGCCGGGGCATGGGATACGGATGTCCCTGCGCCCTCGGTGCCCTGCTGCTCCGGCGCGAAGTCTCGGCTCCGACCGGTCCCGGACCGTGTGGGCAGGACCGTGGGCGCTGTTACGACGTCGGCCGGAGGGCAGGAGCAACGGTGCACGCCTCGAACGATCCTGATGCACCGGATGCGGTGAAGAGCCGCGGCTCGCGCGCAGGCTCGCTCCCCTGGCGAACCGTGTGGTTCTCGCTGGTCGGGGTGACGGTGGTCCTGGCGTTGACAGGTCTTCTCCTCGGCAGGGAGACCAGGCTCGCTCCCTTCCTCATCGTTCTGCCGGCGTTGTTCGCCGGCAGGGGCAGCGTCCGTCAGACCGTGTTCGCGTCCGTCTGGGTCAACCTCGTCGTCATCGCCTCACTCATCGACACACCGCTCGACACACTGGCGGCGGATGTGGGAGTGGTCGTCTTCGCGCTCGTGTTCACCGGCCTGAGTGTTGCCGGAGCGGCCCAGCGCGTCCGCAGGGAGGGAGAGATCGCCCGCCTTCGTTCAGCGGCAGCCGCCCTGCAGCGTCAGATCCTGCGCCCGTTTCCCCTGTTGACCGACGACTTGCTCGTCCAGGGTCTGTACGAGCCGGTGGAGGAGGACAGCCGGGTCGGGGGCGACATCTACGAGGTCGTGGACTCGCCGTACGGAAGCCGTGTGTTCATCGGCGATGTCCAGGGCAAGGGCCTGTCCGCGATCAGCGCGGCCTTCGCCGTGCTGACGGCCTTCCGGGAGGCCGCGGTGTCGGAGCCCACGCTCACGGCGGTGGTGGACGCCCTCGAGAACTCGGTGCTGAGGCACAACTCGTTCGCGGCTCAGGCGGGAGAACGGGAACGGTTCGTCACGGCCCTCGTCCTCGGCATCAGTTCCGGTCCGGAAGCCCAGGCGATCAACTGTGGCCACGTCGAGCCCTACATCCTGCACGGCGATCAGGCGGGACCGGCACTGCGCCACGAGCCGTCGGTGCCGCTGGGTCTGGCGTCGCTGACTCCGGAGCCACGCACCGTGGAATGGTTCGACTTCCCGCCCGGCTCCACTCTGCTGCTCTGCACGGACGGTGTCACCGAGGCCCGCGACGCCGCGGGCACCTTCTATCCACTGGAGGACCGCGTGACCCGCTGGGGCGAGGTGGCGCCCCGCGATATCGCGAGGACCGTGCACCGTGAGCTGCAACAGCACACCGGTGGCAGACCGACGGACGACACGGCCGTCCTGGTCCTCAGGAGAAGAGCCGACACCGGTTCGGACTGATTCCTCGGAGGACCAGGTGTGGGGGCCGTGTCCGCCGCGGCGGGGCGGCGGCCCGGACCGGTGAGGCGGCTGCCGCGGTCCGCCTCAGGGTGGTGGTCACCCCTTGATCAATTCCTCGCTCAGCTCCCAGAGCCGCCGCGCGGACTGCGGGTCGATGGCGTGCTGCACGACGTCGGCAGGGGGCGCCTTCTCCGCGCCCGTGAGGGGCTGCGGTTCCCTGTCCAGTTCCGAGATGTCGTTGTCCTTGAGGTAGACGCCGCCGATCCCCTCCAGCAGAGGGCTGGTGGAGGCGAATACGGTGGTGGCCGCGCCCTGTTGGACGGTCTTGATTCCGCGCTCGAGGTCGACGACCGGCTGCCCGTGCTCGTCCATCAGGCCGGTGGCCTTCAACTGCTCCTCCCCCACCGAGCTGTTCAGGCTGGTGCCGGCGACGATGCCCGGGTGCACGGCGTAACCGCGGATCCCGTCATCGGCCCAGCGCCGGTCCAGTTCGACGGCGAACAGAACGGCGGCGGTCTTGGACTGGCCGTAGGCGAGGAAGCTCTGGTAGCCCTCGGTGAAGTGGAGGTCGTCCCAGCGGATGTCGCTGAGCCGGTGGCCACCGGAGGACAGGTTGACGACGCGCGCTCCACCGGCGGCCCGCAGGGCGGGCAGCAGGCCCAGGGTGAGCTGGAAGTGGCCGAGGTGGTTGGTCGCGAACTGCATCTCGTAGCCGCGCGCGTCGACCTCCCGCTTCTCGTGGAGCGGGACACCGGCGTTGTTGATCAGGATGTGCAGCGGTCGGCCGGAGTCGGCACGGCGGGCGGTGAAAGCCTCGATGGAGGCCGGGTCGGCCAGATCCAGCCTGCCGACCTCGACGCGCTCGATGCCCTCCACGGTCTGGGTGGCGCGTTGCGGATTGCGTGCGCCGACGGTGACGGACGCGCCGGCTTTGCTCAGGGCCCGCGTGGTCTCCAGACCGAGCCCCGCATGGCCTCCGGTCACGATCACGTTGACGCCGGTCAGGTCGATGCCGGTGAGGACGTCGTCGGCTGTCGATGCCGACGTGAATCCGGATCCGAGAGGGTGCTGGTTGTGGGTCATGCATTCACGCTAGGAATCAACGGGAGGATCCTGAATACCTAAAAGTCCTGATTCCTTTCGCGATCGTTCAGCGGGTCGCGATACCGCGCCCGGGTGATCGGCGGCCCGCACTCATCTGTACGGGCAATGCCGGATCACCCGGTCTTTTTGCTCGGTCGTCCGGAGTGCGCGATGGTGTACCCATGCGCGGCGACCCGTTGTCCGGGGTGCTCGACCTCATCGAGATCCAGGGACTGATGTCGAGCGGCTTCGCCGTGGACGGGTCGTGGATCGCCCAGGGAGCCCTCGACCATCCACTGAAGTTCGTCGCGGTGGCCAGGGGCCGGGCCCGGGTGACCACCGACGGGTGCAACGGGCCTGTGATCCTCGATGCGGGTGACGTCGCCCTCCTGAACCACCGGTCCTGGCTGACGGTTCGCGGAGGGCCCGAGGACGAACCCCCCGTGGAGATCGACGTGACACGCGTGGGCTTCACCTCGCTGGAGGAAGACGGCGCGGACGTCGTTCTCGGCGGGCACATCGACCTCAACCCGATCGTCCGGGAGCTGTTCACACACACGCTGCCTCCGGTGGGTCTCGTGCGCGCCTCCGCAACGGACACCCCCCTGCGCGACCGCCTTGTGCACCTGTTCGACGAAGCGGCCGGCGGGCGCATCGGCTCATCGTTCGCCATCCGCCAGCACGGCCAACTCCTCCTGCTGGACATGCTGCGGGTCTACATCCACCAGGCGGAGATCCCCCCGGGCTGGCTGCGGGTGCTGACCGACGAGCGGCTCCATCCTGCGGTGGTCCTCATGCACGAGGACCCGGGCAAACCGTGGCGACTCGAGACCCTGGCACAGGCTGCCACGATGTCGAGGACCTCCTTCGCGACGCTGTTCCGGACGGCGGCCGGTATGCCGCCGCTCGCCTATCTGAACCGGTGGCGGATGCTGCTGGCACAGCGCGCCCTGCGTGCCGGCGACGACCGTATCGGCGCGATCGGCGCGACCTTGGGATACACGTCGGAGAGCGCCTTCAGCACGGCGTTCAAACGAGAGGTCGGCGAGTCACCGCTGCGCTATCGCAGTCGTGTCCGCAGCCAGGCGGTCGCCGCGGGGTCCGATGAGCCGTTGACGGCACAGGAGCCGTAACGTTGGCCCATGCCCACGATGCCGTCACGGATTGAACTGCGCCCGCTCGCCCTCTTCGACCAGGAGGAGTTCTGCACACTCGTGCGGGCCAGCTCCGAGCTCCATCAGCCATGGATGCAACTACCCGCGACCGCGGAGGACTTCCGGGTCTGGATGCGCCGCTTCGAGGACGGCACCAACCTGGGCTTCCTGATCCGTGTCCGGGAGACCGGAGCAGCCGCCGGCATGGTCAATATCAACTCGATCATCCGGGGCCGCTACCAGGGCGCGTCCCTCGGCTATGCGGCCTTCGCCCCTTCCGCAGGGCACGGGTACATGGCCGAAGGGCTCACCGCCACTCTGCGGCACGCCTTCACCGATCTGCGACTCCACCGGCTGGAGGCCAACATCCAGCCGGCGAACACAGCATCCCTCGCCGTGGTCCGGCGGCTGGGCTTCCGCTACGAGGGACTGTCGCCCGACTACCTCTACATCGACGGCGGCTGGCGGGACCACGAACGCTGGGCCATCACCGCACCGGACCCCTGGACCCCCGACCCCTCCCTTCCCGAGGTCTGAGTCGCGCGACGCCACTGGTGAAACACACTCCAGGGCAGGGGAATTGGTTCGAGACATCGTCCGCGATCGTGACACCATGCACGGCATGACGACGAACCGAAAGGCCCATGCCGCGTAGTCGGCCGGCCCACCTCAGGACCGGTACGTCCCTGCACCGGACACCGGCCGCACGCCCGGTCATCGACGGCCTGTCCTCGCGCGCACTGTCCGAGATCGCCTGTCTCGAGCGCACCCGCAACTATCTCCGACCAGGAGACATCAGCGCGGCCGTGCGCTTGTGGAAGGACTACGTCCACCGTCCTGAGCGCGAGTTGTGGCACGACTACGAGTGGGGCAACGTGCACTCGTACTGCTGCCCCGACCCTCTCGAAGCCCGCTCTCTCCTCGACACCGTGACGCATGCCCTGACACCTCGAAGCGCACGCGAACTCCGCCGGATCATCGGCCGGTTGGACGCCGTCTGGCCTCGGTGACCGGTGACGGGCGCAGGGTGCAGCCGGGCGCGTGGCGACCGACAAGGGCGGAAGTCGCCTGCCTGCCACTGCCGGTCCCCACCCATTGGGAGGGTTGGGTGTGCATGACGCCGGCCGTCCTCACATGTCCAGGACGATGTCGCCTTCGGGCTGGGCGCAGCAGATGAGCACCTCGCCGTCGGGTGGGAGCTCCAGCGGCGCCGGGGAGTAGGTGACGCCACCGGACAGGACGCTGGTGGTGCACGTGTGGCAGACGCCGGTGCGGCAGCTCCAGCGGGTGGGGACGTCGCAGGCGTCGGCGAGTTCCAGGATGCTGCGTTTGCCGTCCGGGAAGGGCGCGGAGATGCCGCTACGGACGAAGGTGACCAGCGGGCCGGTGCCGGGAGGTCCCGGCGGCTGGTGGGGTGGCCGGGTGGCCTGCGCGGTGAGGCCGGGGTTGATGGACGCCAGGGTCCCGAACAACTCGGTGTGGATGCGGGCCGGGGCGATGCCGGCCGCGGTGAGTGCCTCCTGCATGTCCGCGGTGAAGGAGGTGGGGCCGCAGATGTAGGCGGTCGCGTCGGACGGGAGCGACAGCGCTGTCAGTCTGTCCCTGGTCAGGCGGCCGTCGACGGCGTGGACCCGGCGCCGTTCCCCGGGTGTCGCCGCGCTGTAGAACACATGCTCGTGGGCGTGCGGCATGGCAGCAATCAGGGCGTGCGCCTCGGCCGCCAGTGGATGTTCCCGCGGACTGCGGGCACCGTGGATCCACCAGACCTCACGGCCGCTGTCCCGGTCGGCGAGTTCGTGCAGCATCGACAGCACCGGCGTGAGCCCGATCCCTGCGGAGACGAGGACGACCGGGCCGGTCCCTTCGGCGAGGACGAACTCACCGCGAGGCGCCGCGACTTCGAGGACCGCACCCGGGCGCAGCTTCGTGGTCAGATAGCCGCTCGCGGTGCCGTGCGGCTCATGTTTGACGCTGAACCGGTAGTGGCCGGTTTCGGTGCTCGATGACAGTGAGTAGCTGCGTACGAGGGCCGGTTGGCCGGCGTCGGGGATCCGCAGTGTCAGGTACTGGCCCGCGCGGGCGGGCGGCAGCGGGGTCCCGTCCGGGGCGCCCAGATGGATCGAGGAGACTGTCGTGGTCTCGCGGACCACCTCGGCCACGCGCAGCTCCCGGAAGCCGTCCCAGGCCGGTCCGGCGGGGGTGGGCGCGGCGGCGGTCTCCGGACGCTCCGCGGCATCCAGCAGTTCGCGGAACGAGCCCTGCCAGCCGGGGCTCAGGGCGGGGATCTGCATCGCCAGGCGCAGCTTGGCCGGGTCCCGGCCGGGTAGGTAGAGCAGCGCGTCGATGTCGGCCACGGTCAGCTTGCCGGGCCCCGTCGCGGTCTTCTCGATCCGGTCACCGGCCTGGATGTGTCCCTCGTGGAGGACCCGCATGTAGAAGCCGGGGCGGTGGTGGCTGACCAGCAGCGCGGGCATCTCGGGCCGGCCGAGGCGCAGGCCGACCCGGTAACAGGTGACGCGGGGCTGGGTGACTTCGAACTCGGCCTCGCCGATGCGGTACCGGTCTCCGATGCAGACCTCGTCGTCGGGCAGGCCGTCGACGGTGAGGTTCTCCCCGAACCGGCCGTAGTCGAGGTCGTCGCGTCCGAAGTGCTGCTGCCAGTGGCGATAGGAGTCGAGCTGGTACACGAGGACGGCCCGCTGCTCGCCGCCGTGGCCTGCCGTGTCCCCCTGGCCGTCACCGTCGATGTTGAGCCGGCGGACCATGGCCGGCCCGTGGACCGGGTACTTCCACACACCCGTGTAGACGGTCCTGCCCTGCCAGGACACGTCTTTCGGCATGCCGACGTTCACGGACAGCAGTGTGGACATCGGTCGCTCCTTCCCCGGGCGCCGTCGGCTCCGGCGGTACGACGGCGCAGCTCACGGCTGGCTGACGGCCGTCGTTTCGTCGAGCGTCGAGCGTGAGGTGCACCTCGACGCCGCGCGAGACCACGTTCCGGTTCGGTTCCAGGCTCTGTCGTCCGCCGCCGACGTGCACCTCGACGGTGTGCGGCCCGAACGACACCCATCCTGAGTGACGCCGCACCTCGACCAGGCGTGTTCATGCAATGACACTGCGCGACGGGGGCGCGATGTCATAGCAGTCGGCCGGGGCCGTGGACGGGCAGAAGGTCCGGCCTTCGACCGGGGTCTGCGTGGATGCGTCGACCTCATGGCGAGGCGTACGAGCGAGCGCGGCCTGGACTCGTACGGAACGAGGGGGCCGGTGACACCTGCGACCCCTCGGTCTCCGCTGCGGAGGACCAGGTGGCGGCCGGTCCGGCGGATGTCGAAGCGTCGTGGCCGTCGGTGGCGTGGCCGTCGGTGGCGTGACCGGCAGGTCCGCGTGCTGCCGGGCCGCGCGCTGCCTGCTCTGCGTCCCCGCACGGACGTGCACCAGGACGTGGGGCCCAGGTCTCGCGGTGTCGGGCGGTGCGCTCGCTCTACTCGGGGGGCGCGGGTGCCGGTGCCTGTGCCTGTGCCTGTGCCGAGCTCAGGGAAGATCGCGGTTGATCGCGCGCGCGGCGCCCTGGATGCCCGCGATCCCGTCCTTCATCGTGCGGTTGCCGTCGGAAAGCACCACGATCCCGTAATCGTGACCGCGGCCGGTGAACACACCGACGCTGTGCACCCGCCACCCCTTGGTCTCTCGCTCCAGCCACCCGTTCTTCAGATGGACGGTCGCCGTGCCGGAGGCCCCGGCCGGTACGCCCCACCGCTGGGCGGGGACGACGCGGTTCATCAGGCCGAGCGCGTAGGCCCGGGCGTCCTGATCGAGGACGGTGTTGCCCGAGGTCAGCAGGCGGAGCAGCTTGAGCTGGTCACCGGCGGTGATCTGCGTACGGCCCCAGAACCCCTTCGGCCCCGGAACGGTCTCCCGCATCCCGGCCAGATCCAGGAAGCGCTGCACGCTCTTCGGCCCGAGCTGGCGCCACAGCGCTGATGTCGAGTCGTTGTCCGACTTGGTGATCATGGCCTTGGTCAGCGACACCTCGCGGGGCGTGAGGTGACGGTCCTCCTCCATGACCTTGCGCAGAAGAGCCCCGAGGACGGTGACCTTGACCACGCTCGCCGAGTCGAACCGGGCGCCGGCCCGGAAGGTGCACGAGGTGTCCGTGGTGCGGTCGTAGATCGCGAGAGCGGAGGCGCCCTGGCGGCCGCGGAGCGCGCCGGCGATGTCCTGGGACAGACGGCTCGCCAGTCCGGCCCGGTGCGATGTGCAGGTGACCTGTGAACCGCCGACCTTCGCGCTCGCACGCGAACCGGTGCCGGCCGCTGACGCGCCCGTGGTCCCGAGCCCGGCCACCACGGTTCCGGTGGCCAGAACCGTGACGAGGCACCGTACTGCGCGGCGCGGTAGGTGCGTTCGGAGCATGGGGGTTCCGTCCTGCTGTGCTTCTGCGGTCACTTCAGGTCCGAGGGCTTCGGTCCGCGCTCGCCGTCGGAGGCCGGGGGCGGCGCTGGGGCGGTGGCCCGGGGCACCGGGGCTTGGAGGTGCACGCCGCCCGACGGTCCTGCGAGCGGCACGATCCCGGACGACGGCGACGCTAACAGGGCAGGGGTGACGGCAGTGTGGCCGCTATGCCCGAAATAGAGCCATTGAGGCCGATTCTTGGGTGTGTGACATTCGTCAACCCATTCGTCGGCCCATGCCGATGTCTGGCCCGGCCGATACGCGGCCCAGCCGCCGGTCGGCCCCGCACGTGGTCGGCGCGGCCGGTCAGACCGACCGGCCGCGGCGGACAGGCGGTACGAGCGCGCCCTTCGAGGTCGGCGCGCACCGCGGCGATCTGGGCCGGCGCGCGTCGATGATCGGGACCTCGTCCTCCGACAGCCCGGAATGCCCGTCGGCGGTCTCCGGCGCGCCCCGCACCTCCTCGCCGTGGCGGGCGACGGCGCACGCTGTCCCGCGGTCGGTCTGAAGCCGCTTCATCGTCGAGGTCGCGTTCGGTGCCGCCCAACTCATGCCGTGGTGGCGGGCTCGTTCCGACTTCAGCGATGAGCAGGCAGCCCCGGCCGCGGGATACCGACCGACCGCACCCGGTGAAAGGTCTGTTCGCCGACGGACTGTTCTCGGCTGCGATCCCCGGTCCACAATCACCGGGTGAACGGACAGGACCCTCGACGGGCAGCGATCGACCGGATCATGGACCCGCTGAAGACGAACATGGCCGAGGCCGGCGACTACAGCTTCGAGGCGATCCGCCAACTGGGAAACCCAGTCCCGATGTTGGTGCAGAACGACGGCAAGGAGCAGTTGCAGCTGTGGCTCGAGCCATGGGGCCAGGACTACTGGCTGAAGCCCGGCGAGGCTGTGTACGTCACGTCGTACGGGACGTGGAACGACCACCCGCTCGAGACGATCCACGAGACGGACTGCCTCACCGTATGGGCCACGTCGTGCTTCGCCACGGTCTCCGACCGCGACGGAAAAGAGTTCCCTCCGGGCCGCAGGACCACCTGACCGCCAGGCGGAACCGTGCGCCGTCCAGAGTTCGACCCGCCGGCTGCGCCGAACGCCCCGCCTACGGCTGGTAGACCGACCCGCTCACCTTGAGCCAGGCCCCCGGCCCGTATGCCTCGAGAACCGCGTCGGCCGCGCCCCTCTTGATGCTCCACACGATCAGAGCCCCGCTGGCATGGATCTCGTACTCGTAGTGGTCCTCCTCGCCGTCGTGGTGGAAGACCTCGGTACCCACGGTCTCGGACATGCTCCCGCCCGGCCCGGGCAGCAACAGGGAAACAGTCATGCGCAGACGCTACGTGATCGGCGTGACCGGGTGGTGGAGACACGTTGCGCTTCCGTTGCCGACCACAGGCGCCCGTAACCGGGCAGTCCTCCGGTCACCGTGGCCGGAGACGAGATCGTGCCTCGATGGGTGAACCTCCCGCGGCCCGGGCACGTCTCACACGCCGAAGTCAGTTCCTCAGAGAGTCGGCCGCCAGAAAGAGCAGCCACCGACCGTGGCCACGACACCCACGACACCGATTCACTGTGCAGGCACTGTCAATGAGCTCCCCGGAGGACCTGGAACCATGGCGACAGCCGATCCCCTCACCCGTCGGCTCCGGCGGCTCTTCGCCGCGCTGGACACCGACGAAGACCGATACGTCACCTGGGAGAACTACCAGCGGATCGTGCACCGGTACGTCACCGGCTACGGGTTGGCCGAGAGTGACACCAAGATCAAGGCGCTGGAGCGGGCCTACTGGGCTCAATGGCTGGGGCTCCTCGCGCAGGCGACACCAGGACGGGACCGGCTGTCCCAGGACGAGTTCGTCGCGGCGCACCGCGCTGCCGGCTATGGCGCGCACGCGTCCCAGGTGCTGGAGGACATCGCCCAGGCCATCTTCACCGTCCTGGACGTCGACGGTGACAAGCGGATCAACCGTGACGAGTTCGCCAGGTACTTGGCCTTCTGCGATATCTCCGACGGTGATGCGGCGGCGATCTTCCAGCGACTCGACCTGGACCGCGATGCCTTCATCTCCCAGCGGGAGGTAGCCAGGTCACTGCGCGCGTTCCACCTGTACAACGACGATCTCAACACGCCGGGCGGCATCTTCCTCGGAGTCTCCTGACCCGGGCCGTCGAGGACGCCTTGGCCTTCCTCCGTGCCGCGGCGCGGGGACGATCACACACCCTGCGCCGCCTCACCGATCCGCCGAACGGGCTGCTCCTGACGACCGGGTGCCGCTGATGGACGCTCTCCGTGTGCCGCGACGACGCTGCCCGCTTACGTTCGGTAGTGCTCCGCCGCGCTCGCGGCCGGGCCTCCGAGCGAGAGGGTTGCTGATGCGCCGTCACCAGATGAACCACCGGTACGGACTGCCTGTCAGGTCGCTGGCGGTAGCTCTGACGTGTGCCCCGGTCCTGCTCTTCGGTGCTGGAGCCGCCCAGGCTTCCGCGCCCCGGGCCGCAGTCAAGGCCGGTGTCGACTGGGACGCCATCGCGGAGTGCGAGTCCTCCGGAAACTGGAAGGCCAACACGGGGAACGGCCACTACGGAGGTCTGCAGTTCACCCGGTCGAGCTGGGCGGCGGCCGGCGGCCTCAAGTACGCGCCGCGCGCCGATCTGGCCACGAAGAGGGAGCAGATCGCCACGGCCAGGCGGCTCGCCGCCATGCAGGGCATGGGCGCCTGGTCCTGCGCCCGGCACTGACGAGTCACCAGCAGGCGGTCCGAGAGCTGCCCGTCGGCCCGGACGACGCCGAACCGCCCCCGCCTGCCGACGGGGGCGGTTCACAGACCCGCGCGGGTGAACGACACATGGGTGACCCCGCTGGGCGTGGAGACGCTCTCCACCTCGTAGTCCTTCTCCAGGCCCTCCAGCCCGTCCCAGAGACGTACGCCTCGGCCGAGCAGGATCGGGACCACCACGATGTGCATGTGGTCGATGAGCCCGGCAGTGAGGAAGTCGCGGACCATGGTCGGGCCACCGCCGATGCGTACGTCCAGGCCGCCCGCGGCCTCGCGAGCCGTCTCGAGCGCCTCGGCAGGCGAGGCGTCGATGAAGTGGTACGTCGTGCCGCCCTTCATCTCGATCGACGGGCGCGGGTGATGGGTGAGGACGAAGACCGGTGTGTGGAACGGCGGGTTGGAACCCCATGGCCCCTTCCAGTCCGGGTTCTCGTGCCAGCCGGGGTACCCGAACTTCCCCGCGCCCATGATCTCGGCGCCGATCCCGGCGGTGAACAGCCTCAGGAAGGCGTCGTCGACGCCGCCCGAGCCACCGGGCTGACGCAGCATCGCGCGGCCCCACCGGGTGGCGAACATCCACTCGTGCAGCCGTTCGCCGGCGTGGCCGAACGGCGCTTCGAGGCTCTGGCCCTCGCCGGTCGCGAACCCGTCGAGCGAGACGGCAATGTGCTGGACGCGGGCAAGTGACATGGTTCGTATTCCTTTCCTCCGGTTGGTCGAGCTTCATCCCATCAGCTCGGCCACAAGGCGAAGGTAGCCCTCCCGATGGCATGACGTCCTATGCCAACTCCGCGCCGGTCCCATCAATAAACTTGATGAATGCTGAACCTGACCCACCTCACGGTGCTGGCGGCGGTCGCCCGGCACGGATCGGTGACCGAGGCAGCGAAGCAGCTGCACTACTCGCAGCCGTCGGTCAGCCACCACCTGGGGCGGCTGGAAGCCGCCACCGGAGCCAAGCTCGTCCAACGCGTGGGCCGCGGGATCCGGCTCACGCCCGAAGGGGAACTACTGGCGCAGCGGGCGACCGAGATCCTGGGGCGACTGGATGCCGCGTCCGTCGAACTGGCCGCGCGCGTGGGACTTCGTGCCGGACGGGTACGACTCGCCGGGTTCCAGACGGTGCTCAGCACCCTCGTACCGAGGGCAGCCGCCGAACTGTCCCGGAGGTACCCGGGAGTCGAGTTGAACCTCGTCGATGCCCATCCGGACGACGGACTGAGGTTGCTGCGTGCCGGGCACGTCGACATCGCCTTGATATTCCGGCACGCCGACACTCCGCTGGAGGAGGAAGGAATCAGGCTCACCCATCTGCTCGACGACCCCCTCCATCTCGTCAGTGACCAACCCCATCAGCGCCTCGAGGACCATCGCGACTCCGCCTGGGTCGGCGGCTGCGAACGCTGTCGGGCGGCCACGATCACCGCGTGCGAGCGGGCCGGCTTCTCACCGCGTATCGCCTACGCCTGTGACGACACGGTCGTCTCACAGTCACTCGTGGCCGCCGGAATGGGTGTCGCGATACTCAACGGGCTCGCGTTGCGCGCCCATCGGGCGCCGGGCATCCACACCACACAGCTCACCGAGAACGCCCGCCAGGTCTACGCGGCCACGTACGGCGACCCGCCGGACCCACCTGCCACCGCCGCGCTGATCGAGATCCTGACATCACTGCCACGAGACCCCGAGCACGACCCTGGGCAGGCAGCTCCTGCACCCAGCAGCCCTTAGGGCCCTGCGTGTACCTGGCAGGCCCACAGGCTCGGCGTCCGGGGGTACATGTCACGCAGCGCGCGCACGGTTCCGTGCACCGCCTCCGCCGTCCGGTCGACGTCCAGCGTGCCGTCGCTCCTGATCAGCGCCTCGTACACGCTCTGCGCGACACCGGCCCCGATCGTGTCGTCGACGTGCCACAGCGAGCCGACGACATGGGGGAAGCCCGCGATCTGGAGGGCGCTCACGATGTGGACGGCCTCGTCGGCGAGTTCGGGGCTGGTACGCAGGGTGTCGCACGCGGAGAGGTAGGCGAGGCGGACCGACGGCAGCCGAAGCCGGGCGAGGTGACGGACCGTCAGCGGGGCGTCGGTGTGATCGTGCAGGGCGAGCCGGGCGGCGGAGGGGCGCTCGAGATCTCCCCCGGCGTGGCAGGCGAAGTGCGCGTACGCGTGCCGGGGCAGTGCGGACACCACCGCGGTGTGGGTGGCAGCCTCGCCCGTGAGCACGTGGGCCCCGGGCAGCAGCCCGGCGAGGTGTTCGGCCTCGCGGCGGGCGGCGGGCAGGGGTGCGAGTCCGGGGGCTTCGCCGACGCCGACGACGAGCGCGCCGGTGCCCGCCGGGCGGGCAGCGCGTTGCCTGGCGTGGTGCAGCGCCCGGAGCGTCGGCGTGTACGACGAGACGACCCGGTCCAGCGCTCCGGGCGCACCCTCGGGTGCCGCTGCGTGCAGCGGCAAGGTGCCCAGGACACCACCGGGCGACCACCACACACGGGGCAACGGTCCTGCGGGCATCGCCGACATGCCCACGTGGTCGAGGACCGGTCGGGTGACCGTCCGCCACAGCCAGTCGAGGGTGTCGTTGACGACTTGCTGCGAGCGCAGGGGGTCGGCCCCGGACGTTCCGGGCGTCTCGATACGCAGCAAGGCGTCCTGGAGGGCCTGCCGGCGGGCGGCCGTCGTCCGTGGGTCCAGTCCGGGGAGCGGTACGGCGTCGATGGCACGTTCGGTGACGACCAGTGCGTCGCTGCCGTGCGGGGAGACGTTGACGAGGACCACGGGGCCCGCAGCGGCCGTGGCGCACAGTTCCCGTTCGTCCCACTCCCGCACCGGCCGCAGCAGGCCGAGTTCCGGGTGTTCGGTGCGGATCCGCGCGGTCAACTCCCGCCATTCGGCGGCGAGTCGCTGCCGCTGGTCGGCCTGAGCATCAGCCACGCGCCCCTGGCCAGGGGCTCCTTCGTCGAGGAACCCCTGATCGCTGCCGTGGGTGGCCGTGTCGAGGGCGTCCCGGAGTTCTTCGAAGCGGTCGGCGAGGTCCGGGGCCGCTTCTCTGAGCCGAGTGAGATCGCTGTCCGCGTCGAAGGCGTGGGTGAGCAGCACCCCTCGGGCCTGTTCGAGCAGTCCGACCGCCAGACCGGGGCGGCCGCAGCGAACCGCGCACGCGGCTGCCGCGGCGCCGAGCCCGACGGTCCGGCTCAGCAGCAACTCCTGGTCGTCGCGGACGAGATGGCGCGGTGCGACGGCGTGCAGCAGGTCGACCGCCGTCGCGTAGCCGTCCAGGGCGCCGGCCCAGTCACCGAGCTCTCCCCGGACCTCGCCCCACGCCCGTGCGGCGTCCAGGCGCTGGGAGGGGGCGCACTGCGTTTCCAGGGCTGCTTCGCGGAAGGCCTCGGCCGCCTCGACCAGATCGGCCCGACGCCGACGGCGCAGCGGCCCCCGGTCCCGGAGGATGGTGCCGAGGTTGGTCAGTCGCAGCGTCCGCAGAGGGTGGCCGGGTGGTGTGACCTCGACCGTCCTGCGGAGCAGCGCCACCGCCTCACCCCGAGCGGCCGACGACCACAGGTTTCGCGGGCTCAGGAGCCGCGAGTTCGCGGCCACCGCCAGGGCACCCGGTAGAGCGGGAGAGTCCGGGGGCAGCGACGCGATCACCGCGTCGGCCAGCTCCCGCGCTTCGCGGGCGTCGCCGAGCCGCAGTGTGTGGGCGCAGCGGGCCAACAGGGCGACGGCGAGGTTGTGGCGTCGCCGGGCCACCAACGGGTCGCCCTCCGGAGTGAGGGCGAGCGCCTGCCTCAAGAGCCCTACTGCCTCGTCGAGTTGGGCGGCCAGGTCGGGAGCACGCTGGAAGCCCGTCATCCGGCTGATCCCCGCCGCACCCAGCAGCATCGCTTGATGCGCGCGGCCCGGTCCGGGGAGTGCCGCGGCCCGGCGCGAGCACTCCTGGGCTTCCCGCAGGTCCTCGCCGTCCTCGGTCAGAAGGTGTCGCAGACCCAGCGTCGAGCCCAGGTTGAGCAGCCTCACTCCGAGCATTTCGTGCCCCTCGGGGGTGAGCGCCACTGCCTCCCGCTGTGCCTGCACCGCCTCGTTCAGCTCCTGCGCGTCGCCTGTGCGCTCGTAGCTGCTCTTCAGCACCTCGCCGAGATCGTTGAGCGCCACGGGCCGCTCCGGGTGGCTCGGCGGCATGAGTGCCACGGCCTGCCGCAGCAGCCGCAGAGCCTCGGCCAGGTCCGCCGCATTCCGTTCGGTATCGCGCTCGAAGCGCGCGAACAGGGCCATGGCGGGGGCGAGTAGCTGCGGCGCGGTGCGAAAAGTTGTCTCACCGGCCGCGGCGACCGTGTCGGAGAGGTAGGTGATGGCCGCGTCCAGATCGGCCGGATCACCGACCAACGTGAAGAGGGCACGGTGCGCGTTGCCCAGGACCCGGCGTATCGAGGCGCTCCGCTCCGGGTCCTGGGCCGCTCCGAGTGCTTCGGTCAGCACCCGGACCGCTTCGTGCAGGTCGTCCACGCGGCCGGTGCGCTGGGCCCTCAGGATCAACGCCAGTCCCAGGTTGAGGCCCGCGACCGCCGGTCCCTTCGGATCGCCCGGTGCGGCCCTGCGGAACAGGTCCACCACCTCGTCGCACTCCTCCGGCGTACTGCCCTCCCGCTGCCGGAGCAGCAGAAGCGCGCCCGCCAGGGTGCCGAGGCAGTGGGGCAGATGCGGGCTCTCCGGCGGGAGTTGAGCCAGCACGTCACGCGCGATGCCGACGGCCTCGTCCAGGTCTTGGGCGTCGTGGGACCGCCGATAGCGTTCCAGGAACGCGATGCCCAGATCGCTCAGGGCGAGGAGCCGGCCGGGCGCATCGGCCGGGATGCCCTTGAGGGCCCGGTGGGCCGCCCGGACGCGGTCGACGCCCGGGTCCCCGAACAGGCCGGCCGTCCCGGCGAGGGCCACCGCGTTTCTCAGGACGTCGAGCCGGGCGGCGTACGCGGGGTCGTCCTCCGGCGTCGCGAGCACGGCGAGGCTGCCGCATCCGATCGCGACGGCGAGCCGCATGTCACGCGACGGTGTCATGGTGCCGAAGCGCACGGCCAGCTCGTAGAGCCGACGGACATCTTCGGTGGCGTCGGGCGGCGGATTGTGCTGCCGCCCCTCCGCGGCGATCATGCCCGCGGCGCACTCGCCCGCCCAGTCGGCGGGACCGTCGGCCTTCGCCGGGTCGGGGCGCACGGCGGGATCGGTACGCGCATACCCTTCCGCCAACTCCGGTGGTACGAGTCCCGGATCGACCACCCACACCGGGAAGAGCAGCGTTCCGGCCATGCACCCGTGGACCCGGCCGTGATCCCCCGGGTCGGCCGCCGACCGGGCTGCCAGCAGCCAGCCGGCCACGTGCCGGGCCTCCATGTCGGTCCTCGTGTCCACAATCCGCAGAAGTGACCGCAGTTCGGTGTCCGCCTCGTCGCCGAAGACGGCGTCCCTGTCCACACGCCGGTCCACGGTCGCCGACCGCGTGACGCGATCACGGACGGCCCGGACGAGCCGGTCCCGATCCTCCCGCACGTTGCCGAACTCCCCCATGCCGACTCCACCCGCCGTCACCACAGCAATCATCCTCGACCGGGCTCATTCTGCGGCACACTTGGCGCATGACCGTACCGCCCGATCACGCCGAACTCGCCCAGAGGGCAGCAGCGTTGTGTGCTCTGCTCGGTTCGTCGAACCATGCGCGGCCGTCCGAGGTGCGGACGGCGGCCGAGCGCGTACTGACCCTGATCCGGTCGGGGGACGCGGACGACGCCGCGGTGGCGGGCGGCTACGACGACCTGGACCACGTGCTGCGCAGGGCGGGGTACGCGGGCGGGCTGCTGGGCGAGTCCCGGAGCTCCCGGGCACCCGGTGTCCTGGCCCACATCAAGGTGGCCGTCTGCCCGGGGCCGGCTCGCTGCTCCCGGCTCGAACGGGCCCGCGATCTGCTGCCCGCCCCGCACTGCGCCGTCAATGACACGCGCATGCTCAAGTCGCGGCTGAGCCCGGCCCGGTGAACACCCCCGGGCCCTCGACCCCATGAATCCTCTCCTCGCCACCCTCGGCAGCAAGCTCACCGAACGCTGGCTCAACCTGCTGGTGCTGCCCGGCGCCCTGTTCCTCGCCGTCGCGGCCGCCGGCAGGACCCTGGGGCATCGCCACTGGCACGACCTCGACCGGCTGCGCGGCGCCCTGGACGACCTCGCGACCCGCCCCGCGCTGGACCGGACCGGCGCCGCCGCGCTCGTCGTGGCCGTCGTTCTTCTCACCGCGGCCGCGGCCTCGCTCGCGGCGCAGTTCCTCGGCGGTGCGATCGAGCAGTTCTGGCTGCGGCGCGGCCGGGACCCGCTCTCGCGGGTCCTCACCGCACGGCGTACACATCGGTGGAAGGAAGGGGATGCGAAGGTCGAGGACGCCGTCGGACACGCCGGCCCCGCCGGTGCGGTGGCGAACGGCGTGGTGACGATCCCGAGAGACACCTGGGAGCGGATCCAGGCCCTTTCAGCGGCTCGTGACCGCATCGCGCTGCGTGAACCGGCCCGGCCCACCTGGTACGGCGACCGCATGCAGGCGACGGCGGACCGCGTCGAGGCCGCGTACGGCGTGGACCTCGCCGTCCTGTGGCCGCGTCTGTGGCTGATCCTCCCCGAACCAGCCGTGCAGCAGATCCGGGCGGGCCGGGACTCCTTCAGCGCCGCGGCTCGGCTGGCTTCCTGGGCCGTGGGCTATGGCCTGCTCGCCTGTTGGTGGTGGCCGGCCGTGCTGATCGCCGTCGGCTGCTGGGCGGTCGCGCGTTCCCGCGCCCGGACGGCGCTGGACGCTTTCGCGAGCCTGATCGAGGCGGCCGTCGACGTGCACGGCCGTGAACTCGCCACGCGTGTCGGCCTGATCGCGCCGGACGCGACGGGACTGCTGGCCCAGGAGACGGGCGACGGGATGTCGGAGGTGTTCAGGAAGGCGGACTGAGACAACCGCCTCCTGGTCTCCTCGAACACCGAGCTCCCCGTCCCGGCACAGAACCTCAGGCTCTGTGCCGGGACGGGGAGCTCAGCTCCCGACCTCGGCGTCCAGGCGTCTCAGCTCCCGACGTACGCCGCGAGATGCTCCCCCGTGAGGGTGGAACCGTCGGCGACGAGGTCGGTCGGTGTGCCCTCGAAGACGATCTTGCCGCCGTCATGGCCGGCGCCGGGGCCGAGGTCGATGATCCAGTCGGCGTGCGCCATGACCGCCTGGTGGTGTTCGATGACGATGACCGACTTGCCGGAGTCGACGAGCCGGTCGAGCAGGCCGAGCAGTTGCTCGACGTCCGCGAGGTGGAGGCCGGTGGTGGGTTCGTCCAGGACGTACACACCGCCCTTGTCTCCCATGTGCGTGGCCAGCTTGAGGCGCTGCCGCTCGCCGCCGGACAGTGTGGTGAGCGGCTGGCCGATGGTCAGGTAGCCGAGCCCCACATCACTGAGCCGCTGGAGGATCCGGTGCGCGGCCGGGGTGTGCGCCTCCCCCGCGCCGAAGAACTCCTCGGCCTCCGTCACCGGCATCGCGAGCACCTCGCTGATGTCGCGCCCGCCGAGCCGGTACTCCAGCACCGACGAATCGAACCGCTTCCCGCCGCAGTCCTCGCAGGTGCTGGCGACACCGGCCATGATCCCCAGGTCGCTGTAGATGACACCGGCGCCGTTGCAGGTGGGGCAGGCGCCCTCGGAGTTGGCGCTGAACAGCGCCGGCTTCACGTCGTTGGCCTTCGCGAACGCCTTGCGGATCGGGTCGAGCAGTCCGGTGTACGTCGCCGGGTTGCTGCGCCGCGAGCCGCGGATCGGGCTCTGGTCGATCGACACCACGCCTTCGGCCCCCGCCTGTCGGGCCATCGACCCGTGCACGAGCGAGCTCTTGCCGGAGCCGGCGACGCCGGTGATGACGGTGAGCACCCCGAGCGGGATGTCGACGTCGACACCCTGGAGATTGTTCGCCTTCGCGCCCCTGACCTCCAGCGCACCGGTGGGCTTGCGCACCTCCTCCTTGAGGGAGGCCCGGTCGTCCAGATGCCGGCCGGTGATGGTGTCGCTGCTCTGAAGCCCCTCGACGGTGCCCTCGAAGCAGACGGTGCCGCCCTCCGTACCGGCGCCGGGGCCCAGGTCGACGACGTGGTCGGCGATCGCGATGACCTCCGGCTTGTGCTCCACGACGAGCACCGTGTTGCCCTTGTCCCGCAGCTGGAGCAGCAGTCGGTTCATGCGCTGGATGTCGTGCGGGTGCAGGCCGGCCGTGGGCTCGTCGAACACGTAGGTGACATCGGTGAGCGAGGAGCCGAGGTGGCGGATCATCTTGACGCGCTGCGCCTCGCCGCCGGACAGCGTGCCCGACGCCCGGTCGAGCGAGAGATAGCCGAGACCGATCTCCACGAAGGAGTCGAGGGTCTGCTGGAGCGCGGTGAGCAGCGGCGCCACCGAGGGCTCCTTGAGGCCGCGGACCCACTCGGCCAGATCCCTGATCTCCATCACGCAGGCGTCGGCGATGCTCTTCCGGTTGATCTTCGACGACCGGGCGCCCTCGGCCAGCCTGGTGCCGTCGCACTCGGGGCAGGTGGTGAAGGTGACCGCCCGCTCCACGAACGCCCGGATGTGCGGCTGCATCGCTTCCTTGTCCTTGGACAGGAACGACTTCTGGATCTTGGGGATCAGGCCTTCGTAAGTGAGGTTGACGCCGTTGACCTTCACCTTGGTCGGCTCGCGGTAGAGGAAGTCCTGCATCTCCTTCTTGGTGAACCGGCGGATCGGCTTGTTGGGGTCGAGGAAGCCGGACTCGGCGTAGATCCCCACGGTCCACACGTTGTCGGACTTCCAGCCGGGGATGGTGAACGCGCCCTCGGCGATCGACTTGGAGTCGTCGTAGAGCTGGGTGAGGTCGATGTCGGAGACCTTGCCCCGGCCCTCGCAGCGCGTGCACATGCCGCCGGTGCGCTCGAAGGTCGCCTTCACGGTCTTGGTCTTGGCGGCGCCGCGGTCCACGGTGATCCCCCCGCTCGCCCGGACCGAGGCGGTGTTGAAGGAGTACGCGCTGGGCGGGCCGATATGGGGCTTGCCGAGCCGGCTGAAGAGGATGCGCAGCATCGCGTTGGCGTCGGTGGCGGTGCCGACCGTGGAGCGGGGGTCGCCGCCCATCCGCTGCTGGTCGACGGTGATCGCAGTCGTCAGCCCGTCGAGGACGTCGACCTCGGGCCGCGCCGTCGACGGCATGAAGCCCTGGAGGAAGGCGCTGTAGGTCTCGTTGATCAGCCGCTTCGACTCCGCGGCGATCGTGTCGAACACCAGGGAGCTCTTGCCCGAGCCGGAGACGCCGGTGAATACCGTCAGCCGGCGCTTCGGGATCTCGATGCTGACGTCCTTGAGGTTGTTCTCACGAGCGCCGTGCACGCGGATCATGTCGTGGCTGTCGGCATCGTGCAGCGCAGGCGACCGCGTGTCCGTCCGCGTGGCCTTGCTCATCGTGTCTCCATCTGTCGGGCGGGACCGCGTCGGCGGTCTCCGTCGGCGTCGCCTGGCTGGATCTGCCCAGCTTCGAGCAGTATGCAGGGTTCTACGTGGTCCGAGGGGTGGTGGCAATGGTCCGCCGCACCCGTGATCGGCGATGGTGACGCGAGCTCGCCCGGCCGGCGCCGGACGGGCTCGCACCACTCGACCCGACGTGACGCGATCCATACCGTTTCGGTTGCTGCGCCTCCGGCCGGTGTGCCTGCTGAGAGGGCGGGCGGCGGGGCCGGCAGCGTCCAGCCGTACCGGATGAGGACCGCAGCACCGGGCACGACGGATCAGCTCGTACCGGCCCCGGGACCGGACGGCCTCGGCCTTCGCCGCTGCCGCCCCTTCACACCGTGGGCGGGAAAGCCCCGCGGCTCAGCTCCGCTCCTGAATACGGAGGAGGTTGCCCGCCGGGTCACGGAAGGCGCAGTCGCGAACGCCGTACGGCTGCTTGGTCGGCTCCTGGACGACCTCCGCGTCGGTGGCCTGGAGCCGTGCGAAGGTGCCGTCGAGGTCGGGGGTCGACAGGACGATGCTCCCGAAGGTGCCCTTGGCCATCATCTCGGTGATGGTGCGGCGCTCGTCGTCGGTGATCCCGGGGTCCGCGGCCGGCGGATGCAGGACGATGGAGGTGCTGGGCTGGCCGACGGGGCCGACCGTGATCCAGCGCATCCCGTCGAATCCGACGTCGCCACGGACCTCGAAGCCGAGGGCGTCGCGGTAGAAGGCCAGGGCGGCGTCCGGGTCGTCCTGCGGAAGGAAGCTCGCGTGAATGGTGATGTCCATGGCCGTCACGCTAGTCCCGGCCCGGAGACCGCGCTTCTCGATTCCTGACCGGTCTGGTCACCTGCTTCGACACGCACGACGGTATGCCCGCCGTCGCGCTCGCCGCCTGCTCCCGGTAGGTGCTGGGCGGCATGCCGACGAGTTCGGTGAACCGCGTCGAGAAGGTGCCCAGCGACGAGCAGCCGACCTCGAAACAGACCTCGGTGACACTGAGGTCGCCGCGCCGCAGCAGCGCCATGGCCCGCTCGATGCGCCGCGTCATGAGATAGCTGTACGGCGACTCGCCGTAAGCCTGCCGGAACTGCCGGCTGAGGTGCCCGGCGGACATGTGGACGCCTCGGGCGAGCGCCTCGACGTCCAGCGGCTGCGCGTACTCCCGGTCCATCCGGTCGCGCACGCGGCGCAGCCGGGCGAGATCGCGCAGGTTCGGCGCCGGGTCGGGTCTGCTGCTCACACGGGAGATCGTACGTCGTCCCCGCTGCCGACATCTGTCGACTCGTACGGGCAAACCGGCCTGAAGGGGAACAGTCCCGGGAATCCGGTGCCGGCCTCCCCGCGGACGTCCCGGGCCGCATGCCGTCCCGGCTGCGGCGGGCCCAACTTCGTCCCCTTGCCCGCCGGTTGACGCGCGTGACACTGTGCTGCACCGCGGCAGCGACATCGCGACCGTGACCGCTCGACGTATTCGGACCGGAGAGGCCCTGCACGCGTGACGTCGCCCCACGGACCGCCCGCCCACTGGACCGCGGACGAGCAGCACATGTGGCAGCAGTACCGTCGCGGCGAGTGGTGCGACGTGGGCGAGGTCGGGGCTGACGCCGTGCGATCGCTGCTCCTCACCGCTCCCGAGCCGGAGAGCGGCCGGTCGGCGAGACTCCATCTGCGCGGGGCCCGGATCACGGGCGCGCTGGACCTGGCCGACGCCGACATCGGTGTGCCCGTGCGTATGCATCGATGCACCTTCGCGAGTCCCCTCCTCATGCGCGGCGCCCGCGTCAACGCTCTCGTACTCGTCGGCTGCGAGGTACCGGGCATCGTGGCCACCGGCGCGGCGACCGCCCGCGAGATGAAGATCGTCGACTGCGTCGTGGACGGCACCCTCGACCTGCGCTCTTGCAAAGTCGGCGCCTGGCTGAGCCTCGATGACTCCCGGATCGAGGGGCCGCCCGGACGTCCGGCTCTGGACGCGCAATCACTCGGCGTCGCGATGGGCCTGTCCGCAGCCGGCCTGGTCTGCAACGGCGCCGTGCTTCTGCACAGCGCGAACGTCCAGGAGTATCTCGGCTTCCGCGGCGCGCGGCTTCTCGGCCCCGAAGCCCGTCTCCGCGCCCCCGAGCTCGTCGTCGGGGGGAGCGTCCACCTCGACCGAGGCTTCGTCAACGAGGGGGCGACCAACCTCTACCGGGCCACCATCGGCGGTTCCCTCCACCTCGAGGAGGCGACGCTGACCGGACGCGGCATGGGCCGCGGCCAGGCGGCACTGGGTCTGGTGTGCGCCACCGTCGAGGGGAACATCCAGGCAGGTGCCGGCGTACTTGTGAGCGGCTGCGTGGACCTGCGCGACACCCAGATCCGGGGCACGGTCAATCTGGACGGCGCCCGGGTGGACAACCCCCTCGGCCCGGCGGTCAAGGCCTTCCGCGTCCAGGTGGGCGGGGACCTGCACGCCCGTGACGGCTTCGTCGCGGTGGGGACGCTGGAACTGTCCGGAGCGAGGATCGGCGGTTCGCTGCAACTGGACGGCGCCGAGCTCACCGGCCATGACGGCATCGCGATGCGGGCACGCAACCTCGTGGTCGGTGCCCGCATCGACTGCTCGGGCGGATTCACCGCGCACGGCACCGTCTGGCTCAGCAGCGCTTCCGTCGGGAGCCGGATCTCCTTCGCGGGCGCGGCGATCTCCACACCCGAGGGCGAGGACGCGCTGATCCTCCGGCGCGTCGGCACCCCCGAACTGTCGCTGGGACTGCGGGAAGCACCCGCCGGTCGCATCGACCTGAGCTTCGCCGCGCTCGGCGTCCTGCGTGACGCTCCGGCCACCTGGCCGGCGGCCCTCGTGCTCGACGGACTCCACTACGACGCGCTGCCGGGCCCCGCCCGCGCCGCCGAGCGGCTGTCCTGGCTGATGCGGGACCCGGCGGGGTTCGTCCCCCAGCCGTACGAGCAACTCGCCGCCCACTACCAACGCATCGGCCGCGACACCGACGCCCGGTCGGTGCTGCTCGCCAAGCACCGGCGGCTGCGTTCCACGCTGCCGCTCCCCCAGCGGCTCTGGGGGCATCTCCAGGATCTGGTGATCGGCTACGGCTACCTTCCCAGCCGGGCCGTCTGGCTGCTGGTCCTGCTCCTGACGCTCGGGGCGACCGTGTTCTCCGTGCACCGTCCGAGCCCGGTCGGCGACGGGCCCTACCCCGCGTTCAACGCCCCGCTCTACACCCTCGATCTGCTGATCCCGCTCACCGATCTCGGCCAGGACCGCTTCTACGCGGCGGACGGGGCTCTCCAGTGGATCGCGGTCCTGCTGATCTGCGCGGGCTGGCTCCTGGCGACGGTCGCGGCGACTTCGGCGAACCGCGTGCTGCGTCGCAACTGACGCCTCCCTGGTCACGGCGGTGACCGCGGATACCTGGCACCACTTAGGCTAGGCTAACCTTCGCCTCGTGAAAGTTGATGAGGAAACTTCAGCGGCCACGAGGGTCTCCCTCCATGCCCTGTCGGCCACAGGTGTGACCGTCGCGTACGACGGCGACGACGTCGTGCACGACGCGTCCGTGACCCTGCGGGCCGGCGAAGTGGCCGCCCTGGTGGGACCCAACGGCAGCGGGAAGTCGACACTCCTGCGCACGCTGGCCCGCCTTCAGAAGCCGCGGACCGCCACGCTCACCATCGACGGCGGCACCGACGGCTTCGCGCTGAGCCCACGTGAGTTCTCGCGCCGCGTAGCCCTCCTGACGCAGGGCCGCCCCACTCCCAGCGGGCTCACCGTGCGCGACCTCGTCGAGTTCGGCCGCTACCCGCATCGCGGACGCTGGGGCGGTGCGGACCCCGACGGACGTGCCGCCGTGGACCGGGCACTCGCCCTGACCGGCGTCACCGAACTCGCCGACCGCGGCGCCGAGAACCTCTCCGGCGGGCAGTTGCAGCGCGTGTGGCTCGCCGGCTGCCTCGCGCAGGAGACGGGCGTGCTGCTCCTCGACGAGCCCACGACCTACCTCGACCTTCGCTACCAGGTCGAACTCCTCGACCTCATCCGCGACCTCACGGACATTCACGGCATCGCCGTCGGCGTCGTCCTGCACGACCTCGACCAGGCCGCTGCCGTCGCCGACCGGATCATGCTCCTCAAAGCGGGCCGGATCATCGCCGACGGAAGCCCTGAAGACGTCCTGACCGCGGAGCGCCTGACGGACACGTACGGCATCCGCATCGAGATCTCCCACGACCCCCTGACGGGCCGGCTGCGCACCCGCGCGATCGGCCGACACCACACACGAAGTGAAAGGCCCAGCACCACCTCATGAGACGCATCCTCATCACCGTGGCGGCCACCACCGCAGCGGCCCTCGCCCTGTCCGCCTGCGGAACGACCGAGCCCGCCGCGGAGGCCGTGAAGAAGACCGCTGCCCCCATCACCCTCACCGACGCCTCCGGCGCCAAGGTGCAGCTCGACGGCCCCGCCAAGAAGGTCGTCGGCACCGAGTGGAACGTCGTCGAGCACCTGATATCCCTCGGGGTCGACCCCGTCGGCGTCGCGGACGTCAAGGGATACAAGGCCTGGGACACCGTCGTTCCGCTGAAGAACGAGCCCAAGGACATCGGCCTGCGCGGCGAGCCGAGCATGGACGCCGTCGCCTCCCTGTCGCCCGACCTCATCGTCGCCACCCACGACCTGCCGGCGGCCGCCGTCAAGCAGCTGCGCAAGGTCGCGCCCGTGCTTCAGGTGCGCTCCGCCGAGGCTGCCGACCCGATCGGCCGGATGACGACGAACCTGGACGTCATCGCGAAGGCAACCGGTACCACGGCCCGGGCCGAGAAGCTCAAGCAGGAGTTCGAGGCCAAGATCACCGAGGGCAAGCAGGCGCTCGCCAAGGCCGGCCTCGCCGGTACCGGGTTCGCCTTCGCGGACGGCTACGTCACCTCCAACCAGGTCTCCATCCGGCCCTACACCAGCGGCTCGCTCCTCGGTGCCGTCAACGAGAAGGTCGGCCTGAAGAACGCCTGGACCGTCAAGGGCGACGAGAGCTACGGTCTGGCCGCCACCGACGTCGAGGGCCTCACCAAGCTCGGCGACGTCCAGTTCGCCTACATCGCCAACAAGGACGACAAGTCCAGCACGCCGTTCACCGGCGCCCTGGCCAAGAACTCCGTGTGGACGTCGCTGCCGTTCGTGAAGGCCGGCGACGTGCACCGGCTGCCCGACGGCATCTGGATGTTCGGTGGCACCGAGTCGATGGAGGCATACATCGACGCGGTCGTCCAGGCGCTCACGAAGAAGTAGCACCATGGCCGTCACCGCTACGAAATCCGCGGCTCGTTCGTCGCCGGCCCCGTCCCGGACGGGCCCGGCAGCGGTGACCGCCGCACTTCTCCTGACGCTCGCGGTTCTCGCGACGATCGACATCACGCAGGGCACCGCCGCGACGGACGCCGACGCGGTGTTCAAGGCTCTCACCGGCCGGGCGGGCGCGGGCGACGCATCCGTCGTCATCGCCTCCCGGCTGCCGAGGATGGTCGCCGGACTGCTCGTCGGAGCGGTGCTCGGCATCGCGGGCGCCGCCCTGCAGGCGGTCAGCCGCAACGTCCTCGCCTCACCCGACACACTGGCCGTGAACGCGGGTTCCTACCTCGCGCTGAGCCTGATGGCGGTCACCGGCGTCAGCCTTCCCCTGTTCGCCTCCACCGGTGTCGCGTTCGTCGGTGCCCTGGCGGCTGCGGGCATCGTCCTCGGTCTGTCCGGCCTCGGCGCGGGCACCGTCCGGCTCGTTCTCGCCGGCACCGCCCTGGCCCTCGGTCTCACCTCCATCACGGAGGGACTCCTCCTGCTGTTCCCCCAGCAGACAGAGGGGCTCTACCAGTGGAACCAGGGCAGCATCAGCCAGAACGGGTTCGACGGCGTACTGCAGATGGCGCCCGTCGCGGCTGTCGGCCTCGTCGGGCTACTTCTGATCGCCCGTCGGGTCGACGCCCTGGCACTCGGCGACGACGCGGCGCGCGGCCTCGGCGTCAGGGTCCGGTCGACACGCGTCACCGTGGTGGTGCTCGCGTCGCTGCTCTCCGCGGCCGCGGTCACGCTCGCCGGGCCGATCGGCTTCGTCGGCCTGTGCGCGCCCGCACTCGTCCGCCCCCTGGCACGACGCTTCCGCGCGTTCGCCCGGGGCCGTGCGAGCATGCCGCTCGCGGGCCTGGCCGGGGCCGCGCTGGTACTCGGATCGGATGTGCTGCTGCGGGCACTCGTGCCCGCGGACACGGCGGTCGCCGTCCCGACGGGCGTCGTCACCAGCCTCGTCGGCGCCCTGTTCCTGGTCGTGATGGCGACACGGCTCCGGGACACCACCGCGGCGGCAGCACCCGACCGGCTGCGCATCAAGAGCCGGGCGACCTTCCTGACCACCACGGCCGTGCTGACGACGGTGCTCGTCGGTGTGACGATCGCCGCCGTGCTGCTCGGCGACAGCAAGCTGCTGCTGGGCGATGTCGTCAACTGGGTGCAGGGCAGAGCCGGTCAGAGCGTCTCCTTCGTCCTCGACACCCGGACGCCCCGGGTCTACGCGGCACTTCTGGCGGGCGCGGCACTGGCCCTGTCCGGAACCCTGGTGCAGGCCGTGACCCGCAATCCGCTCGCGGAGCCCGGTGTCCTCGGCGTCTCCGGCGGGGCCGCCCTCGGCGCCGTGGCTCTCGTGACCACCGTGCCCATGGCCGGGTCGTGGAGCATCGCGGGAGCCGCGCTCGCCGGGGCAGGGATCACCGCCGCCGTCGTCTTCGGCCTCGCGGCACGCGGCGGTTTCCAGCAGAACCGCCTCGTCCTCGTGGGCATCGGCATGGCCACCGCGGCCGCCGCCGTGATCAGCCTGCTCATCGTTCTCACCGACCCGTTCAACGCGACGAAGGCCCTCACCTGGCTCTCGGGGTCCACCTACGGACGGTCGGTGCCGGACGTGCTGCCTCTCGCGGCGGTACTCACCGTGGGACTGGCGATCGCGGTCGTACGCCGCACGGAACTCGACCTCGTCTCGCTCGACGACCACACGCCGCGACTCCTCGGCATCGGTCTGCCCCGGGAGCGGCTGGGCTTCCTCGTACTGAGCGTCCTCCTCAGCGCGACCGCGGTCTCCGCCGCGGGATGGATCGGATTCGTGGGGCTGGTGGCCCCGCATGCGGCCCGGGCCCTGGTGGGAAGGCGCCATGTCCGCGTGATCCCGGTCGCGGTCATCCTCGGCGCCACCCTCGTCTGCGTCGCGGACCTTCTGGGCCGTACGGTGATCGCCCCGGCCCAGCTGGGCGCCGGACTCATGACGGCGATGGTCGGCACGCCGTACTTCCTCCACCTGCTCGTGCGCAGCCGCCGATAGCGGTCGGTACCCGAGTCGAACCGCCTGGGGCGGCCTGCCGCGGCAGGCCGCCCCAGGCGGTTCACGGCGTCCGGATGCCTGCCCGGGCGCGCCGGCCCATCACGAATTTGACCGGCAGCAGCACGGCCCAACTCCACACCGCCGCGCGCGGGGACGCGAAGGCAATGCCCACCGACGCCCCGAAGACAACGATCGAGGTGATGAGGTCGGCGACCATGGCACGGCCCACACGGTCGCCGATGGGCTCGTGCTGCAGCCGCGAACGCTTCCACACGATGACGAACAGCGCGAGATGCAGCAGATCGGTGACGGCGATGGTGCCCGCGTACAGCGCCACGGAGACCGTACGCCCCGGATACTCCGCCAGCAGAGCCGTGGGAAAGGGCAGCAGCGCGATCGCCCCGAGACCGCACAGCGACACCCTCAGAACCGCGTCATCGACATGGCGCACCCACAGGAAGATCCTTCGGTGGTCCATCCAGAACGCCGCCAGGATGGTGAAGCTCAAGCC
The DNA here is from genome assembly GCF_036169555.1 of Streptomyces sp. NBC_00306. Classification (GTDB taxonomy): domain Bacteria; phylum Actinomycetota; class Actinomycetes; order Streptomycetales; family Streptomycetaceae; genus Streptomyces; species Streptomyces achmelvichensis. The sequence continues at coordinate 7,738,083 of NZ_CP108032.1, read as the reverse complement.
GTACGCCGCCACCTTGGGCCACAGATCGTCCAACGCCTCCCGGAACGCGCGTACGTCGAGATCGTCCGGCACGGTGACATCGAGCACCAACAACGTCATCGCGATGGCGAAGATGCCGTCGGACAGGGCCAGCAGCCGGCCCGGGTCCCCCGCCAGGCCCGCTGTCTCAGGTTCATCGATCCGCGCCACGCCGCCACGCTACGGACGTGGCGCCGCCGTTGCCGGTCACCGCTCCGGGCCCTCCCCCGATCGCTCTACGGACCAGTGGGATCGAGCCGCCCGGCAACCCGGGATGCGGAGTCCCTGACGGGTAGAGGTCACAGCATCCGACCGATGAGGGAGCGTTCACGTGGACATCGAGGCACTGCGCCAGGACACCCCCGGATGCGCCAACCGCGTGCACCTCAACAACGCAGGAGCCGGGCTGCTGTCCCGGCGGACGCTGCACGCGATGACGGCGCACCTGGAGCTGGAGGCGTCCATCGGCGGCTACGAGGCTGCCAGCCAGGAACGGAGCCGGATCGACGCCACGTACGAGCACATCGCCGAGCTGATCGGCGGACGGGCCGACGAGGTGGCCATCTTCGACAACTCCACCCACGCCTGGAACGCGGCGTTCTACTCGCTCACCTTCCAGCCGGGCGACCGTATCCTCACGGGCCGCGCCGAGTACGGGAGCAATGTCCTGGCCTACCTCCAGACCGCCCGGCGCACCGGCGTGGAGATCGTCGTGGTCCCGGACGACGCGTCGGGGCAGACCGACGCCGCTGCCCTGGCGGGTCTGATCGACGAGCGCACCCGGCTGATCGGCATCAGCCATGTCCCCACCAGCGGCGGCCTGATCAACCCGGCGGGCGAGATCGGACGGATCGCCCGTGCGGCGGGGGTGCCGTTCCTCCTCGATGCCACGCAGTCCATCGGGCAGTTCCCCGTGGACGTCGAGGCCCTCGGCTGCGACATGGTGACCGCGACCGGCCGCAAGTTCCTGCGAGGGCCGCGCGGCACCGGGTTCCTCTGGGTCAGGACGCAGATGCTCGAGCACCTCGATCCGTTCGTCAACGACATCGAAGCCGCCACCTGGGACGGCGGCAACGGCTTCATCTGGCACCAGGGCGCACGGCGCTTCGCCTCCTGGGAGATGAGCTACGCCAATGTCCTGGGCCTGGACGCCGCCGTGGTCCAGGCCCTCGAACTGGGTATGGACCGGATCGGCCGCCGGAGCATCGCGCTCGGCGCGCAGCTGCGCGACCGCCTCGACGCGCTGCCCGGCGTCACGACGTACGACCTCGGCCGCGACCGCTGCGCCATCGTGACCGCGAAGGTCGACGGACTGAACACCCATGACCTCGCGGCCGTCCTCGCGCGCCATCACGTCAATGTGTCGACCACGGTCGCCGAGCACACCCAGTTCGACACGCTGAACAGGGGAGTTCACCCGCTGGTGCGGCTGTCGCCGCACTACTACAACACCGAGGCCGAACTCGAACGGACCGTCGAGGTCGTCGCGGAGGCCGCACGCACGGCATGACCGGGCGGCGTAGGGCGGGACTCGGCCCGCGGCTTGGCCCGGGCCGTGCAGGGCAGGACTCCGCCTACGGCTTGGCCCGGGCCGTGCAGGGCAGGACTCTGCCCGCGGCTTGGCCCGGGCCGCCCGAGGGTCTACGGCAGCGCCGCTCCGCGGGCCGTGATCCACAGGTCGTACCACTCCTCGTGGCTGAGCCGCGGCTCCCCCGTCGCGGCATCCCGGCAGGCGCGGATGCGTTCGGGGCGGGCGGTGCCGATGACCGGTGCGATGCCGGCGGGGTGTCGTTGCAGCCACCACAGCAGGATCGTTTCGGGGCTCGTGTCCTTCTCCTTGGCCAACGCCTCGACGAGCCGCGCGGTCGCCTGCTCGTCCGCTGTCTCCTGACGGCCGGTGTAACGGCCTTGGGCGAGGGCGCCCCATGCCTGGACCTGCACTCCGTTGGCGCTGCAGTACTCGAGCGTGCCCAGGGGGAAACCGACGGCCGCCGCCTGCGGTGTGTTCACCACGACGCTGGCCTCGACCCAGTCCCGCTGCTGAAGGCTCATCTCCAGCTGGTTGGCGACCAGTGGCAGCTCCAGCGCCGCCTGAAGATGCGCGATCTGTGCCGCGCTCATGTTCGAGACGCCGAAACGCCGCACGAGTCCCTGCCGGTGCAGTGACGTCAGTGCCTCGGCGACATCGTCGGGATCCGCCAGCGGGTCCGGCCGGTGCAGGAGCAGGACATCGAGGACGTCGGTACGCAGCCGGGCGAGACTCTCCTCCACGCGCTCCACGATGGTGGTGCCGCGCAGGTCGTAGATCCCCGGGTGGTCCCCGTCCGCGAGGCGGATGCCGCACTTGGTCTGCACGACGATGCGCTCCCGCAGTTCCGGTGCGCGGGCGAGGATCTCGCCGAACACCGCTTCGGCTTTGCCGTTCCGGTAGATGTCGGCGTGGTCGAAGGTGTTGATGCCACTGTCGAGGGCCGCCTCCACGGCAGCTTCCGCGACCGCGATGTCCTTCGAGGTGTAGGGCTCGTGGTCCCAGCTGCCGCCGAGTCCCATGCATCCATAGAGGAGCCGGCCGGGCTGTGTCTGTTCCGCCGTCGTCGTCACGGCGCCACCCTACGACCGGACCCTGGTGAGAGACCACGCGGAATTCACGCGTTGCGCGTCCTGACCTGGGCACGGCCGCCCGGCGCCCTGTGTCGCGTCGGCAGACCGGCTCCGGCACCTCGCCGCGTGACCGGCTGAAGAACCCTTCCGGATGCGCGGCGGTCCCACCGGGCGTCGTCATGAGCGGCGTGCGCAGGGGTGGCGTGGGATGACGCGTACGACGAGGCCGAGCCCCGCACGCCGACCATCTGTTTCACGTTCGAGCCCGAGCCCGAAGACGACTGACCGCGGCTGGGACCGTACGTATGCGACGGCCCGTCAGGCGGGTGCGGACGCCGGACGGCAGGGCCGGACCGCTTCATGCCACGGTCAGTTCATCCGCCGACGGACCTGCCTCACCTCACGGTCGATGGCCCAGGCGTCGGCGACCGGCCCGATGTGGCCGAGCTTGTCGGGGTTGATCACCCCGCGGATGGTCTGGATCCGCCCGTCGAGCACGTCCAGGGCCAGAATGTGGAGCACCTTTCCGTCCCGGTCCCGGAAGACCGCCCCGGGCCGGCCGTTGATCTGATGCGGCTCGAAGGACACATCGAGCCGGACCAGCCGGAGGATGAACGTGGCGAGCAACCGGGCCACCTTCTCCGCGCCCGTGACGGCCCTGGCCAGCTGCGGGGCCTTGCCTCCGCCGTCCCCGACCAGTTGCACATCGGCCGCCAGCAGATCCTGCAGTCCCTCCACATCGCCGTCCTTCAGCGCCTCGAAGAACCGCGTCGCCAGTTCTCGCTGTTCCTGCCCGTCAGCCGCGAACCGCGGCCGCCCGGCGTCCATGTGCCGTCGCGCCCGCACCAGCAGCTGCCGGCATGCCGCTTCCGAGCGCCCCACCGCCGCGGCGACATCGTCGAACCCGAAGGCGAACACCTCGCGCAGCACGAACACCGCCCGCTCCAGCGGGCTGAGCCGCTCCAGCAGCAGCAGCGCGGCCATCGACACCGAGTCGGCCAGCTCCACCGCCCGCGCCGGGTCCTCGTACGGATCGCTGAGCAACGGCTCGGGGAACCACGGGCCCACGTACTCCTCCCGCCGCACCCGCGCGGAACGCAGCACGTCGATGGCGATCCGCGTCACCGCTGCGGACAGAAAGGCCTTGGTCGACGTGGGTCGGGTCGACGAGCCGTCGAACCGCAGCCATGTCTCCTGCACCGCGTCCTCGGCCTCACTCACGCTGCCCAGAATCCGGTAGGCGATCGAGAACAGCAGTGGCCGCAGCTCCTCGAACTCCTCGACCTTGCTCACGCCGGCCCCTCCCTCACATCAGGTGCTGATCTCGTTCAGTGGAACTGTCCGGGCTCGTAGCTGCCGGCCGGCTGCTGTGTGACGATGTTCAGCCTGTTCACCATGTTCATGAAGGAAACCAGGATCACCAGGGCCGTGAGCTGCTCCTCGTCGTAGTGCTTCGCGGCGTACGCCCACACCTCGTCGCTGACTCCACCGGCCCCTTCGGCAACCCGGGTCCCCTGCTCGGCCAGTGCCAGCGCGGCCCGCTCGGCCTCGGTGAAGACGGTGGCCTCCCGCCAGGCCGCGACCAGATTCAGCCGCACCGCGGTCTCACCGGCCGCGGCGGCGTCCTTGGTGTGCATGTCGACGCAGACGGCGCAGCCGTTGATCTGGCTCACGCGCAGGGCTACCAGCTCCTGCGTCGCGGCCGGAACCGGCCCGTCCTTGAGCGTCTTGCCCGCCGACATGACGTACTTGATGACCTTGCCGGCGGTGGGGCTGGCGAAATAGTTCAGTCGCGCTTCCATGGTGGGCTCCTCTGTGGTCGTCAGTGGGTACACACCTGAGACGAGGTAGCAGGACGCCGTGTGACATGGGCGAATGTGACCTGCGTCTCCCGCACTCACCTCTCGTTCGCCGCTGTGCTCGGCGACCGTGGACGTGGCGCCGCACCATGGGGTCGTTCGCCAGGACGATGTGCTCGCCGGCGCGCGGTCAGCAGCGACGGGTCTGGTACGGCACAGGAGTGAGCCCCCGCTCGGGCGGTGTCGGGCAGCGGCGCAGGGTGACGAGGAAGGTCAGCACGATGCCGCCCGCGGCGGCGAAGAGCGCGGTTCTGATTCCCTCGGCGGTGGCGACGTGGAGCTCTTCACCGGAGAGGCCGTCCAGGCCCGCGGTCGCCACCAGGACGAGGATGGCGAGGCCGACAGCGGCGCCCGCTCCCGAGCCGGTGGATGCGATGCCGGAGGCGATGCCTTGTTGCCGGTCGGGGATTCCGGTGGCGGCGGCGATGAACATGCCGGTGAAGACCACTCCGTCGCCGATGCTGAGCGCCACGAGGCCGGGGATGAGTCCGACGTAGGTACCGTCCGGCGAGATCGCCAGGCCGAGGCCGACCGCGCCGAGCGCGCCGATGATGTGAGCCGCGGCCAGCGTGCGCCGGAGACCGAACCGCGTCACGAGATGGCCGGCGAAGGTCGAACCGGCCACGACCACAGCCGTGGGGATGAGGAAGCCGGCACCGGTCTGCAACGGGTCGTAGCCCAGAATCTCCTGGAAGTAGATGGACAGGAAGTAGAGCACGGAGCCGAAGGTCGCCATGAACATGAAGGCGATGAACACACCGGTGATGAGGTTGCGGTTGGAGAGCAACTCGGTCGGCATCAGCGGGTCGTTGCTGCGCCGCTCGATGACGAAGAACGCTCCGAGCAGCAGGATGCCCGCCACCGCACTGAGCACGATGCCCGGCGACAGCCATCCCAGTCCGGGGCCCTGAACGAGGGCGAACACGATGAGCGTGACCCCGAAGGTGACGCTGAGCGCGCCCGGCAGGTCGAACTTGCGCCCCCTTTCGCGTTCTCCGTCCCGGGGAATGACGACAAGGGCGAGCACCAGCGCGGGCCCTGCCAGGGCGACGTTGACGAAGAAGACCGCTTCCCAGCCGAACGCCTGCGTCAGAATCCCGCCGAGCAGCACACCGATGACGAGCCCTGCCGCGCCCGACCCTCCCCAGATCCCCAACGCGCGGTTGCGGGCCCGGCCTTCGGCGAAGGTGGTGTTGATGAGCGCCAGGGTGGTGGGAAAGACCAGCGCCCCGCCGAGCCCCTGAATCGCGCGGGCGGCGAGAAGCGTTCCGGGCCCGGTGGCGAGTCCTCCCACGAGGGCGGCTCCGGCATACAGCGCGAGGCCGGTGACAAGGACGCGCCGTCGCCCGAGCAGGTCGGCGGCACGTCCGCCGAACAGGAGGAACCCGGCCGAGGCGACCGCGTAGGCGCTGATGACCGACTGAAGAGTCTGCGCGGAGTAGCCGAGGTCGCGGGCGATGTCGGGAAGTGCCACGACCACGATGTACTGGTCGAGCGAGACGATGAGCATGGCGAAGGACAGCAGCGCGAGCATCGCGGTCTCACGGTTACGGCCGAGCCCGCCGGGCGCAGATGACGTCTCTCTGGATGGCACGGCAGCACTCCTGATGATCGAAGTCATGTCTGCGCTCACGGCCTGCCGCAAAGTCCCGTCGTATGCGGGGCGGGGCGGCCTTGCCGAGGAGGACGGTTGCCCAGACCCTATACAGCGCGCCCTCACCAATCCGGTCAACGACCCACGCGCGTCACACGGCGCTCAGGATGCCCTCCCCACCGGCCTGGGTGGCGTCGCGGAGGCCTTGTCCCCCTCCGCCTCCGGCGCGATCCGACGGCCCCGACGCATGCTTGTCCGCCACTGCGGCACCGCACTACCGTGCCGATGTGGATCTCTTCTCACGCTCGTGGACGGCATTGCGCGCGGCGGTCGCCGCACTCGCGGACAAGGACTTCGGACAGCCGTCCGGCTGTGCCGGCTGGCTCGTGCGGGACCTGGTGTGCCATCTGGTCATCGATGCTCAGGACGTTCTGATCACCCTCGCGACCCCCGCCGACACGGAACCGACCCGCGACGCGGTGACCTATTGGGAGGTCACCGATACGCCGCCGACCGGCGACGATCCGCTCGACGCGCTGACGGTCCGGCTGGCCGCCGCGTACGGAGAACCTCACCTACTCCAATTCCACCTCGACGACGTCGGCTCCGCCGCCGGCCGCGCCGCCGAACTCGCCGACTCCGCACGTCGGGTCCGTACCCGCGACGAGGTCCTCACCGCGGGCGACTACCTCACCGCGTACGTCATGGAGTGGACGCTGCACCACCTCGACCTGGTGGCGCACCTCCCGCACGCGGCGGAACCACCTGTGGAAGGGCTCGCCCTGTCCCGCGCGACGCTGGAGAAGATCGCAGGGACGCCCTTCCCCGCCTCGTTCTCCGACAAGGAGGCGCTTCTCGTCGGCACGGGACGGCGCGCCCCGACCGGGGCGGAGAAGGCCGAACTGGGCGGTCTCACCGCGAGACTCCCGCTCGTCCTCGGCTGATCCCCCGGCTGAGCGGGACTATGCGCCAGGCCGTCGGTACTGAACCTCCTCGGCCTTGCGCAGGGCGTCGATCGTTTCGTCGACGGTGAGGAGCACTGTCGTTTCGAGCGACCCGAGCGCGCCCCCTCCGGTGATCGCCAGCGCGACGGCGGCCATGGACACATTGTCGGGGGCCTCCCAGAGGGTGTAGCCGTCGTGCTCGCCGAAGGCGTACCAGAACCCGTGGAGCTTTCCGCCGACCGACTCGATGTACGTCCGAGCGGCTCTTCTGCGGTCCTCCGGGTTGCCGATCATCCTGGCCCAGGTGTCCGGTGTGTAGCTGAACCTCGACAGATAGAGCGGCATGCGCGTTTCTCCCTCTTATGCGCCGATTTCACACGTGTTGCCATCAAGCGTCGCACTCTCATCGGCAGAATCCTGAGGAAGGCTGAGGCACTGCGTGCTCGGCTTCGCGGCCGAGGGGCGGACCGGCGCGCGCGGCCGCACCCTCAGCCCCGCCGTACGTACTCCCGGCTCAGCCCTGCAGTGGCCGCGCCATCTCGCAGTCGTCCGGACCGCACTGGTTAGCCGATGAGAGTCTCCTTCGGACGGACCACACAGAATTCGTTCCCCTCCGGATCGGCCAGCACCGTCCACGACTCACTGCCGCTCTGCCCTACATCGGCCCGGCGGGCACCGAGTGCGAGGATGCGCTCGATCTCGGCCTCCCGGTCCTCCGCTGCGGAGGTCAGGTCGAGGTGCAGGCGGTTCTTGACGACCTTTCGGTCCGTCACCGGCATGAAGCAGATGCCCACGGGCGCGGTCTCGTCCGGCCCGATGACCACCTCCCGCTCCCGCTCGGACAGGATCCGCCAGCGCAGCACCTCGGCCCAGAACCGGGCGAGGGCAGGCAGGTCGTGGGCGTCGATGACGATGTGATGCAGCGAAACAGGCATGTCGCCCAGTGTGCCCGGCGATCACCCGGACAGGGCCTCAGGAGCAGGGCCGCAGGGCCACCGGCCGTGGAGATCTCGGCAGTTGCCCGGACACTGTCCGACGGGGCCGAGTCCTAGCGCAGGTCCAGCTCACCCACTGTTTGGCCCCCGCTGGTCTCACCCGTCAGCCGGAACCCCAGCCCGAGGTAGAAGCCCTCGGGGCCACCCGCACCCGGATGCCAGGTGGTGGTCAGGCGGGTTCCGCCGCGACGACGGATCTCGGCGGCGACCGACTCGACCGCGAAGCGTCCGCATCCCCGCCCCTGCTGACCGGCTGCGATGTTGAGCCGCCAGAGGCCGGAACGGATGTCCGTGCCGTCGCCGCTCCAGTCCAGGTCGAGGAAGGCCATGAGAAATCCGACGGGAATGTCACCGTCAACGATCAGGCGGGGCCACGCTGTCGGCCCGTAGGCATACGCCTCGGCCAGAGATTTCACGACCGGCGCGACCAAGTGCTCCTGATCCGGGCGGACCCGCAGGCCGATCGCGGCGTCGACGTTGGCGGGGGTGATCTCCCGCAGGCCGAGTGTGGTCGTCATACAGGAACCCTAAGTGGTGGCGAGCGCCTCCCTTCTGCCTCAGGCGTATCCGCTTCATGCAGGCCAGAACGAGGTGAGTCCTGGTCCCGCGAGCGGTCGGGCAGGACCTAGGCGTCCCGGTATCGGTCCCGCACCTCGGGCCGTTGCCGGAAGCCGGCCCTCCTGTACGTGGCGACGGCGGCGGCATTGGAGCTCGGGGTGCAGACGAGCGCGCTCGACGAACCCAGTTCCTGGAGTGCGGCCGCCGCGGCGAGGGTGATCGCGTGGCCGTAGCCCTGGCGGCTGTGTTCCCGGTGCACGCCCATCGGTTCGAGCAATCCGGGCCTGCCGGGGCCGGCCGACCACACCGTCACCGCCGCCACGGCGTTGCCCCGCTCGTCGTAGGCGACCAGGCACCGGGCATCGGCGTACGGCAGTCCGGCCGCCATCGCGTGCCGGCGCTCCTCGGTGAACGTCGAGCCCTCGAAGGCTCCCCGGACCACGGCGGCAAACACGTGCGCCTGCTCAGGCCCGACCGCCTCGATTCGCACGCCAGGGTCCTTCACCGGCTCCGTGAGGTCGCGGCGCAACGGCGTCCACGGCTCGTCGGCCCTCCAGCCGCGCTCGCACAGGAGATCCTGGACCAAGGCACCCACCGGCGCCTCGACGTTCACCCTCCCCGCAGGCAGTACATCGCGCTCGGGCTCGGTCACGTCCTCGACCAAGCGCCGCGCCAATTCCTCGTCCCGCAGCGCGTCCGGCGCCATCGTCAGCCGCAACAGCTCAGGACCGTCCAGCAGCCCGACGGCGAGGATCCGTCCGTCCGTGGTCCACGTCCTGACCGCCGCCGCTGTCACTTCCGCGCCCCACCGCCAGAACCAGCCCAGGTCCCCCGGATGCAGCTGCATCGGAGCCCCCTCGGACTGCCACTCCCGCAGCACGTCCACGACCTCGCCCATCCCGTCGGCTCCCGGCTTGCCCAACCTCATCGCCATGGACCCGAGCAGACACCGGCGCACCGACCGGCCGCACCTGGTTTCCGAGCGGCGCGGTGCGGTTCAGGGGCTCGGCAGGATCCCGACGACGGCCCCAGGAGCTGTCCCTCAGGCGCAGGTCGGGCACAGTCCGCGGTAGGTGACCTCGACCTGGGACACGGTGAAGCCGAACCGTTCGTCCGCCGGGAGGTCGGCGAGCGGATTGCCCGTCGGGTGGACGTCGCGGACGGTGCCGCACTGCGAGCACACCAAGTGCTGGTGCGGGTGGTGCGCGTTCGGGTCGTAGCGCTTGGCGCGGCCGTCCGTGGAGACCTCTATGACCTCTCCGAGCAGGACCAGTTCGCCCAGGGCGTTGTAGACGGTCGCCCGGGAGATCTCGGGCAGCCGCTGCACGGCGAGAGCGTGCACCTCGTCTGCCGTGAGATGCACGTGGTCACCGGCCAGGACCTCCGCAACGACACGCCGCTGGGAGGTCATCCGCCAGCCACGCCCTCGTAGTCGCTCCAGCAGGTCACTCATATCGGTTCACCTATTCAGATGCGGCGGGATACCCGAAGGCTACCCGGCGGACGCCAGGGTTCCGATTGAATACGAGCTTGGCGCACTTGTTGACCTGGACTCTGTCCATCGTAGGATCGGTTCCGGCAATAGCCAAGGGACAGGACTGCTCCCGACTGTTCCCGCAGGACAGGAGAGAAGACGTGACGCGACCACCGCCGAGCGGTTGTGCCGGGCCGGCGCGCAGGTGACGGCCGTCTGCGTGGCGCTCCCCGAGACCGGCGGAACGGCGACCGTCCTCCCATCGAGACGACTCCCTCCGACCCCTCCGGGACGAGCGACCGCGTGAGCGGCATCACACCCCGGCCTCGTGCGAAGCCCTGCACGCGCCTGTCGCGGCGGGACGCACCCCGGCCGGCAGCGTGCGCCGAACCTGCCCGCGGGCCCGGTACGAGACCGCGCTTCGGGTCGTCGTCGGCAAGGGCCGAGCGGCCCGCGGGACGGTGAGACCGACCGCCTGCGGCGACCACGGCCTCTCGGCTCACGAGGTCCACGTGACCGACCGGGGCCTGTATCCCGACCGATCCATCCACTGCAGTTCCTGAGCACAGCGATCCGCCCCCTCCGGAAGGATTTCCATGTCCGAGAACCACGACGCAATCGTCACCGACGCGAAAACGGAGGGCACCGGCGGCGGCTGCCCGGTCGCACATGACCGCGCCGCGCACCCCACCCAGGGCGGTGGCAACCGCCAGTGGTGGCCGGAGCGGCTCAACCTGAAGATCCTTGCCAAGGACCCGGTCGTCGCCAACCCGCTCGGTGCGGAGTTCGACTACGCCGAGGCGTTCCAGGCTCTCGACCTGACGGCCGTGAAGCGTGACATCGCCGAGGTGCTCACCACCTCGCAGGACTGGTGGCCCGCCGACTTCGGCAACTACGGCCCGCTGATGGTCCGTATGGCCTGGCACAGCGCCGGCACCTACCGCATCAGCGACGGCCGCGGTGGTGGCGGCCGTGGCCAGCAGCGCTTCGCCCCCCTGAACAGCTGGCCGGACAACGGCAACCTGGACAAGGCCCGCCGTCTGCTGTGGCCGGTCAAGAAGAAGTACGGCCAGTCCATCTCCTGGGCCGACCTCATGATCCTCACGGGCAATGTCGCGCTGGAGACGATGGGCTTCGAGACCTTCGGCTTCGCCGGCGGCCGTGCCGACGTCTGGGAGGCCGACGAGGACGTGTACTGGGGTCCCGAGACCACCTGGCTCGACGACCAGCGCTACACCGGCGACCGTGAGCTGGAGAACCCGCTCGGCGCCGTCCAGATGGGCCTCATCTACGTCAACCCGGAGGGCCCGAACGGCAACCCGGACCCGATCGCGGCGGCCCGCGACATCCGTGAGACGTTCCGCCGCATGGCGATGAACGACGAGGAGACCGTCGCCCTCATCGCCGGTGGTCACACCTTCGGCAAGACCCACGGCGCCGGCCCGGCCGAGGCCGTCGGCAACGACCCCGAGGCCGCCTCCATGGAGGAGCAGGGCCTGGGCTGGAAGTCCACCCACGGCTCCGGCAAGGCCGGCGACGCCATCACCTCCGGTCTCGAGGTCACCTGGACCACCAAGCCGACCCAGTGGAGCAACGACTTCTTCGACATCCTCTTCGGCTACGAGTGGGAGCTGACCCAGTCCCCCGCCGGCGCCAACCAGTGGGTGGCCAAGGACTCCGAGGAGATCATCCCCGACGCGCACGACGCGTCGAAGAAGCGTCGGCCCACGATGCTCACCACCGACCTCTCGCTGCGCTTCGACCCGATCTACGAGCCGATCTCGCGCCGCTTCCACGAGAACCCGGCCGAGTTCGCGGACGCCTTCGCCCGCGCCTGGTACAAGCTGACCCACCGTGACCTGGGCCCGAAGTCCCTGTACCTCGGCCCGGAGGTCCCGGCGGAGACGATGCTGTGGCAGGACCCGCTGCCGCAGGCCGAGGGCGCGGCCATCGACGCCGCGGAAGCCGCGGCGCTCAAGGCCAAGCTCCTGGAGTCGGGGCTGACCGTCTCGCAGCTGGTCTCCACCGCGTGGGCGTCGGCCTCGACGTTCCGCGGCAGCGACAAGCGCGGCGGTGCCAACGGCGCCCGTATCCGTCTGCAGCCGCAGAACGGCTGGGAGGTCAACAACCCCGACCAGCTCGCGCAGGTCCTGCGCGTCCTGGAGGGCGTCCGGTCGGAGTTCAACTCCGGCGCCAAGAAGGTCTCCCTGGCCGACCTGATCGTCCTCGGCGGTGCCGCCGCGGTCGAGAAGGCCGCCAAGGACGCGGGCTTCGACGTGGAGGTCCCCTTCACGCCGGGCCGTGTGGATGCGACCGAGGAGCACACGGACACCGAGTCGTTCGCCGCGCTGGAGCCGTCCTCCGACGGGTTCCGCAACTACGTCGGCAAGGGCAACCGCCTGCCGGCCGAGTACCTGCTGCTCGACCGGGCCAACCTGCTCACCCTGAGCGCGCCGCAGATGACCGCCCTCGTCGGTGGTCTGCGCGTCCTGGGTGCCAACCAGGGGCAGTCCTCGCACGGCGTGTTCACGGACACCCCGGGCGTGCTGACCAACGACTTCTTCGTCAACCTGCTCGACCTGGGCACGACGTGGAAGTCGACCTCCGGCGACCAGACGACCTTCGAGGGCCGTGACGCCTCGGGCGCCGTCAAGTGGACCGGCACCCGTGCCGACCTCGTCTTCGGCTCGAACTCCGAGCTGCGCGCGCTCGCGGAGGTCTACGCGAGCGACGACGCGAAGGAGAAGTTCGTGAACGACTTCGTCGCGGCGTGGGCCAAGGTCATGGACCTGGACCGGTTCGACCTCGTCTGATCGAAGGCGTCCGGGTCGGCTCGTGCTCGTACGAGAGCGGGCCGGCCCAGGACGACGGGAGGGGCTCACGGCCAAGCCGGCTGTGAGCCCCTCCCGTCGTTCACACGAGCGCGCCCTGCCCGAGCGGCGCTCAGGCGGCAGGTGCCGGCAGCCCCACCATCGTTTGGCGGCCCACCACTTGCCCTGCCTATCGTTTCTCGATAGATTTCCATCGCTGCTCGATTGAAGGAGACGTGATGGGAAAGCTGACAGTCCTTGCGCTGCGGGCTGTACTCGTGGGCCTGCTCGCCGGTTCGGTGTTCGTCCAGGCCGTGATGGTGCCGCTGCTGGCCATCGACATGGAGAGCCTCGACGCGGACGTCGCGCACCTCCGTAACCCGTTCCTGGTGATCACCGTCCTGGGCATCGTGACGGTCCAGGTCGTCCTCGTCTGTGTGTGGCGGCTCGTGACGATGGTCCGACGCGGCACCGTCTTCTCCGACGCCGCCTTCCGGTACGTCCACATCGTGATCGGCGCGATCGTGGCGGCCGCTCTGCTTCTGTTCGCGCTCGGCGTCGTCCTGGCGCCGGGTGAGGCCGTCCCACCGGGCATCGTCCTCCTGCTGGGCGGGGGCGTCATGGCGGCCCTGGGGGTCGCTCTCATCGTGCTGGTGCTGCGGATGCTGCTCGGCCAGGCCGTCGCGCGTGACGTCGAGGCCGCGCGGATGCAGGCCGAGCTGGCAGAGGTGATCTGATGCCGATCGCCGTCGACATCGACGTCATGCTGGCCAGGCGGAAGATGTCCGTGGGCGAGCTCGCGGACCGCGTCGGCATCACGCCGGCCAACCTGGCAGTACTCAAGAACGGCCGCGCCAAGGCGGTGCGCTTCGCGACGCTCGCCGCGCTCTGCGAGGTGCTCGAGTGCCAGCCGGGCGACCTGCTGCGCTGGGAGTGCAAGGACACCGCAGACGTCTGACGCCCGGCATCGGCGGCCGGCTCGGCCGGCCGCGGGTGACTGCCGCCCCGGAGCGGCGATGCCCGGCACCGGCCCGGCCGGTGCGGGATAATCTGGCCGCATGCGGATCTCAGCCAGGGCGGACTACGCGGTACGCGCCGCGCTGCAACTCGCCGCGTTCCGGGACGCCGGACCGCTGAAGGCGGAGGCCATCGCCGACGCCCAGAGCATTCCGCACAAGTTCCTCGAGGGCATCCTGAACGACATGCGCCGCGGCGGCCTCGTGGCCAGCCGGCGCGGCGGCGGTGGCGGCTATCGTCTGGCGCTGCCCGCAGAATCGATCAGCATCGCCGACGTGATCCGCGCCGTGGACGGGCCCCTCGTCTCGGTACGCGGCGTGCGGCCCCCGGAACTGTCCTACACCGGTCCCGCGGAGTCGCTGCTGCCGCTGTGGATCGCGCTCCGGGCGAACGTCCGCGAGATCCTCGAAGGCGTGACGCTGGCCGACGTCGCATCGGCCGAACTGCCCACCAGGGTGTCCGCCCTCGCCGAGGACGCCGCCGCCTGGACGAACCCCTGACGGTCCGACCGCAGCTCCAACCGCTCACCACACGGATCGACTTGTCCACCATCTGAACGTCCTCTTGGGCCCGGGCACCACCTCTGCGAGTATCCCTACTAATCCAGTAGGAATACTAGGAATCAGGGGACCGCGGGAGAACGCCGATCCTGTTGCCCGGCCGGGGAAGGATGCGTAGTGCCGAAGAAGTCCGCCGATGGGCAGTCGCTCCCACCGACTCCGGTGGAGGAGACACCGTGGCCGCGCATCGTCCGGGAACTCGCGGACGATCTCGCCACCGACGCGATCGCACGCGAACGCGCGGGCAAGTCCCCCACCGACGAGGTCGAGCGACTGCGCGAAGCCGGTCTCCTGGATCTGCTCACTCCCACCCGCACGGCAGGACAGGGCTCCGACTGGCGCACCGCCTGCGCCGTGGTCCGCGAAATAGCGGCGGCCGACAGTTCCATGGGCGAACTCCTGGCCCGCCACTACGCCCTGGCGTGGAGCACGCGCTTCTTCGGCTCCGCCGACACCGCAGGTCGTCATGAGCCGCGGGTCGCCGAGGAGCATTGGCTGCTGGGCGGCAGCATCGACATCCCGGCCGGCTCACCCACCGACCTCATGCTCGCGCCGACGGGCACGGGGTACGTGCTGGGCGGCCGCAGGAGCTTTGCCGCGGGCGTCACCGTCGCCGACCGTCTGATCCTGGGCGCGACGTGTGCCAAGACGGGTGACTTACTGCTGGTGCTCGTGGACCCGGCGCATCCCGGCGTCCTGGTCGAGGCGGCGAGCGAGCGGGTCGGTCAGCGGCTGGCGGGCGCGGGCAGCGTCGACTTCGACAATGTGCCGGTGAGCAGCGCGGATCATGTGCTCTGCGCCCTTCCCCGCGACGAGCACACCACATCCCCCTTCAGCGCCCTCGCGCCGCTCGCCCTTCGGCTCCTGCTCGCTCATGTCGCGCTCGGGCTCACCGAGGGAGCTCTCACGGAGGCGCGGGACATCAGCCGTACGGCACCGCCCGTCCCGGCGGCCACCACGATGGGCGGTGCGTACGCCGAGCGGCCGAGCGACGATCCGTACCTCCTCCTTGCCTACGGAGAACTGGCGATCGGCGCCCACACCTCCGCCACGGTCGTCGAGCATGCGACGCAGGCACTGGCCGATGCGGTGGCGCTGGGGCCGGAGTTGAGCGTCGACCATCACGCGGACGTCGCCGTGCTCGTCTCCGCCGCCGAAGCCGTCACCGGCAGGACCGCCGTGCACACCACCACGCGGCTGCTGGAACTCACCGCCGACGCGGACGACTTGGACGGCGGCACGGGCCTCGACCGGTTCTGGCGCAACGCGCGGGTACTGACGGCGCAGACGCCCTCCTCCCACCGACTGCGCGACATCGGCGACCACTTCCTCAACGGCGCTCGCCCTCCCTTCACGGCGCGTGTCTGACGCGCTGCGACGACCGCTCCGCTGTCGTCCCGTCCCGGCCGGCGAACAGTGCTGGGGCGGGGCCACTCCGGACGCGGCGAGGGGGAATCATGGGACAGCCCTTAGGCTCTGCTGTCATGACGCGCGCCTGGATTTCGCCACTGCTGTTCGTGCTCTGCGGCTCAGTCGTGGCGACCGGGCTGCTCCTCGGAGGGAGCCCCGGCACCGCCGTAGCGCTCCTCCTGCTGTTCGTGCTGCTCGCAGCGGCGCACTCCCCGCTGATCTTCCCGAGGTCCATCGGTGCGCTGGAGGCACAGCGCCGCAGCGCGGTCGACGGCCGGCCGATCGTCTTCTGGCGGCCGGGCTGCCCGTACTGCTTGCGCATGCGCATCCGGCTGGGCCGGCGCACCCGCCAGGTGCACTGGGTCGACATCTGGCGCGATCCGGCCGGCGCGGCAGAGGTGCGAGCGGTCAATGACGGCAATGAGACCGTACCGACGGTCTTCGTGGCCGGCCGGCCGCACGTCAACCCCGACCCCGCCTGGGTGCGCGAACAGCTCGACGCCTCCGCCTGACGGGGAGCGGGGCAGCCCGACGCCGCGACGTCACCCTCACCGTCCCGCAGTTTCAGCCCTGTCCCGGACGTGCCTCGTCGACCGGGTGCGTTCCGGCGCTTGCCCGCGACCGGATTCCGCGCGCCACTTCTGCCGGCACCAGGCGTACGTCGTCGATGTCGAGGACGTGCCCGTCCTCGTCGAGCATCGCGACCTGGACGTTGCCACCGCCGCGTTCCTGGATGTACGTGGCCGGGACGCCGGGAGTGGGACGGTTCTCCTCGCCCCACTGCTGCAAGGCGGCGAGGACGACCTTGAGCTCCTGGCCGCGACGGGTCAGCCGGTACGCGTGGCGGATGCGCGATCCGGTCTCCTGGTAGGACTCGCGCTCGAAGATTCCCGCGTCCACCAGGGTGGACAGGCGCGCGCTCAGCACGTCCGTCGGGATGCCCAGCTCCTTGCGGAAGTCGGAGAACCGGGTGGTGCCGCGCAGCGCGTTGCGGACGATCAGGAAGGCCCACTTCTGGCCCAGGATGTCCAGGCTGCGCTGGATGGAACACACCTCGCGGCGCGCGCCCGGCTCATCCGCGGCCGCTTCCGTCGTCGTGTCCACATGCATCGCCTCGTATCCGAATCCTGTCCGTGCGCCGGGCGCGAGTGCGCCGTGTGCGAGCTGCGGCGAGACTACGCCGCACCGTTCGTGAGCTGCTGGTAGACCTCGAACGCGTTGCGCTCGACGCGGTTCCACAGCAGCTTTCCGTCCTCGCGCACCGCCCACACCGCCGTGCCGGTCATCTCGATCGGCGCCCCGTCGGGGGTGGTTCGAAGGGCCCCGTTGTTGTTGCCGGTCAGGCGCCACATGGAGGCCACGCGTGAACCGTCGTGGTTCGCGAACGACTCGACGACCTCGAACTCCAGATTGTCGATGACCGTACCGAAGTTCCGTGCCCACTCCTTGAAGGCGGCCCGGGACTCGACGCGCCTGCCGCCGGTGATGAGGACGAAGTCCTCGACCACAAGATCATCGATCGCGTCGTAGTTCTGCGGGGCCTGCCAGACGTGCGCAAAGAAGTTGTGCACGGCGTCCACGGCGGAGGGCTTCGTCATGCCGGTCGGTCCTTTCGCGATCCCGGGCCGGGGGCGGGCCGGGAGGAGCCGCTGCCCCAGGAACTCCTCGTCGACCACGCCCTAGGGCGGAGGGCCGACGGTCCCGGAAGCTGGGTTGGGAAAGCAAACGTAACCCTTCTGGCTTGGACATCTGGACCCTGGCCGGTCCCGACCGCATCTGTGCTGCTCAGGGGTCAGGACACCGCAGTCGAGCGACTGAGGGCCTCCCATGCGGTGACGTCGGCCAGCAGCGACTCGTCGTGCTCACGCAGCGCGTCGACCGCGTCCCCGCCGAGTACGAGGCGAAGCGGCGGATTCTCGGCGTCCAGGACCTCGAGGATGGCCGCGGCGCCCTTGACCGGATCGTTGGGTTCAGTGCCCACGATGCCCGTGACCAGCTGCCGGAGCCCGCCCGAGGTCGCCTCGTAGCCCGGGATCTCGGGGGTGAACTGCAGGCTGCTGCTCATCCGGGTGCGGAACATGCCCGGCTCCACCAGCAGTACCCGGATGCCCAGGGGAGCCAGTTCGGTCGAGAGCGACTCGCTGAGCCCTTCGAGCGCGTGCTTCGTCGCGTGGTAGCCGCCCATGCCGGGAAAGGTGATCCGGCCGCCGAGGGAGCTCATCTGCACGATCGTCCCGGAGCCCTGCTCCCGCATCAGGGGGACGACCGCCTTCGTGAGTTCCGCGGCACCGAAGAAGTTGACCTCCATCATCGCGCGCAGCTGCTCCATCGAGGTCTCCTCCACAGCCCCGATCACGCTGTATCCGGCGTTGTTGACCAGGACGTCGATGCGGCCGAACACAGCGAGCGTCGCGTCCACCGCGGCCTGGACCGAGGCGGGATCCGTGACGTCCAGCGCTGCCGTACTGATCCGCTCGCCCCCGGTGTCCGCCAGATCGGCGAGGGTCTCCGGGCGGCGCGCCGTGGCCATGACCCGGTCTCCGGCGGCCAGCGCCGCGAGCGCGATCTCCCGGCCGAACCCGGCCGAGCATCCCGTGATCAACCAGACGCGGTCCTGCGTGCTCATCGTCATCAGCCATGCCCTTCAACGTGGTGTCTGTCGAGGTCAATGGTTGTTCCGAGGCGCGAGGAGCGTCCAACACCGGCTGCCTGTCGTCGCTGTAGGCTCTGCCTGTGACCCCTGATCTTCGGCAGCTGAGGTACTTCGTCGCCGTCGCCGAGGAGTCCAGCTACACACGCGCCGCCGAGCGGCTCATGATCAGCCAGCAGTCGCTGTCCCAGCAGATCAGCCTCTTGGAGCGCATGCTGGCGGTGAGACTCTTCGACCGCGACAGCCGTGGCACCAGCCTGACCGCCGTCGGGGCGTTGTTCCTCCCGGAGGCCCGTGCGGTACTCGACCGGGCCGACGAGGCGATGGACGTCGTGGCACGAGCCGCACGCGGCGAGCTCGGCAGTCTCCGACTCGCCTTCCTCGCCACCACGACCAACTATCTGCTTCCCCCGGTGGTCCGGGCCGTGAGACGACGACTGCCGGGACTCGACGTGGCGACGGAGGAGACGACGATCGCCCCTCTGGTCGAGGGTCTGCGCAAAGGGCGCTACGACGTCGCGTTCACACGGCCTCCGCTGGTGGAGGGCCTCGAGACCAGAACGCTGGTCAGCGAGCCGGTGTGCGCCGTCCTTCCCGAGGGCCACCCGCTCGCACAGCGCGCGGAGCTGACCCTCGGTGAGCTGGCGGGCGAGCACTGGGTGTTGACCCCGCGCAGCTCGTGGGAACCCTGGCACCGGGCATTCGACGACTCCTTCCGCGCGGCCGGATTCACTCCCGACGTGGTGCGGCGCGACGCGAGCGTGCAGAGCCTGCTCGGACTGGTGGCGGCCGGTGTCGGGGTGACGCGGCTGGCACGGTCGGCGAGCAATCTGCGCCGGACCGGTGTGGTGTTCGTACCCCTGACGGGGGAGTCCGTCCCCACCGAGATGGTGTGGCTGTCCGGCAACGACTCCCCCGCGTTGCACAGACTGCTCGATGTGGTCACCGAGATGGCCGCGGCCACGGACTTCACCCGGTCCGGGTGACAAGTCCTCGCGTGAAGCCGCAAGCAGAGCGACAGTCCCCTCACCGGCGGCCAACACCCGGCGCACCGACCGCTCTTGGCTTCCCGGTACGGTGACGTGGATCAATTCAGCATGAACACTTCACAAGGAGTTTCGGTGAGGAAGATCTACGGGGCCCGTGCCGCCGTCGCCGCGGTCGGTGCGATCACGCTTGTCGCCGCGGCGTCGGGGACTGCCGCCGCGGCCGACACCACACTGCGGTTGTCCCGCGGCGGTCACACCATCGGCACGATGACCCACCTCGACCCCGACCCGGACACGTTCCGCGTCTGCGACACGCGTGCGGACGGTCACGGGGTCACCGGCAAGCTGTACGTCTACCTGGCGGGCTGGCAGCTCAAGGAGACGAAGGAGGACGGCGGTGACTCCGGCTGCGGCTACTTCGACTACAACGTGATTCCCTACGGGGCGAAGTACCTCCTGAAGCTGTGCTGGAACGGGCCCGGCGAGGTCTGTTCGCAGAAGGAGTTCACCGAGGACTGACCTGGCGACTGGCCGCCGCGCCCCCGGACTCCCATGGGCCGGAGCGCGGTCGATGCGGCTCGTTGCCGCAACCGGCTCCGCAGGCAGGACGTGGGCCGGCGAGCAGGTCACCGGTCTTCGGACAGGTGCTTCGTCGGACAGGTGCTTCGTGGCGGTTCGGTGCGCTCACCGCGTTCACCGAACCGCGACGGCCGCACACAGCAGCTCGCGTCCGGGGTGACCGCCCGGCTCGGCTGCCGCAAGGGAGCGCAGTTTCTGCCCTTCTCCCCACCCCCGAACGGATGTAGTTTCCCGCCATGACTGACGATCTTGCCTATGCGGGTGTCGCCGGACAGGCGAAGGCCGTCCGCGCCGGGGACGTGTCGGCTCGTGAACTCACCGAGCTGCACCTCGCCCGTATCGAACGGCACAACGGCAGCCTCACGGCGTTCACCGTGGTGATGGCCGAGGAGGCCCTCGCCGAGGCCGACCGCCGGGACGGGACCCCGCAGGCCGACCGTGGCCCGCTGCACGGGGTACCGGTCGCGATCAAGGAGGAGAACGACGTCGAGGGCCAGGTGACGACGTTCGGAACTGCGGCCAACAGCCGGCCGGCGGCAGCCGACAGCGAGGTGGTGCGCAGGCTGCGCGCAGCCGGGGCCGTGGTCATCGGCAAGACGAACATGCCCGAGTTCGGCCTCTTCCCGTTCACCGAGTCTTCGGCGCACGGCGCCACGCTCAACCCCTGGGCACCCGGGCATTCGCCGGGCGGTTCCAGCGGTGGCTCTGCCGCGGCCGTCGCGGCCGGCCTGGTCCCGGCCGCCATCGGTGGCGACGGCGGCGGCTCGATCCGGATCCCGTCCGCCAGCTGCGGCCTGTTCGGGCTGAAGCCCTCACGCGGCCGTGTCAGCACCTCACCGCATCCCCACCTCTGGTGGGGTCTGGGCGTGCTCGGCCCCCTGACGCGCTCCGTGCTGGACTCCGCACTCGTCCACGACGCAATCCGCGGCTCGCTGCCCGGCGACATGTTCCGCGCCGCCGACCCGGCCACCTCGTTCGCCGCCGCCGTCACCGAACCCCGGCAGCTGCGGATCGGCTGGTCGACCAAGTCGGCCTCCGTCGGTGTACGGCCGGCGGCGGAGGTCGTCCGGGCAGTCGAGGAAACCGCCACGCTGCTGGCGGAGTTGGGCCACCACGTCGAGGAGGTCGACCCGCGCTACCCGGACCCGACGGCCGCGTTCGTACCGCAGTGGTTCGCCGGTCTGCGGACCGAGGCCTTCGCGATGGACGACTACGGCCGGCTGGAGCGCCGGACCCGTGAGACGGTCCGCCTCGGCAGCTGGGTCCGTCCGCGCGTCACTCGATGGGCGCTCGCACAGGGCGAGCGCACCGCCGCCAAGGCGAACAGAGTCTTCGAGCGGATCGATGTGCTGCTCACCCCGACGATGGCGGGTCTGCCGCCCGCGACCGGGCGACTGCGCGGCACGGGCACGGTGCGGGCCGCGCTGCGGGCGATGCCGATGATCGCTTACTGCGCGCTGTGGAACGTCACCGGCAACCCCGCGGCCTCGGTACCGGCCGGCTTCTCCGCCGACGGCCTGCCACTCGCGGTGCAGCTGGTCGGCCGTCGGGACGACGAGCCGACGCTGCTGTCGCTCTCCGCGCAACTGGAGACGGCTCGCCCCTGGGGCGGTCGGACACCGCCCGGTTTCCCCGCCTGAGGGCTGATGAACGGGGGGCCTCCAGCCTGGCGGGCCTCCTCCCGCCCTCCCCCTGTCCCGGCCCTTGTCCGGTGCTCCCGTCCGGACGAGCGTCGGCACTCACCACAGCGGAACCCCGGTGGCCAGGAGTGGATGGACGACGCCCGTTCGGCCCCTCCCACGGTCACGCTCCTCGCTTGAGCCCGGGCGGCCGCGTAGAAGAGACAAGGGCCCTCACACCGGGTGCCCCGGAGCCGCCGCGTACGCCGAGGTCGCTCCTCATGCCACGTCAGGGAGCAACCCGATGCGAGCCCTTGTCGCGCCCGACTACGTTCCGCTGGACCAGGTCGCCGTCACCGAGCACCCCACTCCCACGCCCGGACCGGACCAGGTCCTGGTCAAGGTCGAGGCCGCCGCGCTCAATCCGCTCGACCTGATGCTCATCACCGGCGCGGCGAAGGAGAGCTACCCGGCAGACCATCCGCTGGTGGTCGGCATGGACGCCGCGGGGACCGTCGTCGAGGTCGGCGAGAACGTCACTCGCTACTCTGCGGGCGATCCTGTGCTCGTCTTCACCGGGGGCAGCGCGGGCGCCGTCGCGGAGTACACGGTGGCGTCGTCCGGGCCGTTGCTCGCCCGGCGTCCCGCCGGTCTCGACAGTCAGCACGCGGCGGCGATCCCCGAATCCGGTCTGACCGCGGTGAATCTGCTGCGGGCCGTACGGCCGACGGCCGACGAGAGTGTGCTGGTGATCGGGGCGACCGGCGGTATCGGCATGTTCGCCGTGCAGCTCGTCCACGCGATCGGAGCCCGCGTGATCGCCACGTCGACCGCGGAGGACGCGGAGTATCTGCGTGGCCTCGGTGCCGACGACACCGTCGACTACCGGCGGACGGATGTGGTGGAGGAGGTGCTGCGTCTGGTGCCCGGCGGTGTCGACGTCGTCATCGACCTGGTGAACTCGGGTGACGGGCTGGCGGGTACGGCACGCGCTGCCCGCCCGGGCGGCCGGCTGGTGTCCCCGCTGTACGGGCCCGCCGACCTCGGTCGTGACGTCGAGTCCGTCTACATCGGCTCGTTCCAGGCGCAGCCCGGGGAGCTCGACGATCTCGCCGCACGCGCGGCGGACGGACGGCTCCAGGTGGAGATCGGCGCCCGCTACCCCTTCGCGAACGCCGCGCAGGCAGTCAACGACTTCGCCACCCAGCACATTCGGGGCAAGGTCGTCGTCACCTTCCCCTGACCCGCTCCCCCTTCCAGCTCTCACGGGGCGCGCCCCGGCTGCCACGGGCACAGCACGACATCCGCCATCGCGGTGGCACTCCCGCATTCGAGACAAGGAACAGCTCTGATGAAGCGCAGGATCCTCGGCGGCACAGGCATCTCGGTGAGCGAATACGCCCTCGGCGCCATGATGTTCGGCGCCTGGGGCAACCGGGACCACGACGAATCGGTGCGGATCATCCACCGCGCCCTGGACGCCGGGATCAACTTCGTCGACACCGCCGATGTCTACAGCCAGGGCGAGTCGGAGGAGATCGTCGGCAAGGCACTCAAGGGGCGCCGGGACTCCGTCGTGCTGGCCACCAAGGGTCACAGTTCGATGGGTGAGGACCCCAACAGCAGCGGGAACTCACGGCGTTGGCTCACCCGGGCCGTCGAGAACAGCCTGCGGCGGCTGAACACCGACTGGATCGACCTCTATCAGGTCCATCGGCCCGACCCGCACACGGACATCGACGAGACCCTGTCCGTCCTGTCCGATCTCGTCCGGGCGGGCAAGGTCCGCGCCATCGGCCACTCGACGTTTCCGGCGGAACAGATCGTCGAGGCCCAGTGGACGGCCGAACGGCGGGGTCATGTGCGTTTCCGGACCGAGCAGCCGCCGTACTCGATCCTCGCCCGGGGCGTCGAAGGTTCGGTGCTGCCGACGGCCCAGCGCTACGGGATGGGCGTGCTGACCTGGGGTCCGCTCAGCGCGGGCTGGCTCTCCGGAAAGTACGGCAAGCCCTCGGACGTCGACCTCTCGGCGGGAAGCGGCCGCGCGGCGATGGAGCAGAACAAGTTCGACCCGTCGCGCCCGGGCAACGCGGCAAAACTGCAGGCCGTGACGGATCTGACGGAGGTGGCCGACCAGGCGGACCTTCAGCTGCGGCACATGGCCATCGCGTTCGTCCGCTCACACCCGGCCGTCACCTCCGTCATCATCGGCCCGCGGACGCCCGCGCACCTGGAGGACCTGCTGAAGGGTGCCGACGTGGAGATCGGCGCGGACGTACTGGACCGGATCGACGAGATCGTGCCTCCGGGAACGGACCTGAACCGGGACGACTCGTACTACACACCGCCGGCGCTCTCCGACAAGGCGCTGCGGCGCCGCTGACGTACAGCACACCCATCGACCGACCGAGCCGTGCAGCGGCACAGCACAACGAGCGTAGGGGCACACCGTGGACCTGTTTCCCGCACTTCCACTGTCGGAGTGGAAAGACTCCAAAGAGACACTGCACCGGTTCACCCAGATCGTCGGCAAGATCCGCTTGGCCGGCAGCGTACGGCGCAACCACTGGTGGAATGTTCCGTTCCATCTGACGGGGCGGGGCATCACGACCCGCCCCATGGGCGGGGCCTACGGCACGTCGGTCTTCACGATCGACTTCGATTTCGTCGACCACCGGTTGACGGCGCACTCGCTCGACGGCCTGACCGCTTCGTTCCCGCTCGCCGGGCGGTCCGTGGCGTCGTTCTATCGCGAGACGCTCGACGCCCTGCGCGCGGTGGGCGCGGCGGCGACCATCGCGCACCCCCACCCCTTCGACCTCCCCGACGCCCGCCGAGCGTTCGCCGACGACACGGAGCACACCGCGTACGACCCGTACTGGGTCAACCGCTACTGGCAGGTGCTCAGTCAGGTCAATCTGGTGCTGGAGGAGTTCTCCGCCGGGTTCTCCGGGAAGGTCAGCCCGGTGCACCACTTCTGGCACACCTTCGACATCGCGGTCACCCGGTTCTCGGACCGTGTCATCGACCAGCCGGCGAGTGTCGACCCGGTGACCCGCGAGGCGTACTCGCGGGAAGTCATCAGCTCGGGCTTCTGGTTCGGAGACGACTCCTACCCCCGGCCGGCCTTCTATTCGTACGCGGCGCCCGAGCCCGGCGGGCTCGGCGAGCGTCCTCTTCGTCCGGAGACCGCGCGGTGGATGGAACGCGGTGGCAGTCATCTGGCCACGCTGGACTACGAGGACGTCCGCAACAGCGCGAACCCGCGGGACACCGTTCTCGACTTCTTCGAGTGCGTCTACCGGTCCGCCGCCGACCTCGCCGACTGGGACATCGACCGCCGTGCCTGCCCCGGAGGTGTCACCGATCCCGTGATCCGCTCCTGAGATCCTGCCCGTCCTGGGGCGGCCGAGAAGCGGTGGGGGGCGGCGGAGACATCGGCGGCCGGATCCGGGTCACTCACCCCGCAACAGCGGGAGATCGCCGAGCTCGCCGCCGCGGGCCTCACCAACAAGCAGATCGGCGAACGGCTCTTCCTCTCCCCGCGAACCGTCTCCACCCACCTGTACCAGCTCTTCCCCAAGCTGGGCGTGACCTCCCGCGCAGCGCTGCGTGACGCACTGGCGGACCTGCCACCCGACTGACCGGTGGCGGTGTCCTGACGCCGCATCGTGATCGGGGCGATATCGCGCCGGGCTGGTGCCACGGACCCGCCGGTGTGATCGTTGCCGGCACTCTCCACCGATTCCGAGGTGCGCCATGTCCGGTTTGCCCTTCGTCGCCCCCGTGATGCTGCTGGCGTCCACGCTCTGGGCGATACTGCCGCTCCTCTGTCCCCGGCGGCGACGGGCGGGCATCATCATCGCCGTCTCGCATCTCATCGCCGCAGCGGTGATCACCCGACCCTGGACCGAGGGCTGGTACTGGCACGACGGGGCATGGCTGATCCTCGTCTTCGGGCAGGGCACGCTCATTGCGCTGGGACGGCTGGTCTTCGAACTCAGCCCTCTCGGCGTCCGTCGCCCGCGCGCGATGCCCCGGCCCCCTGGCCGCGACGAGCACGCGTTCCTGGAGGCGCTGGAGCAGCGGTCAACGCCGTGACGACCGCTAATCGGCTTGCTGTCGCCGATCCCGTTCGGATAGGAAGCTCGCATGCTGAGCGGTGGCAAAGTCGGGCTCAGGGCCCGGCACGAGGACGACATCCCGGTCCTGCGGGCCGAGCTCTACGACGACGTGGCCAACGCCTCACGGGCCGACGGCAGGCCGTGGCGGCCGATCACGCCGGACTCGAAGGACTCACGGCTCGTCGTGGACGACACGGAGGAGGGACATGTCCCGTTCTCCGTCGTCGAGTTGGACGGCGGCGCGCTCGTCGGCACCGCGACGCTGTGGGGCATCGACAACCACAACCGGTCGGCGCACATCGGGTTGGGGCTGCTGCCGTCCTCCCGCGGCAAGGGTTACGGCACGGACGTGGTCGCGGTGCTGTGCCACTACGGGTTCGTCGTGCGCGGCCTGCACCGACTGCAGATCGAGACACTGTCGGACAACACCGCGATGCTGCGCTCCGCCGAGCGCAACGGCTTCGTCCGCGAGGGCGTGCTGCGCTCGTCGGCCTGGGTGATGGGCGAGTTCCTGGACGAGGTGCTGCTGGGGCTCCTCGCGCAGGACTGGAAGCCGGCATGACGGGCTGACGTGCGGTCCGGCGGCCAAGGACGCCGTCGGAGCCGGCGTGGCCGGAGACGGCGTCACTCCAGGCCGCGCCAGACGTTGTCGAAGGCCGCCTCTTCGATGTTCCTCCGTTGTCGTACGGCCTGGAGTTCCACCAGTGCGTCGTTGACCCCGGCGAGAACTGTCGCCACGGAGTCGTCCGCGACCTCTGGATGATCACTGCCCTGCTCGCCACGCACGCCAATGGATTCCGCGAGGGTTGCGAGGACCGGTTCACGGGAGTCCCAGCGCTCCATCGCCTCGGTGCGGGCGGGGGATTCGGCCACGACCGGCGGGCCGCCCCGGAAGGGATGACTGCGGCTGCGTGGCCGGGTCACCAGTCCGTCCTCCTCGAGCGCGGCCGTATAGGCAACGGCGAGGCCCTTGCCTCTGCGCCACAGCCAGTCGCCGACCGGCTCGTACGGCCTCTCCCGGACAAGCGAGTCGGCGGCCTCGGCCAGGAGACGATCGGCCGGTGCCGGCTCGGTGCCGGGAACGATCCGATCGTCGTCCAGCCCGATGGCCTGGGCATCCAGAAGGTCGATCAGCTCGGCTCCGGCGAGCGCGAGGGACAGGTCGCCGGATTCCACGGGTCCGCTGGTGGCGCTGTCCATGGCGACGATCAGCAGCGTTCTCGGTGTGGTCATGGAGGGCCTCACCTCCCGTGCGTCGTCGGTGATGCCTCCTCCGAGCTTACGGAGCACGCCCGGCACCCGCATCCGTGCAGTGCCGGGCGTAGCAACGCTGCATCCGTGCCGGGCGTAGCAGCACAGCATCCGTGCCGGGCATACCGTCACCACACGACCGCCGAGGACGCCTTACCCCATCCATCCTCGGCCCGCGAGTCGGCGCCGCCGCGCGGGACTCCAGGGACGGCTCTAGCCTGAACGTGACTGTCGCCATCGGATGGCAGGAGGCTCGCCGTGGTGCATTCACCGAAGAGTTGGCGCAAGGCGTGCGTAGCTTTGGCCGTGGGGGCGGCGCTGGTCATACCGGTAACGGCCGGAGGCGCGTACGGAGCGCCCACTCCGGACCCCTCCGGTTCGGTATCACCCTCCCCGAGCTCCACCTCCCCGGGCTCCACCTTCCCGAACCTCGACGCGTCCATCTCCGCGCGCCTGGACACCGCCATCCAGCAGGTGATGCGCGAAGCGGCGATACCTGGTGTGACGGTGGCCGTGTCGGCGCCCGACAAGGGGACCTACCTGCGGACCTTCGGTGTCGCGGACAAGAGCACCGGCGCACCGATGGACGCCGACATGAACATGCGCATCGGCAGCGAGACCAAGACATTCACGGTGACCGCCCTGCTGCAACTGGTCGACCAGGGCAAGGCCGGGCTGGACGACACCATCGACAAGTACATCGACGGTGTCCCCAACGGCAACCGGATCACCCTGCGCCAACTGGCGGGCATGCGCAGCGGGTTGTTCAGCTACACGATGGACGACGGCTTCGTCAAAGCGTTCCTCACCGATCCCCGCCAGCCCTTCACCCCGCAGCAGTTGCTGGACTACGCCTTCAAGCACCCCGTGAACTTCCAGCCGGGCGCTCAGTTCGAGTACAGCAACACCAACCTGATCCTGCTGGGTCTCGTCGTGGAGAAGCAGGGCGGAATGCCGCTTCAGGACTTCATCTCGAAGAACATCACGCGGCCGACCAAGCTGCGCAACACGTTCCTCGCGACCGACGCCACGTTCCCGAACCCGCACGCCCAGGGCTACACGAACCAGACTCTCAGCGGCAAGGTCGAGAACTCCACGGACTGGGACCCCTCGTGGGGCTGGGCCGCGGGAGCGGCGATCTCCAACCTCCAGGACCTGCGTTCGTGGGCGCGGATCCTCGCCACCGGCACCCTGCTCAAGCCCGCGACCCAGGCCCAACGCCTCGACACGGCCCCGACGAACATCCCCGGCGCCTCCTACGGCCTCGGCATCTTCAACGTGCAGAGCTGGATCGGCCACAACGGCTCCCTGCCCGGGTACGAGTCCCTGACCATGTATCTGCCCGAGGCCGAGGCCACGCTGGTGGTACTGCTCAACACGGACATCCTGCACAACGAGCAGGAGCCGAGCACCCTGCTCGGTCAGGCGATCACCCGCATCGTGACTCCGGACCACGTGTACAACCTCCCGGTGGTGCCGACCCGGCCGACGCCGAGCGCGACGCCCTCCCCCACCCCCTGACGAGGTAGCCGGCGGGTCCTCCGTGGCCCGGGCGGGCCGGCCGCATCACGG
Source organism: Streptomyces sp. NBC_00306 (assembly GCF_036169555.1). Taxonomy (GTDB): domain Bacteria; phylum Actinomycetota; class Actinomycetes; order Streptomycetales; family Streptomycetaceae; genus Streptomyces; species Streptomyces achmelvichensis. The sequence goes on along the minus strand of NZ_CP108032.1, from coordinate 7,709,459 downwards.
GAGCACGACGCCGACGGCTGTCTCCGACTCGTCGCTGCCGCCCGCATCGGCGCGGAGGAGACGAGCCGGTTGCTCCGCGAGTCGGTCCAGGGCGCGAGAGCCGCCGGGCGAGCTGGGACGCGGTGGGAAACCTGGGCGTGAGCCGGCAGGCCGTACAGCAGCGCTTTGCCGGCAAGGGGCGCGCCCGGATGCGCTGCTCAGCGGCGGCAAACGCCGACAAAGTCGGCTACGACGGCTGCCTGACACTCACATATCCACATATGCTTGCCACTTGGCCTGCCCGTCCTTCTCAGGAGGTGTCGTGCCACGCAACACGAAATTCTGCTACACCTGCGACTCCGACGAACCGCACCGTCCTCTGACCGGCCCGGAGAAGCTCTGGCTCAAGGAGCGCACGAGCCTGAGGAACGTCGGAGGGTTCTTCATGTGCACGGCACCGAACTGCCGGAACGTGCGCGCCGGCTTCAACAAGCGCCCCTTCGACCCCGTCATCCGCATTCCGCTGCCCGACTGACGAACTCACGCCCCTGCATGTTCCGCTACGGCGCACCCTCGTCGCCCTCGTCGACGAACCGCGGCCTACTGCGCCCGATCGTGCTCGGGGGCCTCAGAAGCGCCGCATGAGTGCCACAACCTTGCCGAGGATCCGTGCCTGGTCGCCGCGCAGCGGCTGGTAGGCCGGGTTCGCCGGCATCAGCCAGACTTCGCCCGCTTCGCGGTGGAGGCGTTTCACGGTCGCTTCGCCGTCGAGGAGGGCCGCCACCGTGTCACCGTGGTCGGCTGTCTGCTGGCGGCGGACGGTGACGATGTCGCCGTCGCGGATCGCCGCGTCGATCATGCTGTCGCCGACCACGGTCAGCGCGAACAGCTCGCCCTCGCCGACCAGTTGCCTCGGCAGGGTCAGGACGTCTTCGACGGATTCGTCGGCGAGGATCGGGGGTCCGGCCGCGATACGTCCCAGAAGCGGCACATCGGCCGTGTGCCCCTGCGTACGGGTCGGGGCGGGCGCCTGGCCGGAGTCGGAGGTGAGGCGTCTGCGGACCCGGTAGGCGCGGGGGCGATGCGGGTCACGTTCGACGAAGCCCTTGCGTTCCAGCGTCATCAGCTGATGCGCGACCGACGAGGTCGACTTGAGGTCCACCGCTTCGCCGATCTCACGCATCGACGGCGGGTATCCCTTGCGGGCCACGGTCTGCTCGATGAAGTTCACCACGGCGGCCTGCCTGCTCGTCAAACCGTCCGCGTCCGTCTGCCCGCCCGGCGGGCGCCCCCGGCGCGCTGGTTCGTCTGCATGCATGTGTCCCACCCCTGCCCTTGATCTTTACGCAGGGACAGTATCCCGCCAAGTGACGCAAAGGGAACAGGAGGGATCTTCGCCGGACGGTGAACGCGGTCGAGTGGCGCAGTCCGGCTGCCCGCCGTCAGTGGTGGTCGTCCTCGGCGACGGGCCCCGCGGCCGGGACGAACAGGCTCAGCCGGTAGGTCGTCGGGTGAGCCGACCGCCCGCAGAGTGTGTCCATGCGGATCGCTGTCCAGTCGATCTGCTCACCGTCTGCTCGCAAGCGCCGAACCCGCGCACGCCATTCCGACGCGTCCTGAGTCTCGAACAGCACGTCCCAGCGTCCTGCCTCAGGGGCGAAGCGGTCAGCGTCCCGCCGGGCCCTGTCCTGCTGCTGTCGCTTCCGCTTCCTCTGCCCCGGCACGGGCCCAGCATCGCCGTAGCGCCCCGCACCCGGCAAGCCCGTGGAGCGGCGTGAGGCCCCTTATGGCCGCTGGTGTCCGCTGCGGCCGGCCGAGGCCATGGGCAACCTACTTGGCGTCCTGGCGGCGCACCATCTCGGAGATCCAGATCGGCGCGAACGGAGACGTACAGCCCGGCGACGTCGGGTAGTCCTTGAGCACCTCCAAGCGCTCCCCGATGGCGAGGGCGCGGGTGCGGTGCTCCGCGTGCTCGATGCCGATCTGCGCCAGGCAGTGGTTCATCGCCCACTGGAGACGATCCGGGGCGTCCTTCATCTCCGCCTCGATGACGTCGAGCAGTCCCACGAGATCGAGACCTTCGGGCTTCTTCGCGACGCGTTCGGTGGTCAGCGCCCAGCCGGCGCTCGCGACCACCGGGTCCGGATCGGCTGACCACGCCTGACGCAGCTCTTCGGAGTGCGGGTTCTTCTTGACCACGTAGTTCACGAGCCAGTCGTGCACCTTGGGCGGGCGCGCCTCGCGCAGCATCGCGTCCAATGCGTCACGCTCGAACGCCTTCGGGCGGCAGATCAGGAGCGCCAGCAGTCTCGCCGCGGTGTCACCCGTCTCCCAGAGCCGGCAGGCGAGTTCCTGCTGCGTCTTCAGACGCTTCGCGACCGCGCGCAGCTTGCTGAGGTTCACGCCGTGATCGTCACCGTGCCGCTCGTTCACCGCGCGTGCTTTCGGGTCCTCGAGGGTGGCCAGCTCGGCCATCACCTCGGCCACCGTCGTCTCGGTCGACGTCGTCACGGCCATCTCAGCCTCCAGTCCCAGAACGTGCGAGGTGCAGCCTACGACGGAGGTGGGCCCCCTGTCGTACACCGCGGTCCGGCGGCCGCCATGGGCGCGAAGTCTGCCTCCGGTACGCGTCAGTGCGGGTCGGTGGCTCGGCCCGGGTGTGGGATCCGGGGCGCGGGGCGGCGGCTTTCGGCCAGGGCGCTGACCGCGGTGATGAGGAGGGTGACCATGACACCGCCGAGAATCGCGACCGAGGCGTTCGCCAGGTCCGACACCACGGCGGAGAGGGACGCGGCGAGGCTGTACCCCACGCCCCCGACCGCGTACATCACCGAGTACGCGGCAGCGTGAGCGTGCTGAGGAAGGCGTTCCCGGAGGCTGAGCGTGCGCGCGATCATGACACCGGCCTGGAGGACGCCCGTCAGCAGAAGGCCGGCGGCGATGCCCGTCACACCGGGCAGAACGGTGACCAGAGCGAGGCACCCTGAGGTGCCGACGAGGAACACGAGGCTCTGGGTCCGTACCGAGCCGGGCCAGGTCCGCAGGCCGTAGCAGAACGCGCCCGCAGCGCCGGCCAATGCGAAGCCGGCGAGCAGCGGCCCCGCCCACCCCACCGCGATGTGCCGCTCCTCGAGGAGGGCCGGGAGCACCAGTTCGGCGGTGGCCAGCATCGCCATGGAGGCCGCGCTGGTGAGGTAGACGGGCCAGCCGGTGAGCAGGGTCGCCGTCATCGGCCTGCTCGGCGGTCCGGCTGATTCGGGCTCCTCGGGTTCCGGGAGCCGGAGCAGCAGGACCGACGCGGTGGCGGCGAGCAGTGCGACCACCATCAGCGGGGCTCCGGGGTGGACCTGGAGAGCCAGCAGGACCACCAGGCCGGGCGCCGCGGCCCAGACGATCTGCGTCAGCATGGCCTCGGCACTCAGTGCGCGCGGCACCGTGTTGTCGGCCACCAGACGGGTCAGCATCGCCCGGATGCCTCCGGGGCAGGCTGCCGGAGCCACGCCGGCCACGAAGGCGAGGCCGATCAGTACGGAGGGCGGGGCGGAGACCGCGAGCGGCAGCGCACCGAAGGCGAGCGCACCCGCCATCAGCCCGAACGACAGGTGCCACCGCATACGGCCCCGGCCCGGCCGAGTCCCGAGCAGAGGCGCCCCGGCCACCTCCCCCAGGACGTACACGGAGGCCAGGATCGCGCCGAAGGCGTAGCCGTACGGGCTCTGCCGGGTCAGAAACACCAGGGCCAGTGGCGCCATGGCCACCGGAGTCTTGCTCGTCAGCGCGACCAGGCCCCACAGCAGTGGCTCACGAGACATCAGGTCCCGGTAGCGGATTCCGGATGCGGACAACTCCACCGACCTTTCGCACATCCGGCATGGGCTCGCCGTGACGCCTTCGCCCTACCCGCTCCCAGGAAGCAACTCACCACACCGCCGGACCTGTTGACGAATCCGGCGGAGAACGCTTCACCGATTGTGTGCGGCGGCACCCGCGTCGGGGAAGCGGACCGCAGCGGCTTGCCGCAGCCCGACGCAGCCTCGGCCGTGATCCGGGTGACGGCCGACGAGTGTGACGGCGCGATCCGTCATGTCATGTCCGGCTGTCGAGGAGCCGCGATCACCTCACGCACGGGCACGGCGACAAGAAGGGCGAGCGCGACGAGCAGTCCGCTTGCCCACAGCGGCCCCAGCTCCCCGACCGTGGTGCCGAGGGTGGCCGCGGCGATCAGCGGTCCGAGCGCGGCGCCGACGTTGAGCGCCGCCGTCGCGTAGGAGCCGGCCATGGTGGGAGCTCCTGACGCCTCGTAGAGGACCCGCGTGATCAGCGTGCTGCCCAGCGCGAACGACAGAGCGCCCTGCACGAAGACGAGGGCGAGCAGGGCGACCGGCTCCTCTGCCAGTACGGCCAGGGCGGGCCAGCCGATGAGCAGCAGCGGGCCGCCGGCTGCGACGACCAGGCCGGGACGCTCGTCGGACAGCCGGCCGGCGGCGGTGACACCGGCCAGGGATCCGACGCCGAAGAGCATCAGGACGACCGGGACCCACAGCGCGACCAGTCCGGTGGTGTCGGTGACGACGGGCGCGAGAAAGGTGAACCCTCCGAAGGTTGCCGCGTTCACCAGCGCACCGAGCCCCATGACCAGGATCAGTCGCGGACGCCTGAGCTGCGCGAGTTCCGATCGCAGGGCGGGACCGGCCGGTTCGTCCTGCCGCGCGGCGCGCACCCGGATTCCCTTGAGGATGCCGATGGCCGCGGGCACACAGAGAACGGCGACGGCCCAGAAGGTGGCCCGCCACCCGAGCAGCGTGCCGAGTACGGATCCCCCGGGGACGCCGGCGATGGTGGCCAGCGTCGTGCCCGACAGCAGCACAGCGAGCGCCCTTCCCCTCTTGTGGGGAGGGACCAGCGCGCCGGCTGTCGTCAGCGCGACCGCGAGGAACCCGGCGTTGGCGAGCGCTGCGACCACCCGGGTGACGACCAGTACGGCAATGCTGGACGTGGAAGCGCCCACGACGTGGGCTGCCAGGAAGGCGAGGACGAACCCGAGAAGGCTGGACCGGACGGGCCAGGTGCGAGCGAGCGCGGCCATGAGCGGGGCACCGACGACCATTCCGACCGCGAAGGCCGAGGTGAGCAGGGCCGCCGTCCCCACGGTCACGTCGAGGTCCGAGGCGATGTCCGGCAGGAGACCGGCGAGCATGAATTCTGAGGTGCCCATGGCGAACACAGCCATGGCAAGGAGATACAGCGGGAGAGGCATCGAGTGGCTCCGAGGTGAGGAGAAGCACGAGAGGGGACGTCTCGTCACCGCGGTCAGCACCCAGGGGTGCACTCACACCAGCACAAGGGGCGGGTGGGGACCTGTGAACTCAGTGGTTCAGGGGGCTGACGGCGTGACCGAAAGCCCCCACCGTGGATGCCTCAGGGCTCGACATGGCCCGCACGCTACCGAACCCGCGCCGGACACGGCACCCGATTTTCTTGCCGCGCCCCGCCGGGGCCGACCGTCACGCTCCGCGACTGAAATGGCGGCCTGGCGCTCAGGCGGTGACACTGAGTGCATCAGTGCCTGAGACAGGTGAGCCATGACTACCGTTGAAGAAACGATCGACGTCGGCGTGCCGGTTCGTACCGCCTACAACCAGTGGACCCAGTTCAAGAGCTTCCCGCGGTTCATGTCCACGGTGAAGAGCGTCGAACAGGTCCGGCCCACCGTCACCCGCTGGGTCGTCGGGCTCGGTCCGCTGCGGCACGAGTTCGACGCGGAGATCGTGGAGCAACTGCCGGACTCCCACATGGCGTGGCAGAGCCTGGGTCGGGGCCTCAGCCATCGGGGTGAGGTGTCGTTCCACGCCACAACACCGGGCCGCACCACGGTCGTCGTACGTATCCATGCGGAGCCGCAGAAGGCCGCGCGCCTGCACGCCCGCGCCACCGGATTCACGAGGCGTGTGCTGCGATCCGAACTCGGTCATTTCAAGGAGTTCATCGAGGGTCTGGGCCAGGAGGGCGGGGCCTGGCGGGGAGTCATCCGTAACGGACGCGTCGAACCCATGGAACCGGAGCCGCCCCGAAGCCGGGTTCCGCACTGGCCTGTCGGCTGATCCGTCCGCCGGCCGATCCGTCTGCTGGAGAGCGAGAGAGCGAGCTCGATGAAGAAGCCCCCCGGTGAAGAGCCGGCCAAGCGACTGACCGTCACCCCTCCCAAGACATGGGCGGCGGGAGTGCCCGCCGTGACCCATGCCTTGGAGTACTCGCTCGAGGAGACGTCGGTCAGACGTACCGGAGTGACGCTGCTGACCATGAATCAGGTGGACGGCATCGACTGCCCCGGCTGCGCCTGGGCGGATCCCACCCCCGGACACCGGCACCGCAACGAGTACTGCGAGAACGGCGCCAAGCACATCAACGACGAGGCGACGACACGGCGCATCACCGCCGACTTCTTCCGCAGGCACTCGGTCTCCGCACTGGGCCGGCGGTCCGATCTGTGGCTCAACCAGCAGGGCAGGCTCACCGAACCGATGGTCAAGCGGCCCGATTCGGACTACTACGAGCCGATCAGCTGGCACGACGCGCTCGGGCTGCTCGCCGAGGAGCTGAAAGCACTGGACTCGCCCGACGAGGCGGTCTTCTACACGTCCGGCCGGGTCAGCAACGAGGCCGCCTTCATCCTTCAGCTCTTCGCCAGGGTCTTCGGCACCAACAATCTGCCCGACTGCAGCAACATGTGCCACGAGTCCAGCGGCTTCGCCCTGCACGAGACCCTGGGCACCGGCAAGGGGACGGTGAGCCTGGAGGACATCCATCACGCCGATCTGATCTTCCTGGTGGGGCAGAACCCCGGGACGAACCATCCACGGCAGCTCTCCGCGCTGGAGCAGGCCAAGGACAACGGCGCCCGCATCATCGCGGTGAACACCCTTCCCGAAGCCGGACTGCTTGCGTTCAAGAACCCGCAGAAGGCTCGCGGTGTGATCGGGCGCGGTGTCCAGATCGCCGATCAGTTTCTGCACATCCGCAGTGGAGGCGACCTCGCACTGTTCCAGGGATTGAACCGGCTCCTGCTGGAGGCGGAGGACGCACGGCCGGGGACGGTGCTCGACCAGGACTTCATCCGCTCCAATACCAGCGGCTTCGAAGACTTCTCCCGCCACGCACGAACCATCGCGTGGGACGACGTCCTCACCGCGACCGGACTGACCCGGGAAGAGATCGACGACGTCCGGGACGCGGTCCTGAACAGCGAACGCGTCATCGTGTGCTGGGCCATGGGGGTCACGCAGCAGACTCACGCCGTCCCCACCATCAGGGAGATCGTGAACTTCCTGATGCTGCGCGGCAATCTCGGCAAGGCCGGAGCGGGTGCCTGTCCCGTACGCGGACACAGCAACGTCCAGGGCGATCGCACGATGGGTATCTGGGAGCAGATGCCCGACTCCTTCCTCGACGCGCTGGAGCAGGAGTTCGGCTTCGAACCTCCGCGCGCTCACGGGCTCGACTCGGTGAACTCGATCAGAGCCATGCGCGAAGGCCGTATCAAGGTCTTCCTCGGCGTCGCGGGGAACTTCGTCCGTGCCGCTCCGGACAGTGACGTCACCGAGGACGCCATGCGGCAGTGCCGCCTGACCGCCCACATCTCCACGAAGCTCAACAGGTCCCATACGGTCTGCGGCGGGACCGCCCTCATCCTGCCGACCCTCGGCCGCACCGAGCAGGACATCCAGGCCACCGGCCATCAGTTCGTGACGGTGGAGAACTCGATGAGCGAGGTCCACACCTCGCAGGGGCGCCTGGAGCCGGCATCCCCGATCCTTCTCAGCGAGGTCGCCATCCTCTGCCGGCTGGCCGTGCGGACCCTGGACGGCAAGGCCGGCATTCCGTGGAGCCAGTTCGAGGCGGACTACGGAACGATTCGCGACCGGATCTCCGGTGTCGTGCAGGGTCTGCACGACTTCAACCGCCGGGTCGCCCGTCCCGGAGGCATCAGGCTGCCGAATCCGGTCAACGAGGGAGTCTTCCCCACGACCGTCGGCAAGGCCCTGTTCACCTGCAACGACTGGGAGATGTCACAGGCACCCGAGGGGCACCTACTGCTCCAGACCCTGCGCTCGCACGACCAGTGGAACACCATCCCGTACACCGACAACGACCGCTACCGGGGCATCCACGGAAGCCGCCGCGTGGTCCTGGTGAGCCCGCAGGACGTGTCCCGGCTCGGTCTGACGCAGGGGCAGCACGTCGATCTGGTGAGCGTGTGGTCGGACAACGCGGAACGGCGCGCGGAGGACTTCGTGGTCGTCCCCTACCCGACGACAGCCGGCTGCGCCGCCGCGTACTACCCCGAGACCAATGTCCTGTTGCCGCTGGACAGCGTGGCCCGGACCAGTAACCAGCCGACCGCCAAGGGCATCGTGGTCCGTCTGGAGCCCACCGCAGTCCGAGTGCGGTGAGCGAGCCCTTCGGGCCGGGCCTGTGCTTGGTGCGTGCGGCCTCGGCCGCACGCATCCAGGCCACGGGAATCAGCCGGTGACGATGCCGGTCACGAGGTTGATGGTCGTCGCCAGGATGCTGGTTCCGAAGACGTACGACAACAGGGAATGCCGCAGCACGTTGGAACGGATCTTCGAACTCGAGACGTCGGTGTCGGAGACCTGATACGTCATGCCGAGGTTGTAGCTGAAGTACAGGAAGTCCCTGTATGCCGGCGGGCGTTCGGAGTTGAAGTCGATCCCGCCTGCGGGCCGCAGGTAATAGAAGTACGCATAGCGCGTGGCGTACATCAGATGGAGCGCCGCCCAGGCCATGAAAACGCCGGCGAGCGCGGTCGCGGCCGCGGCGTGGCCGCTGTCGGACTTGCCCAGAAGGAGCAGCAGCACAATGGCGACCAGCCCGCAGAGGGCGACCCCGACAACGACGATTTCATCGACCGCGGGCCGAAAGTCCTCGCGTTGGGCGTTGGTCTGTGTGGCCGTGGCATTCATCGGCCACAGTACGATCCAGCCCGTCACGACGAAGACCGTCTCCGTGGCGGCGATTCCGGAAAGAATTCCCAGCAATGGCCCGGTCGAGAATCCCACGACCAGACCGGTCAACGCTCCGACAACCACCGCGTAGGCAAGTCGTGGGACCGCGGAAAGCGGCAACCAGGTTCTCATGGGCCACCACGTTAGCCGTGCAGTGATCACTCGGCCGACAATGCGCCTCGAAGGCGCGGGTGAAGAATCGCGACCGAATGCGGCCGCTATTTCCGGCTAGAGCGTGACGGGACGGCGGGTGTCCACGCCCGTGCCGTGGACCGGGTCCCGCCCGGGGATGTGCACCTCGTGGCTCGTGGCACGGGCGTGGTAGAGGCGCAGGTCGGCGTCCCCCCTCAGTTCGTGCGGCTCGAATGCCGTCGCGCCCTTTCCGTCGGCCCGGCCGAACGCCTCGGCGCAGCGCCGGGGCAGTTCGGCGTCGTCGACCACCGAGGCACGGGCGTCGATGTAGACAGCGCGTCCCTGGCCGACGGGGGCGGTCGAGTCGAAGATGACGAGTGCGACCGCGGGCCGTTCGGCGATGTTGGCGGAGTGGTGTGCCGTTGGCGACGACACCCAGTAGATGTCCCGGTAGTCGGCGTGGGTGAAGTACACGGGCGACACCCGAGGACGTCCGTCGGGTTCGGTGGTCCCGAGGGTGAGATACCGGTGGGAGTCCATGACGTGTCGGGCCATCTCGGCCAGGTCGTCGCGCGGTGTCATGGCTCGCATGGTTGCACGGCACCGGCTCGCGGTGGTGCGGATCCGGGGTGGGCGAGGGCGAGCACCGTCCGATGCGCTCGGGCGAGCGACCTGGTCGCAGAGCGGGCGTTCCGTGGGCGCGGACACCTCTGTTCCCCATGTCGGCCCCGTTCGGTGTCCCTTCGCGACTGCGCTTGCGTGGCCCCGGCACCTGTCCCATAGTCCGAGGTATGGACCCGCGCGAGACGGCGCTCCACCAGGCGTACGACCATGCTGTCCGCTGGCTGGCGAGCCTGTCCGACCGCCGGGTTCCCGCCCGCGCTTCGGTGGACGAGATCGTGAGCGCGCTCGGTTCCGAACTGCCCGACGGTCCCAGTACGCCCGCCGACGTCGTCGACCTGCTGGCCTCGGCCTGCGAACCGGGGCTCACCGCGTTCCCCAGCGGACGCTTCTACGGCTTCGTGATCGGTGGCAGCGAACCGGCGGCGCTGGCCGCGGACTGGCTGGTCAGCGCATGGGACCAGAACGCCGTGATGTCCTCCGTCTCCCCCGCGTACACGGCCGTGGAGGACATCGCGAGCGCCTGGTTGCTCGATCTGCTCGGCCTGCCCGGCGAGAGCGCCGTCGGCTTCACCACGGGCGCCACGATGGCGAACTTCACGTGCCTGGCCGCCGGACGCGACGCGGTGCTGCGGCGCGCCGGCAGGGACGTTGCCCGGGACGGACTCGCGGGCGGGCCGGCCGTACGCGTGATCGCCGGAGCGAACCGCCACATGGCCATCGACCTTGCGCTGCGCTACCTGGGCCTCGGACAGCCCGAACTGGTGGCGGCGGACGATCAGGGACGTATCGATCCCGCGGCACTCCGGAGCACCCTGGCGACCGGCGCGAAGACGCCGACCATCGTGGTCCTCCAGGCCGGAGACATCCATTCCGGCGCCTTCGATCCGTTCGTCGAGTCGATCCGCGCCGCACGTGAGGCGGATGCATGGGTGCACATCGACGGCGCGTTCGGACTGTGGGCGGCCGTCTCCCCCGCGTACGCACATCTGACGGCGGGCTGCGCGGAAGCGGACTCCTGGGCGACGGATGCCCACAAGACCCTGAACGTCCCCTACGACTGCGGGCTCGCCATCGTGCGCGACGCGTATGCGCTCCGGGCGGCGATGGGCCTGCACGGCGACTACCTGATCCTGCACGAACGCGGCGATCCCAGCGACAAGGTCCCCGAGCTCTCCCGGCGCGGCAGAGCCTTCACCGTGTGGGCCGCACTCAGGTCCCTCGGCCGCTCAGGGGTGGCCGACCTGGTCGAGCGGCTGTGCCGGCACGCCGCGGCGTTCGCCGCCGGTATCGCCGGGATGGACGGCGCGACGGTGCTCAACGACGTGGTGTTCACCCAGGTCTGCGCCGAGTTCGGCAGTGACGAGCGTACGGAACGGGTGCTCGCCCGGCTGCTCGACGACGGCACGGCGTGGATCAGCGGTTCCACCTGGCGCGGCCGACGGGTCGTGCGTATCTCGGTGAGCAACTGGTCGACGACCGACGACGACGTGAGACGCGCACTCGCCTCGATCCAGCGCGCGGCTGTCGACATCTGAGGCCGTCGCGCGGCCGGCTCGCGGCGGGTCGCCGGGGAGGGGTGCGAGAGCGGCGAAGTCCGCCGTCGCTCCCTCGCCGACGACCCGGTGCGAGCCCTTCGACGCTGCCTCCTCGTCAGGCGCCGCCCGCCGTGCCCCGGCGCTTGAACCACCAGGCGCCGCCGGCCAGAGCAGCGATCACGACGACACCGATGACGATGGGGAGAGCGGGCGACGAGCCGCTGCCCGACGTCTCCGCGGTCTCCTCCGCCGCCTTGCCGTCCTCCGTGGCCGGCGTGGACGGCGCGGCCGTGGTCGGAGCGGCGGTGGTGGGCTCGGTCGTGGGAGTGGGGCTCACCGGCTTGGCGCCCGGCGCCGCTGCCTTCAGTTCCAGGACCGGGGCCGGACTGCCGTGTCCGTGGCCGTGCCCGTCGCTGCTGGGCTTCTCCAGCTCGATCCAGCGGTGCACCTGGCCGTCGCTGTAGGTCTGCAGGGTCTTGAACGCCACGGACTTGGCGTCAGGGAGCTGCCGCACGACGACGGAGTACTCGACGTCCCCGCCGACGGCGGCCTTCGGACCCGACACCGCGTAGCCGCGGGCCGTGGGCGTCAGCTTCCAGCCCGCCGGGCCCTTCTTGAAGGCGATGTCGGACGGCAGGAGACCCTCGGGCAGGATCACTTCCAGCTTGGTGATCCCGGCCTTGTCGGACTCCGACTCGGCCGAGAAGTTCAGCGTGACATTCTGCGCCAGGGCGGCCGCGCCTTCCGACTCGACTTCGACATGGGCCGAGGCCGGGGCGGCGAAGGCGATGGAAGCGGCGAGGGCGACGCCGGCCACGACGGAGAAGCGGCGCGCGGTGCGCGCGCGGGTGATGCGGGACACGGGTGACTCCCATGGTGGGTTGAGGCTGGCGGGCGCGCAGGACACGCGCCCCGAGGTCAGACGACGAGAGCGAACGCCGCCGGGGGACCTCGGCGCACAACGGCGTGCGCCAGCACCAGGGATGTACGCGGCTGCGACTGTGCCCGCGTCCGTGCCGGCGGCACGGCGCGCGTCGCGACGGGGAGGCCGGCGGCCGGTACCAGCCTCAGGACGATGCCGCCGAGCACCTCGACCAGGAGTCGTCCCACGAGGCGGCTCGCGGTGTCCGCGCGGTGCAGGCACCAGGCCACCAGCAGAGCCGCCACGACATGCGCGATCGTCATCGCAGGATCGTGGTGAGTGGCCGGCCATGCCGCGCCGGGACCGTCGTGGGAGGCCATCGCATGGGCCCCGTGGCCCGGTTCCTGCCCGACGATGCGGAGGAACCAGAAGTGCAGGGCCACCTGGGCCGCCCCGGTGGCCAGGAGCGCGGTCGGGAGCGAGCGCGCGGTCCGTACGAGCGGCAGTGCCAGGACGAAGAGCAGCCCGCCGGCGAGCAGCACGGCCCGCCACGGCACCGGATGTCCCGAGACCAGATGGTGTCCCGTGACCGCCAGAGCCGTACCGATGGCGGCGAACACCCCGGCGCGGACGGCGCACACCGGCGCGCCGCTGATCGGTTCCTGTCCGATGCGGCGCGCGGCGCGAGTAGGGCTGGTCCACGGCATGGCTGACCCATCATGGATCATCACCGCAGTTCCTGGCCCCGGGGTTCGGGAATCGCGCCCTGTAACGCATCCCACCCCGCGGCGGTCAGAGGTTGAAGCCGCCCGACACGTCGATGTTCTGCGCGGTGATCCAACGGCTCTCGTCGGAGAGCAGGCCGGCGATCACCATGCCGACGTCGTCGGGCTCTCCGAGCCGTCCGAGCGCGGTCTTCGCGGCGAGGGCCGGAATCACCTCGGGGAACTTCTCGAAGGCGTTGCCGGAGATCCGGGTGCGGGTGGAGCCCGGCGACACGGCGTTGACGCGAATGCCCCGTGTGCTGAACTCCTTGGCCATGTAGCGGGTCAGCACGTTCAGCCCGCCCTTCATCGTCGCGTAGGCCGAGTAGCCGGGCTCCGCGACCGAGGTGGCCGAGTTGCTGGACGTGTTGACGATGGCACCCTCGTCCGCCATCAGCGGCAGCAGCGTCTGGGTCAGGAAGTACGGCCCCTTGAGCAGGACTCGCGTGAACCGGTCGAACAGTTCCTCGGTGGTGTCCTCGAACATCGCCATCTGCCCGAAGCCGGCGTTGTTGACGAGGTGGTCGAAGGTGTCGCGCTGCCAGGTGTCTCGCAGTGCGTCGACGACGGAGGCGCGGAAGGCCGGGAATCCGCCGGTGTCGCTGACGTCCAGCGGGAGCGCGACAGCGGTGCCGCCCTCCTTCTCGATCGCCGCCACGGTGTCGAGGGCCCCTTGCAGGTTGCCGCTGTAGGTGAGGATCACTCCGACGCCCCGCTGGGCGATCTGTACTGCCGCGCTCTGACCGATTCCGGAGCTTCCGCCGGTGACAATGGCGACCTTCATGATGTGCCTCCTGGTGATGAATGTATTCGTATTCCTCGGTGCGGGAATCCGACTCATTCATGGAAGCACTCGGAAAGGGCCAACGAGAATATCAATTCTCTCGCTTCCCTGCACAATCCTCTCGCGGTGAGTACTGGACGTCCATGACGGCCCGGCCCACGGGAGAATCAGGGCACGATGGCGGGGCTCACGGAGCGGCGCAGGCGGGCGGCGTCCTGGCTGGGGGGCGCGCCGAACTGACGGCGGTACTCGCGGCTGAACTGCGAGGGGTTGTCGTAGCCGACGCTCTGGCCGACGCCGGTGACGTCGTGGGGGCGGGTGGCCAGCAGGAGTCGGGCTTCCTGCAAGCGGATCTGCTTCTGGAACTGGATGGGGCTCATCGCGGTCACCGTCTGGAAGTTGCGGTAGAAGGCGGAGACGCTCATGCCGGCCAGCTGCGCGACGTCCTCGACCCGGAACGGCTGCGCGTAGTGCTCGCGGATCCACCGCACCGCCCGCGCGATGTAGCTGAGACTGCTGTCGGCGAGGCCGAGCTGGCGCACGATGCCTCCCTGCTCGCCGGTGATCAGCCGCCACAGGATCTCCCGCTTGACGAGCGGCGCCAGAACCGCTTGGTCGCGGGGCTCGTCGAGCAGGCGCAGAAGCCGGATCACCGCGTCGAGCAGCGCATCCGGAGCATCGCTGACGGCGATGCCCGGCGACGCGCCGCCGCCGGCGCGGGGGATGTCTCCGGGTCCGGCCTGCAACAGCAGTTCAGCGACGGCGGAGGGCTCCAGCGTGAGCCCGAACCCCAGTGCCGGGTGCTGCGGGGAGGCATCCACGAAGTGTCCGGTGACGGGCAGGTCGACCGAGGTGACGAGGTACTGACCGGCACGGTATTCGTACACCCGCTCCCCCAGCGCGAGGTGTTTGGCGCCCTGGGCGATGACCGCAAGCACCGTGCCGGACATCGACAGGGACGGCGGGTCCGACTGGACGACGCGCGAGATGAGGACGCCGTCGATCGCGGTGGTCCAGTCGGGCCGCGCGTGCCGGACCAGCAAGGTGCGGAGCTCGTCGAGGTACATGTCTCCATTGCAGCACACAGCCGGTCGCCTGTTCCTTGCCGGAGGAGGATTGTGCAAGTCACGGCGAGGATCGATGTGTCGGTTCCCCGGTCCCACGGCTTGAATGGAACCAGCGAATTGAACGGAGCGGACGATCGACTCTGCATCCCGTACCGAAATCCACATCCCTTCTCGCGAAAAGGAAAATCGCCGTGACAGCTACCTATGGATTTCATGCCACCTTGACCGCGAGGCCCGGCATGAGCGATCAGCTGGTCGAGCTGCTGCTGACGGGCCTGCATGAGGGCAGCCCCGGCGCGAGCGGGCACTGCGTCGTCTATCTGGTCTGCCGTTCGGCATCCGACCCCGACGTCGTCCACATCACCGAGGGCTGGACCAGCGAGGAGGACCACCACCGGCTCTTCGCCGGTGAGGCCGCCCAGAGCGTCGTGTCGCAGATCGAAGGGCTGTTGCTCAAGGAGCCCGAGTACACCGACCAGGTGCCGGTCCACGGCAAGGCCGCGTTCTGAGCGCGCTGATCGTCCCATCCCTCCCCGACCTGCCGCCCCGCACCCGTCCCGCCGAAAGGACCCGTCGTGACCCAGGCACGCCCCGACATCGACCCCGAACTCCGAGCTCTGCTGGCCGACATGGCGCTCCCCTCCGAGCTCGGCCCTGAGGTGCTCGCGCAACTGCGGGGGCTTCCTTCCACGCCGGTCGACGCACTCCTCGAAGGCCGCGCGGTCGAGCGACGCGAGGTCACCGTCCTCAGCGGCGACGGCACGCGGATCCCTCTGTCGGTCTTCAGTCCCGCAGGCGCAGGCCGCCCGACGAAATCTCCGTGCGTCTACTGGATGCACGGCGGTGGAATGGTCATGGGAGGACCGCTTCTCGCAGATCGACATCCCGCTGGAGTGGCTCGACGAGTTCGGCGCCGTCGTGATCTCCGTCGACTACCGGCTGGCGCCGGAGGCCACCGGCACGACCTTGGTCGACGACTGCTATCAGGGCCTGCTCTGGATCGTCGAGCATGCCGAGGATCTGGGTGTGGATCCCACGCGTGTCGTGATCGCCGGTGCCAGCGCGGGCGGAGGCCTGGCCGCCGGAGTGGCGCTGATGGCCCGCGACCTCGGCACTCCGCCGATCGCCGCCCAGATGCTGATCTGCCCCATGCTCGACCACCGCAACATCACCACCTCCAGCCGGCAGTACTCCGGCGGGCCCGGCGTCTGGACGCGCGAGATGAACGAGTTCGGATGGCGATCCGTACTGGGCGGACTCGCCGACGAAGAAGTGCCCGCCTACCTCTCCCCCGCGCTCGCGGACGATCTCTCACGCCTGCCGACCACCTACATCGACGCCGGCTCGGCCGAGGTGTTCCGCGACGAGGACGTCGACTACGCCACGAGGATCTGGGAGGCCGGCGGCCAGGCGGAGCTGCATGTCTGGGCGGGAGGCTTCCATGGCTTCGACGCGCTGTATCCGCAGGTGAGGGTGTCGGAGGCGGCGCGCAGGACGCGCAAGGACTGGCTCGCCCGGGTGCTGACCGGTCGCGGGTGAGGGGCGTCGCCGAGGAGAGCGCTCCGGTGCCCCTCCGTGAGGCCCCCGGGCCGTCACGTCCGAGGGCCTCCTATCCATCCTCCTACTCGGCCGCGGAGGGCCGGAGCCGTACCCGGGAGGTGGCGGGGGTCGCGGCACACGTCGTGACCGCCCGCCCCTAGGGTGAAACACATGGAACCCCGCTTTTCCGCAGGTCAGGTCGCCGTCCGGCGCGAGATACTGGATGATCGCGAATGGCTGGTCTACCCCGTACGCGTGGTGGCCGACGACGGCCGCACCCTTGCCGTGTACCTCGCCCAGGGGACGCCGCTGACCTTCGGCCGCGGCGACTTCTCCTGGGGGTTGCACCCGTGGGTGGACTTCGACCACTCCTGGCAGTCCACCGGGGTTCTCCAGTTGCAGCGAGCGGGGGACGGATACGCGGTCTGGGCGCGTTGGGAGGGGGCCGCGCTCAAGGACTGGTACGTCAATTTCCAGCGGCCCATGCGACGTACCGAGCGCGGTTTCGACACCCTCGACCAGGAGCTCGATCTGGTGATCCCGGCGGACGGCTCCCCCTTCGTATGGAAGGACGTCGACCACTTCGAGGAGCGGGTGCGCTCGGGCGGCTTCGGCCCCGGCGAGGCGGAGGCCGTGCGCGAGGCCGCTGACGAGGTCGTGCGGCTGATCGGGACAGGTGACTGCTGGTGGGAGCAGTGGCGCGACTGGCAGCCTCCAGCCGCGGCCGAGGTGCCCGGGCCGCTGGCCCTGGAGAATGCCGGGGTGGCGGACGCCGGCATCTGACTCGGCCCACAGGAGCCCCGCGCTCCCGCGCGGCGGCTCCACGCGGACGCCGGGCCCGGCCGCACCCGTGTGCCAGGGAAAGAGGGGCCTCCGCGCCTCCTCCTCAGGGCGATATGTGAGCTGCTCAGTGCTACAAAAAGGGCATGACGGGAAATTCTCCCCTTCGCTCGGCGCTTTCCTCGCTCCGCTCGTCGGTCGCTCGGTTCTGGGGCAAGCGCACCGCGCACCGCACATCACAGCGCGCGCGGAGCGCTCCTTCTGCCAACTCGTCCTCGGCGCCCGGGAGATCAGGGCGGCGCGGACTGCGTGCCTTCCTCGGTGAGCGCAGCGCCGCCGGGCAGGTGCTCATCCTTCAGGTCGTCGTCGCCGCCGTGCTGATCGCGGGCGCAGTGGCCGCGCTCTCCTTCGAAGCGCAGCACGACGGCCAGCAGAATGCCGAGAGCCGCTCGCTCGCGGCCGCCGAGTCGTTCGCGGATGCTCCGGGCACCGAGGCGGCACTGAGATCCGGGGCACCGACCGGCGTTCTGCAGTCTCATGTCGAAGAGGCACGGCACGGCTCGGGCGTGGACTTCGTCTCGGTCATGCGCCCGTCGGGCGTCCGCCTCGCCGACTCCGATCGCACACTGATCGGTCTGCGGGCCGAAGGGGTGGAACGGGCCGCGTCGGGGGAAGCCTTCACGGAGATCTTCCGAGGAGACCCGAGCAACGCGGCGCGCGCGGTCGTCCCCGTGACCGATGCCGACGGCACCGTTGTCGGTCTCGTGGCCGCCGGTGTCCGCATCGAGCACATCGGCGCCTACGTGAACCGTCAGATGCCCGTCCTCTTCGCCTGCGCCGCCGCCGCACTCGCGCTGGCGACGATCAGTGCCGTGCTGGTGAGCAGGCGATTGCGCCGCCAGACCCACGGCCTCGGCCCCACCGAGATGACCCGCATGTACGAGCATCACGACGCCGTGCTGCACGCGGTACGGGAAGGCGTTCTCATCATCGGCGGCGACGGCCGGCTGGTGCTGGCCAACGACGAGGCGCGCAAGCTCCTGGAGATTCCGGCGGGTGCGGAACGGCGCCGCATCGTCGAACTCGGCCTCGACGGTGACATCGCCGAACTGCTCGCCTCGGGCCGAGAGGTGACGGACGAGGTGCATCGCGCCGGAGACCGCCTGCTGGCCGTCAACACACGGCCGACCGCGCCTCGTGCGGGCGTGCCCGGCACGGTGGCCACGCTGCGCGACACCACCGAGCTGAGCGCCCTGACCGGCACGGCGAGGGTGGCTCGCGAGCGGCTCGGCATGCTCTACGAGGCGGGCGTCCGGATCGGCACCACACTGGATGTGCGGCAGACCGCCGAGGAACTGGCTCAGGTGTCCGTCCCCCGGTTCGCGGACTTCACCACGGTGGAGCTGCTGGACAGCGTCGTACGCGGCGAGGAGCCGTCGAGCGTGGACACGGATCTGCGGCGTGTGGCATTGAGCGGTCGCCGCGCCGACGGCCCGTTCCAGCCGGTGGGCGACGTCATCGGGTTCGACATCCCCACGACCCCCATGGCCGCGGCTCTGGCGAGCGGTCACGGCGTGCGGGAGGCCGACCTGACGGTGGCGGACGGCTGGCGCGCCCAGGATCCCCCCGGAGCACAAGCCGCTCTCGCCTACGGAATCCGCTCGCTCGTGACGGTGCCGTTGCGGGCCGGGGGTGTCGTCCTGGGTGTCACCAACTTCTGGCGTACGGAGGACGCCGCGCCCTTCGAGCCGGAGGATCTGTCCTTCGCCGAGGAACTGGCCGCGCGTGCCGCCGTGGCCATCGACAACGCCCGGCGTTACACGCGCGAACACGCCCTCGCCGTGGCGCTTCAGCGCAGCCTGCTGCCAGGCGTGCTGCCCGAGCAGGACTCCGTGGAGGTGGCCCATCGCTATCTGCCCGCGCACGCCGGGGTGGGGGGCGACTGGTTCGACGTCATCCCGCTTCCCGGTGCTCGGGTCGCGCTGGTCGTCGGTGACGTCGTCGGACACGGCATGCATGCCGCGGCCACCATGGGCCGTCTGCGCACGGCGGTCCACAACTTCTCCACCCTCGACATGCCGCCCGACGAGATCCTGGGACACCTGGACGAGCTGGTCACCCGGATCGAGGAGGAGGAAGGCGGCGACGGCATCGCGGGAGCCACGTGCCTGTACGCGATCTACGACTCGGTGACGGGCCGGTGCTGTCTCGCCCGGGCCGGGCACCCGGCTCCGGCGCTGGTGCGTCCCGACGGCACCGTGGAGCTCCTCCCGGACGAGCCCGTGTCCCCGCCGCTCGGAGTCGGTGTCCTGCCGGTCGAGACCGTCGAACTTCAGCTGACCGAGGGCAGCGGGCTGGTCCTCTTCACCGACGGCCTCGTCGAGCACCGGGACCGCGACCTCGACGCCGGGCTCCGTCTCCTGCGCAGCACCCTGACCGAAGGCGGGGACCGGACGCCCGAGGAGATGTGCGAGGCCGTCGTCCGGGCGATGGTGGTGCCGGACCGTACGGACGACATCGCCCTGCTGGTGGCCCGGACCCGCCTGCTCGAACCCTGGCGGATCGCGGAGTGGGATCTGCCCCTGGATCCCTCAGCGGTCTCTCCCGTACGCGCCGCGTGCGGCCGGCAACTGGAGGAGTGGGGGCTGGCGGACATCGCCTTCTCCACCGAGCTGATTCTGAGCGAGCTCATCACCAACGCGGTCCGCTACGGGGCGGAGCCCGTCCATGTGCGCCTCCTGTACGAGCGAAGCCTCATCTGCGAGGTGTCCGACGGCAGCAGCACCGCCCCGCATCTGCGCCACGCGGCGACGACGGACGAAGGCGGGCGCGGGCTGTTCCTCGTCTCCCAGTTCGCCCGGCGGTGGGGCATCCGGTACACGCCCGCCGGGAAGGTCATCTGGACCGAACAGCCGCTGTTCGACGCGCCGCAGCCTGCGATGGACCAGCTCCTGGACGCCATCTCCTGGTGAACGGCGACGCGTCGAGGCGCCTTCCGCACCGAAGGAGCGCCGGGGCGGGGTGAACATCCCTTGCCGGCGCTCCTGCGGACACGATCCTGGTGCGGTCAGCTCACCGCACGCGCTCAGGTGGTTCGATGACGTGCTGGAAGGCGGTCATGCACGGAAAGCAGTGCCGTTCTGTCGAGTACTCCTCCTGGCCCTCGGACCGTCGAAGGCCACAGAGCGTCTTGGTCTTGTCCGGCGCCAGCACGTGCCAGGCGGGATCCTCACCTGCGGCAGTGGCTCCGGCCCACATCTCGTACATGCCTCGGCTCCTCTGGCTAGGCAGCACTCTTCACCTACATGCCACCATGTCCGCCACCCCTGGGCGCCTTTTGTTACTCCACCCCGGTGATGCAGGCGCGCGGGAGGTTTGCCACGCTCCGCGGCTCCCGGGGCAGCACGCCTCCGGTTCCCGGAGTGCCGGTCACCACTTGTGGGCCACGTCCACGATCAGTTTGTCGCCGGACTGCAGCACCCGGAACGGGAGCCTCGCCCGGACACCGAGCCCGATCTGCGAGCGTCCTTCGAAGCTCGCGCCGAACCGGGTGTCCTTGAACGTCTTGTACCCGGTCAGGTCCACGCCCGGCAGGGGCTTCGCGGCCCGCCCGCCGTAGGTCTGACGAAGCGTCACCGGGTCGTAGCTCGGGGCGGAGACATAGATCTCCAGAATGGCGCCTCCGCCGACCGGTATCGGATCGCCGGAGCCGTCCTGGTGGAACGCGTCGACGTAGCCGACGTAGTAGCCGAGCTTGCCCGTGGCTCCCTTGACGTCGAAGACCATGCGGTCGTAGCACTCGCCCCGGGACGTCGTCACGTTCCGCAGCGGCTTCGAGTCCGTGTCGAGAGCCTGCTTGACGGTACTGCCCCACGCCGTCGCGCACGCGGACGGCGACGCGGCGCCCGATGCGGGCTGTGTCGCGGCTCCCGCCGGTCCCACCGCTGCCACAAGTCCCGCACCCGCCAGCGCAAGTGCCACACCCGTTGCCCAGTAACGCCGCATGATCTGCTCCCCCACATCGATGAGTTGCCCGTACGCCATGTGAGACGTACGAACGGCGCGCACGTTGCCCAACTCGCAGCTTTCAGCCACAAAGAGGCCCAAAGCTGCCCTCTCTCCTCGCTCCGGGAGGGATGAGGACGAGGCGCAACTCCGTTCGCGGGGACCGCTCTGCGACGGGCCACCCCACGGCTGTTGCGGAAGGGACAGCGGATACTGAAGTGCGAGGCGAGTACCCATAAGGTGACCCCATGTCTGCCAGGTTGAGCTCCCGAAAAACCGCCGCCGCGCTCCGGACGTCGGCGCGAGTGTCCGCCGAGTTGCTGTTGGTCCTCGTCATGGCTGCGGTGGCCCTGTGGGTACTCGGCCGTATGTGGTCGGTCGTCTGGCCGCTCATAGTGGGCCTGTTCCTCACCACGCTGACGTGGCCCCTGACGCGGTTCCTGCGCCGGCACGGGTGGCGTCCCGCTCTGGCGGCGTCGGTTGTCACCGTGCTGTTCCTCCTTGTCGCCGTGGGGGTCGCGGCGCTCATCGCGGTGCCGGTGGCGTCCCAGTCGGGCGAGCTGACCGACGGTGTGGTCGATGGCATCGCGAAGCTGCGCGAGTGGGCCGCCGGGCCGCCGCTGAACATCGGCGACGACCAGATCACCAAGGCCCTCGATTCCGGGGTGGCACGCCTTCAGGGCAGCATCGGCAGCATCACCTCCACGGTCGTCACCGGAGTGAGCACCGTGTTCAACGGTGTGGTCACCGCCGTACTGGCGCTCTTCCTGATGTTCTTCTTCCTCAAGGACGGTCCGCGGTTCCTGCCGTGGCTCACCCGTCAGCTCCCCGGCCGGCTCGCCACCGACATCCCGACCGTGGCCGCGCGCAGTTGGGACACCCTGAGCGCGTTCGTGCGTTCCCAGGCGCTCGTCGGTCTGCTGGACGCCGTCTTCATCGGCCTCGGCCTGTGGATCGTGGGGGTTCCGCTGGTGCTTCCGCTGGCGGTACTGACCTTCGTCTCGGCGTTCGTCCCGATCGTGGGTGCCCTGTTCGCCGGGCTGGTCGCGGTGCTCATCGCGCTGGTGTCGAACGGCCTCACCGACGCGCTGATCGTGCTGGCGATCATCATCGTGGTGCAGCAGCTCGAAGGGAACGTGTTCCAGCCCATCATCCAGAGCCGTGGGCTCGGCCTGCACGCCGCGATGGTGCTGGTGGCCGTGGCGCTCGGCGGCAACCTGGCCGGAGTCGTGGGCAGTCTGCTCGCGGTACCGGTGGCCGCGCTGATCGCGGTGGTCTGGAACTACGTGCGCGAGCAGCTCAGCGATCCGCCGCCGGCTCCGACGGCAGACGACCCGGCCGCCGTCCCGTCGTAGCGGCTGTGGCACGCGGGCGATGTGTCAGCGCGCGTGCCCGAGTGCGGCGGCCTTGCCTGGCGGAGGAGGCGCCGGCGGAGCTTGCGCGGGAAATTCGCGCGCTCCTGACCGGCCGAGACGGTCCACGGATCAGCTGTCGCCCCTGTGCAGGGAGGGCAGGACCCGGGAGATGAGCAGCGCGACGTCGTCGTGGTCGCCGGCGTGACGCAGCGTGCTCAGCAGCAGCTCGCAGGTTTCGTCCAGCGAACGGTGGGGGTCGTCCAGCAGACCGAGCAGCTTGTCCAGGCACTCGTCGATGGACTTGTCCCGCCTCTCGACCAGCCCGTCGGTGTACAGGACGAGCTGGTCGCCCGGGCTGAGATCGATCGTGGTGCTGTGGAAGTGGGTTCCGCCGACGCCGAGCGGGGTGCCGGTGGGCAGGTCCAGGAGCTCGCGCCGTCCGTCGATGCGCAGGACGGCCGGTGGCAGATGTCCGGCAAGCGAGATGCGGCACTGCGCGGTGTGCGGGTCGTAGACGGCATAGACGCAGGTGGCGATGGTGTCCTGCTCGAGTTCGTCGGTGATGTGGTCGAGATGCCGGAGGACCTCGGCAGGGTCGAGGTCGAGGCCCGCGAGGGTGCGGGTCGCGGTGCGGAGCTGGCCCATGTTGGCCGCGGCGCTGACGCCGCTGCCCATGACGTCTCCGACGACGAGGGCGGTCTTGTCACCGGCCAGCGGGATGACGTCGAACCAGTCGCCGCCGATCTCGCTGGCCTTCTGGGCAGGCTGGTAGCGGGCGGCGAGAGCCAGGCCTGGACGTTTCGGCGGCGGGTGCGGCAGCAGGCTGCGCTGGAGCGTGAGAACGGTACGGCGCTGTTCCTCCACGGCACGGTGGCGCTCGGTGACGTCCACGCTGGAGGTCACCACCCCCAGCACCTCCCCGTTGGGCGCTTCGAGCCGGTGGAAGGAAATCGACCAGGCGTGCTCGTGGTCCGGATCGGCATGGGTGCGGCCGCTGGTGTACTGGTCGAGAACGGGGATGCCGGTGGCCAGGACCTTGCGCATGGTCCCTTCGAAGGAATCGTCCAGGAAGGGCAGCACCTCATGGACGTGCCGGCCGACGTGGTCGGCGGCGGCCACGCCGTTCATCCGCTCCTCCGCAGGGTTGACCGAGACGTACCTGAGGTCCGTGTCCAGTACTCCCAGCCCGATCGGCGACTGGGACACCAGCCGGTTGGAGAGGGCCAGGTCCCGTTCGACCTGGCGCAGCGTGGTCTGGTCGGCGGCGAGCCCCAGGGCGTAATAGTCGCCCTGGTCGTCCAGCAGCCGCATGTTGCGGAACTCCACCAGCCGGGTGCTGCCGTCCTTGTGCCGTACGGGAAAGACCCCGGCCCAGCTCTCGCCGGCCTCCATGACGTGGGCGAACATCCCCACCGCCGTCTCCCGCTGCTCCTCGTGGACCAGCAGGCGGCCCGCGTATCTGCCGAGAGCCTCGTCGGCGGTGTAGCCGAAGAGAAGCTCGGCCTGCGGGCTCCAGAGGTCGATCCTTCCCTCGTCGTCGAGGAGGACCGCCGCCACGTTCAGGACATCGAGGAGGCCACCCGTTGCGTCACTGGGGACACTCCCCGTGTAGGGACCGGCCCGGAAAGACTCGGCTGCACCCATTCCAGGCCCTCCTCTCCGCATACACCGCCACCGGCAGGGCGCCGGTCCGGGCCGTGGCCCGGTTTGCGCGTCTTTACCACCTCCATCGTCCCCCTCAAAGGGCAGCTTCGGCACTGCCGGCCGACTGCGAGCCCCCGGAAACGTGGGTGGAGCGGCCCCGGAGACCGGGGCCGCTCCCTGTGGACCATCACCGTCGGTGACCGGAATCAGCTGCCGGCCGGCCGGTGACCTTCGCGGATATTTTTCAGCAGAACCATCCGTTCTGGACCCAGCCCCGCCGGTTGATGTCCCCGTAGGCGAAGCCGTAGACCCAGTCCCCGTTCACTTTCTCGACGAGGAAGGTCTGGCCGCGGTAGAGCGTGCCCATCCACGCTCCGTGCGGTGCGGTCACCCGGACGAAGAGGTCGGTGGCGCATACAGTCTCGCGCTCGCCGACGGTCCCGTTCGCGGCCTCGGCGGGCGTGACGGTCAGGGCGGCGGCGAGCGCGAGGCCGAGGACGGCGGCCGCGCGCAGGGGGGTGCGTTTCATCAGTGACTCCTTCGAGGGTGCCGGGGGCTGCTCGGACGCCGGGGGACTACCAGGAGCCGAAGCCCCCGAGGCATTCCTGACGGACATAGCCCCAGTCGTTGGGGCCGAAGTCGAAGGTGGCCGCCCAGCCGTTGTAGACCGGGTGCGCTCCGCGGGTGTGCCCGACCTTGTTGCCGCGCAGCAGGGTGCGCTTCAGGCCGGTCGGGCCGTGCGCGCTGTCGTAGTTGTCGTAGAAGCTCGCGCTGTCGCAGACGATGACGGCATGGTCCGGCGTCGTGGGATCCGCGTGCGCCGTCGACGAGGTGGCGACGAGTGATCCCGCTACGAGAGCGCAGGCCACGGCGGCCTGTCCGATGGTCTTCATGCACGTGCTCCCTGTGCAGATGGTGGGGTGCTTCGAGGAGACGGGCTCTTCGGTCGCTGCCGGTCAGACGCCGCAGGAGGACGCGGACCAGAAGCGGGAGGGGCGGTGGTCGACGTGCGCGTGGTCGTTGTGGGCGGGGTAGCCCGGGCCGAGGATGCCGTTGAATCCATGGCTCCTGGCCTGCTGGGCGAGCCTGCACAGCGTGTGCGGGCCTGCGCCGAGGTCCGCCGCGTCACCGTAGAGATGCCGGCTGCCGGCCGCGCCCCCGACGGCGTTGTTGCAGGCGGTGGAGCGGAATCCGCTGGTGACCCGGAGGGGCTGGTCACCCAGTGCGTGCCGCATGGCCTCCAGCTTCCACATCGTGCGCAGGGCGTTGGACTTGGCGGTGCCGGCGGAGACCGCGCCACCGGCCCAGGTGGTGTTGCAGGTGTTCAGTTCGGCGTAGGAGAAGTGCACGGGCGTGCAGTCGTTGTCCTGAAGGGCGTAGATCCGCTCGAAGGTGGCGGGGCCGGCGATCCCGTCGGCGGGCAGACCGTAGGCCTGCTGGAAGCGGGTCACGGCCGCCTTGGTGGCGGGCCCGAAGTCGCCGTCGATGCCGAGTACACCTCCGTAACCGGGATATCCGGCGACACGTATCTGCAGCTCGGTCACGTCGGCTCCGGAGGCGCCCTGCGAGAGGGTGCGGTTCCAGGTGTAGCAGCCGTCCGCGTGAGCCGATCCCGCGGTGGCGAGCGAGCCGGCGAGCAGACCGGCCGCGAGCAGGACCAGAGCGAGGACGGATCTGACGATGCGCTGGGTCATGGGACCTCCAGGTCCGAAGTGCGTGCGGGGGGACGGGGATCAGCAGACGTAGAGGCTGTTGGGGTGGACCTTTTCGCAGTACCGGATGTGCAGATGGTTGTCGTGTCCGGCGTACTGCGTGGTCAGTCCCTCGGAGATGAGCTGTGGGTCGTTGAAGAAGACGAGTGCGACGTGGCCGGGGGCAGCGGCGCGGAGAGCCTGGACGAGGCCGCGGGTGGCGGCCCGGTCGTACGTGGCGGACTGCCAGGTGATGCGGGGGCCGGTGCACTGGGCCGAGTCGGTCCGCACCGGCCAGAGGTCGATGTCGAGGCCGACGCGGTGGCTGGCGTGTCCGTTGATGGCTCCGCCGTGTTCGAAGCCGGCGTCACCCACGGGGATCCTGCCGTTGCCGGTGGCGGCGAAGGAGGCTGCCGCGGCTTCGAGCTGGGCGACGGCGGCGGCCGTGGCCCAATTGGCGGTGGTGTTGCCGTCCGGGTCGACGTCGCAGAGCCCGCTGCCGGAGCCGAAGGCGGCGTACTCGTAGTGCCACAGAAGGTTCTTCCAGGTGTCCGGCCCGACGATGCCGTCGGCAGTGAGTCCTGCGTGGGTCTGGAACGTCTTGACGGCGGCGGTGGTCGCGGCGGTGAAGCTCCCGTCGACGGTCAGCCCGGCGCTGCGTTTGGCGTTGAGCAGGGACTGCACGCCCTTGACCGCGGATCCGGTGTCGCCGCCCCGGACGGTGACGAACAGCCTGGCCCAGGTGGCGGGCCCGACGATCCCGTCCACTCCCAGACCCTCGGCGCTCTGGAAGGCCCGGACGGATCCGGCGGTCCCTGAGCCGAAGATTCCGTCGGCGGTCTGGCTTTGGCCGCGTGCGGTCAGCAGGTGCTGAAGGGCAACCACGTCCGCTCCTCGGTTGCCGATGCTCTGTGCCGGTGTGAAGGCCTGGGGGAAGGCGTGGGCGGGCGTGCCGACACCGGTCAGAAGGAGGACCGCGGCGGCGATGAACAGCCAAGCCCGCCGAGGGAGTCGATCGCGATCACGGGGACTGTGCTTCATGGCGCGAGCCGTGAGTGTGGACTGCATGGCGGGTCCCTATTTCCCTGACTGGAGCGCCGACCAGGTGGCCGGGCCGGCGATACCGTCCGAGGTGAGACCACGGGAGGACTGGTAGTCGCGCACGGCCGCTTCCGTACCGGCGCCGAAGGCGCCGTCGATGCCGACCGTGCGGCCGAGCGCGGCGGTGAGGGCGCGCTGGATCCGCGTCACGGCTTCTCCGGTCGATCCGGTGCGGATGAGCGGGGTGGAGCCCCGGGAGAGCAGGGCCGTCCAGGTCTTCGGCCCGGTGATGCCGTCGCCGGGGAGCCCGCGAGCGGTCTGGAAGGAGCGGACGGCGGTGGATGTACCCGCGTCGTAGGTGCCGGTGGGTGTGCCCGCGCCCGGATCGTGTCCGGCGCTCCTGAGCAGACACTGGGCGGCGCTGACCCGGCTGCCCGTGGACCCGGACGTCAGGGTCGGATACGCGGTGAAGTTGAGGTTCGTGGTCGTACACCCTGTGGGTGGCGTCGACGCCGTACGGACGTCGAGATAGTTGCGGTCGATGCTGACGGTGACTCCGCCCCAGGTCTCGGAGACGTCACCCGCGTACTGGTGGATGCGCTGATGGTCGGCCCAGTGACCGGCGGGGACGTACGTGCCGGTGTTGGTGTCGGCGGCGTTGTTCCACCAGGCGTACCAGATGTGGTCGACGCGGCTGTAGGCGCTGTTGTCGTACTCGGTGGCTGCGTCCCGGATGCCCGACGAGGCACTGGAGTAGAGGCCGGAGAAGTAACCCCGGGCATGCAGCGCATCCGTCCAGCCGGACAGGTAGGACAGCACGGACGCCTTGCACGAGGCGGTGGACGGATAGCCCTCGATGTCGCTGTAGAGGGCGCTGCCCGCGGGAATGCCGAGCGACTGCGCGGCGGCCACGGAGGCGTCGGCCGCTGCGGATCCCTGGGACCGGGCAGTGGCCGGCGTGGTGGACATCTTGTTGGAGAAGGCGGAGCACGGGGCCTGTTTGCCGACGTCGATGGGCATCAGCCGCCATCCCCTGGCGGTCTGGTCCGTCACCCAGTTCGCCGTGAGGTTCGGCTGCCCGCAGGCCCGGGTCGCTCCGCTGATGTAGACGCCGACGGCGCGGTAGGGAGAGGCGGCGTACCAGGCGTTCATGGTGGCGGCGGAGGGCGCGGCACACGCGTCGAAGCCCTTGCCTGCGAAGGTGCCGGGCTGGGGTCCGGCGGCGGCCAGGGGTGTGGCATCGGCGCGGTTCGGCACCCGGGTTCGCTCGGCTCCGGCGGCCAGCGTCGCGGAGTCGAGGACGCGGCGTACGGCCGGTTCGGTCTCGGGTGTGTGGGCCGCGGTGACGAGCACTCCGGCGTCCTCGACGGCGACCTTGATCTCGGCATTGCGGGACACGGCCGTCGGAGCCACGGCCGTACCGCTGACCGCACGCGCCGTCGCACCGGTGATCCGCTGCGCGGAGGAGGCGTCGAGCGGTTCGACGAGCAGGCCCGCGGTTCGACCCACGAGGTGCGCCGGGCAGCTGCTGCGCGCGCCGGGGCGGCCGAGGTAGACCGTGGGGCGGTCGAAGCGGATGCACGCGTCGGGCTGCTCGGTGAGGTCGACGACCTGCCAGCTCGCCGGTATCTCTATCTCGTAGCCGTGGTAACCGACCGTACGCGTACCGCTGTTCACCGGATCGGCTCCGGCGGGCGCCACGGCCACCCCGCCCACCAGGGCCAGGAGCGTCGCTGCCACCGACCACAGACGTCGGCACCTGACTGAACGCGGTTCCATCAGCGGTCTCCTGTCCGGTTCCCGGAAGTGGAGACCTGTGTCTACCGGGCGGTAGTAGCACGGTGGTTGCGCGACGGTAGCGCGGCTTGGCATGCTCACATCGGCCACTGGCCGGCAGTCCCGGGCCAC
The DNA here is from genome assembly GCF_036169555.1 of Streptomyces sp. NBC_00306. Classification (GTDB taxonomy): domain Bacteria; phylum Actinomycetota; class Actinomycetes; order Streptomycetales; family Streptomycetaceae; genus Streptomyces; species Streptomyces achmelvichensis. Next base: position 7,680,726 of record NZ_CP108032.1, on the reverse strand, counting down.
GGCCGCACGATCCGAGCGCGACCTGGGCGGTGTGATGCGCTACCGAATCCTCGGGCGGCTGGAAGTCTTCGACGGCACGCAGTGGACATCCGTGAACGCGGCAAAGCAGCGGGCGGTGCTGGGACTTCTGCTCATCGACGCGAACCACTTCGTCTCCGCCGACTCCCTGATCCACGAGCTGTGGGGCGATCACGTCCCTAGCTCGGCGGCGAAGTCCCTCCAGGTGTATGTGCACCGGCTCCGGAAGGTTCTCGGCACGGCGCAGGGCGGACTGCTCACCCGGTCCGGAGGCTATGAACTCTCCCTGCGCGCGGGGGAGTCGGACGCGGAGCGGTTCGCCGCACTCACATCCGCCGGACGCGCCGCTCTGGCCGACGGGCAGCCGGAGGAAGCCGTGCGCGTTCTGTCCGAAGCCCTGGGACTGTGGCGCGGGCGGGCCCTCGGGGACGTCCTGCCCACCCCGTCGGTGCTGGCCGAGTCCGCACGGCTCGAGGAGTGCCGGCTGACCGCGCGGCAGGCTCTCGCCGAAGCCAAACTCGCCGCGGGCATGCACGGCGAGGTGGCAGCCGAACTGGGCGCCCTGCTCGCCGAACAACCCCTGCACGAGTCGCTGTGGGCCACGTTGATGATCGCCCTGCATCGCTCGGGACGCCGATCGGACGCCCTGCACGCGTTCGCCTCGGCACGACGCCTCCTCCACGAGGAGCTGGGCGTCGCCCCGGGAGCCGGGCTCCAGGAGGCGCTGAGGACCGTACTCGACGACACCGAACCCCGGGCCGCCAAGCCGGTCTGTCAACTGCCGCCCTCCGTGCCGGACTTCGTCGGGAGGCAGGCGCACCTCGACCAGGCGCTCGGCCTGCTCGGCGGCCCGGCCGCGGGGGCGCCGCGCATTGTCGTCGTCACGGGTGTCGCCGGGGCCGGCAAGAGTGCGTTCGCGGTGCACGCGGCGCATCAGCTGCGCGACACGTTCCCCGACGGCCAGCTCTACGCCGATCTGCGCACCTCCGCACAGCATCCGGCCGAGCCCGGAGACATCCTCTTCTCGCTGCTGCGCACCCTCGGGGTGAGCGGCGGCGCCATCCCCGACGGGCTCGCAGAACGGTCCCGGCGCTACCGGGCCGAACTCGCCGACCGCCGCGTCCTCGTCGTCCTCGACAACGCGCAGAGCGAACGGCAGGTGCGCCCGCTGCTGCCCGGCACCGACGACAGTGCCGTCCTCGCCACCAGCCGCAGCGCACTGGCGGGCCTGGAAGGCGCGCGCCGCCTCGACCTCGGGCTGCTCCCCGACGACGAGGCGCACACCCTCCTGGCCCGCGCGGTCGGCGACGACCGCACCCGGCGCTCGCCCGAAGCCGCCGCGCGCATCGTCCGCCAGTGCGGGAACCTGCCCCTCGCACTGCGTATCGTCGGCGCGCGGCTGGCGACCCGCTCCCATCTCTCCGCCGGCCGCATCGCGGATGCCCTCTCGGACGAACGGCGGCGCCTGGACGAGCTGATCGCCGGAGACCTGGCGGTACGGGCCAGCGTCTCGCTGAGCTACGCGGCCCTCGAACCGAGCGCGGAACGCGCCTTCCGCCTGCTCGGCCTGCTCTCCGCCGCCACCGTTCCCGGCTGGGTCGTCGGCGCGCTCCTCGACTGCGGGCCCGCGGAGGCGGAACGCGCCCTGGACCGCCTCGTCGACAACCGGCTGCTGGAGGTCGCCGGGCCCGACACCACCGGCGAACCCCGCTTCCGTATGCACAACCTCGTACAGCTGTGCGCGCAGGAGCAAGCGGCCGCGCACGAGCCGCCGCACGAGCAACGGGCCGCGCTGGCCCGGGTCTGCACCGCCTATCTGCACCTCGCGCAGCGAGCCGACCGGGCCCTCGCCTCCGGCTTCGCGGGCCCTGTGCCGGCACTGCCTGCCACCTGGCACCCGCCCCCCGCCGACCGGCTGCCGGCCGGGCCGCTCGCCTGGCTGAGCGCGGAACGGGCCACGGTCTGTGCGCTGGTACGCCAGGCCGAGCCGGGTACGGCGTGGCGGCTCGCCGCCGCACTCGCCGACTCCTTCGAGTCGGCAGCCCGCTTCGACGACTGGCGCGACACCCACGAGACGGCGCTTGCGGCCGCACGCGCGGTGGGCGACCGCCTCGGCGAGGCCGTCATGCACCGAGGACTCGGTGAACTCAACACCGCGCAGGACCGCTACAGCGAGGCCATCACGAGCTTCCAGCGGTCTTTGGACGCCTATGCCCTGCGCGGCCGACCGGACCCGGGCGAGGCGGCAGCCGCTGTGGGCCTCGGCGTCCTGCTGCGGTTGCGCGGCCGGTACAGGGAGGCGGCCTGCCGGCTGGAACAGGGCATATCCGCCGCGCGGGAGACGGGCAACGCCCGCGCCGAGGCCTACGCGCTGTGCGCGCTCGGCACCGTCCATCTGGAACGCGGTGAGACCTCCGCGGCCCGTATCGCCTTCGGCCGCTCGCTCATGCTCTCGCGCACCGCGGGCTATCGCCGGGGCGAGTTCTCCGCACAGCGCTGCCTCGGCCTCGTCGAACTCGCCGTCGGCAGGCTCGCCGGCGCCCGGGAACGGCTGGAGACGGCCCACCGGATCGCCACCGGCCAGGGAAACCATGTCGGCGAGGTGCACGTCCTCCAGTGGCTGGGCCACCTCACCGACGTCCATGGCGACACGGATCGCGCCGAGGGCATCCTGGACGGATGCCTGGCCGCATACCGCCGTTTCGGCGAACGCTTCGGTGAGGCCATCACCCTGCGGGCGCTGGCCGATCTGCACCTGCATGCGGGGCGCCGGCCCGCGGCCATGGAGAGCGCCCGGCAGTCGCTGGCGATCTGGCGGCGGCTCGATTCGCCGTACTGGACCGCCCGTACGCTCGACGTCCTCGCCGACATCCACGAGGATGACGGCCCCCGCGAGCGGGCCCGCCACGAGGCGACGGCCCTGCGCGCCTCCCTCGGCCTCTCCCCCGACCTGCGCCCGGCGCTCACGCCCTCCCGGCGCCGGCTGGGCGGGCACCTGGCACCGGCGGCCGCGCACTGAGAGGACTTCCGCTGCGGCGACAGGTACCGCCCGCCCCGAGACGCATCCCACGCGGCCGCCGCCGAGTGCCCCGACGCACCGCCGCCGGTCATCGCGTTCTCGTTCCCCCGGGCCTCCTGCCTGTGACCTGCGGTCACTGGATGAAAGCCCGTCGGCACAGGCCCGTTCACCTTCGTCTCGCAGATGGAGGGCCTGCAGATCGAACTGGCCGGCAACAAGCGCTACTGGCGGGGAGCACCCAGGCTCGACAAGCTGGTGATCAAGTCGATCCCGGACGCCGCGGCCCGCACCGCCGCCCTGCGCTCGGGGGACGTGAACTGGATCGAGTAGGACTGCACCACGAGGGCGCTGTCCAGGCCCTCTTCCTCGTTCTCCCCCAGCTCGTGGCCCGACCCCTGGCTGGTGGCCGCGTGGGCGCTGGCGGCCACCAGTCGGCTGCGTGTCGCCGTGGCCCACCGGGCGGGAACCACGGCGCCGACCGCGGCGGCCCGGTCGCTCGCCACGCTGGACAGACTCTCCGGTGGTCGCGCGGCGGCCCACGTGATCGTCGGGTCGAGCGACGCGGACGTCCTGCGCGACGGCGACCCGTTGGGTAAGTCCGACCGCTACCGGCGGGCCGGAGAGTATCTGGAGGTCTTCCGGCGCTCTCTGACGGAGCAACAGGGCTTTGACCACGAGGGCGAGTTCTCCTCGATCCGGGACGCCCTGTCAGGACTGCGTGCCCAACCGCGCGGCGAACTGCTGTCGTTCGGCGGCTCCTCGCCGGAAGGGCTCGACCTCGCGGCCCGGCACGCCGAGGCGTACGCCATCGCACCGCTTCCGGTGCCGGCCACGCGACGCCGCATCGCGGAGGTCCGGTCCGCCGCGGCTGAGCACGGCCGGACGCTGCGCATCTGGCGGCACATCACTCTCGTGCTCGGTCCCAGCGACGAGGAGGCCGCCGCACGAGCGCGGCGGATCACGCAGGACGCGCTGCGCCTCACCTCCGGCCCGGACTCGGCGCGCTGGACGGAGGCGGTCCAGCTGGACCGGGACCGTGAACGCGGCCGGTCCGACCCGGCACGCGGGCCGGAGCAGGTGGTGGCCTACATCCGCCGGTCCCTCGCCGCCGCCTTCGTCGGCTCCCCGGACAGCGTGGCCGAACGCATCGGCGTGCTGCGGTCGGCAGGGGTGGACATCGTCCAGCTCGACATGGCAGTCGAGACGGACGAGGACCGCGAGCTGCGCCGCGCCCTGGTGGGCCGGCTCCGGTCCCCCCACTCGGCCGGCCGCCGGCGCGGCTGGTAGCGGCGCCTTCCGACGGACCGGGGCCGCTGTGCCGCGGGGCAACCTGCCGCCTACTCCAGCGGGTTGAGCTTGCGGAAGTACGTCCAGCTCGTCTCGTTCGGCTCGCTCCACTTCTCCGGGGCCTCGGCGAACTCCGGGTGACGGTCGGCGATGTAGGCACGAGTGCGCGCGGGGACCTCCGTGTACGAGCCGAGCTTGCGGCCCCGGCAGTGGAACGTGAGGCCGCCGGGCCGCTGCCCTCGTGCCATCCACGGAAGCCACGGGGACATCCGGCTCCACGACATGGTGGCCGGAACGCTGGGCGCGGGGCCGGCCAGGTCGGCGCGGTCGGCGAAGAACTGGAAGAGCTCCAGGGCCTTGTAGGTGTCGCCGGCGGAGTGGACGGGATACTGGGCCACCGGCAGCGGTGAGGGGTAGGCGAGCGGGATCTCCAGGCTGTAACAGACCTGGCCGCCGAGCTCGGTCGTCGGAATGGGGAAGGGACGCCACCGCTGGTTGGCCGGATCGTTCCAGACGTGCACGACCGGCAGGCCCTCCCAGGTCTCCAGGATCTCGCGGGTCGCGGGGTCCAGGTAGAAGGCGGCCTCGCGGGTGAGCAATTGCCAGGCGTCCGGTCCGGCATCCGGGTCCTGGACCAGGCGGGCGACGTTGAGCCCTTCGAAGCCGAAGACACGCCGGTAGGGCTCGTCGGGAGCCCAGGAGTACACGTCGCCGGACCACCAGAAGGTCACCTCCGTGCCGTCGAGCGAAGCACGGGTGCGGGCAAAGGAGCGGAATGACTCCGCGGGTGTGGTCATACGCACTACCCTGCGCCGCCGCCACCGCGGGGAAACACGCGGGTCGGACGCGGATCGTCCGCGTCGGCCCCGTGACATCCGCCCCCAGGAGAGCCGACCGCGACCGCCCCAGGGTCGCGTCATCGCTGTCCGCCGATCGCCTCGCGTCAGATCACGGTCAACGACTCGCGGCAGGTGCTCCATCAGCGGGCCGCGCACAAGGCGGTGCCGGCCGGCCTCGATCCGGAAGACATCCCGTTCCTGGTGAGCAGAGGGGGCGGGGGCGGCCGGGAATCATGGGCCCCGCCCGGCTCGTACCGTCGGCCCCGAAAACCGGTGGAGCGGCACAACTCCGCGCCACTACCGTGCTGCCGAACCAAGTCGTCTGGGCAAGGACGTGCCGTTGTACACCCTGTGAGACCTCCCGAGCGCTGAATCGTCGCGCGTCGCACCTGTGCGCCGCGCTCCTTTTTGCTGCGGACTTCTCACTGGAACCGGTGTACTTCTGTGCTCAACAACTGGGTGGTCATGCCCACCTGCCTGCCGCTCGTCCTCCGCCGATGCCACGGGTGCGCGTCGGAGCGCTTCCGGGCAAGCGGAAAATTCCGCGTCAACGCGAACCACAAGGTGATCGACGCCTGGCTCCTCGTGCTCTGTACCGCGTGCGGGGACACAGCAAAGCTCACCGTCCTGGAGCGGGTGAATGTGCGCTCCGTACGGCCTGAGCTGTTGGACCGGCTGCACGACAACGACCCTGGGCTGACAGCTGAACTGCTCCAGGATCCGCTCGTGCTGCGCCGCAATCGCATCGCTCTCGACTGGGACAACGCCTGGCGTCTCGACACCGGCGGATCGGATCATCTGGACCGAGAGGTGATCGACATCTCGGTCCGCTTCGCGGCCCGGATCCCCGTCCGGCCGGTGCGACTGGTCGCCGAGGGTTGCGGTCTTTCGCGGGCCGAGGTGGAGAGGCTGATCACGGAGGGGAAGCTCGTGTCGGCGGTCCGGCTGAGCGGCAAGCTCTCCGGCGACTTCACCTTCACGCTGAAGCGCTGACCCCTGCTCGAAGGTGAGGGCCTGTCCGGCGCATCCTGCCGGGCGGGCCCTGGGCCTCGGAGCACTCCGACTGGTCGGCGTGCATGCGGAGTTGAGCCAGTCGGCTCACTGACGCCGCCGGCCGAGGACACAGAACTCGTTGCCCTCGGGGGTCCGCCAGGACGACCCAGGACTGCGCACCCTGGCCGATGTCGACATGCCGTGCGCCATGGGCCACCAGACGCGCCACCTCGGCGGCCTGGTCGTCGGGCCTGAAGTCGAGATGCAGTCGGCTCTTCGCCGTCCTGGCCTCGTCGACCCGGACAAAGTCCAGCCCCGGCAGGCGATCCGGCGCCGGGCGGATCTCGAACTCGTCATCGGAGGAGTGGACCACCACCCACCCCAGAGCCTCGGCCCACCGCTGCCCCAACGCCACCGGGTCCACCGAGTGGACGAGTACCTGCTCCCATTCCAAGGTCATCCGCAGAGCAAAGACCAGCGCCGCGCGCGTCGTCAGAGCGGCCGACTCATGGGCTGTGAGCCACAGAAGGCCTCGTCCGGCAGCCTCCTGCGGCGAGGGACTCTGCTTGTCGTGGGCGTATCGAATTGTCGTGGGCGTATCGAGAACCGCATACGCCACCGCAACGGCCCTCCCTCTCCAATGAGGGCATGAACCACAACGCATCCCTGTCGGCACCGGCCCGCCGCGCGCGCGGGATCGTGCTCATCGGCCTGGCCGTCCTCGGCGTCGCGAGCACCCTGTTCGTCCTGTGGCGGCCACTCATGATGTCCGCTCCGACATGCATGGCCGGGCGGTGGCACGGCTGCTTCGACACGTTCAACGGTGTGGTGCTCATGACCCTGGTCGCACTGCCGTTGGCCGCACTGGTGGTGTGGGCGCTGGCGCGCCGCCGGCGTAGCGCGGGAATCCCGTCGGCGTGGCGGATGTCGCTCGCCGAGGTGGGCATGGTCCACGGGACGGTGCCGTTCCTGTGGCTGACCATGATGCCGGGCGGCGGTGCCGGCGTCGTCCCCGCACGGGTGAGCCTGGTGCCGCTGCGCGATCTGGTCACGATGGGGTCTCTGGGGATCGTCGGCAATCTGCTGGTCTTCGCGTCGCTGGGCTTCTTCGCCCCGATGCGGTTCGCGGCGGCGGCGTCCGTGCCGCGGATCCTGGCGCTCGGGGTGGGCTGCTCGGTCCTCGTCGAAACCGCACAGTACGTCCTGCGGCTGGACCGGGTGTCCTCCGTGGACGACGTACTGGTCAACGCCTCCGGCGCCGTGCTGGCCGCGCTGGCGTCGCGCCGCTGGTGGCGCACTGCGGAGGAAGCGCCGTCGGACCGGACTCGGCCCGTGATGACCCCGGCGGGCTGAATCATCGGTCCGGTGTGCCCACGTCGTTGCACCACGCCTTCGCATACACCGGCGATACGGTCTCCTGCTTAGGCTTCGGACATGCGCGTACTGATCGTGGAGGACGAGCCCTACCTGGCGGAAGCCGTCCGTGACGGCCTCCGGCTGGAGGCGATCGCCGCCGACATCGCCGGCGACGGCGACTCCGCCCTGGCACTGCTCGGCGTCAACTCCTACGACCTCGCGGTTCTCGACCGCGACATCCCCGGCCCCTCCGGCGACGAGGTCGCCCGGCGCATCGTCGCCTCCGGCAGCGGCATCCCGATCCTCATGCTCACCGCCGCCGACCGCATCGACGACAAGGCATCCGGTTTCGGGCTCGGCGCCGACGACTACCTCACCAAACCGTTCGAGCTGCGGGAGCTCGTCCTGCGGCTGAGGGCGCTCGACCGCAGACGCGCGTACGCCCGGCCCCCGGTCCGCGAGATCGCGGGCCTGCGGCTCGACCCCTTCCGCAGGGAGGTCTTCCGCGACGGACGCTACGTCGCGCTCACCCGCAAACAGTTCGCCGTCCTGGAGGTCCTCGTCGCCGCCGAGGGCGGGGTCGTGAGCGCCGAAGAGCTGCTGGAACGGGCCTGGGACGAGAACGCCGACCCTCTCACCAACGCCGTGCGCATCACCGTCTCCGCGCTGCGCAAACGGCTCGGCGAACCATGGATCATCGCCACGGTGCCCGGCGTCGGGTACCGGATCGACACCGGTACGGGCCCCGGTACGAACACCGACCCCGGCAGGGACGCCACCACCCCCGGCATGACGCATGGATAGACGCCCAGGGCTCAGCGTCCGATGGAAACTCACCCTCAGCTACGCCGGGTTCCTCGCCGTCGCCGGCGCTCTCCTGCTGGCCGTGGTGTGGGTGTTCCTACTGCGTTATGTACCCGACAACTCCCAGGGCCTGCTCGGGATCGCGCCCAACCGCTATCTCCTGGTGCGCATGTTCGCTCCCGCCGCTGCCGTGGCGATGCTCCTCCTGCTCGTGTTCGGCCTTCTGGGGGGATGGATCCTCGCCGGCCGGATGCTCGCACCCCTCACACAGATCACGGCAGCGGCACGGATGGCCGAGAACGGATCGCTGTCCCACCGCATCCGCATGGAGGGCCGCCAGGACGAATTCCGAGAGCTCTCCGACGCGTTCGACTCGATGCTCCGACAACTCGAGTCCCACGTCGCGGAGCAGCAGCGGTTCGCCGCGAACGCCTCCCACGAACTGCGCACCCCGTTGGCGATCTCACGGACGCTCCTCGACGTCGCCCGCAAGGACCCCGCGCGGGACCGGGGCGAAATCGTCGAACGCCTGCACGCTGTCAATACGCGGGCGATCGACCTCACCGAGGCGCTCCTGCTGCTCAGCCGCGGCGACCGGGGAAACGTCGCCCGCGAGAGCGTCGACCTCTCCCTCATCGCCGAAGAAGCCGCCGAAACGCTGCTTCCCCTCGCCGAACAGCGCCGGATCACGCTCGATGCCACCGGCTCGGCGGCCCGGACCAGCGGCTCCGCGGAGCTCCTGCTGCGGATGGTGACGAACCTTGTCCAGAACGCCATCGTCCACAACCTCCCCGCCGGCGGCGCCGTGACGGTCCACACCGAGGCGGACGGCGACATGAGCGAGTTGCGGGTCGAGAACACGGGCCGCCGGCTCCCACCGGAACTGGTACCGACCCTCACCGAACCCTTCCAGCGCGGCGCGGAACGCGTACGCACCGACGAGCACGCGGGCGTCGGCCTGGGCCTGGCCATCGTGGACAGCGTCGTCCGCGCCCACGACGGAACACTGGACCTCGTCCCCCGCCCCGCCGGCGGTCTCCGCGTCACGGTCCGGCTTCCCGCCACGCGGTAGGCATCGTCCCGCATGGGCGCCGGATCCCTGAGCAGCCCGCCAGGGCTGAGCCGTCGGGCCCGTTCCAGGACTCCCCCGTACCGCCGATCGGCCCGCGTCACGGGTGGACCGGAAACTCCGATTGGAAGGCCAGGCGACGGCCGGCTTCCGCGCCGAGCCCGGACAGCACGTCGTCGAGCGCGAGGTACTCCTCCCAGGGCTCCCGCCCCGTCGCCTCGGCCAGCGCCCGGACCAGCCTGTCCTCGAGGTCGGGGACCCGCTTGTCCTTCCACACCTTGTCGGCCGTGCTGACAAGGAGGTCCTCGATCGTCACGGCGGGGTCGTCCCAGCTCGCGTGCGTGGCGGCGAACCGCGCCAGAGCCGGCTCGAAACCGCGGTCCAGAAGCAGGTCGCGGCCGGCCGGCTCGTGCGCCGAACCGGGCCCGGCGAGCTCCTCGGGGTGCAGTGTCTTGCCTATGTCATGGGTCGCCGCGCCGAAGAGAACGGCGTCACGGTCGACGGCAACGTCGGGGTAGCGGTCCCGCACCCAATCGGAGAGTTCGACGGCAACATCGTGGACCGCGCGCAGGTGCGCCGCGAGACGGGGCGGGGCCTCCAGCGACCGCAGGAGTTCCGCCACCACGGGCGGCAGCGGCCGCAGAGGGGGCTCGCCCGGGGCATCGAGGGCACGGAGCAAGAAGTCCGAAGGCGTCGTGGTCATCCCGCAGACCCTACTGGTGGCGCTCAGCCGGGGCAGGCAGCACTGACGAAGGAGGCAGCGTCGTACGCGCAGCGCCCGCCGGAGGGTTCGCGCGGATCCGGCCCGTCAGTCGGATCCGGCCCGTCAGTCCTCAGTCACCAGTCCTCAGTCCTCACCGGCCGGTGGGTCGGCAAGAATCCCCTTCAGCAGCCCCGTGGACTGCCCGACCTCGATGAGATAGCCGTCCGGGTCGCGGACATAGCACCGGATCTCGGCCTTCCGGTCGATCGGCGGAGTGAGGAACTCCGCCCCCTTGGCGCTCCATTCGCGATAGACGCTCTCGATGTCGGCCACACGTATGTTGAGGAAGCTTGTGGCCGTCGTCGGATCGGTCGGCGGATGCAGGGTGACGTCGGGTTTGTCGGGCGTCGGCCCGCCGCCGGGGTTCATGAGGAGCCAGCTGTTCGCGAGTTTGACGATGCACGGGTTCTCCTCGAGGACGACCTCGCCACCGAGGACGTCGGCATAGAACGCACGCGATCGTGGGACGTCGGCCACGGTGAGGAAGTGTGTGAGGATCAACCCCGTCGCGGGGGCCGGAAGATCTTCGCTACGCATGGATCAGCCCTTCGCCTTATGGACGCCGCCGCGTGGTCGACATGGGCCCGGCTCACTACGGTCCGGCGACCGCACCGCCCAGCAGCTGCTGCATGGACGCGAGGTCCTCGTCGGCCACCTCCCGTCGGGCCCGCGGACCACAGGCACGCAGGAGACGGGCGAAGTCGGCCGCGGCGGCGGTGATGCGTTCCCCGAGGGCGGCGCCCGTCTGGGAACCGAAATCACTGGTGGCTGCGTAGACAGCGCGGGGGGACACGATCGAGTGCAGATAGGAGAACATCGGCCGCAGAGCGTGTTCGAGGACCAGGGAGTGCCTCTCGGTACCGCCCGTTGCGCCGATGAGAACGGGCATGTCGGCGAGGGTGTCTTCCGGCAGCACGTCGAAGAAGGACTTGAACAGCCCGCCGAAGGAGGCGTTGAACGCGGGGGTGACAGCAATGACGCCGTCCGCCTCCGCGACCCTGGCGAAGGCCGACTCCAGGGACTCCCCCGCGAATCCGGTCAGCATCGCGTCCATGATGGGGTGGCCCAGCCGACGGAGTTCCACGAACGACGCCTCGACAGAGTCGCCGGACTTCTCGACCTCACCGGTCAGAGCCGTGACCAGCCGGTCGGCGAGGAGTCGGGTCGACGACGGCTCTCGCAGGCCGCCGGAGATGATGGCTAGTTTCATCGCGTATCCGGATTCTCTGGGTTCTCGTTCTCCGGTTCGTCCTCGGACTGCCCGCTCTCCTCGCGCCGACGGGCGCGCAGCAGGGACTCGTGCGTCGGTGCTGCCGGGACGTCCGCGGGCCGGCCGACCGCGAACTCCTTGCGGAGGACGGGCACCACCTCTTCCCCGAGGAGATCGAGCTGTTCGAGCACGGTCTTGAGCGGGAGACCGGCGTGGTCGACGAGGAAGAGCTGGCGCTGGTAGTCGCCCACGTACTCACGAAAGCCCAGCGTCTTCTCGATCACCGCAGCCGGTGATCCGACCGTCAGCGGCGTCATCGAGGTGAAGTCCTCCAGCGACGGGCCGTGCCCGTAGACCGGCGCGTTGTCGAAGTAGGGCCGGAACTCGTCGACGGCGTCCTGGCTGTTGCGCCGCATGAAGACCTGTCCGCCCAGGCCCACGATGGCCTGCTCCGGCCGTCCGTGGCCGTAGTGCGCGAACCGCCGGCGGTACAGCTCCACCATCGTCCGCGTGTGGGACGCGGGCCAGAAGATGTGGTTGGCGAAGAATCCGTCACCGAAGTAGGCCGCCAGCTCGGCCACTTCCTGGGTGCGTATCGAGGCGTGCCACACGAAAGGCGGGACGCCGTCCAGGGGTTGCGGCGCAAGGGTGAAGCCCTGAAGCGAACTTCGCAGCTCGCCCTCCCAGTCCACCACCTCCTCGCGCCAGAGGCGGCGCAGCAGACCGTAGTGCTCCACGGTCAGGGGGATGGCCTTGCGGATGTCCTGCCCGAACCACGGGTAGACCGGTCCGGTGTTCCCTCGTCCCAGCATGAGGTCGGTACGGCCGCCGGACAGGTGCTGGAGCACACTGAAGTCCTCGGCGATCTTGACCGGGTCGTTGGTCGTGATCAAGGTGGTCGAGGTCGACAGGATGATGCGTTCGGTCTGCCCGGCGATGTAGCCGAGCAGCGTCGTCGGCGAGGACGGCACGAACGGCGGGTTGTGGTGCTCGCCCGTGGCGAAGACGTCGAGTCCGACTTCCTCGGCCTTGCGCGCGATGGCGACGGTGGCCTGGATACGCTCCGACTCGGCAGGGGTGAGCCCCGTCGTGGGGTCGGTCGTGACATCACCGACGGTGAAGATGCCGAACTGCATCCCAGACGCTTCGGAAGATTCCATTCCGAGCTCCCTCTGGCTTCACTGCCCGGGCTCTCCCCTATTTTGTCACGCACGATCCTGTCCCGCAGAACCCCTGCACACCGCTGCCGCGACGGTTGGTCCTCGGCCCGCGACGCCGGCGGTGGCGCACCCCGAGGGGCACGCCACCATCCCGGCGAGTGTCAGTGCCCGTCCGTCGTGATCTGGTTCGCCGCGACCCAGTAGCCGGTCAGCGTGCCCGCGGCGATCTGGCACATCGGCCGGCCGTTGACGATCGCCCTGCGGTCGAAGGGCGCGTTGGACGGGTTGGCGAACGCGACCGTCTTGATGCTCGCCGCCGTTCCGTCCTCGGTGAAGCGGTAGACCTCCACCGGCTGGTTGCCGCCGGGGAAGGTGAGCGTGCGCTGGGGGCGGAAGACCGTGGTGAGGTACTCACCGCGCAGGAACGAGTTCGGCCACACCTCGCCCACCCACCAGTCGGCGTACGCGCCCGCGCCGATGCGGTAGTAGATGCCGCGGTCCTCGATACGGCGCCTCATCGCCGCGGGCGCCTGGGTCGCCCGGGCGAAGGTGACCTTCTTCGTCTCGAGCTGCGCGTCGCCCTTGGCAGCGACCCAGGTGCCGTCGGCGGCCGTGTCCAGGCGGTAGAGCGTGTGGGTGCCCGCCGCAAACGCGACGGTGGAGCCGTCGCGCAGGTACGGCGACGGGAAGTCGTCCGTCAGCACGTCCTGGTGGTGCGCGAAGTCCGGGCTGCCCGTCTGCCAGTGCAGCTGGCGGAACAGGTTGATGTGGTGCTGGTGGTAGGTGGGGGCGGGAATGCGGTGGGTCTGGCAGTAGTACGAGTGCCAGCGGGTGTTGCGCAGCAGCGGGAAGTATCGGGCCATGGTGGTGGCCGAGCCGTCGTACAGCTGGGCGGCGAGCTCGTTGCCCGTGGCCACGAAGTAGTCCCACAGGCCGAACATGGCGAAGATCATGCCGTTGTAGGTGTAGTCACCCGTGCCCGGCTGCGCGCCCGGGTACTCCTGGATCCACAGATAGCCCGAGTCGTTCTTGTTGATCACCCACGGCTGCGCGTCGTCGGCGCGGAGCAGCGAGGAGAACGCGCCGTCGGCCGCCGCGCGGTAGAGCGTCCGCTCCTCCGTGGTGAGGCCGTCCAGCTCGGACAGCTGGATGAAGAGGCTGATCGCCTCGCCCTGCGCCATGCCGGAGTACCAGGGCGCACGGTAGGAGACGCCGCTGTGCGCCGCGTGCGTGAAGTCGAAGGGGTACGGGAAGTACCAGGCACCGCGCTTCTCGACGCGCTTCTCGATCAGCCGGTTCGCCTGCGCCTTGGCGCGCGTCAGGAAGAGCGCCTTGCGGGCGGGGTCCTGCTCGTTGCGGTAGCTGGTGATGCAGCCCAGGCCGAACTGGATCTGGGTGACGGGCTGGTCGTAGCCGGGCTCGTTCCAGCCCGGCCGGTACTGCACGACGCCCATGGAGTCCAGATAGACGTGCTCCGAGTTGGGGGTGACGTTCGCCCACGTGGTGGGACGGTCGCGCCACGGCCGCAGGTAGTCGGGCAGATCGGTGGCGATCGTGTACCCGGTCCGGTTGAAGGCGAACGGCAGCTCTGTCGGGACGTCGTCGGTGACCGTCCGCGGGTCGGGCGCGCCCGGAGCGTACGGGATGCTGCGGCTCGGCCTGGCGATCCGGCCCTCGGAGATCGGGTCGGGCAGCGGCGGCAGGGGCGCGCTCCCGTCGACTCCTCGCGGGACGCTCAGGGCGAGGGAGCGCGGAATCCCGGGGAACGGGGTGGGGACGGGAGCGGCCGTCGCGACGGACGCGGGCCCGGCGAAGGTCCCCCCTGCCGCGACGGCAGCACCCGCGGCAGCGAGGCGGAGCAGGCGTCTGCGGTCAAGGGTCGGCGGCATTTCGGACATGGCGGAGGCCCCCCCAGGGCTTGGATGAAACGTGAGTACGAGATGAATGCGGCGTGAAGATCATATCTCCCGCGGATCACATGCCAGCATCCAATTCCGGCCGGTCTTAGGGGCCATCCCCGACAACTCCCCTACCCAGCAACGCAGTTGCTCCAGGGCTCCGTCAGGGTCGGTGCCGTACTTCTCGCCGATTTCCGCTCCCGCCGGTGCTCGACAGGATGAACCCCGCACGGACAGGCCCGTTCACACCACGGAGCAACTCTTGAGCATTCCCCGACGTACCGCTCTGACCGCCGCCCTCGTTCTGGGCCTCGGCGCGGGCGCGCTCGCACCGCCCGCCCTTGCTGTGGCGCCCGACGCCCGGGTGACGGCCGGTCAGGCGACCGGACCCGACGCAGCGGCCTTGGAGCAGGCCATGCGAGGGCTTCCCGACCAGCACGCAACGGCGGCCCTCGTACGCGTCGGTGGCCGGGGAAGCTGGCGGGGAAGCGCGGGGGTGCGCGATCTGCGGAGCAACCGCAAGGCCCTGGAAGGGGCGCGGTTCCGGGCCGGGTCCACCACCAAGGTGGTCACGTCGGCCATCGTGCTGCAACTCGCCGCGGAGGGGGAGATCGATCTCGACGGCACCGTGCAGAGATATCTGCCGGGCCTGCTGACGGACGCCTTCGGCCCCATCACCGTACGGCAGTTGCTGACCTTCACCAGCGGGCTGCAGCCCGGCGCCTCTCTCGGTCCGGAGAACGCGGAAGGGTTCGAGAACCGGTTCAGGACCCTCACGCCCGAAGAGGTGGTGGCCGCTTCCGTCGCCAAGGGGCCCTACCAGGGACCGGACGAAGGGCCGGGCAGGAAGCAGCGGTACGCCAACATCGACTACACGGTCCTCGGCATGCTCATCGAGAAGGTCACGGGCGACTCCTACCGCCACCAG
The DNA here is from genome assembly GCF_036169555.1 of Streptomyces sp. NBC_00306. Taxonomy (GTDB): domain Bacteria; phylum Actinomycetota; class Actinomycetes; order Streptomycetales; family Streptomycetaceae; genus Streptomyces; species Streptomyces achmelvichensis. The sequence goes on along the minus strand of NZ_CP108032.1, from coordinate 7,665,382 downwards.
GCGCAGGTGCGTATCTTCGGGCCGGCCGGTATGCGGCACACCTCCTTCCCGAGCGGTCCCGACCCGCGCATCCACGGGCCGCACAACCGGGGTTACCAGAGGCTGGCGGACGGCACGGTCGTCGACGCGACGCTGTGGAACATGTCGGACCGGTGGGCGGCGGGCGACATGATCTCCACCACCGCGGACCTGGAGAAGTTTCTCTTCGCGCTGTTCGGCGGGAAGCTGGTCCCACAACCGCTGCTGGACAAGGAGATGTTCACGGTGGCGGACGTGAAGGGCGCCGTGCTGAGCGCGGGGCTTCAGCGCTACGACGCGGGCGGCGGACTCGTCCTGTGGCTCAAGACCGGGTCCCGGCCGGGCTACAGCACCATCATCGCGGCGACCAGGAACCTGTCCCGGACGCTCGTGTACGCGGTCCATGCGCTCGACGCGAAGGCCGAGGGCATGAACCCCGTCGGCGAACGCATCCTCCGCGCCGCGTTCCTTCCACCGCCCTCCGAGGACTGATCCCCGGGCCGGCCCACAGCGCCCGGCCCCCGCCGGTCACAGCCGGACGATGACCAGCGCGATGTCGTCGGCCGCCCCGCCGCTGACGTCGAGTTCGCCCAGCACGGCATCGGCCAGGCGCTCCGCGCCGAGTTGCCGGTGGTGGGACAGGGCACCCGCGAGCCGGTCCAGTCCGACGTCGATGTCCTCGCCCCGTCGCTCCACGAGTCCGTCCGTGTAGAGGACGAGCATGGCGCCGGGGGTGTAGGGGCGGCTCGCCTGTGGGCGGGCAACGTGGGAGGGGCGGGCGCCCAGTGGGGGGTCGGTCGCCTGGTCGAGCGCTTCCCAGCTGCCGTCCGGGCGCATCAGGATGGGTGGAGGGTGGCCGGCGCAGCTGTACGTCATGAGGCACCGGCTGGTGTCGATCGTCACCACGGCGGCGGTGGTCGCCACGGCTCCCTCGACGGAACGGGCGTAGAGGCCGAGGACTTCGAGGGCCTTGGCCGGACCGTCGACGGCGCGCGTCGCCGCGCTCAGGGCGCTGCGCAGCATGCCCATCACGGTCGCCGCCTGCAACCCGTGCCCCACCACATCCCCCACCGCGAGGGCGAAGATGCCGTGCGCGAGATCGACGACGTCGTACCAGTCGCCGCACACATTGAGCGATCCGACGGCGGGCAGATAGCGCACGGCGATGTCCTGGTGCTTGTCCAGGTCGGGCACGTGGAGCATCGCCTCCTGAAGGGCCACCGCGACCTGGCGCTCGCGTGCGTGCGCCTGCCGCAGTTCCTCGTTGACACGCTGCAACTCGCGCGAACGTCCGTAGAGTTCGGCCTCCATTCCCGCTTCCCGCAGTCTGTCGGGGCCGCGCCGCCGGATGTCCTGGAGGAAGGCGGTGACATCCTCGACCCGGTGAAGGATCCAGGCGACTTCGCCGGTCGGGCTGAAGACGGGCGTGTTGGTGGTGGACCACCACCGCTCCTCGAACTGACCGGGGCTGTCCACGAGCGGTATGTCATAGCGCTGCGGCGCCAGGGAATCCGGCTTGCGGGTGTCCAGGACCCGGCGGAACGAGGACGCGAGGCTCGGCACGCCCTCCGCGTCGGGGTCCCCCGGATTGTCGGGGAAGGCGTCGAAGACGAAGCGGTCGACCAGATCCTCCCTGGTGCGGACCGTCGCCAGGAGATACGCGCGGTTCGCATCGACGATGATGAGGTCCGAGTCCAGCACGAGACAGGGACTGGGCGTCGCGAAGAACAACGCTGCGTAGTCGAGTCTCATGGCATCACGTGCTCACATGTCCGCTGCCTCGCCGCTCACCACTCACCACTGATCAATTTACGAGCCTTTCACCCCTTTCGCGAGGGTTGGTATTCACCGCACGAGGGGCAGCGAACACGAGACCCGATACACAGGGTCCGGACCGGACGACACCGACGGCCCGCGGTCACCTCCCGTCACTCTCCGGGGCGGATCCTCAGCGCGACGGATTCCGGCCTTGTAGTCTCGACGTTCGGGCGGTGCACGGAGGCGTCATGAGACCGCCGCTTCGCGAGGAGGAACGGTGCCTGCAGTCAGCGGCGGTCGGCCGGCCCCGCCACGGGGCGTCCATGCCTGCCATGCCTACCGCAGTCGCGCCGAGTGGGCCGCCACGGTGACCGCGTCGGTGCGCGAGGGACTCGCGCAGGGGCAGCAGATCCGCTTCTTCGCCGACACGGCCGAGCCGTCGGCGATCGCTTCTCTGCTCCGTTCCGACGGCGTGGACGTGGACACGCTGCTGGGCAGCGGGCAGCTGCGGGTGACGGACACTCACCAGAGCTACCTTGAGCGGCTCCCCTTCGATCCGGACCTGCTGATCGCGGGGCTGCGCCAAGCGTGCGCAGACGCCGTGGCCCAGGGGTATCCGGGACTGCGCGTGGTCGGCGAGATGAACTGGCACCTGCGGCGACCACCGGGGGCCGACCGTCTGCTGGAGTACGAACTGCGGGTCGAGGCAGAGGTGTACGCGGATCTCCCGCTGACCGGGACATGTCTCTACGACCGGCGTGACACGCAGTCGGACATTCTGCTCGCCGCCCATCACATCCATCTGTCGCCGTCCCTCACCCACGTCGCGGGGGTCGACGCGCCCCTGACGGCCGTCCCGTTGACCGGCAGCTCCGGCCTGCGGCTGCGTGGCGACGCCGACACGGACACCCGCACCGCCCTCACGGCGGTGCTGGACACCCTGCCCCGAATGCCCGGCAGCGTGGTCCGTCTCGACCTGTCCGGGACGCGGTTCTTCGGCATGGACGCGGTCGGGGCACTGGTGGAGACGGCAGGTACCTTCAGGAGTCAGGGCCGTCGTCTCGTGCTGCAGTGGCCGCCGCCCTCTCTGCAACGTGTGGCCGAACTGTTCCCCGACGAGTGCACGGTGCTGGAGGTGGCAGCATGAGCGAAGCGCAGGTTGTCCGGGAGCCACAGACCGAAGCGTTCGTCCATCCCGGCCTCTTCTACCGCGGTCTCGACGAGTACGTGGCGGAGGTGGGCGGCTTCGTCACCCGGGCGCTGGAGGCGGACGAACCCGTGCTCGTGGCCGTACCCGGGCCGCAGCTGGCCGCGCTGCGCGACAGTATCGGCGCCCCTGGCAGCGGTGTGGACTTCAAGGACATGACCGTCCTCGGCGTCAATCCCGGACGCATTCTGTCCGCCCTGCAGGGCTTCGCCGACCGCCATACCGGGCGGTCCGCCCGTATCGTCGGCGAGCCGATCTGGCCGTCCCGTTCCCACGAGGAAGTCCTGGAAGCGACGCGGCACGAGGCACTCATCAACACGGCTTTCGCCGGCCGCACGGCCACCATTCTCTGTCCCTACGACGTCGAACGGCTCGGCGAGTCGATCCTCGCGGACGCCCGCCGCACCCACCCGACACTCATCGAGGACGGCAGCCAGCAGGCCAGTCCCGCGTACATCGACCCTGCCGTCGTCTGCGCGGACTGCGACGAGCCGCTACCGGAACCGGCCGAGGCGTCCTCGCTCGTCTACAGCCGCGGCCAGCTCGGCCTCGTACGCGAACACGCCGAGACATGGGCCCTCGGCACCTCGCTCGACTTCGGGCGACGCAGCGACTTGGTCCTCGCCATCAGCGAGGCGACCGCCAACTCGATCGCTCATGGCGGCGGCAGCGGCACACTGCGCCTGTGGACGAACGACAGCGGCGCGGCCGTGGCCGAAGTCCGTGACAGCGGTCGGCTGTCCAACCCCCTGGCCGGCCGTCGCCGGCCGTCCATCGCCTCGGCCAACGGTGGCCGGGGCCTCTGGATGATCCACCACCTCTGCGACCTCGTCGAGGTACGGGCAGCCGAGACGGGCCTGACGCTACGGCTCCATATGGCACTCACCCGCTGAAGGCTCGGGCTGATCAGCCCGGGCCGCCAACGGCACCACACCAGACGGCCGTTGGCCGGCGGGACCCATCCAGTTGCGGTGATCATCCTGCCGTACCAGGGTTGCCGCATGCCTGCCTTCAGCGCCTCCGACGGGACCGTCCTCACCTATCACCTCGTGGGAGAAGGTGAGCCGCTGCTCTGCATCCCGGGCGGACCCATGCGCGCTTCCGCGTATCTGGGAGATCTCGGCGGGCTGCCGAAGCAGCGCCGACTCGTCCTGCTCGACCTGCGGGGCACAGGCGGATCGGGCCTTCCCGGCACCCCGGCGACCTACCGCTGCGACCGGCAGGTCGATGACATCGAAGGGCTGCGCGAGCATCCCGGACTCGAGCGTGTCGACGTACTCGCCCACTCAGCGGGCGGTGATCTCGCGCTGCTCCACGCGGCGCGACATCCGGACCGGGTTCGCTCCCTCTCACTGATCACCTCCCGCGCGCGTGCGCTCGGCATCGACTTCACCGAGGAGCACCGCCGGGAGGCCGCTCTCCTGCGCGCCGCCGAGCCGTGGTTCGCTTCCGCCCAGGAGGCCTGGGAAGCCGTCTGGGCGGGTTCGGCGACCGATGCCGACTGGGACGCCATCAGCCCCTTCTTCTACGGCCGTTGGGACGCGGCCGCACAGACACACGCGGCATCCGAGGCCGCCCAGAGCAACGCCGAGGCGGCGGAGGCGTATGCCGCCTCCGGAGCTTTCGACCCTGCCGCCGCCCGGGCCGTCATGGCATCCCTCGACGCCCGGGTGCTGGTCCTCGCCGGGGCTCTCGACAGTGGTCCGCTCCCCCGCGTCGCCGCCGCCGTGGCGGAGCTGTTCCCCCGGGCCGAACTGGCCGTCCAGCCCGACGCCGGTCACTACCCGTGGCTCGACGACCCGCTCCGCTTCCGCGACACCGTGGGCGGGTTCCTCGCCCAGCAGGAGCCCGGACGTCCCGCGTGACCGGGACCGGGGGCCCGCGACGGGCCGGCCCCCGTCCGTGAGCGGAGGGGGCCGGCCCGACGGTCAGGCGTTCGGGTCGAACGGGATGTTCGCCGGCTTGGCCCTGGAGAGGTGCCAGTTGAACTGATCGTCCTTGATGCCGAGGGTGGCGCTGCCGAAGTCGGCCGCGCTCAGTTTGTCGCGGAGGCCCGAGGGATAACCTTTCCAGCCCACGAGCGCCGGGAACTGCCACGAACCCCGGTGGTTCTCCGGCGGCTCGTCACCGGAGCCCGCGGCACGGAAGGTGTGGGTGCTCACACCGTCCTTGTGATACACGATCTTGGGATGTGTTCCGTCGAAGCGGATCTGGGAACGGTTGTGGACCGTGAACCCGCCGTGTGCGGAGGTCGACACGTATTCGACCTGGTTGTTCTGCACCCACACCACGACGTGCTCCCAGTCGTGGCGGTGGCCGAGGCTGCCGCCGCCGAGTGACACCTGGTCCTTCTCGAAGTAGAGCGCGTAGACGATCGCGCACCACCCGTTGTTGCACTTCTCCCGCGAGTACCCGTTGGTGTTCTCCAGGTCGGACAGATCGCGGCAGTTGCCGTTGACGTCACCGCCGAGCTTCAGGCCCGGGGCGATCGTCCCGTCGGGGCCGATGGCGGGAGAGGAGTAACAGCCGTCGCGGTCGTAGTCGTAGGCGGGCTGGAAGGTCTGCTCGAGACCGCTGGCGTTGCCGGGGAGGGCGCGCGGGGGGTCGGCGAAGGCGGTGGCCGGTGACGCCACGACCAGGACGACGGCTCCGGCGAAGCTCATGAGCGACAGTCTGCCCACTCGCCGCGACCGCTTCGGCTTGCGGGCCGTGGAGGCACCGTCCGCGGACACGGCGGGCTGCGTGGGGCGCCCGAAGGCCCTCGACGACCATTTCTTGTTCACTGCGTCCTCCTGATCGACACCGTCGCGGGACGGGCAAGTCCGGCTGCGGCATGCCCGGAGCACCGTCTCCCACGTCCGTCGGCCTCCGGAGAGTGGACAGATGTCGCCCTGGTGAAGGAACGCCCAATACTGCGGGGAGGAAGGGGGGTTGGGCCCGGGGAAGCTCCCGCGTGGCATGGGCATGAAGTCAAACTGCGCAGGATTCTGCCCGGTGTTGTTCAGGAGGCGCAGCCGAATGGCAGCACTGTGACCGGAGTTGGTTCACTCAGCGCTCGGCCGGTTGCGCTCGCCGCCTTCGGAGGGATCGGCAGCCGACCGGCTCCCGAGGGGAGGGTGGTGCGCTCAGGTGCCCGGCTTGCGGCCGTAGACGAAGACGTCGTCGTTGGTGCGGAGCAGCTTCCAGTACGCGGCGGCGTCGGTCTTGGTCATATTCACGCAGCCGTGCGAGCCCGGCTGCCCCCAGACGCTGATGCCGACCGAGTGGAAGGCCTGGCCTCCGTCGAAGAACTGGCTGTAGGGCATCGGCGTGTCGTACAGGCTGGAGACATGGTCGATGTCGCGCCAGGAGACCTTCTTCAGCCCGGTGCGGGTCTCGTGCCCGTCGCGGCCGGTGCGCACGGGTACCGGTCCGTGGACGAGCTTCGTTCCGTCCTGGATCCAGCTGAGCTGGAGCGTCAGATCGACACAGGCGATCCGGCCCCTGTTCACGGGGCACGCGCCGGCCTTGTTCGGGTTCCGGCCGACGGCCTTCTGCCGGTTCATGAGATCCATGACACCCCAGGTGACGGGACCGGCCAGGCCGGCGGCGGGGCTGATCGCGTGCTTGGTCTGAAACGCCTGGATCGCCTTGCAGTCATTGACCGACTGCTTGCCGTCCACCGGGCGGCCGAGGAACCGCTCGACCTGCTTCTGATAGGTGCCGGTCCGTGTCGTACAGGAAGCCGCCTGGGCGGTCGTGCTCCCCACGACCACCGAGAGCGGGGCCACCAGGGCGGTGATCCCGAGTACGACGACTCCCCGGCGACGTATGTCCCCCACGGCTGACACTCCTCGTTCGTGCATGGTGCGCTGTCGCCCGGAAGACGACGGAGAAGCCACATTAGTTGCACCAAGCACCAGTTCCACCCCCTGAGCCCGTATGTGACAACAGCCACAGGGAGGTACGAGTGCGGTCAGATCATCCGGAACGCCGCACAAGGTTCTCCAGCAGACCGAGCGCCTCGCCCGCGCGCGCGTGGGCGACGAAGAGGTGGTCGTGATGGAATCCGGCGACGACGTTGCAGCTCAGGCCCGCGTCGGCGAGTTCACCGGCGACCGCGGCGGTCAGTCCCACGGCATCCAGGGCGGAGTGGACACGCAGGGTGATCCAGCCCGCGATGTAGTCGTAGGCCAGGCCCGCCGCGTCGGCCTCCTCCACGGGAAGCACCAACGTCAGCCCCTCCGGCTCCGTGACCGTGACCACGGGGGTGACGCCCCGGGGGACACCGCCGACGACCGAGGTGAACACATAACGCCCGGGGTTCAGCTCGGGGCGCATACCGCTCAGCAGTTTCCGAAGGTCCCGCTCACCACTCATGATCACCACGCTATCCGGGGTGCCACCGGGACGCGGGCACGGCACCTCCGCCCCCGCGGCAGCGGTACGGAGCGGGCCATCGTCTCGGGATGCGGAGAGCCGCCCACCGGTGGCGCTCACCCACTGCTCGTACCCGTCACGCGGCGCGTACGGGCGCACCGGGGCCATCAGGTGCCTCGTGCGGGTCACTCCCGAGCCTCGGCCGATCACGGACAGCGACAGGGCAGGTACCCCCGAGAACCCGAGGGGGTACCTGCCCTGTCCCGTCGTGCGGGCGCACCGTTGTGCCGGCCGGCGGGCCGGCGGTCAGTCGCCGGTCACCAGTAGTGCTGGCGACCGCCGACGGCGTGGCCCACCTTTCCCAGAATCCACAGTGCGGCTCCGACTGCGATCAGAATGAGCCCGATGGTCCACAGGATGCCTATGCCCGCGATGGCACCGATGATGAGCAGGATGAGACCGAGAATGATCATTGCGTCCTCCGATGGTGAGTCCCGCACCAGCCGGGTTGCCTCATCTCGCCGCGGTAAACCACGCGCCGTCCGCACCGGTCACTGAGCCCGTGCCCGGCGCTCAGGCCCGGTCATGCCGGCCGCAGCCCGGACCCCCTGGGGTTGCGGCGTGCCAGGTCGGCGCTGAGGACGGTGGCGAACGCGCACCAAGCGGCGTACGGCACGAGCGCGGCGCCCGCCGAGCGGCTGCTGAGCGCGGTGCGGACGAGCAGATGGGTGTTGCTCAGGTCCAGCGCCAGGGTGCCGAGGAGGCCGGCGCGCGGGCTCCGCGCCCGGAAGAACAGCCAGTTCCAGGCCGCGTTGAGGGTGAGATTCACGGCCAGGCCGATCGCCAGGGGCTTCCGGTCCGGGGGTGAGGCCCGGTCGAGGGCACGGCCGCCCGCCCAGGCGATGCTCGCGTACAGCGGTGTCCAAACGGCGCCGAACACCCACGGGGGCGGCTGCCACCGCGGCTTGGACAGGGCCCGGTACCAGGATGCCGTCGGGTCGACGGCTGCCGATCCCGCGACGGCCGTCGCCGCGACCGCGGTCCCCGCGGCCACGTAGTACTTCCACCGGACGCGTGTACCGGGGTCGGTGCGCTCACTGATCAGCCTCATGTCCCGTCTTCTTCCCCCGGCCCGGCGAACCATCGAGCACTGACCGAAGACGGCCGAAGAGTGTCTGCGTCGGCGCGGCAACGGCCCGCGGGCCGCGCTGCTGCGCCCGAGCGCGTGCGCGGGAGCGCCGTTGCGTGCCCGTTCCACCGGTGCCTGTTCCACCACAACACGGCACCGCCCACGGCCGCTCCTGCGAGGAAGCACCCGGTGGCGAGGAGAAGGGTCGGTCCGTGGCGGCGCCAGGCCCGCCGGAGCGATCCCTCCTCGACAGGCCCGGCAGCCCCGGTGGACGGTCGGGTGTCCACCTCGTACGGCGCCCGCATGTCCCTCACGATCGCCTCCCACACCCTGCCGGGAGGCGCCCGCAGCAGGTCCGCCGGGCCTGCCGAACGCGCGGCTCGCACGACGCGTTGCAGCTCTGCCAGTTCGTGCCTGCACTGCGCACAGTCCCGCAGATGCCGCCGGGCCTCCTCCTCCAGATCCGCCTCACCCGCCGTTCCCAGGGACAGCTCCGCGAGGTCCGCCGGATCGAGGTGCTCCGCCACCGTCTTCTCCTCCGCGCCGATGAGAACGAAGACCCTCTACGACGTGCACGAGGGGAGGCCCGGCCGGCAGGGCCGACTGCCGGGAATCAGGCACGCTCGCGGGCCCGACGGCTCAGGACGAGCGCGCCCGCCAGAGTGGTGATCCCCGCGGCCGCGCTCCACACGAGCCAGGAGTCCGAGGAGTTGGTCACGCCCATGGCACTCGTGCTCCCGGCCGAAGCACCCGGGGTGGACTGCATGCCGTCCAACGACTGCACCTTGAGGGCGAGGTTCTTGTCGGCGGCGCTGCCCCAGGCGTAGACGACGTTGCCGGTTCCCTCGGCCAGCTTCAGGTCCGCGGGTCCGATGGCGACCGTGTCGGTGCCGGCGAGCACGACGTCGGTGGAGACCGTGCCCGGGTCCACCTCGGCGGTGGCCTCACGAGGGTTGACCAGCCCGGTGAACAGCGGTGTTCCGCCGGCTCGTACGTCCACGGCGGGTGCCGCCGCGACATGACGTACCGTCAGCCGTGCCTTTTCGGGCGGCACCTTGGAGACGTTGTTGACGAAGGCGTCGAGCTCAGGTGTGCCGTCGGCCGACAGATGGGCGACGACCGTCGCATTGGCGCCGGCCGGCACGTCGATCGTCTTCTGGATCGCGGGCGTGCCGTCGGGGCCCTCGCCCGCCTTGAAGACCTTCAGATCGTAGGAGCCGGCGGCGAGGGCCTGCGGCTCGGTGAGTGTGCCGGGCTCGAAGTCGCCCAGGAGTTCGTCACCGTTCGCGTAGACGTCCACCGTCAGGCCCGGGACGGCGTGGAAGACGGAGACCATGGCCTGGTCCGCGCTCCGGTCAGCGGCGCCGGCAGGAGCGGCGGCACCGAGTGCCAGTGCACATACGCCGAGGGAGGCGACGACTGCTGCGGGGGTACGGGAATTCATGATCCGGCGTCCCTTCGTGGCGGACCCGCACGGTGCGGGTCTCGCCACTACTTCCCGGCCGGGGCGGCCGGCGGATGCGCGGCCGGCCTCCGCTCAGAAGAAGACGCCGCACCTCAGCAGCACGTTCGCGTAGGGCCGCGCCTCTCCCGTGCGTACCACCAGACGGGCCGTCGCCGAGCGCGCCTTCAGCTCGTCGTGGGTGATGAAGTCCAGAGCCGGCAGCCGTTGCGCGAGGAGACGGGCGGCCTCGGGGTTGGCCTCGGTGACCTCTCGGGCCGCCGTAGCTCCCTCGATCACCAGCTCGTCCAGCAGGCCGTCCAGCACATCCGCGAACGACGGGATTCCTGCCCGGAACGCGAGATCCACCACGCGCGGGCCGTCGGGGACGGGCATACCGGCGTCACAGACCAGCACCAGATCGCCGTGCCCCAGTTCCGCCAGCGCGCCCGCCAGGTGGCGGTTCAGAATGCCTGTCTTCTTCACAGGGCAGCGACCTCCTCGGCCGTGGGAAACGATTCCTGTGCGCCCTGCCCGGTGACGGCTGCGGCGCCCACCCGCACGGCGAAGGAGGCCGCGGTGGCGAGTGGCTCACCGAGGCCGATCCGCCACGCCAGGGCGGCCGTGAACGCGTCCCCGGCGCCGGTGGTGTCGACCGCCTCCACCCGCGGGCTCGGCACGTGCACGGCAGCGCCCGTCCGGGTGTCGGCGACGAACGCCCCCTGTGCGCCGAGCGTGATGACGACCGAGCGCGGGCCGATGGCCAGGAGTCCCGCGGCCCACTCCTCGGGTGTGGCTCCCGCGGAGGGGCCCAGGATGAAGCGCGCCTCGTGCTCGTTGAGGACCAGGGGGTCGCACGCCGCGAGCACGTCGGGCGGAAGCGGTGCGGGCGGGGAGGGGTTCAGGACGAGACGGGCCGTCGGCGGCAGTACGGCCACCACTTCGGCGACCGTGTCCAGCGGGATCTCCAGCTGGACCGAGATCACGCGTGCTGCGGCGAGGAGGTCCTCGGCCGCCCTGACATCCGCCGGTGTCAGCCGGGCGTTCGCGCCGGGCGACACCACGATGCTGTTGTCCCCCGACGGGTCCACGGTGATCAGCGCGACGCCGGTCGGCGCGCCGCCGACGAGGACGCCCGCGGTGTCGACACCCGCCGCCTTCTGCGACCGGAGCAGCAGGCGGCCGTGGTCGTCGTCGCCCACCCGCGCGACCAGGGCGGCGCGCGCCCCGAGCCGCGCGGCGGCGACAGCCTGGTTGGCGCCCTTTCCGCCCGGGTGGACGGACAGGTCGGAGCCGAGCACCGTCTCCCCCGGCGCCGGGCGGCGTTCGACCCCGATCACCAGGTCGGCGTTGGCCGACCCGATGACCAGCAGGTCGTGGGGGCCGTGGTCGTGCATCGATGGTCCTGCTTTCTCGTTCTCTCGGGTGGGACGTGTGCTGCCGGACCGGATGGATCCGGCGGATCGGAGGACCACGGCGAACCCGCGGCCCTCCGATCGCGGCTCAGGAGAAGTCGTCGACGTTCGCCTTGGTGACGACCTTCACGGGCACCTTCACCGTGCTGCTCACTTCCTTGCCCTGTGCGGCCTTCACCGCGTTCTGGACGGCGATCTTCCCGAGCTCCCTGGGCTGCTGGGCGACCGAGGCGTACAGCGTGCCCGCCTGAACCGCCTTGAGGCCGTCGGGAGTTCCGTCGAAGCCCACCACGGACACGGACGTGCCCGCCTTGGCTCCGAGCGCCTTGACCGCGCCGAGCGCCATCTCGTCGTTCTCGGCGAAGACACCGTTGATGCCGGGGTTGGCCTGGAGGAGGTTGGTCATGACGTCCAACCCCTTGGTGCGGTCGAAGTCCGCAGGCTGCTTCGCGACGACCTTGATGCCCGGGTAGGCCTTGAGGCCCTCGGCGAAGCCCGCGCCGCGTTCCCGGCTCGCGGAGGTGCCGGCCGTGCCCTGGAGAACGACGATCGTGCCCTTGCCGCCGAGCTTGTCGGCGAGCGTCTTCGCCGCGAGCTTGCCACCCGCGATGTTGTCGGACGCCACGAGGGTCGCGGTCTCGGCCTTGTTGACACCGCGGTCGGCGGCGATCACCGGGATGCCCGCCTTGTTGGCGGTCCGGACCGCCGGGCCGACCGCGTCCGAGTCGACGGGGTTCACGATGACGGACTTCACGCCGGAACTGGTGAAGTTCTGGAGCTGGTTGGCCTGTTGCGAAGCGTCGTTCTGGGCGTCGGTGACCGTGATGTCGACACCCGCGGCCTTGGCCTCCGCCTGCGCGCCGTCCTTCATCTGCACGAAGAACGGATTGTTGAGAGTGGAGAGCGACATCCCGATCTTCGTGGTGGTCCCGGAGCCGCCGGGGTTGAGCAGGGACACACCACCGACGACGGCCGCGACACACACGGCGGCCACGCCGAGCTTCAGCGCACCGCGTTTCCCGCTTCCCGGACCGCCGGTGCCGGGAGCGCCCGCGGCCGCCGCCGTGGTTCCGGTGCGCCGGCGCAGGGTGTCGAGCAGGACGGCCAGGGCGATGACGACACCGATGACGACCTGCTGCCAGAAGGCGGAGACGGAGAGGAGGTTGAGACCGTTGCGCAGCACGGCGAGGATGAGCGCGCCGATGAGCGTGCCCGACGCCTTGCCCACTCCGCCGGCCAGGCTGGCGCCGCCGATGACGACCGCGGCGATCGCGTCGAGTTCGTAGCCCTGCGCGGCCTGGGGCTGTGCGGAGACGAGCCGGGAGGCGAGGACGATTCCGGCGACGGCCGCGAAGAGACCGGACAGGGCGTAGATGACGAGCTTCTGTCGCTTGACGCGCAGGCCCGAGAGGCGGGCCGCCTCCTCGTTGCCGCCGATGGCGTACATCGAGCGGCCGATGTAGGTGCGGCCGAGGATCAGTGCGGTGATCAGGCCCATGCCGATCATCACGAGGACCGGGACGGGCAGCCAGCCGCCGAGCGTGTCGCCCAGCACGGAGATGGAGTCGGGAAAAGCGATCGGGCTGCCCTGGGAGATGACCAGGGACAGTCCGCGGCCGATCGACAGCATGGCCAACGTGGCGATGAAGGGCGGCAGTTTGCCGTAGGAGATGAGGGCACCGTTGACGAGGCCGCAGGCCAGGCCTGTGCCGATCGCGAGGAGGACCGCGAGCCAGACCGGTAGTCCCTCGGACGTCGCGATCCAGGCGAGGACCGTGGCGCTGAGCGCCGCCACCGATCCGACCGACAGGTCGATGCCCGCCGAGACGATGACGAAAGTAACGCCGAACGCGAGGATCGCGGTGACGGCCGCCTGGACGCCGACGTTGAGGAGGTTCTGGGTGGTCAGGAAGTCGCCGGAGAGCAGCGACATCGCCACCACCAGGACCACGAGGGCGGTCAGGGCGCCGTTGTCGAGCAGGATCCGGCGCAGGGTCGAGGCGGAGGCGCCGCTCTTGCCCGTGTCGTTCTTGAGCGTGTCACTGGCCACGGGGGCCCTCCTCGTTCACTGCGTCGTTCTGTGCGGGGGTTGTCGTGGGTGGTGCGCTGACGGCGAGCGCCATCACCGCGTCCTGGGTGGCTTCGTGTGCGGTGAGTTCACCGGCGATGCGGCCCTGCGCCATGACGAGCACCCGGTCGCTCATGCCGAGGACCTCGGGGAGGTCGCTGGAGATCATCAGGACGGCGTGACCGGAAGCGGTCAGCTCGTTGATGAGCTGGTAGATCTCGACCTTCGCGCCGACGTCGACTCCGCGCGTCGGTTCGTCGAGGATCAGCACTCTGGTGTCGGCGAGGAGCCATTTGCCGATGACGACCTTCTGCTGGTTGCCGCCGGACAGGGTGCGGACGTGCTGGCCGAGGCCCGCCATCCGCACGCCCAGTTGCTCGGCGATCCGGGCGGCCGCGACGCGCTGCGCCTTCAGATCGACGAGTCCGGCGCGGGTGGCCGAGCGCAGGGTGACCAGGCCCAGGTTCTCCTGCACCGTGGCGTCGAGCACCAGCCCCTGGCCCTTGCGGTCCTCGGGGACGAGGCCGATGCCGGCCCGCATGGCGGCGTTCACGTCGTGCCCGCGGAGCTGTGTGCCGCGCACGTCGACCGTGCCCGTGTCGTAGGGGTCGGCGCCGAAGACGGCCCGGGCGATCTCGGTGCGGCCCGCGCCGACGAGCCCGGCGAGGCCGACGACCTCACCGGCGCGCACCTCGAAGCTGACGTCGTGGAAGACGCCGCCCCGGGTGAGTCCGCGCACCGACAGCAACGGCTCGCCCACCTCGGGGCGTTGCCGGGGATACTGCTGGTCGATGCTCCGGCCCACCATCAGCCGTACGAGTTCGGCCTCGGGGGTCGACGCGGGGACCTCGTCGATGCTGCGGCCGTCCCGCAGGACGGTCACCCGGTCGCCGAGTGCCGCGATCTCCTCGAGGTGGTGGGTGATGAAGACGATACCCACGCCGTCCTCGCGCAGTTGCCGCACGATACGGAAGAGCTGGTCCACCTCCTCGGAGGTGAGCACGGCGGTCGGCTCGTCCATGATCAGGACGCGGGCGTCGAGACTCAGTGCCTTGGCGATCTCGACCATCTGGAGCCGAGCGATGCCCAGTTCGCGGACGAGGGCGCCCGGGGAGACCCGCAGTCCGACGCGGTCCAGCAGCGCGGCCGCGTCCGTCTCCATGCGGCGGCGGTCGATCATCCCGAACCGCCGCGGCTGACGGCCGAGGAAGATGTTCTCGGCGACCGTGAGATCGGGGACCAGGTTGAACTCCTGGTAGATGGTCGCGATCCCGAGCCGTTCGGCGTCCTGGGTGCTGTGGATACGGACCTCGCGCCCGTCGGCGAGGATGCGTCCGCTGTCGGGGCGGTAGGCGCCGGAGAGCATCTTGATGAGGGTGCTCTTGCCGGCTCCGTTCTCGCCGAGCAGGACGTGCACCTCACCGCGGCGCAGGTCGAAGTCGACGGCGTCGAGGGCGACGACGCCGGGGAACGTCTTGCGCAGTCCTTCGATGCGCAGCAACTCGTCGGGGTGGCTCACAAGTTGCTCCTCTGGCTCGCGGGGTGGTCGGGGGTTTCGGGGACTTCCGGGATCTCGGGGGTGCCGGGGGTGCCGGGGGCTTCGGCATGCGCGCCGCTCTCACCGCAGGAGCGGCGTACGACCAGACGCGCGGGGAGGCTGACGGAGCTCGGGGGTCTGCCCTCGATCACGTCGGCCAGCGCCCGGACGGCGGCTCTGGCGAGCTCGGCGGTGGGCTGGGAGATCGCCGTGATCGGTGGATCGGTGTGCAGGAACCACGGGATGTCGTCGAAGGCGGCGAGCCCGATGTCCATCGGTACGCGCAGGCCGTGTCCACGGATGGCGTCCAGAGCTCCGAGTGCCATCAGATTGTCGGCGGCGAAGACCACCTCGGGCGGCTCGGCGAGCGCCAGGAACGCCTCGGTGGCACGGCGGCCGCTCTCGGCCTGGAAGTCGCCCTGTCCGATGTACGCGTCGATCAGCGGGAGCCCGTGCTCGCGCAGCGCGTCGCGGAAGGCGTCGACGCGCTCGCGTCCGGTGGTGGTGGCCGCGGGACCCGCGATGATGGCGAGTCTGCGGTGGCCCAGGCCGTGCAGGTGGCCGACGAGGTCCCGGATGGCCTGCCGGCCGTCGGAGCGCACCACGGGCACGTCGACGCCCGGAATCCAGCGGTCGACGAAGACCATCGGGGTGCCGCCGCGTGCCGCGTCCAGCGTCAGCGGGGACCGTCCGTCCGCGGGCGAGACGAGCAGACCGTCGATGCGGCGGTCGAGCAGGGTCCGTACATGGTGGTCCTGGAGCTCGGGCCGCTCGTCGGCGTTGCCGATGATCACGCTGTAGCCGAGCGCGCGGGCCTCCTCCTCGACGAAGCGGGCCAGCTCGGTGAAGTACGGATTGAGCACGTCACTGATCACGAGGCCGAGGGTGCGGGTCTGATCGGTGCGCAGGGACCGGGCCACGGCGTTCGGCCGGTAACCGAGCGTGTCGACGGCGGCGAGGACGCGGGCCCGCGCCCCGGGGCTGACGGAGGGATGGCTGTTGAGGACGCGGGAGACCGTGGCAACGGAGACTCCGGCCTCGGCCGCGACATCCTTGATGCTCGCCATCGACGGTCCACCTCCTTGTGGGTTCCGTGCGCCTCGCACCATGGCCGTGAGCCATGGAAACGATTACACGGCTGATTGGAATCGATTACATGGCCGAAACGCAAGGGTCGGACCGCAGAGCGATACCGGATCGTGACCAGCGTGCGTTCGCCGCACCGGTGAGTGAGACTGGGCAGGACGAGTCACCGGGGTGGCGAGGTGCCGGGAAATGACCACAGCGCGAGCACAGGAGCCCACGGACAGCGACCCGAACGGGTATCTGCCGATCGCCGAACACGGCCTGATCGGCGATCTGCGCACGGCGGCCCTGGTGGGCACCAACGGACGGATCGACTGGTTCTGCGCTCCGCGGTTCGACTCCCCCAGCGTCTTCGGCTCCCTGCTCGACGCACAGCGTGGCGGCTACTGGGAGATCAGGCCGATGTGCGAGAGCGTCACCCACCACCAGTTCTACTTTCCCGACACGAACATCCTCCTCACCCGGATGCTCACCGAGCACGGCATCGTCGAGGTCCAGGACTTCATGCCCATCCTCCGGGAGAAGGACCCCGACCACCGGCAGCGCCTCGTGCGGCGGGTGGTCAATGTACGAGGCCACATGACGATGTCCGTGCGGATCGCACCGCGACTGGACTACGGCCGCGAAATGCCTCGCACCCAGCGGACCACCCAGGGCGTACGGTTCTCGGGCCGGGAGATCAGCCTCTCGGTGCGGTCCACGGTCGACCTGGAGCTCGATGCGACCGACGCCCACGCCCGGTTCGTCCTCCGCGAGGGCGAGACGGCGCTCTTCATCCTGGAGACGGCCGACGACGAGGACGACACGACGTCGGACCCGGTGGAGGCCACCGCCGCCGACGAGCTCTTCGATGCCACGGTGACGTACTGGCGCCAGTGGCTGAAGCAGTCGACCTACACCGGCCGTTGGCGTGAGATGGTCCACCGCTCGGCCCTGACGCTGAAGATGATGACCCATGAACCGACGGGCGCGATCATCGCCGCGCCCACCCTCGGGCTGCCCGAACAACTCGGCGGCCGGCGCAACTGGGACTACCGCTATGTGTGGATCAGGGATGCCGCGTTCTCCCTGTACGCGATGGTGCGCCTCGGATTCACGCAGGAGGCGCAGGAGTTCATCGACTGGCTCGCCGCGCGCCTGCGCAACGCGACGAACGGCGCCGCGGGACCGCTGCGCGTCATGTACTCGATCGACGGAGACGCGATCCTCCCCGAGGAGACGCTCGACCACCTGGAGGGGTACCGGGGATCGCATCCGGTGCGTATCGGCAACGGAGCGAGCGGTCAGTGCCAACTGGACATCTACGGCGAGCTGATCGACTCGATCTATCTGTTCAACAAGTACGGCGCGGGCATCTCGCACGACAGCTGGTCCGACCTCTGCGGCATCCTCGACTGGCTGCTGAAGAACTGGGACGGCGCCGACGAAAGCATCTGGGAGACGAGGGCGGGGCAGCAGAACCACACCTACTCACGGCTCATGTGCTGGGTCGCGCTCGAGCGCATGGTCAGAATGGCCCGCCAGCGGGGTCTGCCCGGGGACCTGGTCCGATGGATGCGGGTCCGCGACGAGATCTACGACCAGATCATGGCGCGAGGCTGGAATCCGGAAGAGCGCACGTTCGTCCAGCGGCTCTCCGACGACGACGGTCACCCGAAGACGATCATGGATGCGTCCCTGCTGCTCATGCCGATGGTCAAGTTCCTCTCCCCGACCGATCCGCGGTTCCGGTCGACCGTCGAGGCCATCGAGCGCCGACTGGTGGTGGACAGTCTGGTGTTCCGCTACAACCCGGAAGAGGCACCGGACGGACTGGACGGGAGCGAGGGGACGTTCTCCATCTGCTCGTTCTGGTGGGTCGAGGCACTGGTGCGCATGGGCGAGGTGGAGCGTGCCCGGCTCGCACTCGAGAAGATGTTCACCTACGCCAACCATGTGGGTCTCTACGCCGAGCAGATCGGGCTGACGGGCGAGCATCTGGGCAACTTCCCGCAGGCGTTCACGCACCTCGCCCTCATCAGCTCGGCGATCAACCTCGACCACCGGATGAGCTGACTCGCCGCAGCGGGACGGGACTCCCTGCACATGCCGCCAGGCGTCGCACACATGCGCGATACTTCCGGAATTCCCGAATACCGCCCGCCCCGGGGTGGTTGGACCTAACCTGGGCGTCTTGCCGGGCCCGATTTGGGGGGTGCCCGGCCTTGATCCGAGGACGCCCATGCTCCACACCCGTTCCATCGCCGCTGCCGCTGTCACCGCGTGTCTCGGCGGCCTTGTCCTGATGCCGACGCCGTCCCAGGCGGCGCCCGGCTCGGTGCACCTGTACAAGATCTACTACGACAGCCCCGGCTCGGACACCCGCACCAACACCAGTCTCACCAACGAGTGGGTGCAGATCCGCAACACCACCGCCGCGGCCGTCAGCCTCACCGGCTGGACACTCGTGGATGCGGCCAACCACCGGTACGTCTTCGGTGCCTACACCCTCGGCAAGGGCAAGACGGTGACCATCCGCACCGGCAAGGGCACCAACACCGCGACCAACCGGTACCAGGGCCGGGCGGCCTACGTGTGGAACAACGACCGGGACACGGCGACCCTCAAGAGGTCCACCGGGGCGACCGTCGACACCTGTGCCTACAACTCCACCAAGGTCGACTACAAGATGTGCTGATCCGAGCAGTATGCGAGAGCGAAGGCGCCCACCCGTGAGGGGTGGGCGCCTTCGTGCATTTCCGGCCCCGTTTCCGATCACGTGTGTGACAGGAATGGGAGGGGGCACTCGGTGGCTCGGAGGCCGACAACCGCGAAACCCTACTTGTTGCCTTTGACGACGCGCCGTCAATTATTCGGCGGCGGCGAAGAATTCAGCGACCGATCGACAAGGGAGACATCCATGAGCGAGAACATCTGGGGCTACCAGCCGACGACCGGATACACCCCGGGCCACAGCCTGGTGGGATTCAAGGTCGAGGCGACGGACGGTCACATCGGCAAGGTCGACAAGCACTCCGACGACGTGGGTGCGGCCTACCTGGTGGTCGACACCGGCGTCTGGATCTTCGGCAAGCATGTCCTGCTGCCGGCCGGCACCGTCGTCCGCGTCGACGCCGCCGAGGAGAAGATCTACGTCGACAGGACCAAGGAGCAGATCAAGGACGCTCCCGAGTTCGACAAGGACAAGCACATCGGCGACGCGGGCTACCACGACGAGATCGGCGGCTACTACGGCCGTCCCCTCGCCTGAACGGCATGCACCCCGTGAGAAGGGGGCCGACCGGAAATTCTTCCGGTCGGCCCCCTTCTCTTTGTCATGCGCTTTTTGTCACGCGCGCAACCCGGGTCATGCCGGTTTACCGAGTGACCAGCCGGCGACATCCGCCAACCGCCCCCGCCACAAGGCGGAGGTCACGGGATGAGGGGTGCCGGTGAAACAGGTCGTGTCCCGGAGATGGATCCATTGCGGAAGGCCCTGGTGGCCGTCGTCGCCGGCCATTTCGTCCAGAGCCTGGTCCACCGACTCGGGAAAGGACGCGAGGAGTTGAGCGCCGGGCCCTTCCATGCGCCGCAGACTCTGCGCCCAGTCCGCTTTCCACGCCTCGTGGGCGATCAGGTCACCGTGGATGACGGCGCCGGGGACGTTCAGCGTGATGGGCAGACTCATCCGGGGATCCTGGCCCAGGAGGCGGATCAGGAGCTGCAGTTGGAGATCCGGCACGGGTTCGGTGATCACTGGTGTCCGCTCTCGCTGTGTCGGATCGGAAGGGGCGTTCATCGGTGTGCTCTCCCTCATTCGGTTTGCTGCGGCCAGGCGGCGACCGCTTCTTCCACGGTCGGGTACGTGACGAAGACCTGATCCAGGCCGAGGATGCGGAAGACGCGCTGGACGCCGTCGGGGACCGCTGACAACGCCATGGCGGCCTGCGCCGCGAGGACGTGGTTGCGGGCGGCGAGGAGGACGGTGATCCCGCTCGAGTCGCAGAAGGTCAGGTCGGTCAGATCGACGACGAGCTGTGTGCCCGGGCGCAGTTCCAGTCCGGACAGCAGGGATCGGACCTCGGAGGCGGTGTCGTGGTCCAGTTCACCCGCCAGCTCGACGACCGGGCCGTTCGGTCCGGTGCGGGTGGTGACGCTCAGTTCACTCACTGTGGCTCTTCACTGGACGGTGGGGCACGCTGATGGCGAGGACGGCGGCGTCGTCGTCCACGCCTGCGCCGAAGGATTCGAGCAGGTCGCTCAGGGCGGTGACGGCGGCCGACGCGGTCGTCGGCGCGAGGGCCCGCGCGAAGTCGAGGAGCGCTTCGTCACCCCAGCGTTCGGTGGACGTGTCGGTACGGGCCTCGGTCAGGCCGTCGGAGTAGAGGATCAGTGTGTCGCCGGGATCGAGACGCACGGCGACCGTGGCGACGTGGGCGTCGGGCAGGACGCCGACGAGCTGTCCTCCCGGGGTGGGCAGGTAGTCGGCGGTGCCGTCGGCCCGCAGCAGCAGGGCCGGCGGATGCCCGCCGCCGGCGAGCGTGACGCGGAAGCCGTCGGCGTCGGGGGTCAGCACACCGAAGATGACCGTGCAGAATCGCGGGTCGTGCCCGTGGTACTCGTGGTTCAGCACGGTGTTCAGATTGCTGATCACCGCGGCGGGGGCAGGGTCGTACACCGCTGCGGCGCGCAGCGTGTAGCGCGCCAGGGACGTCACGGCCGCGGCTGCCGTTCCCTTGCCGCACACATCGCCCAGGAACAGGCCCCATGTCCCGGCGGCCAGCGGGAACAGGTCGTAGAAGTCGCCGCCCACCTGGTCGATGGAGGCGATGTGGTAGTGCGCGGCCACATCGAGACCCGGTACGGGCGCCAGAGCCGGCGGCAGCAGCGTCTGCTGGAGGGTGGTGGCGAGCTTCTGGAGGCGCTCACGTTCCGTGTCGGCCTCCCGGCGGGCGCGCAGGAGCTCGGTCTCGTACGCCCTGCGGTCCCGCGCGTCGAAGAGCGTGGTGCGGATCAGCAGCGGCCTGCCGTCGCTGCCGGTCTTGACCGTCGAGGTGACCAGCACCGGCAGCCGTTCTCCGTCGGCCGTGCGCAGTTCCAGAGCGATGCCGTTGATCTCCCCCTGCATCTGAAGCAGGGGCGCGAAGTGCGTCTCGTGGTAGAGCCGGCCGCCGACGGTGAGCAGGTCGGCGAAGCGCCTGCGGCCCACGAGGTCCTCGCGGCGGTATCCCAGCCAGTCCAGGAGCGTGGCGTTGACCTTGGCGATCTGCCCGTCGAGGAGCGTGGAGAGGTAGCCGCAGGGCGCGTTCTCGTACAGGTCCTCGGCACTGTCCTCCAGCAGGGCGGAGAAGCGTGCCTCGTCGTCACCCGGCGGCTCGGCATCCGGGCACGGTTCAGGCCCGCCGTCGCTCGTGTCGCACATCATCGAGTCGCACCGGCGAAGGCCGCGATCGCCGCTGCGGTCGCCTCCGGTGCGCTCAGCTGCGGGCAGTGTCCCGTGGCTTCCAGGGTGACCAGCCGGCTGCCCGGGATCTGGGCGTGCACGTACGCGCCCACCTCCGGCGGGGCGATCGCGTCGTTCGAGCACTGGGCCACCAGTGTCGGGACCGTGACCCGCGCGAGATCCGCCCGGTTGTCGGACAGGAACGTGGTCCGGGCGAAGACCCGCGCGATGTCCGGGTCGGTGCGGCAGAAGCTGTTGGTCAGTTCGTCCCCGAGCTCGGGCCGGTCCGGGTTGCCCATGATGACCGGCGCCATCGCCGCCGACCAGCCCAGATAGTTGCTGTCCAGGGACTCCAGCAGTTCCTCGATGTCCGCCGCGCTGAACCCTCCCCGGTAGTCCCCGTCGTCGATGTAGCAGGGCGACGGAGTCAGCAGGACGAGCCGGGCGAAGGCATCCGGTTCCCGGGCCGCGGCCAGAACCCCGACCATGGCGCTCACCGAATGCCCGACGAAGGTCACCGGGCCCGTTGCCAGGTCACGGCACACCTCGAGCACGTCGTCGGCGTATCCGTCCAGCGTGGAGTACCGCTCCACGCTCCACGCCGCCGGATCGGACCGGCCGGCCCCCACATGGTCGAACAGCACGACCCTGAAGTCACGCTCCAGATGGGGCACCACCAGGCGCCACATGTTCTGGTCGCAGCCGAACCCGTGCGACAGCACCACGACCGGGCCGTCTTCCCGGCCGGTCACCCTGACATGATTTCTGCTCCGCACGTCCATATGGCTCATCCTTCACCCGCCTTCCCCGAAACACGAATCTGCACCGCCGTCCCGCGGACTCGGCGTTCTCCCGGCCGGCGTCCCCCAGCGGGCCCAGGGCGTTCCGGCCCGCGGACAGGCGTTGACAGGTGCGCGGGGTGTGGGCCAGGCTCCCCGATCATGCAGCCCCTCGGTGACCGCACGGTCACGCTCGTGGAGCGCCGCCACGTCGACCTGGTCCGTGTAGCGAGCGCCATCTGTTGCGTCTGAGTCGCGTCTGAGCCCTGCGGCTCCGAGCGCTGAACTCCCTGTATCCGTCTGACCGGCCACCACGGCCGCCGCTTCCTTCGCCCTGCCCTCCCACGCCCGAGGACCCTGTCCGCAGGTGCGCGGCGATCCGACACGGGCAGGTCTGTTTGTCTGGAGACGTCATGGTTTCACGTGCATCCAAGCTGTCCCGTCGCACCTTCGGCGGGGTCATCGGCGCCGGCGCGGCCGCCGCTGTGGGGGTGACCGCGGGTGAGGCACAGGCCGCCGAACGACCGTTCACAGCCGCCCCGCGACGCCCTTCCCGCAGGCCCAACATCCTCTTCATCCTGGGCGACGACCTCGGCTGGGCCGACCTGTCCTCGTACGGGTCCCCCCACATCAGGACGCCCCATCTCGACCGGCTCGCCCGGCAGGGTGTGCGCTTCACCGACGCCTACTCCGGGTCCGCGACCTGCTCGCCGACCCGGTTCTCCCTCTATACGGGCCGCTATCCGGGCCGCACCAAGGGCGGGCTGGCGGAGCCCATCGCGGACCGGTCCGTGGGGCTCGAACCGACCCATCCCACCCTCGCCTCGCTGCTGGGGGACGCCGGCTACGCGACGGCGCTGATCGGCAAGTGGCACTGCGGCTATCTGCCGGACTACTCGCCCACCAGGTCCGGCTGGGACGAGTTCTTCGGGAACTTCGGCGGAGCTCTGGAGTACTACTCGAAGCTCGGGCTCGGCGGTGAGTACGACCTCTACGAGGGCGATGCCGAGTACCGGGACCTGCGGTACTACACCCGCATCCTGACCGAGCGCGCGAGCGAGTACGTACAGCGCGACCACGAGCGGCCGTGGCTGCTCAATCTGAACTTCACCACCCCGCACTGGCCCTGGATCGCGGACGGGGACACACGGGAGAGCGCCGAGATCGTCCGCAGGATCAAGGCCGGCGACGGGCGGGCGCTGTGGCACGCCGACGGCGGGTCCATCGAGAAGTACACGGAGATGGTCGAGGACCTCGACCGGTCCGTGGGGCAGGTGCTCGCCGCGCTCCGCAGATCGGGGCAGGAGCGGGACACCCTGGTCGTCTTCGCCAGCGACAACGGCGGTGAGCGGTTCTCCTACAACTGGCCACTGAGCGGCAACAAGGCATCGTTGCAGGAGGGCGGCATCCGGGTGCCGACCGTGCTGCGCTGGCCGGCCGCGGTCGACGGCGGTCAGGTCAGCCGCGTGCCCGTGTTCACCCCGGACTGGACCGCGACGCTGCTGGAACTGGGCGGCGCCCGGCCGCATCGTGCCTACCCGCTCGACGGCACCAGTCTGGCCGGGTATCTGCGGCGGGGCGAAGAACCCGCCGCGCAGCGGGAGTTGTTCTGGCGGGTGCGCGGAGAGCGGGCCCTGCGGCGCGGGGAGTGGAAGTACTACCGGGGCCGGAGCGGCCAGGACCAGCTCTTCCATCTGGCATCGGACGTACGCGAACAGGCCGACAAGGCCGCGCTGCGGCCGGAGTTGCTGCGCGAGCTCAAGGCGGCCTGGGAACGCACGGATGCCGGACTGCTGCAGTATCCGGCGTAGGTGGCACATCGACGGGCAGCGGGGCCGAGGTCGGAGGCCCGCAGCGCACCACCGCGCGCCTGGGCTCAGACCACCCCGCTGACCGTCACCGTCACATGCACCGGCACCGAGGGGCCGCGCGCGGGGCGGACCGTCTCCGCGACGGCTGCCCTCACCGCCCGGGTGACGTCCAGCGCACGGTGGCCGCGCCGCAGGACGATGGTGACCTCCACGGTCCAGGCCTCGGACTCCTGCTGGCGCACGACACGCACTCCGCCGCCGGCTCTGGTCGTGTCGCCGGCCGGGCGGCCCCATCCGGAGCCGGACGAGGCGATGAGGAGGTCGGTGAGCCCGGGGCGCAGAAACGCCACGCCCCGGGTGCTCAGGACCGCGGTGGTGATGGCGTCCGCCAGTTGCGCGGACGGCTTGCTGTCCGTCATCGCTCTCCCCCTTCGTCGCCGGCCTCGGGGTCGAGGATGTCGGCGATCCGTACGTCGATGACAGCGACGTCCATGCCCAGTTCCGTGTCGGCCGCCGAGGTGATGCGCTCCCGGATGCGTGCGGCGACGTCCTGAAGGTCCCACGTCCTCGCCACGACGGCGTCCAGCCGGACGTGGACCGGACCGCGCGGCCACCGGGCCGGCCCCGGATCCGCCGCGTCGAGCGGACGGATCACGCAGTCGCCGATGTGGACGCCGGTGAGTGACGCGGCCGCGGCCCGGAAGGTCCGGGCGGTGGCCGCCTCGGTGATCCACGTGTCCTCGTCTCTCCCGCCGAGCGGGAGGTTCCTGCCGGGGCTCAGCTCCAGGCGCACCACGTCCATGATCCGTGCGTTCCGGTCTGTGTCGTCGCCGGCGTCGGCGTCGCCGCCGGCGGAACCGCCGTCCCCGGCACGGCGTACGACCTCGTTCAGCAGGGCGGTTTCGCCCAGTACGGCCGCGCAGTACGGGCAGGAGCGGGCATGCGCATCGGACTGCTCGCTCTGCCCCTGCTCGACGGTCCGGAACAGGTCGCGCCCGCACGGCAGGAGATCGACGTCCCGCGTCTCTTCCCTGCCGGGACCGTCCTGCTCATGAGGGGCGTGAGGGTTCTGGGTCATCGCCCTACAACCCCCTCCCGCGTCGGACGGCGGCGTGCGCGGACGCCGCGCGCGCTGACCATCTGCCGGTCGAGGTCCGTCTTCTCGGCCATGGCCACGTGCTCACCTCGTCTGTCCATGGACACGCCCGACGACCGCGTGACGCGGCACGAGGAACGGTCCCGAGGAGTGTGCGGACGTTCCGCGACCGCGCGGCGGATCCGCGCGGCCGGTGCCCCCGGGTGCACCGTATCCACTGAACACACCGAATGCCGTCACCTCTGTGACGAGGACATTGCCGTGGCGGGGGCACACGGAGGTCAGGGCTCTGTCGCCGGACCGGGCCCTTCACCACGAATGACATGATCACAGCCGCTCCCCCGCACCACGCACCCTGAGAGGCAACGCCATGACACGGCGCGTCCCCGCCCCCGACGGCATCGGCCTCGGCCTCGGGCCGGCCGCTTCCGCCCCCGCGGCCGCAGCCCCGGCGAAGCCCTGCGCGACCCCGCCCGCCCACACCGCCTGGTCGCAGCGGCGAGCAGCGCTGCGCCGCACACCGGTGTCGATGTGGAACGACGACGTGTCCGACTGGGCGGCGGCGCTCACCTACTACGCGATTCTCGCCCTGCTGCCCGCCCTCCTCGTCTCCGTCTCCGTCATCGGGCTGGTCAGCGACACCACCACCGAGACGCTGATCGCCCATGTCACGGCATGGGCGCCCGCCGAAGCGGGCAGCGCGCTCCAGGAGGCGCTGCGCGGGATGGCCGCGGAACGCTCCGCCGCGCTCACCCTCGTGGCAGCGGGCGGTGTCAGCGCCCTGTGGTCCGCGTCCAGCTATGTGGCCGTCTTCCGGCGGGCGCTGCATGCCCTCCACGGCACCGAGGACACACGGCCCGCCCTGCGTACTGCCTACCGAATCGTGTTGATGGCGATCACCGTGCTGGGCCTGCTGGTCGTCAGTGCGGTCGTCCTGGTGACCAGCGGTTCGCTGGCGGCCACGCTCGGCCGGTGGGCCGGTATCGGCGAGGGCGGCGCGGCGGCCTGGAGTCTGTTGAAGTGGCCGGTCCTCGTCGCGCTCGTCGCGGTTCTGGTGATGGTCCTCTTCCGTACGGGACCGACGTCGGCGCGCTGTCTGCGGCATGCCCTGCCCGGTGGTGTGCTCGCCGGCCTGCTCTGGCTCACCGCCTCCGCCGGCTTCACGGCGTACGTCTCCGGATTCGGCACCTACAGCAGGCTGTACGGCTCGCTGGCCGGGATCGTCGTCTTCCTGATCTGGCTGTGGGTGTCGAACCTGGCGCTGCTCGCCGGCGCCCAGTTCACCGCCGAACTGCACCGGCTGGCGGAGCGTGCACCGGCGCCGGAGCCGGGTCCGGCAGCCGCGTCGACCTCGTAGCGCGGGCCGGTCGCCCTGTTGCGGCCCGCGTACGGCCCCTTGCTACGCTGCGCAGGCGTCCCGTGGGGGAAGTCCG
Source organism: Streptomyces sp. NBC_00306 (assembly GCF_036169555.1). Classification (GTDB taxonomy): domain Bacteria; phylum Actinomycetota; class Actinomycetes; order Streptomycetales; family Streptomycetaceae; genus Streptomyces; species Streptomyces achmelvichensis. Next base: position 7,638,823 of record NZ_CP108032.1, on the reverse strand, counting down.
GTGAGAGTCCGGCGCTGACCCGCAACGGTAAGCATGTCGCCCGGTGAACAGGGCGACGTGCAAGCCCGGTTACCCATGGAGCGTACGGAACTCCCCACTGCTCGCCGTGGACTGCGAGAGGGAAACCGCGCGCCTCGTGCCGTGCGGGCCGCCCTTGCTCAGGTATGCCCGCGGCCCGATCCGAAGGACCGCGCGTGTCCGCAGCCACCGCCACGCCCGTGAAGTCTCCGGGGGCCGGTCCACCGCGCCGGACGCCTGCCGGGCCGCTCGCCGTCGGTCTTGCGGCCGCCCTGCTGCTGTCCCTCGTGTGCGGAGTGGCACTGGGAGCCTCGGATCTGACGTGGGGTGAGGTGCTGCGACTGCTGTGGGCCGGGCTGACCGGCGGGACCTTGGGCGCGGATGAGACGGCGGCCTACAGCATCGTCTGGGAGATCCGTTTCCCCCGCACCCTGCTCGCGGCCGTCGTCGGTGCGGGCCTGGCCACGACGGGCGTCGCCGTCCAGGCGATGGTGCGCAACGCGCTCGCCGACCCCTTCGTCCTCGGCATCTCCTACGGCGCGGCTGTGGGCGCCAACGCGGTGATCCTCTTCGGCACCTTCGCGGCACTCGGGATCTGGGCGCTGTCCGTCTCCGCCTTCGCCTCCGCGCTCGCGGCCATGACCCTGGTCTACGCGGTGGCCCGCAGCGCGCACGGTCTGACCCCGCTGCGGCTCATCCTCACCGGGACGGCCATGTCGTACGGCTTCTCGGCCGTCACCACCCTGATGGTGTTCGGCGCGGAACGCGGCGAGGCCGCACGGTCCGCCCTGATGTGGCTGCTGGGCAGTCTGAGCGGCGCGTCGTGGAACGCGCTGCCGATCGCGGCGGCGACGGTGGCCGCGGGGCTGGCGTATCTCGCTCTGTCCTCGGGCCGGCTCAACGCGCTGGCCATGGGCGACGAGACCGCGGCCGCGCTGGGAGTGAACCCCGAGCGGCTGCGCCGCGAGCTGTTCGTCGTCACGGCCGGGGTCACGGCCGCCGTGGTCGCGGTGAGCGGTGCGATCGGCTTCGTCGGTCTGATGGTTCCGCACCTCGTCCGGATGCTGGTCGGCGCCGACCACCGGCGGGTACTGGCTGTCGCGCCGCTGATGGGTGCGGTGCTGCTGGTGTGGGTGGACATCCTGTCCCGACTGCTGCTCGCGCCCGCCGAACTCCCGGTGGGTGTGATCACCGCTGTGGTCGGCGTGCCTCTGTTCCTGGTGCTGATGCGCCGTCGTGGCTATGCGTTCGGGGGCCGATGATGCGGGTCGACATCGAGAAGCTGTCGGTCGACATCGGGGGTGCCCGCCTGCTGCGGGACATCGATCTGGGGGTCGCCGCGGGTCAGGTGGTCGGCCTCGTGGGCCCCAACGGCAGTGGCAAGTCGACCCTGTTGCGCTGTGTCTACCGGGCGCTACGGCCCGCGCACGGCGTCGTGCGTCTCGACGGCGAGGACCTGCACACCATGGACGCGCGGGCCGCGGCCCGGGGTGTCGCCGCCCTCCCTCAGGACTCGGCCCCGGAGTTCGACTTCACGGTCGCCGAGGTGGTCGCCATGGGGCGACTGCCCCGCCAGCGCGCCTCCGCGCTGGGCCGGCCGTCGGCGAGCGACATCGCGGTCTGCTCCGAGGCGCTCGACCGGGCCGGTGCGGGGCATCTGGCGGACCGAACCTTTCTCACCCTCTCCGGCGGTGAACGGCAACGGGTGCTGATGGCCCGCGCCTTCGCACAGTCACCGCGCGTACTGGTGCTCGACGAGCCGACCAACCACCTGGACATCGCCCACCAGTTGGACCTCCTGGCGCTGGTACGCGACTGGCGGCCGCCCGGCTCCGACCGTGCGGTGACCGTGCTGACCGCGCTGCACGACCTCAACCTCGCGGCGGAGTACTGCGATCTGCTGTACGTGATCTGCGAAGGCTCTGTCGTCGCCTCGGGCCCGCCGGACGAGGTGCTCGCCCCCGAACTGCTCGCCACCGTCTTCGGGGTGCGCGCCCATCGCGTCCGCCACCCCGAGACCGGCGCCCTGCGGCTGCTGTTCGACCGGCTGCCCGCGCCGGCCCAGCTCCCCGTCGCGGCGCTCCCCGAAGCCGCTCTCCCCGAATAGGAAACCCTCATGTCCGTCATGTCCCGCCGCCGTTGCGCCGCCTTCGCCGCCGTCCTCACCCTGACGCTGGCGGGGTGCGGCGCGAAGAAGTCCGAGCCCTCCGACGCGAAGGGCGACGCCGGGCCGGTGACCATCGAGAACTGCGGGCGGAAGGTGACCTTCGACAAGGTGCCCCGGCGCGTGGTGACGAACGATGTCGGCATCACCGAGATCATGTTCGCCCTGGGTCTGGAGGACCGCATGGCCGGCTATGTGATGCCGGACGACAAGGGCGACTTGAACGGAGTGCCCTGGCACGCCGGATACGACAAGGTGCCGTGGCTCTCCAAGAAGACGATCACGCGCGAGGTGGTGCTCGACGCGCGTGCCGACATGGTCTTCGCCGGCTGGAACTACGGCTTCAGCGAGGGCGACGGCATCACGCCGGACTCGCTGCGCAAGGTCGGTGTCGACTCGTACGTCCTCACCGAGTCCTGCCGCAACGGCAACGAGAAGGCACGCGGCATCATGCCGCCGCTCCAGGCCTTGTACACCGACCTCACCAACCTCGGAAAGCTCTTCGGCGTGGAGGACCGGGCCGCGAAGCTGATCGCCGACTTCAAGAAGCGGATCGCCGTCGTCGCGGCCAGGACTCCCCGGAGTGCCGAGCGGCCCACGGTCTTCCTCTACGACAGTGGCGAGGACAAGCCGTTCACGGCGGGCCGTTTCGCCGCGCCCGAGGAGATCATCACCAAGGCGGGCGGCACGTCCATCACGCATGACCTGGCGGACTCATGGACGACGATCGGCTGGGAGAGCGTGGTCGAGAAGAACCCGGACGTCATCGTCATCAACGACTACGCGCAGCCGAGCGCCGAGGCGAAGCGGAAGTTCCTGCTGTCCTATCCCCCGCTTGCGCATGTCGCCGCGGTCAAGAACCGGAAGATCTTCGTGCTCGACTACGTGGACCTGGTGGAGAGCCCGCGCAATCCGGCGGCGATCGAGGCGCTCGCCGCGTATCTGCGGACGGCCGGCGGCTGAGGCCTGGGCGGCGGGCGCCGGTCGGGGCGCCGGGGGGGCCGGTCACGCATGACGGCCCTGCGAGGTGTGCGGCGCTGTGCGTCGGCCCGGCGAGGAGTCGTCCTCACCGGGCCGTCGACCACGCACACGTCCTGACGGCACAGCCGGGCCATGTCCTCGGGTGAGAGCTCAGCCCTGGTCGCCACCGGCGGCGGCCATGTCCATCCAGATGACCTCCCAGTTGTGGTGGTCCGGGTCCTGGAAGGAACGGCCGTACATGAACCCGTGGTCCTGCGTCTCGCCCGCGGGCGAACCGCCGGACGCCAGCGCGTTGTCCGTGAGTTCGTCCACCCGCTCACGGCTCTCCGCGCTCAACGCGATGATGACCTCGCTGGTCGTGGAGGCGTCGGCGACGGCCTTCTTGGTGAAGTCCTTGTAGCGCGCCTCGGTGAGGAGCATCGCGTAGATGGTGTCGCTGATGACCAGACAGGCCCCCTGCTCGTCGCTGAACTGATCGTTGAAGGAAAACCCGAGCTTGCTCCAGAAAGCCTTCGTCGTCTCGAGGTTCTTCACCGGAAGGTTGATGTAGACCTGCTGTGCCATGTCCGTCACTCCGCTCTCGCGTCCGCGGCCGCCGCGGTGGCTGCCGTTCGGATAAGTAGACGGGCGGCGATCAGAAAACTCATCGGCTCGCGGAGGACGTGTTTCGGGTGGCCGCCGGATCAGCTCGCGGTACCGGCCGGTCCCGGTGCTGTGCGGCCCTCCGGTCCGGAACCGGCAGGTCACACCTGCCGCAACCACTCCTCCGCGCGCCGGGGAGACGCGAAACGCAGGACGTGCAGCGGTGCGAAGCGGGGATCGCGGGTACGCCGTTCGATCTCCGCACGCCGGGCGGCGTGCTGCGACCAGGCCCACCACGCCGGATGGTCACGGCGGAACCAGTCGGAGACGGTCTCCACGTTGCCGCCGAAGATCCGCTCACGGAACAGGGTCCGCCGCAGCGACCTGCGCAGGATGCGGGGCATGACGACGGCTCTCGGGTAGTCGAGCCAGATCACGGTGTCCGCGTGCTCCCACAGCAGGTCCCGCACTTCCGGATAGCCGAGGGAGTCGATGATCCAGCCCGGGCGGGCGGCGATCGCCGCCACCTGCTCGACGAAGTCCGGGCCGGTCGCCCAGTCAGGTCCGGTGAACTTCAGGGAGTCCATCTCGTGGAACGGCAGGTGCAGCCGCGCGGCAACGGCCTGAGCCAGGGTGGTCTTCCCGGCCCCGCTGATGCCGGCCACGAGGATGCGTTTCACGGGGTGCAGGCTATCCGCCACCGTTTGAGGGCCTGCCCTCTCCGCCGAGAGGGCCGGGCAGCACGACGTGACGCGGTCCCTCCTGGACGGCCGATCCGGCCTGGTGCTGGCGCAGGTCCTGCACTCCCCCCGTGGCGGCGAGGGCAAACGCGGGCTTTGTGCGCCGCGCAGCGGAGCTGTGGCCCCTTGCTGGGTACGTGTGCGTACTGCGTACTGCGGGCCGCTGACCGTGGGCCACGCCGGCCGTGAACTGCCGGGTCCGGACGGCCGCATGGACACCCGCGCCGACAATGTCCTGAGGGGCCTGAGGGTCCGCCGCAGTCACGAGGCGCGGAAGCCCTCCGCGACCACCACACACTCAGGGCGACGGTGGCGGCGTGTTCCTCGCGGGCGGTGCGACGGTCTCGTTCGCCGCCTCCGGCGTCTGGGGCAGCACATGCGTGACGAAGTCCTCGACCACCGTCTCCAGGCCTATGTCGTGCTGCGCGCGTTCGCAGAGGTACCAGCGGTGTTCCAGCAGCCCGTGGTAGACCTCGGCCGGGTCCATGGCGCCCCTGAGCTGCTGCGGGACCGCCCGTACCGTGGGCCGGAAGACCTCGCGGACCCAGCGGTGGGCCAGCACCTCCGTCCGGGCGCCGAGCGGATCGCCCGGTGCGTAGTCGTCCTGTGTCACCATCCAGCTCTCCAGGTCGTTCAGGAGGCGCCGGGCCTGGTTCTCCTCGGTGTCGAGGCCGGTGAGGCGCAGCAGTTGGCGCTGGTGGTGGCCGGCGTCGACGACCTTCGGCACGAAGGTGACCGTGTCGCCGTTCGAGGAGTGCTGGATCTGCATCTCGGCGACGTCGAAGCCGAGATCGTTGAGCCTGCGGATCCGGCGGTCGATGTAGTGGTACTTGCCCGCCGGATAGACCGAGGTACGCGTCAGCTCCGTCCACAGGTCGTGGTAGCGGCGGCAGATCTCGGTGCCGAACGCGATGGGATCGACCGAGGGGTGCAGCGCGCCCGACGCCTCCAGGTCCAGCATCTCGCCGATGATGTTCACCCGGGCCAGGTCGATGTCGTACTCGCGCTGCCCCGTGCTGAGTTGGCGGTGCAGCTCACCGGTCTCCGCGTCCACGAGGTAGGCCGCGTAGGCACCGGCGTCACGGCGGAAGAGGGTGTTGGACAGAGAGCAGTCGCCCCAGGCGAAGCCCGCCAGATGCAGCCGGACCAGCAGGACGGCCAGGGCGTCCATGAGCCGATGGACCGTGGTGGGACGCAGGGTGGTCTCGAACATGGAGCGGTAGGGCAGGGAGCCGTTGAGGTGGCGGGTGATCAGCACCGGCTCCAAGGGCTCCCCGTCGCTTCCGCTGCGCCCGGTGACGACCGCCAGCGGATCGACCGCGGGGATGCCCACCCGGGCCAGGGTGCGCAGCAGTTCGTACTCCCGTGTCGCCGGCCGCTCCGCCAGCTCCTTGACGGCGACCACCTCGGCCCCGGCGCGGGCGTAGCGCACGACGTGCCGGGAGATACCGCGCGGCAGCGGCACCAGATACTTCTCCGGCCACTCCTCCAGCGGGAGATGCCACGGCAGTTCGAGCAGGACGGCGGGGTGCTCGGGATTGGTGGCACTGATCTGCAAAGCCATCGGTCGCCTCGCGTCGTACGGTGACGGGCCACCAGTGTGACGTACGGGTTGCGCGCCTTGTCGCCCGGCAGGGCGTCCCGCGCCTGCCGCCGAACGGTCGCTCGACGGCGCCGGTTGACGCGGTCCTTTGCCGGGCTCCTCGGGGCACGGCCGCCGGTCAGCGCAGGACCTGTACCGCGTAGAGGATGCCCAGGGCCGCTGCCATCAGGCCGAGCATCACGCGGAGCGCGGACTCCGGAAGGTACGGCTGGAGCCGGGCACCGAGATACCCGCCGATGAGACCGCCGGCACCGCAGGCGAGGCCGAGGGGCCAGTCGGGGGCGATGGCGCCGGAGCCGACCAGGGACAGCAGCGCGTAGGCGCCGGCACCGACCACGGAGGTGGCGAAGGTCGCCGCGAGCGTGGCCGGGGCGACCTTCGCCACGGGTACGCCCCGGCCGACCAGAATCGGTCCCAGCAGGGATCCGCCGCCGATCCCGTAGATCCCGCCGACGGTTCCGACCGTCACGGCCAGGGCGGTGAGCGCCGGACCCGACAGTTCGTCGACGGTCCGCTGCCGTACGGGCCGGAGCGTGCGCAGGCACAGGGACAGCCCGAGCGGCAGCAGCAGGGACGCGATGAGCAGCCGGAAGACCGTCGGGCCGGGGAGCGCGAAGACCCGGATACAGGCGCCGAGGACGACGCCGGGCAGCGTGCCCAGCACCAGGCGGCGCGTCAGCGGACCGCCGAGGGTGCCGGCGGTGCGGTGGCGCCACAGTGCGCCCGGGCCGGCGACGACGTTGTACAGCAGGTTGGTCGGGGTGACCGCGGGGTTCGGCACGGCGAACACGCTCAGCTGCACCGGAAGGAGAAACACCGCCCCGGACACACCGACCGGCGCGGTGAGCGCCGCGATGGCCAGCCCTGCGACCAGGCCCCCGAGGAGCGTCCACCAGTCCACCGCGGCCCCTTCCGCCGGTCTCGATCTTCGCCGATGCGTCATTCAACCGGGTTCGCGCGGGTCACGCACAGGACCTCGTGATCTCGGCGGCCACGGGGGCAGCCGTACGCCGGACGGCGTGACTGCGCGCTGGGCCGCCATGACCGGCACCCCTGGAACCAAACACTCAAGAAGGCGGATACTGGGACATACGACATCTACGAGAGGTCTCGCGATGGCGAACAAGCCCAGGCAGCCCCGGCACGGCGAGGGGCCGAGCCGACACGAGGGGGACAAGCAGCACGGGTGGTCGCCCGATGTGGACGAGAAGTCCCAGCAGCCGAACCCGAGCGCTCACCGGTCCTTCCACCCCGACACGTACGCCCCCGAGGCCGACAAGCCACGCAGGGCGTCCACCAAGGAGGAGAAGCGGGCTTCGGAGGCCGGCACGCCCGTGGACAGCACGACCACGAGCGGCGAGGACCGTGGCAAGAAGTCCGAGGGCATGCACGACACCGGCCGGAGGGGAAAGTCCCAGCGCCCCAGCGGCAAGAAGGACGCTTCCGCCTTCTCCGGCGTCGACCCGCAGGAATCCTCCGACAAGGACGGCAGTCGCTGATCCGTCCGTCCGGCGCGGTCGTCCGGCGCGGAATCGTGCGCCCGGACCTCGTACGAGCCTGCCCGAGTACCTGCTGCCCGGCCGATGGGCCGGGCAGCAGGTGTCTGCTCGGGTCGTGCCGCCCGTTCAGGCGTCGGTGTCGGTGTCGATGGACTCGTCCACCGAATCCGGTTCACCCAGTTCGTAGGGAGCCAGGATGTCGGCGACGGTCCGGTGGCGTGGTGTGCTCACGCCGAGTTCCTCGCCGAGACCGGCCACCGCACCACTCAGCCACGCCAGTTCGAGGCGGTGCCCCTCCGTCAGGTCGTGGTGCATCGAGGAGGTCATCGTCGCCGGAAGGCTGTCGCAGAAGGTGAGCCGGTCGTCGGCGAACGCGGGATCCAAATGGACCCCTGCGGCGCGGCCGACCGCGACGACCTCCGCCATGAGATCGCCGAGCAGGGCGCGGGAGCGGGGGTGGGAACGGACCACGCCGATGGGTTGGCGAACCACTGACGTCGCTGCCGAGACACTGGCCAGGAAGACGAACTTCTCCCAGATGACCCGCTCGATGTCGGCGCTGATCTCGGCATCGATACCGGCCTTGAGGCAGGCGTCGAGAAACGCCCGGGTCCGGTCCGAGTCCTGACCGCCGTACTCGCCGAAGACCAGTTTCTGCATCTCGCCGTTGTGCACGACGATCCCGGGCTCCTGGATGGCGGCCGAGATGTAGCAGACGCCCCCGGCGACGGCCTCCGCGGGCAGTTCGCGACGCAGGACCGTGTCCTTCTGCACGCCGTTCTGCAGGGAGATGACCATGGTGCCCGCGCCGACGTGGTTCCGGAGCTGGGCCACCACGTCGTCGGTGTCCCACAGTTTGACGGCGATGAGAAGGACGTCGACGGGGCCGAGGTCGGCGATCGTGGGCACCACCGCGTCGGCGTGCACCCGGAACTCGCCCAGGGGGCTCCGCACCAGCAGCCCGTTGCGGCGGATCGCCTCCAACTGCCTGCCCCGGGCCACGAACGTCACCTCGTTCCCGGCCGCCGCGAGGCGCGCACCGAAGTACCCGCCCACTCCCCCCGCACCTACGACAGCAATACGCATGACGCCTGTTCCTTCTCTGTGAACGACCCGCGTACTCCGGACAATCCGCGCCCGAGCACCGGCTCGGTCGGATCGACGGCTGACCGCCACGGTACGCGGCACCCTCAGCCTTCTCCGGCGCGGCTCCGGACGGTACGCGGAGCAGGTGCGGACGGCCCTTACGCCGGGGAGTGCGGGCGTCGGGCCCGGCCCGCCTCGAACGCAGTGTCGATCCATCCCGCCACCACGGCGGCGGCATCCGGGGACGCCTCGGCGACAGCCCCGACCACCGTCTCGTCCTGGTCGCCGAACACGTCGAGGACTCCCGTACGGGCCAGTGCCCGGCGGAGGGTGTCCGAGCCCTCGGACGACGTCGGGGCTGCCGCCTCCGCCGCGGCGACCACCGCTTCCTGCTCCGTACGCTCCCGCTCGCGAGCCCCCTGCTCGGCGGCGTTCCTCCGGAGCTCGTCCTGCGGTCGCTGAGGTGCGGCGTCGTCCGTGCCGTGATCGTTCATCTGGGTCTCGCCTCGAATCGCTGGATGTCGGGCCGCCCTCCACCGAGGGCGAACCCGCAGGAGCCCGGCGCCCCGCAGGAGCGAGGGCCAAGGTCATCGGTTCCCCCGAGGACCGCGTACCCGGTGCACGGCCGGACATGGGCACACGAATGGACGCGCCCCGGGCGGGCCAGCGGTCCGCAGGCGCGCTACAGGACCGCCGGCCCGCCGGTCCGCCGGCGTGCCTCCGCCCGCGTCGCGCCGATGCCCGCGGCAACCACCAGAGCGGTGCCGGCGATCTGGAGCGACGTGGGTGTCTGGGCGATGAGGATCACGCCGGCCAGCAGACTCACAGCCGGTTCCAGTCCGGCCAGCGTGCCGTAGGTGGTCTTGCCGATGCGCTGGAGCGCCTTCATCTCGAGCAGGAACGGCACGAGCGGCATGAGCACCGCGATACCGGCGACGGCGGCGGCGGTGTGCCAGGTGAGGGCCGGAAGAGCGCCGGGCGCGCCGAACGGTGCGGCGACGAGGGCGGCGACCGCGAGTGAGACGGCCAGGGCGTGGGACGCCGAGAAGCGGCTGCCGACATGGGCCGTACCCACGACGTACAGCGCCCAGCACGCCGCCGAGCCGAGACCGAACAGGACGCCCGTCAGGCTCGTGGCGCCCGCCCACGGTGAGGTGAGCAGGAGGACGCCGATGGCCGCAAGTCCCAGCCAGGTCAGCTCCTTGAAGCGACGCGACGCGACGACGGCGACCGTGAGGGGGCCGAGGAACTCCAGCGCGGTGGCCGTCCCCAGCGGGAGCCGCGCGGCCGCTTCGGAGAAGAGGAGCATCATGCCCGCGCTGACCGCACCCAGCAGGAACGTGGCCACTAGGTCGGCGCGCGGTGTCGTCTTCAGCGTCCGCCACAGTGACCTGCCGGTGCAGGCCAGCAGGAACACGGCCGCGAACGTCAGCCGGAGCCAGGTGGTCCCGGCCGGACCGAGCGAACCGAACAGCTCGGTCGCCAGGGCGCTGCCGGTGTGCAGGGCGGCCATGGCGATGAGGACGAGCGCGGGGCCCGGCATGAGACGGGGCCCGGGGGGCGCCGTGGCACCGGTGGTTGCGTCGGTCGTATCGGCGGTGGTGGTGGCAGTCACCAGGCCATTGGACCGGCCGGGCTCTGTTTCTGTCCACGGGCCGATGGTGGACGCTTTGGCCACTATCGGTGGACAATCGCTGGATGACGAGTGATGGCATCGAGCATCTGCCCGATCTGGGACGGCTGCGTCTCCTGGTCGAACTGCACCGCCTGGGCACGATGGCCGCGGTGGCAGCGAGCACGGGCTACGGGACATCGGCCGTCTCCAAGCACCTTGCCGTCCTGGAGGAGGAGGTCGGGGTCCCGCTGCTGAGCCGGGTCGGCCGCCGGGTCCAGCTGACACCCGCCGGTCAGCGGCTGGTCGAGCACGCGGTGGGCATCCTCGCCGCGGTGGAGGAGGCTCAAGCGGAGCTGCGGGGCGTGGCCGATCCGGTGGGAAGGGTGCGGCTGGCGAGCTTCTTCACCGCGGTGGAGCCTGTCGTCCTCCCCGCCCTGGAGCATCTGCGTGCGGTGTACCCACGTGTGGTGGTGGAGGTGTACGAGCACGAGCCCGAGCACACGGCGGGGCTCTTGCTCTCCGGCGGGATGGACCTCGGCGTCGTGTACGACTACAGCCTGGTCCCGCGCAGCCTCCCGCCCGAGCTGAGTGCCCGGCAGTTCGACGAACAGCCGCTCTTCCTGGCGGTCCCCGTGGACCACCCGGACGCCGGCAGGCCCGTCGCGGTGTCCGAGCTGGCGGAGTTCGCCGGGACGGGCTGGATCGCCAACTCCCGCGGGACCGACGACGACGAACTGGTGCAGCGTGTGTGCGCCATCGCCGGGTTCACCCCCCGCATCGCCCACCGCGTGGACAGCCTGCACCTGGTGAACAGCCTGGTCGGGGCCGGACTCGGGGTGGCGCTGCTCGCGGAATCGGGGATCGAGAGGAGCCGGTCGGACGTCGCGTTCCGCCCACTGGATCCTCTGGCCGGCAAGCGCCGCAGCTTTCTGCTGGCGCGTGCCGGCCAGTGGTCGTGGCCACCGATCACGGCTCTGGCCACCGCCATCACGGGTGTCGGTCTCTAGCTAGGTCCTGTCCGGGCGATCTTCGAGGAACAGCCTGTGGCGTCGGATGCGATACCTCGCACTCCGGTGGGGCACCCCCGCCGGAGGCTGGGGGAGGTCGTCCTGGTACTGGGCGTACTCGGGCGACTCCGCCAACACAGCGTGGGGGCACCTCCCGTGCCCGAAGGGCTCAGGGGGAGTGCCGTAGCTGTCGTCACAGGCCGACAAGTCGCCCGGACAGGCTTGGGACGGGAGTACCCGAGAAGGCCGCGGCATCCCGCGAACCCAGTGCCACCGAGGCCGCGTCCTCGGAGCACGGTTCGCGGGGCGCCCTGTCCTCCTGCGTCGGCTCGCGGGGGCGCCGCCCTGTCGCCGGAGCCCGGCCGCAGCCGAGCCCTGTCACCGCAGCGCCGCCTCGAGCCGTCGCACACCCGGGCCGGAGAGACCCGCCAGCCCTTCCGGACGCCCGGTCGCCAGCAGGAGCAGGTCCCCGACCGGTCCCCTGACCTCGTCCGGGCCCTCCCCCGCCGACCAGTCCGCGTCCGTGGCCACCAGCTTCGTGCCGCGGAGGCGTTTGCGCGCGCCGTAGAAGATGCTGCCGTGGACATGGGCGAGGGCCGCGACCGTCCGGTCCACCGGCATGTCCCGGCGGCGCCCGAGTGGACGGGCCACGTCCTGGCCGTGCACCAGGGCGTCGACCAGTGGGTCCAGCGGGGCGGCGCCGGGCGCCCGACGAGCCGAGCCGGCCGTCTCACGGAGCTGGGCGATCAGCTCGGCCGGGCCGAACCCGGCCGCCCTCTCCCGTGCCTTGTCGGCTTCCATCCGGTCCCAGTTGCCGCGTGCCCGGATGATCCCCGTGATCGAACCCGTCAGTGTGGTGCGGGTCGACAGGGTCAGGTGCGCTGCCACGTCGTGGACCGTCCAGCCGGCGCAGAGCGATGCCGCCTCCCACTCCTCGTCGTGGAGGCTTTCGAAGAAGTCGGCAAGGCTCAGGCGCTCGGCCTTCACCCAGGAGAGAATCTCGTCGCGGTCCATGGTCGGCTCCACCGTCCGGCGGGCGGGGCCTGTCCCCGCCTCTCACTCCTGCGTCGAACAGGAGACGGCCGGATCGACATGTGCCGCGACATTTTCTCCGGGGATCCCTCGGCCCCCGCCCGCCCCGCGCTCAGCGCAGCTGGCTGACGATCGTGGGATCAGTGATCTCCTTGTCCCTGGAGAGCATCGTGGCCTTGCTGAGGATCACGGCGAGCATGCCGTCACCCTCGAAGGGCAGATACCCGGTGTCGTGTCCGCCGCCGGCCTTGGGCACGATGCACAGGTACTGGTCGTTCGGCGTCCGCAGGATGTTGCCGGACCCCAGATGGATCTTGTACGTGTGCAGATCGCCCCGTACCTCCAGGAAGCGGCCCTCGACCGTGCAGCGATCGGCGATCGCGAGGCGCGGCACGAGCCGGGCGAGGAGCTCCCGGCGGGTCGCCGCGCTCTGGTTCAGCTCTCCGAAGCCGTAACTGGTCCAGTACTCCCGGAAGCGGCCGCCGGGGCCACCGTCCTGCCACGTGGGGTCGTTGCCGACGGAGGCCACCCCGACGAAGAGGTCGACGTCGCGCAGGACTTCGGAGAGCACCAGCTCGGGGATGTCCGTGAGAGCCAGCGGTGCGACGCGGTCACCTCCGTCCCGCAGCCACATCTCGTAGCGCCCGCTGCCGGCGTGCGCGTAGTTGTGCGGGGCGTCGATCGGATAGAAGCGCACCTGGTCGGTGGCCAGCCGCAGATAACTGCCGGACTCGGTGGTCTCGCCCGGGCCCCAGCCCTCGGCCTCGCCGTCGATCCAGTACTCGGCACGCAGCCCCCACTGGGGAAGCTCACGGTAGGCGGGTGTGTAGGAGTCGTCCACGCAGAGTCTGAGCCGGTTCGTCCAGCCGCGGACCGCCGCGAGCGAGTGGAACTGGTGCTGGCGCAGGATGTGCCCAGCGAAGCGGTTGCTGTACGTCCCCGTGGTCCGCTCGGCATCGGTGAGCGGATAGACCTCGCGGTGTGCCTGCTTGAACGGCTGGGTGATCGCGTGCCGTTCGAGCCAGAGCCGCCATCGGACGACGTCCGCGGCGTCCTTGCCGACGGGGTGCCACAGCTCCACGGTGGTGCCGTCGGTGACGGGCGCGTCGTCCTGGTCGCGCAGCTCGCCGTCGGCATATCCGCACGTCGTGCCGTCCACGGACCACAGCAGCCGTCGTGCGAGGGTGCCGACGAGCGGATGGTCGAGATACCGCTCGCGCCAGGCCCGGTACGCCCATGACCTGCGCGCGAGGAACTGCCGGTCCAGCCGCTCCGACTGGGCACCGAGCATCTTGTCGATGTCCTTGGCCGCGCCCTTGAGCTCCTTCAGCTCGTCGGCGTGGTCCCGCCGCACCGCGGCGGGCGGCGCCTTGACCTGCTTGCCCGCGGCGTTCAGCCAGGTCAGGCGGGCCCGGCCGCCGGTCACGGCCAGCTCCGCGGTGCACTCCCCCAGCCGGTGCACCGACCGGCCCACCTCGGTCAACCCGTAGGCGGGCACGGCGAGTTCCTCGATCTCGTCCCGGCTCAGCCCGAGCGCGGCGGCCCTTGTCTCCAGTGCCGCGTCGATCAGTTTCAGGGTGCCCTTGTAGGTCACTCGGGTGGCGAGCCGGGCCAGTTCGGCGAGGGCGGACTCGCTCTCGATACGGGCGAGTGCCGTGACCCCCGCGTTGGCGATCTTCGGATTGCGCGGGCCGAGCCCGGCCACCTTGCGCAGACAGGCATCGGTCATCGCCCCGAGGGCCCGTGCCGTCTCGGGGTGGGGCGCAAGCAGGGACAGCATCCAGGCGAGACCGCGCAGGGCGTTGGCGTTGTACGGGTCCAGAGCGTTGTTGACGTCCGACTCGTAGGGGCCGCGGACCAGTTCCAGCGTCCGGGGCCGCCCGACCAGCGCGAGCCATGACACCACCGTGGTCCGCACCTGATCAGCCCCGATGGAGGCGATCAGGTCCCGGGCGGACTGGTCCCACTTCGCGCTGGGCTTCGCCGAGGTGGCGGTGAGCGCGTGCGACAGCAGCGCGGGCCAGTCGCCGGCGAGCACGGGCAGGTCTGCCAGCACGCGGTCCGACCAGGCCTCACCGGGATTGAGCACCGGCTCGGGGAGCCGTTTCGCCAGCTCGCCGAGCCGCTGCTTGTCGTGATAGGCGCTCAGGTGGCAGCGCCGCACCACGGCGACGACATGGCCCGACACCGTCCGTCCGGCGGCCAGTTCGGCTTCGACGAGGGTCTGGAGCTCGTGCGTGGCGTAGTGGGAGCTGACCCGGGAGAGGTCGTCCAGCTTCCGCAGCCGCTCCGCGGAGAGCAGATCGTCGGGCAGGTCACGCCCCACGACGCCGACCAGGGTGAGGACATGCCCGCGGACGGTGTCACCGTCACCGCCCGACCGGTGGCGTGCGACCAGGGCGTTGGCGAGCCGCAGCCGGGAGTTCTCGGGCAGTGCGCCCACCGCCGCGAGGATCTTCGCGCCGTCGTCGTGCCAGTGGTTGTTGTTGACCGTGGCGATGTTCACGAGCTTCTTCGCCAGCTCGCCCATGTTGTCGTCGGCGATGTGGCCCTCGACCTGCCGCAGCTGTTCGGTTCCGTACATGGTCATCAGCCACCCACCAGGGGGACGAGCTTGAGGAAGGTGACTTCGGTGTCGAGGCGCAGCTCGATCTCCTCGTCCAGATCCTCGACCTGCCGGTCGCCGACGAGTATGAGAAAGCCGTTGCGCTCGAAGGCGGCGAGCGCGAGGGCGCACTGAGCCTCCGGATCCATCCGGCCGCCGGTCGCCTCGCCCGTACGGCCGGCACCGGACGCGCGGTCCGCCCGACCGTTGCCGGAGGCGGGCCGGACCAGCTCTTGGTACTCCCCGGCGCCCCGTGCGTGGAACTCGGCGACCTCCTGGAAGACCCGCCGCCGGATCACCTCGCGCAACGCCAGCCGCTCCTCGGCGATGTCCAGTCCCCAGCCGTCACTGCGGCTGCCCGATGTCGTCTCGTCGACGAATGTCACCCGTGCCATGCCGAGGAGATTAGGGGGCGGCACTGACAACGGCCCGCCGGCGGGAGTCTGTCGCCGGCCCGCACGGCTCCGGCCGTTCACCTGCCGAGCGGCCGTCAGGAACAACCCACGCCCGCACGTCGTTGCGCCCGTCATGACGACGAAGCAAGAGGTCCTGCGCTACACCGCCTTCTCCGAGGATCCGAAGGGTGGGAACCCCGCGGGCGTCGTCCTCGACGCCGCAGCGCTCGGCGACGCGGAGATGCTGTCCATCGCCGCGGAGCTCGGGTACAGCGAATCGGCCTTCCTCACCCCGCCGCCGGAGGGGCTCGGCGGCGACAGCGGCCGTGCGTTCACCATCCGCTACTTCAGCCCGCAGGCCGAAGTGCCGTTCTGCGGGCACGCCACCGTCGCCACGGCCGTCGCTCTCGGCGAGCGCATCGGCCCCGGCGACCTGGTCTTCGCGACACGCGCGGGCACGGTGCACGTGACCGTGACCGAGGTGAGCGGCTCGCTGCGGGCCACGCTCACGACGGTCGAACCGCACACCGAGGAGATCGCGGCCGCCGATCTCGACGAGGCTCTGGCCGCGCTCGACTGGCCGGCCGGCGATCTGGATCCCGCGATCCCGCCCCGCATCGCCTTCGCCGGCGCGCGTCATCTCGTGCTGGGGGCCGCGACCCGCGAGCGACTGGCGGATCTGGAGTACGACTTCGAACGTCTCGAAGCCCTGATGCACCGCCTCGATCTGACGACGGTGCACCTGGTGTGGCGGGAGTCGGAGACCGTCTTCCACGTCCGCGACCCCTTCCCGGTGGGCGGTGTGGTCGAGGACCCGGCCACGGGTGCGGCGGCGGGCGCCTTCGGCGCGTACGCCCGCGAACTGGGCCTGGTCCCCGGGTCGTCGGTGCTCACTCTCCACCAGGGCGAGGATCTGGGCCGCCCGGGTGTACTGACGGTGGAGCTGCGCGAAGGCGACGAGCGGGTACGGGTGTCGGGGACCGGCACGCGGATCTCCTGACCCGGCGGCGAGGACGGGGGCCGGTGGACCGACGCCGATCGCTCGATCCACCACCCCGCGGTCAGTCGCTCCCGCCCCCGCCGGGCGACCCCGCGAACAGCGCCGAGCGTGCCGCTGCCATCGCCGACTCCCGGTCCTGCGGGACCAGTCCGATGCGGGTGCGACGGTCGAGGACGTCGGATTCGTCGAGCGCGCCTTCGTGCTGCACGGCCCACACGAGTTCGGCTCCGGTGACCGGATGGCCGGCGACCACCGGTTCCCGCAGGGCCGGGTCCGCGGTGCCGAGGGCGTGGACGGCGGGGGCTTCGGTGCCGTACCGCTCGACCAGGCGGCGGGGGGCGTCCAGGGCGGCGAGGGCGTCCGGTGCGGCGGCCCCCACCAGCGGCAGTGTGGCCGTCCGGCACGGTCCGGCGATGAGTCCGCGCGTCTTCACGGCGTGGTCCACCGCGTCCTGCGCCATGCGCCGGTACGTGGTGAGTTTGCCGCCGACGACGGTGACGACACCGTCCCGGGAGCTGAGGACCGCGTGCCGGCGTGAGATGTCGGACGTGCGCTCCTGCGCCCCGCTGCCCGCGGTCAGCAACGGCCGCAGCCCGGCGAACGCGCCCACGACCGCGGACCGGGGCAGCGGTGCCGACAGCGCCGACCCGAGCACGTCGAGCAGGAACCCGATGTCGGACTCGGGCACTTCGGGGACATCGGGGACGTCGCCGTCCACCGGCTCGTCGGTGAGACCGACGTAGACCCTGCCGTCACCCTGCGGGAGCACGAGCACGAAGCGGTTGGACTCTCCCGGGACCGGGATGTGCAGACCGGACGACAGACCGCCCAACGCCTCTGCCCGCAGGACCAGATGCGTCCCGCGCGACGGGCGCAGGTGGATGTCCTCCACAAGGCCGCCCGCCCATACGCCCGTTGCGTTGATCACGGCACGCGCTCGGACGAACCCTTCCTCGCCCGTGAGCTCGTCGCGTATCCGGGCGACGGAATCACCGACCTCCAGCGCACGGACCCGGGTCAGGATGCGGGCGCCGTGTGCCGCCGCCGTCCGGGAGATCGCTGTCACCAGGCGTGCGTCGTCGCTGAGTTGGCCGTCCCACGACAGCAGACCGCCGCGCAGACCCGTCGAGCGGAGGCCGGGCGCCAGGTGCCGGGTCTCCCGCGCGGACAGGGAACGCGGTGCGGGCAGCGTGGCACGCGAGGTGCGGGCGGACGCGCGCAGCACGTCGCCCGCGCGCAGACCCACCCGGGTGATGGCGGCCTGGGTCCGCCCCACCAGCGGGGTCAGGGGCAGGACGAAGGGCAGCGGGCGTACCAGGTGCGGGGCGGTGCGTTCCATCAGGATGCCGCGTTCGACGGCGCTCTCGTGGGCGACGTCGAGCTGGCCCGTGGCGAGGTAGCGCAGCCCGCCGTGGATCAGCTTCGAACTCCAGCGGGAGGTGCCGAACGCGAGGTCGTGGGCGTCTATCGCCGCCACGGACAGTCCCCGGGCGGCAGCGTCGAGCGCGGCGCCGGCGCCGGTCGCGCCGAGTCCGACGACCAGGACATCGACAGTGGCGCCGTCGGTGAGCTCGGCCAACTCACGAGCGCGCCGTGAGGCGTTGAGGGAGGAAGGGAAGGGGTCGGGGGTGGGGCTCATGGGGCGAGCATCCTCTCCAGGACGGTCCGCAGCTCCTGCTGGAACGCGGCGGCGGTGAGGTCGGGTTCGCTGTCGTCGGTCATGGTGCGCAGCGAGAGCGTGAATCCCTGCACGACGAGAAGCAGTGAGCGGGCCTGACGGACGGCGTGGTCCCGACGGAGCGAGCCGTCGGCCTGCCCCTCCTCGACCGCGGTGACGATCAGCTCCAGCAGGGCGTCCTGCGTGGCACCGCGCCGGTCGAGCAGATAGGGCAGGAGCAGCTCCGGATCCACGTCGATGATCTTGCGGAACAGCGGATGCGCCCGGAACGCCTGCGCTCCGGCCGCCAGCCCGTCGACCAGCCGGTCCCGGGTGGGGGCGGCGTCGTCGGCCTGAGGGAGCGCGCCCTGGGCGACGGCGATCCATTCACGCGTCATCAGATCGCCGACGAGGGTCCGCACATCGGGCCAGCGCCGGTAGAGCGTCATACGGGAGACGCCGGCCCGCCGGGCCACGTCGGTCAGGGTGGTCCGGCGGACGCCGACCGCGAGAACACAGTCCCGGGCCGCGTCGAGAACGGCGTCGCCGTCCGAATGGTTGTGACGAATGGGCGTCATCTGTCACAGTGTAACGGCAGTGCGGCCGACTGACACGGCCACCGGACCAACCAGTGAGGAAAACCCGCGTGGACATGTTGTGGAGCGGCTGGGGCGACCCGGCCAAGGCGGCCCCTCTGCCCGACTCGGTCATCGAGCTCCTGCAGGCAGCCCTCGGGGTGAAGCCGCGGACCGCGGAACCGATCGCCCTCGAGGAGATACGGGTCCCCGACTCGCCGCTCGGCGCCGATGTCCGTCAGGCCCTCGCCGACGCGCTCGGCGGCCCGGAGCACCTGCGGACGGACGCCGAGACGCGGATCCGGCACACCCGGGGCAAGTCGACACCCGACCTGCTGCGCATCCGGGCCGGCAACACCGACGACACCCCTGCCGCGGTCCTGCTCCCCGGCAGTCACGACGACGTCGTCGCCGTCCTGGCGGTCTGCGCCGCCCACGGCGTGGCCGTCGTCCCCTTCGGCGGCGGTACCTCCGTGGTCGGCGGGCTCGCGCCCGAGGGCCAGGGCCCGTTCGTCGCCCTGGACCTGCGCCGTATGGACGCCCTGCTCGCGCTGGACGAGGTCTCCCGCACCGTCACGTTCCAGCCCGGGCTCCGCGCGCCGGAGGCCGAGGCTCTCCTCGCCGAACGCGGCTTCACGCTCGGCCACTTCCCGCAGTCCTACGAGTGGGCCACCATCGGCGGTTTCGCCGCGGCACGCTCCAGCGGCCAGGCCTCGGCCGGATACGGCCGCTTCGACGAGATGGTGCTCGGCCTCACGGTCGCCACCCCCCGCGGCAGCCTCGACCTCGGCCGCTCGCCGCGTTCGGCCGCCGGACCCGATCTGCGTCAGCTGGTCCTCGGGTCCGAGGGCGCGTTCGGTGTCATCACCTCGGTGACGGTGCGCATCCGCCCCCGCCCGGTGGAGCGGGTCTACGAAGGGTGGCGCTTCGCCACGTTCGAGGCCGGAGCCGCCGCCCTGCGCACGCTCGCCCAGGACGGCCCGCGGCCCACCGTGCTGAGGCTGTCCGACGAGACCGAGACCCTCATCGGGCTCGCCCAGCCCGACGCCATCGGCGGTTCGGGCCCCGACGGAGCGCCCGCCGGGTGCATGGCCATCGTCGGCTTCGAAGGGACGCCCGAGGACAACGCGAGCCGGCAGCAGCAGGCACGGACCGTGCTGGAGACCTGCGGGGGCGAACTCGTCGGCACCGAACCCGGTGAGCGCTGGGCCCACGGACGCTACTCCGCCCCCTATCTGCGGGACGCCCTGCTGGACGCCGGCGCGTTCGCCGAGACGCTGGAGACCGCCACCTTCTGGTCCGGCATCCCCGCGCTCTACGACGCGGTCCGCACCGCCCTCAACGAGACCCTGACCGCCGCGGGCACCCCGCCGCTGGTCATGTGCCACATCTCGCACGTCTACGAGACCGGGGCGTCGCTGTACTTCACCGTCGTGTCGGCCCAGGGCCAGGACCCGATCGCCCACTGGACCCCCGTCAAGCGGGCCGCGAACGACGCGATCCTCGCCTCGGGTGGCACCATCAGTCACCACCACGGCGTGGGAACCGACCACCGCGACTGGTTCGGGCAGGAGATCGGCGCGCTCGGCACCGACATCCTCCAGGCCGTCAAGGCACATCTCGACCCCGACGGGATTCTCAATCCCGGCGTCCTCCTCCCCCTCCGCTGACCGGCTCCCCTGCCTTCCGAAAGGCGTACGCATGCGACAGTTCACCGCCGTCGTCAACCCTGCCTCCGGGGGATCCAGCGGAGCCGCGACCCTTCTCCCGCTCGCCCGTCTGCTCCGGGAGGCGGGCGCCGACCTGGAGACGGAGTACAGCAACAGCCTGGAGCACGCCCGCAGCGTGGCCCGGGCGGCCGGCGAACGGGGCCGGACCGTCCTGGCGGTCGGCGGCGACGGGATGGCCGGCTGCGTCGGCGGGGCGCTGAGCGGCACGGACGCCGTGCTCGGGCTCGTGCCGGCCGGGCGGGGCAACGACTTCGCCCGAGCGCTCGGTCTGCCCACCGAGCCCGGAGCGCTGGCGGACGTCCTGCTGAACGGCGCTCCGCGCAAGGTCGACACCATCGAGGTCGAATCGGCGTTCCACGACAGGACCGCCGTCCTCGGCAGTGTGTACGCCGGCGTCGACGCCCTGGCCAACCGCCATGCGAACACCTCCCGGCTGCTGCGCGGCGCCGCGTCGTACTACGCCGGCGGGCTGCGGGCGGTGGTCACCTGGCGGCCGGTGAACTACCGCATCACCGTGGACGGCGAGCTGTACGAACGCCG
This sequence comes from Streptomyces sp. NBC_00306, assembly GCF_036169555.1. GTDB lineage: Bacteria > Actinomycetota > Actinomycetes > Streptomycetales > Streptomycetaceae > Streptomyces > Streptomyces achmelvichensis. The sequence continues at coordinate 7,617,994 of NZ_CP108032.1, read as the reverse complement.
CGGCTACACGGTCGTGGCGGCCAATTCCGGCTATTACGGCTTCGGGCGTCTCGTCGCACCGAGCGCCCGGGTGGACGACGGTCTGCTGGACGTCGTCGTGATCCGGCACGCCCCGAAGCGGCTGTTCTTCACGATGATGAACGAGCTCAAGACGGGTGCCCACATCAGCCGCCCGCAGGTGGAGATCCTCCGGGGCACCGAGGTACGCGTCGAGACGGACCGGCCCGTGCCGTACGGGGCGGACGGCGAGGTCGACGCGACGCTGCCGATGACCGCGAGGGTCCTGCCGGGAGCACTGAACGTCCTGGCCTGAGCGTGCCTTGACCGTTTCGAGGGAGTTCCGTGGCGATCGGCACCCTAGTCTGGATCGAAGTGATCGCCTCCGAGCCCGAGGAGCTTCGGTGACCCGACCCTTCCAGCAGGTTGCCGGGCGCCCGGCCCGCTTGCGGCGGCGTGCCGTCGTCGCGACGGGTCTCCCCGTCGCCGTGGTCGCCGCGCTGGCCGCGGCGGCCGGGCCCGCCGTGGCCGGGACGGCGGGGTCACCCGGCGTCGGCGACCCGTACTTCACGCTCGCGGGCAACGGGGGCTACGACGTCCGTCACTACGACCTCACCCTCGGCTACGACACCACGAGCCGTCACCTCGACGGACGGGCCGTGATCACCTCCCGGGCCACGGAACGGCTGTCCCGCTTCCATCTCGATCTGAGCGGGCTGCGGGTCACCGGCGTCACGGTCGACCACGCCAAGGCCTCCTTCCGCCGTGACGGGCAGGAACTCGTCATCACGCCGAGGAAGGCGCTGCGCAAGGGCCAGGAGTTCCGCACGACCGTCACCTACGAGGGGACTCCCCGGCCCGTGACCGACCCGGACGGGTCCCTCGACGGCTGGATCCCCACGGACGACGGGGCGTTCGTGGCGGGTGAGCCGCAGGGCGCCATGACGTGGTTCCCCGCCAACAACCACCCGAAGGACAAGGCCGCGTACGACTTCGCCGTCACCGTGCCGGCCGGGCGTACGGCCGTCGCCAACGGCGTCTTCCTCGGCCGGAAGACCTCCGAGGGACGCACGACGTTCCGCTGGCGCCAGAGCGAGCCGATGGCGGCGTACCTCGCGACGGCGACGGTGGGCACGTTCAAGGTCCAGCAGTACACCGCCCCCGGCGGTCTGCGGATCTACAACGCCGTCGACCCCCGCGAGGCGGCCGCGTCCGCTCCGGTCCTCAAGAAGCTGCCGTCGGTCATCGCCTGGGGAAGCAAGCTCTTCGGGCCCTACCCCTTCCGGGCCGCGGGCGCCATCGTCGACCGCGCGCCGCAGGCGGGCTACGCACTGGAGACGCAGACCCGGCCGGTGTACGACAGGGCACCCGACCTCCCCACCCTGGTCCACGAGAGCGCACACCAGTGGTTCGGCAACTCCGTGTCGCTCACCAGCTGGAAGGACATCTGGCTGAACGAGGGCTTCGCGACCTACGCCGAGTGGCTCTACGCGGAGCAGCACGGCGGCGACAGCGCGCAGAAGGCCTTCGACGCCCTGTACGCCGAGCCCGCGAGCAGCGAACTGTGGGCGTTCCCGCCGGCCGACCCGGGCAGCGGAGCGAACATCTTCGGCGCGCCCGTGTACTCCCGGGGGGCGATGGCTCTGCACCAGCTGCGCAAGGCGGTCGGCGACAGGACCTTCCTGCGGATCCTGCGCACCTGGGCGACCGACCACCACGACGGTCACGGAACCACCGCGCAGTTCGTCCGCCTCTGTGAGCGGCAGTCCGGCAAGGACCTCGACAGGCTGTTCCACACCTGGATCGGCACGAAGGGCAAGCCCGCCCGGCCGTAGAGCCGGGCCGGCCGGGAACCCGGGACGGGCCGTGCTCCGTTGAGCGGACTGAGGCCTGCGAACGAGGGGCCCGCAAGGCTCCTGCGGGGCACGTACACCGCGAAGGCGACGGTCATGAGCGAATTGGTTCCGGGCGGCAACGTCCCCTTGCCGCACGGCACGCTCACCTTCCGCGTGCCGGGCCCCTTCGACCTTTCCGTGCTGGTCACGGGTGACGACGGCAGGGTCCGCGACGACGGCGACTTCGTCTTCTGGAACCAGCCGTCGGCGCCCGGTGTCCGCCTCGGCACGGCGGCCGTGACGCTGGACCGGCAGGGGCTCCGCCCGGGCGCCGGGCGGGTCACCCTGGTCGTCAGCTCCTCCTCACCCGGCACGCCGCTCAGCCGCCTCCCCTCCCCCAGGATGGAGGTCGCCGATCTGTCGAACCGCACGCTCACCCGCTTCACACCGCCTCCGGCGGGACAGGAGAGCGTTCTGCTGCTGGCCGAGGTCTACCGCCACCGCGGTGCGTGGAAGCTGCGTGCCCTCGGCCAGGGGTACGCGGACGGCCTCGCGGGCGTGGCACGTGACTTCGGCGTCGATGTGTCGGACGACGGCACGTCCGAGGTCGCGCCTCCCGCAGCTCCCGCGGGAGGGCCGCCGGACGCGTTCACGTCACTCGTGAACGCCGAGCGGCAGCGGGTCGGCGTCCCGCCCGTCACTCCGGCTCCCGCCCTCACGGCCGCGGCCCGGGCGCATGCCACCGCGATGGCCCGGCAGAACCGCCTCGGCACCGAGGGACCCGACGGGCGATCGGTGTACCAGCTCGTCACCGCCCATGGATTCGCCTATCTGGACCTCGCCGAGCACCTCGTCTCGGGTCCGCGCACTCCGGATCAGTTCCTCGCCCACTGCCTCGACGGAGCCTCCGACCGGAGCACCGTGACGGGCCGCGACTTCACCCACTTCGGTGTGGCTTCCGCGGTGGACGGCCGGGGAGAGACCTACTGGACCGCGCTGTGGGCCCGGCCCCTCACGCCGGACGGCCTGGCCCGTACGGTCGCCGAGGTCCTGTCCCGTACGAACGCGGAACGGGCCGTCGCGGGGCTGTCGCCGCTGGCACCCGATCCGGTCCTGGCCGGCGTGGCGCAGGCCTACAGCGCCGACATGGCCGCGCGCGGCTTCTGCTCCCACACCTCGCCCGAGGGTCTCCAGCCATGGGACCGGGCGGCCGCCGCGGGCAGTGACCACCGGGGTATCGGCGAGAACATCGCCTTCGGTCAGCGCTCCGCCGCCGCGGTGGTCCAGGGCTGGATGAACAGCCCGGGACACCGCGCCAACATCCTGAAGCCGGACTTCACGCACCTCGGCGTGGGCTTCGCGAGCGGCGGCCCCGGGGGTACGTACTGGACGCAGCTCTTCGGCATGCGGTGACGCACGGCGTGAGCCCTCGCTCCCGCGGACCGGTGAGACAACGCCGCGTCGTCGCGGGCGAGTTCCGGACGGGAGATTCTCATCCGGGCGGCAGCAGCGTGAACTCCGCGCGGCCGGAGCGGACACCGTTGACCTGGAGCTCGACCGCGTGGGCGCCCGGGTAGTAGCGCCTCGTCGTGATCGCGCGGAACGAGTGGTCGCGGGCGATGTCGAAGCGTTCGCCCGGTTCGAGGGTCAGCGTCGTGAGCTTGAAGATCTTCTCGGTCTGCGTGCCGTTGGCCTTCCGGTGGTGAACGATGTAGTCGACCGCAAGCCGCGCCGGCTCCGGGCCGGTGTTGCGGACCGTCGCGGTGAAACCGAGGGTGCCGCCGAACGCGATGCCGTCGGCGGACAGGTGGGGACCGGTCACCTCGATGGCCGCCGGGGCGAAGCCCAGGAGGCCGAGCGCCCCGGGGTGGCCCTTCTTGACGAGGGTGCGCAGCCCGTGGCGGACCAGGCGTTCGGTGTTGTCGTCCGGGTCGGCGAGCCAGGCGGCCGCCGTTTCGACCACAAGGTCGGGGTGCCCACGGCTGAGGTCGTTCAGATGGTTGGCGACGGAGCGCCTGACGTACTCGCTCTCGTCGCGGTAGAGGGCGTTGATGACGGGCAGGGTCGCGCGGGGTTCGGCCAGGATGCGCGGGACGCGGGCGGACCAGGGCAGGAAGGGTCTCGTTCCTTCCGAGGCGAGGCGGCGTACGTCGGCGTCGTCCGATGTCGTCCACGTCGCGACGGTTTCCAGTGCGCGGTCGAGGTCGTGGTTGAGGAGCCGGCGGACGGCGAATTCCGAGGTGAGCCGTGAGGTCAGCTCGGCCAGCAGCCGAAGGGCGTCGTCGAATGCCTCGTCGGTTCCTTCGTCGACCGCTTTCGCCGCGACGGCGCTGGTGACCGGCCAGATCAGCCAGCCGCTGAACTCGGGGCCGCCGTCGCGGGCGACTCGTACGGTTCGGGCGAACGCCGCGTAGTCGCCCGGCAGATCCTCGATCAGCGCGTCGCGCAGCAGGTCGCTGCGCTCCCGCAGCGACAGCGGTCCGAGCGCGGAGGCCGCGGCGCGCAGGGCTTTGAGGGGCGCGTCGGGGGCCGCGCCCCGCACGGCGTTCGTGAGGGCTTCGGCCGTGGTCCGCCCGATGAGTTCATCGGCGAAAGGCATGGGGGTCTCCTGTCGAGCGGCACACGGCCGGGTGGGGCTGGTCGGGTCGGAGGGCGGTCACTTCAGAGGGATCGTCACATCGTCCTCCACCGGCGGGTCGAGTTCGGCTTCCCGGTTCCCGGTCGCGGAGAAGCAGCGCAGACGAACCGATTCCGGGGTGACGTCCAGTCGTAGGAAGCACTTGAAGAACGGAGGGCTGTACGTCGCCGAGCCGGGCGAGAACAGCTGCGTGTAGGTCTTGCGGACCGGGAGGCGCAGCCACGAGGCGCGCTGGGGGCGGCTGCCGGCACCCAGCAGGGACGCCACGACGCGGGTGCGGAGGGTCACGCGTGCCGGGGGTCCGGCGGCCCGGGTCGGGCGGATGCCGAGGCGATGGGCGACGACGGCGGCGGCCTGCGCCTCGCTGAGCTCGAAGAAGCGGCGCATGTGCAGCCTGCGGCCGTAGAGCCTGCTGTAGAAGGCGAGCGAGTCGCCGCGCAACGGGTAGCAGCGGAAGTCGTCCTCGGTGACCTGGGCGACGGAGACCCGTGGAATGGTGTGCGTGGCGTGCATGAACGCGCCCCCGCCGCCGGCCACCACGTACTGGATGGTGCGGCCGTCCACGTTCACCGGGTAGCGCTGGTAGTTGTGTATGTCGCCGCCGATCGCGGCGACATAGTGGTGCGCGGGGTTCCGCACGATGTCGTCGACCGTGCCGCCGCCCTCGATCGGACACGGCTCGTGCTCGGCGTCCACATAGAGCGGCGAGCCCGTCACCAGGATCTTGGGGGTGTCGCCCCGCGAGACCTCACGCAGCCAGCGGCCCTGCTCGGCGTCGATCCCGCCCAGCAGGCCGGTGTCTATCCCTATGACGCGCACGGGGCCGGCGTCGACGGCCCAGTACGGGCCCGGCTGTACGGCCCGTTGGGCCGGCGCCGAGCGCAACTGCCGCGCCTCGGCGAGACGTTGCTCGTCGGGTGTCCGCGGTTTCCGCCACAGCAGGGAGCGCAGCCACGCCCGGCTGAGCGGCCGCGCCCGCGGGACGGCGTCCTGCGGCAGGGCCGGGGCGTCGCAGAACACCCGCATGAAGCCGTTGATGTCGTCGTACCAGTCGTGGTTGCCGGGCACGGCGTAGATGGGCGCCGGATAGTCCTTGTAGGGGCGGAAGAACTTCGTGCCGTACTCGTCGGCGTTGCCGACCGGGTAGACGACATCGCTGGCCAGCACGGCGAAGCGCGTTCCCCGGCTCGCCGCCAGGAAGCCGGGGACCACCGCGTACTGCGGGTCGTCTCCCTCACCGGTGTCGGCGATGAGCATGAACGAGAAGTGCTCGGGGTCGTCACGCCGGATCACCAGGTCGGCGGGGGCGCCATCGGCCGCCATCCGCTCCACCCAGCGCTGCCGGTGGTCGTTGGTGGGGTCGCCGAACCACGAGGCCAGGACGCCGTTCCGGGCCGGCCACAGCGTCCTCGGATTGAGCCAGGACAGCTTTTCGACGTGCTGCGGCATCAACTCCTTGTACGAGCCGCGTTCCTTGGTACCCCAGCCGGCACCGTCGGCCGAATCGCGCGAAGAGTCAGGCATCGGCGAACCGTAACAACGATCGCCACTGCGGCGGGAGGGATCAGCAGCGGCGCACGTGCACGGACCCGGAGGGCTCCGCGAGCCCGGACGGCAGCCCGGACCGGCAAGGGGTCGGCAGGCCGCGTCGACGGGCCCGTTCGGGTGGAACGGCGACGCATCCCGCCACTGCGGAACCCGGGCGGCACTGATCACGTTGTGCCAGTAGGTACCACTGATCCTCAGGAGGCAGACATGGCCGGGTTCCTCGACCGAGCCAAGGAGCAGGCGCAGTCCGCGCTGCAGCAGGGCAAGCAGAAGGTCGACGATGTGCAGCAGCAGAAGGCCGGCGGTGACCTGCTGAAGAAGCTCGGCGCCGCGTACTACGCGGAGCGCCGTGGCAGCGGCAGCCCGCAGGCCACCCAGGACGCGCTCACCGCGCTCGAGGCCTATGTGAACACCCACGGAGACTCTTTCCTGCGTCACTGACCCGCCCTGGCCACGGCATCCCGACGCCCCGCACCGTTTCGCACGGCGCGCGGGTGTCGGATCCGGTGGCCCTGCCCGGCGAGTCCGCCCGACCCGCGCCGAGGGGGATCGCTTGACCTGCGCAGAGACCACGTACACAGAGATCAACGGGGCGCCTGCCGTCGACTCCGCACTCGCGGCGCCCGCGCTGACCGGTCCCGGTCACTTCACCGCCATGCAGGTGCGTGGCGGTCGAGTTCGGGGCCTGGCGCTCCATCTCGGCCGTCTGGACGCGGCGACCCGGGAGTACCTCGGCCGGGCAGGCCTGGACGGCGAGCGGGTGCGGGCGGAGATCCGGCAGGCGCTCGCCGCCTCGGGGCGGGAAGACGCGTCCGTGCGGGTCCACGTCCACTGGCCGGACGGCGACAGCCGGGCGACGCTGAGGGTCACCGTGCGGGGGCCCCAGGTCGCGGCGACCGGGCCGTTGCGCCTCGTCTCCGTGCCGTACGTCCGCCACACTCCGCGGATCAAGCATCTCGACGGAGCAGTGCAGAACCGAGCCCTCGACGAGGCCGAGGCCAGGGGCGCCGACGAAGCGCTGCTCACCACCCCCGAGGGCCTGGTCACCGAGGGCGCCATCACCAACATCGCCTTCTGGGACGGCGAGCACGTCGTCTGGCCCGACGCTCCTTGTCTGCGGGGGATGACGATGGCGCTGCTGGAGCCGCGGCTGCCGTCGGTCCGCCGACCTGTCACCCTCGGCGATCTGCCCCGCTACCGCGCCGCGTTCGTCACCAACTCCCACGGCATCAGTCCGGTGGGCCGGATCGACGACGTCGAGTTCCCCGTCGCCCGTGAGTTCATGGCCGGCGTCACGGCGGCGTACGAAGCCGTGCCCTGGGACACCGTCTGACCTCCTGGGTCACACCTCGGCCGGGGTGAGTATATGGGGCGCGTTCGGCTGAGTATCCGAGCCGATACCGGCCGGCTTCCGAGCTGGTCGAATAGCGGCCATGACACCTGACGCGGCCCGCCGCCCCCGCCTCCAGCACGTCTCCGTCACCGGGGCCGCCCTCGTCGGCGTCCTGTTGCCGCTGGCCGCCGGCGTCCTGCTGGCACGGACCATGGGCGCCGATCCGCTGACGCCCGTGAACGCGTTCATCACCCACGGCGGACAGCGGGCGAACGGTCTGCCCGGGCAGTTGCGCCGCTGCGGGCGGTACGCGCTGCGGCGCGGTCGGCCCGTGGCACGTCTGCGGCGAGTACCTCAGCTGTAGCCGTGCGCCCGGGCGCGGAAGTTCATCGTCTGCTCGAGCTGCTGCTGGGCCTGCTCGGCCGTTCTGCGTGCTTCGGCCGGGACGTCCCCTCGCTCGTCGACGAGCTCTGCGTAGATGGGGGCGTCTGATCGGTCCGCGGTGCTCACGGTCGTGAGGTCCTTCCTTCGAACGGCTTCCCGCTCCCCGCCGGCGGCCGGAAGCGGGAACCGAGTCTACGGTCTACCCTGCGGCGATGACCGTCCACCCCCTCCCGTGGGCGCGGGGGCCGGGACGCAGGGTGGTGTGCGGGCGGGGTCAGCGGACGTCGCCCGTCCAGTCCCAGCGCCGTGGGTCACCGGCCCGTGGGCCGTACGCCGCACGGCCGCCGGGCCCGAAGGAACCGAGCTCGGTGGGCAGCGCGGCCCCCTCCGCCAGCTGTGCCGCGGGCCAGTCGGTGACATCCAGCAGCAGCCCGTCCAGCGGCCCCCCGACCAGCTCGCGATAGACGTGCCCGGGCCGCGGGCCCGGATCGGGATCGTCATGGTCAGCGCCGTACACCCGGCCACGCATCAACTCGTCCATGTCTCACACCATCGCAGGCACCACTGACATCGCGGCCGGGTCAGGCGGGCGGTCGCCGCCTTGCGGCTCGTCCGGCGCGGGCTCGTCCGGCGCGGGCTCGTCGGCTCAAGGTCTCCGTGGGCAGACACAGCCAGTGGAGGGAGTCGGCTGTTCACGACGAAGTAGTGGACGCTCACCCGTCCCATGGGCTTGTCGACGAGGGCGGGTGCGTCGTCTCGGTGGACGTGTCGCAGGTAGCGGCGATGGATCGGTGCACCGGCGACGAGCAGAACCGGTGCAGCGACGATGATCGCCATGGGGACGAAGGCCCTGGCCAGGGTGACGTTGAGCGTCTGATCGACTCGCACGGCTCAGTGTGGACGTCATCGCTGCCGGGTGTCATCGGTGTGTGCAGGGCTGTCGCGATCCTCCTCACTCCTCGCGGCGGGCCGGTCCCGCCACCTCGATGGTCAGGAAGCGCGGCACCGGCAGACCGGCGGCCCGGAACTCCTGCGCCACCGCGGTACGGACGGGTGTCAGCCGGTCCTGCGGCAGCAGCACGAGCGTGCTCCGTCCGGGACCCCTACCCGGTCGCCAGGCGGCCAGGGCTCCGGTCCGCCGGGCGCACTCCTGCGCCCGGCGGACGTCGTCCGCGCCGAGGCCCTCGCCGCGGGTCACCAGCAACATCAGCCTGGCCCCCTGTGCGGGAGGATCGAAGTCGATCCGGCGTCTGCGGCCGCCTTCGAGCACCAGCGCCCGGCCGGGGCGGCCGAACAGGACGGCCTCGCGCAGCGCCGCGTCGCCGTCCGGGGACGCGGACCTCGCCAGGGACGCGAGGCGCCCTCGGGGCGGGCGCGTTCCGGCGCCGGTGGTGTGCAGTTCGGCGATCGCGAGCGCCACCGCGCACTCCAGCGGCTCGGTGCTCGAGAGCCCTGTCGCCGGCGTCAGCGTGGAGTGGATGTGCAGATCGGCGCCACCCCGGCCGTATCCGGCACGGGCCATGGTGCGCAGCAGCGCGTAGCTGCGGGCCGCCCACTCGGGATGCGACGTCGAGGGCCCGCTGAGCCGGAACTCGCAGCTCTGCGCCGGGTGGGCCAGCGAACTCAGCCGCACCAGGCCGTCGTCGCGTGGTGCCGCGGCCGCCGCCACCGGCCAGCCCGCGGCGGCGACGGTGTGGCGCGCCGCGAGGTGGAAGGCGTGCGGGGCGCTCCACACCGTGGCCGGCGGACGGCCGTGGGCGGATTCGAGGGCGAAGGCCACCAGGCGGAAGAGCGGGTCGGCGGTGTGGCGGCGTGCGATGTCCGGCACGCCCGGCACGATTCTCGTCCCCGCTCCGCCGCCCGTGCGGCTCCCGGTGTCCGTCACCCCGCCTCCGGTGTCTTGCGGGCCAGCAGCCGGTATGCGTTGCCGCCCTCCGTACGCCGGGCGACCGCCGCACGCGCGGCGTCGAGACCGGCCGCGACGACGAAGCACGGCAGCGCCGCGGTGTGCACGGCCGTGCGGACGACACGCCGTGTGCGGGTCGCTCTGCCCTCGCCCCACGGGGCGTACGGATGAGGCGCGAGCCGGTTCGCCGTCAGCAGGACGGCCCCGACGAAGTCGCAGGACTGGTGCGCCGTGCCGTGTTCCTCCGCCAGCACCGTGAATCCGCGGCTCTCCAGTGCCTTGCGGAGGTTGCCGATCGGGATGAGGTGCTGGTGCTGGGGCTGGAACCACGGCAGCCAGTGCGGGCCGAGCACCCGGGAGAGCCGGGACTCGGGGTCCGGGAGCTCGATGATCAGATGGCCGCCGGGAGGCAGGACGGCCGCTGCCGCGTCGAGTTCGGCGAGCGGTTCCCGGGTGTGTTCGAGGTAGTGGAACATGCTGACGGTGTCGTAGCGGTCGACGAGGCCGGTGGCGAGTTCGGGGAACTGGCCCTGATGGGCGGCGGCGACCCAGCCCCGTACCTCCGCCTCACGCACCGCGGGGCTCATGTCCAGGCCGTCGAAACGGGTTCCGGGCCAGACGTCGCGTGCGCTGTCGCAGAAGTGGCCGTGGCCGGTGCCCACGTCGAGCCATGCGGCGGGCGTTCCGAACGGCTGGAGCATCGCGGCGCGCGCCCGGTAGGAACGGCCCATCGTGCCGAACACCTGGGCCGCGCCCGACACTCCGAGGCCCTCGTAGAAGTCGCGGTAGTAGAAGTCGAGTCCGTCCAGGGAGAGTCGGGGATTCTGGAAGACGTGTCCGCAGTCGCCGCACTGTTCCAGGGTGAAGCGGCCCGGTTTGCCCTGGAGGAGGTCGGGGACGCGGATGCGGACCGAGAGCTCCTTCGAGCCGCACCAGGGGCAGTCGGGGCGCCGGGGCTCGAAGAACCGGTCGGTGCCCGCCTTGAGCTCGGCGGCGTAGACGGGGCGCAGCGCCTCCAGTTCGGCGGTGGCCGCACCGGATCCGGAGCGCTCGTCGGCGGCCGTACGGATCGCGGAGGCCAAGGACTTGAAGGGGCGCGCCGCGGTCGCGAGGAGGAGGTCGGCCGGGCGCAGCGGTCGCTGCGGCCCACCGAGGACCAGGGCCGGCTGGAGCCAGTACATGGCGGCTGCCGCTGCTCCCCATCCGCCGTCCGCGACGGCGGCGCGCGTCAGCAGCCCGAGACCGGCCAGCTGGGCGACGGTCAGCAGGCCGGTGGGCAGCCCCTGTGCGCGCAGCTCCGCTCCCCGGCGGGAGGGATCGGGCGGCGGGACGGTCAGGCCGGGCGCGATGGCGACTCCGGTGCCGGCGGGGGCGTACTCCTTCAGACGCCCCAGCAGGGTGTGCAGTTCGGCGGGTTCACGGGCGGCGCCGGTGCCGTCGTCGATCCCCGACTGACGCAGGACGTCCTCGGCGACGAGGAGAGCGTGTCCCGCTCCACGGCCGTCGGCGGTGCGGTCGTAGCGCGCGGCGCTGCGGTCGAGGAGGCGGAGCAGGCTCAGGGCCCGTTCCGTGTCGAGCCTGCCGGGTATCAGGTCGACCACCTGGAGGCCGGCCCGTTCGGCGTGGGCGATCGCGGCGCGCAGGGTCGCCGCGTCGACGTCGACCCCGCGGGCTGTGATCAGATGCCATTCACCGGACGGGGCCGTGCCGTTCGCAGGGGCGAGCGGGTCCAGTACGGGCAGGGTGCGCAGTCTTCGGCGGGCGCGCACGGTGCCCGCTGTCAGCCCGGCCAGGGCGACGACGGCGGCCCACGGAATGTCGGTCGGGGACGGTGTCATAGGAGTTTCTCCAACCGGTCGGCCGCGGCCGCGGCACCGCCCGCGGCGGCGAACGATGCCTGGATACGGCGGGCTGCCCCGCGGTGGGCGGGGTTGTCGAGTACGGCGGCGATGGCGTCGTGGAGCTCGGCCGCGCGGGGCCGGCCGAAACGGACCCGCAGGCCCGCGCCGGCGGTGGTGACCTGCTCGGCGACGATCGGCTGGTCGTCCCGGATCGGGGCGACGACGAGTGGCAGTCCGTACGCGAGGGATTCGCACACGGTGTTGTGGCCGCCGTGGGACACCACGGCGTCGAGGTGCGGCAGCAAGGGCAGTTGGGGTACGCGTTCCTGGTGCAGGACGTGATCGGGAACCTCGCCGACGGCGTCGGGCGGAGCCGCGAGGATCAACTGCGCCCGGTCGGCGAGCTGTTCGGCGGCCTGGAGGACGGCGGCGTAGAAGCGGCCGCCCGCCTCGCCGTTCAGGGTGCCGAGCGACACCAGGACCCGGCGTCTCAGGGGGTCGAGCCGCTGCCACGGGAAGGCGGAGCCGTCGGAGGGACGAGGGCTCAACGCGGGGCCGACGAAGGCGAAGTGCCCGGGGTGGGACGCGTGCTCACCGACCAGTTCGAGGGTGGAGAAGACGAGGACCAGACGGTCGGAGAAGCGGGGGTCCCAGCCGGGGTCCGACCCGCAGTCCGCGAGCAGCCCTGCCAGCTGATCCATCACCCAGTCGGCCACCTTGGGGAAGCCCGCGAAGGGCCGGGTGAACTCGGCCGATGTCGTCGCCGATGTCGCCCAGGGCAGTCCCCGCCGCTCGGCGACCACCGCTCCGGCGAGTGCCTGCTGGTCGACGACCAGGACATCGGGAGCGTAGGAGTCGACCGCCGCCTCGACGCCGGGAATCATGGCGTGGGCGAGCGGGATGAGCGCTTCCGACCACAGGAAGCGGAGCGCGGCGACTCCCCGCAGATCGCGCCAGTGTGTGTGCAGCGCGCCGTAGCCGCGGGGGCCGGGACGGTCGCCGGACGGGAAGAGCCGCGCGTCCGCCGGCAGCAGCCGGGGCAGGACTTCGGCCGGTCCGGTCCAGGCGACCCGGTGCCCGCGCGCGGCGAGTTCGGCGGCGACGGCGACCGTCGGGTTGATGTGCCCGGCCAGCGGCGGGACGACGAAGAGGACCTTCATACGACCACCGCGCCGGCGTGTCGCGTCTCTCGGAGGCCGGCCGCTTCGGCGAGTCGGCCGAGCACGGCGTGCCGCAGGTCGTCGGTGCCTCCTTGAAGGACGTCGTGACCGAGGCCCGGCAGGATGCGCAGCGTGCAGTCGGAGGCGTGGTGGACCAATTCCCGTGCGCCGGGGACAAGTTCGGAGTGTTCGCCGCAGACGGCGAGGACCGGGCAGTGCACTCGGGCGAAATCGTCGGGGGTGAAGGGCCGGCTCGCGGCGATGTCGTCGATCATGCTGGTGCGGTTGAGGAGTTCGTCGGCGGTGGCGGTCAGCCGGGCGGCCTTGCGCGCGCCGATGGAGGAGAGTTCCTGCGGGACCTGGCTCCCTTCCAGGGCGAGGGCCGCGACGGACAGCGTGTCGAGCATGTTCTCGATCCAGGGTCCGGTCAGCGGGGCCTCCACCAGGACGAGTCCGGCGACGAGGTCGGGGCGTGCGAGTGCGGTGTGCAGCGCGATCGTGCCGCCGTAGCTGTTGCCGATGAGGTGGACGGGACACTCGTCGAGGCCGAGGGCGGTGAGCACCGCGGTCAGGTCCTGCACGGCGGTGGCGATGTCGTAGCCGGTGGGCGGGCGTTCGGAGCGGCCGTGGCCGCGCAGGTCGTACAGGACGATGTCGTGGCCGGCCTGGGCGGCGGGGACCGCGAGGGTGGCGTAGAAGCTGGAGAGGTTGTCCACGACCAGGCCGTGGAGGAACACGGCGGTCGCGCCGGTGCGATCGCCGGGCGGCCGGTGGACGTGGAAGCGCAGGGAGTTGGCGTGGACGAGGGGCATGCCGGCTCAGACGACCGGGGCCGGTGTCGTGGGGAGCCTGCCCGCGATGTGGGCCACCAGATCGCCGACCGTCATCGCCAGGATCTCCTCCATGTCCTTCTCGGCCAGGAAGGCCATGAGATCCACGGCCGTGCCGTAGCGCTGCTGAAGCAGCTCGGCGAAGGCGACGAACTCGATGCTCTCCAGGGCCAGATCCTCGTTGAACGTGGTGTCCGCGGTGACCTCCTCCTCCAGCAGGAAGTCGTCGCCCACGGTCTCGACGAGCATGGCGGTGATCTCGGCGAGTATGCGTTCGGCGGTGGTGTCAGATGCCATGGCCGGCCTCCGTGGGGGTGGGGGTGACTCGATGGGTGGGGGTGGGCGCCGGGACCGTCCAGGCGACGACGAACGTCTCGGGGGTGCGGTCCGGCTCGGCTGGTCCGAGGACGGTGGTGGTCCGGATGCTGTGGCCGTTGCCCTCGGGGGAGCTCACGAGCAGTCCGGCGGGTCCCTCCGCGACGGTCCACTGCCGGGGGCGGCCGCCGAGGCCGCTGCCCTCCGCCTTCGCCGCGGCCTCCTTGGCGCACCAGAGCACGGTGGTCGCCTGCGCCTGACCGATTCCCTCCCGCGCCGCGAGGTCCTCGGCGAGCCGCCGCTCGTCGGCGGTGAGCGCGATCCGGGTCAGGGCGTCCGGGTCGTCCGTGACGGCTTCGATGTCGATACCGACGGAGCTGCCCGTGTGGACGCGGGCGACCGCCATCCGGTCCTTGTGCGCGAGGGAGAGTCGCAGACCGGCGGCGAGGGGGCCCTCGGGGACGGGGCGGCCGAGCGAGTCGTTGCCTATGGGGATCTCCACGGGGAAGAGGGGCCCCGCGCCGGTGTCCCACAGGGCCTGCCGTACCGCGTCCTTGGCGGCGATCCGCCCGAGCAGCCAGGCCGAACGGGCGCGCGGAGGACGTCCCTCGTACGCGGCGCGCTCGTCGGCTCCCAGGTAGCGGCGCATGACCAGTTCCTGCGACGCGGGGTCGCTCCAGCGGCGTCTGGCCAGACACCAGCCGCCGGGCTGCGGCTCGCCGATGCCGCAGATCTCCGGGGTGAACTTCATCGGCCACACCCGCTCGTCGGCCGCGAAGCGACGGTACGTCCAGCCCTCGAGGCGGGCCCAGACCGTGCCGTCACCGGCGGTGAGTTCCACATCCCCGCGTACGGAGTCCGGTCGTACGGCTCGGATCCGCGCCGTGGCACCGAGCAGTGCACCCTCGCGGGGTGCGGGACCGTACAGGTGGATCCGCTCCAGCGAGGCCGGGAAGACGAGGCGGTCCTCGGGAAGCCGCAACTGCATCCAGTGCCCCAGGAGCTGCCCCGCGGCATCGAGCAGCGCGCCGGGCGCGGGCAGGGCCCGCAGCACGCCGCGGATGCCGTCCTCGGCGACGGCGTCCACGCGGCGGACCCCTGCGAAGGCGGGCCCGTGGAACATCCACCGGTCGCGGTAGAGGGCCTCGGCGCTGACGGGAGGCGGTCCTTCACCGATCAGCGGCGAGCGATCGGGGGCCGGTGCGGAGGAGTGGCGGCCGGCCAGGACGACGGTGACGGTCGCGCTGCCGGCGATCTCCACGCGTACGCGTACGCCGTCCGCCCCCAAGGGCTCCACGGAGGGTGTCGCGGTGATGTCGGCGTCCACGGGCGGGGCGACGGGCAGCCAGCGCAGGGCGCGTACGTCCTCGAAGCCGGTCACCGGCCGACCCGGCACGGCCTCGCGAGCGGCGTCGGCGGCCAACTCCAGCAGCGTGGTCATGGGGACGACGGGGAACCGGTCGGCAGGCTCGGGCCAGTCGTCCGGCTGAAGGTAGACGCAGTGGTCGCGGACGTACGGCATCGTCTCCAGGGAGAGCTGCCGCCGGGTCCGGCGGGCGGGAGACGGGACCGCGGCCGTCGGTCGGGCCGTGGGAGCAGTGGCCGCGCGGGCTTCGGGGCGGGAGGGTGCGGCTTCCTGGGGAGCCAGGGAGCGCGCGGCCACTTCCCGGGCCGGGGAACGTGCGGGTCCGGCTGCCTCGCGGGCCAGGGAACGTGCGGGTGCGGCCGCTTCGCGCGTCAGGGAAGGTGCGGGTGCTGCCGTCGAGCGCCAGGCGTCGGCCACACTCCGTACGGCGTTCTCCGTCTCGTCGAGCACCGCGTCCAGGGCCGACAGCAGTACCGGGCGCTCGACGGCGCTCCTCACCCGGCCGGTGCCGAGGGTGAGCCGAGGCGTCTTTCCGTCGAGGCGTACGAGGGGCGAACCCAGGTCGAGCCGCAGTCCGCCCGGCTCGCCGGCAGCCGGGCGCGGCGGTGCGTCCGAGGCCATGGATGGCGGCACCCGCGCGGGGCGGGGCGAGGACGGGCGGCCCTCCAGCAGTCGTTCCCAGTGCGGCTGCAGACCCTCCGTCCACAACGCCGCCGCCAGGCTGCGCAGTTGGGCAACTCCCTCACCCGGGACGGCGCCCGCGGGGACGACCAGATGGCTCTGGCCGTGGAGTGTGTCCCCCACAAAACCGGGGAGGCTGCCCGGGCCCAGCTGGACGAAGCCCCGCACCCCCTCGGCGTACAGCCGTGTCGTCAACTCCCGGAAGCGCACCGGCTCCAGGAGGTGTCGCAGCACCACGTCGCGGATCTCGTGGTCGGCATCCGGGTACGGCGAGACGGTCGTCGCCGACCAGACCGGTACGGTCGGCGGGCGTAGTGGCAGTCTGCCGAACGCGGCGCGCACCTGGTCGAGATACGGCGCCCACATCGGTGTGTGGAAGCCCGACCGGAAGGGCAGCTCCTGCGCGAGAACCCCCTGGTCGGCCAGTCTGGCCATTGCCGCCGCCACCGGCCCGGGTTCCCCGCACAGCACCGACTGGTGCGGGCAGTTGTCATGACTGACCGCGATGCGGTCGAGTCCGCGCAGCGCCTCGGTGGCCTGTCGCGCCCCGCAGCCGAGCGCCGCGTAGACAAGGTCGGGCACGTCGAGATCTCCCGGCCTGAGGGAGTCGATGAAGGTGTCGACCGCCTGCTGCGGATACATCCCCGCGGCCACCATGGCGGTCCACTCCCCCAGGCTGTGTCCCGCCAACAGGTCGGGCTGGATGCCGAGTTCGGGCAGAACGCGGGAGAAGAACCGGCCGGTGGCGATGGCGTCGACGGCCCGTTCCACCAGTGTGCCGCCGCCGGTCAGGGTGGGCCTCGGCAGCCGGAGCAGATCCGCGACGTCGTCCACGTCGGGTACGAGGTCCGGCTCCAGGCCGGGGAAGACGAACGCCAGCCGGGCGTCGTCGGACGCGAGCAGCGGGTCCGGCGTGAACCACACGCCGCCCCGGCCGCGCCACGGCCGTCCCCTGGCGACGACCGAGGCGGCCAGGGCCAGGCGCTTCGGGGTGGGCCCGAGGACAGCGAGCCGGCAGGGTCCGCCGCGGGACTCCGCCGCCGGATCGACCGCCGGATCCGGGTGGCGCGCGAGGGAGGCGGCCAGCTCCTCCGGGCCTGTGGCCGAGAGCAGGAGCACATCCTCGCCGGCCCGGGCGGTCCCGGTGACCATGGCGGCCCCGGTGGCCCCCGCGAACGGGACGGGCGACTGCGCCACGGCACGGGAAACCGCCGCCCCCGCACCCGCGGGCCGCGGCCCCACGGCGCCCGACAACCTCACCCCCGGGGCTTCTTCCACCACCACATGTGCGTTGATTCCGCCGAAGCCGAACGCGTTCACACCCGCCCGACGCGGTGCCCGGCCACGCTCCCACGGCTCTGCCGCCGTGACCGGGCGCATCCGCGTCCGGGCGAACCCTTCGTGCGGATCGTCCACATGGAGGGTCGGCGGCAGGGTCCCGTCGTGCACGGCGAGTACGGCCTTGATCAGACCCGCCATCCCGGACGCCTGCATGGTGTGCCCGAGCATCGACTTCACGGAGCCCATCGCGACGGATTCACCGCCCGCCTCCCGCGACCCGAACACCCGCGCCAGAGTGATGAGTTCGGCCTCGTCTCCCACCGGGGTCCCGGTGCCGTGGGCTTCGAGCAGGCCGAGTGCGTCGGGGGCGGTCGGGTCCAGGCCGCTCTGCTTCCAGGCAAGTTCGAGTGCGCGTACCTGTCCGTCCACGAGAGGGCTCATCAGGCTCGCCGCTCGTCCGTCGCCCGCGACACCGGCACCCCGGACGACGGCGTAGACACGGTCACCCTCCCGTTCGGCGTCGGCGAGCCGCTTCAGCAGGACCACTCCGGTGCCCTCGGACAGCAGGGTGCCGTCGGCGCGGCGGTCGAAGGGGCGGATGCGCTGGCTGGGGCTCAGCGCCCGCAACTGGGTGAAGACGCTCCACAAGGTGGCGATGTGGCAGTGGTGCACGGCCCCCGCCACGACCAGATCGCAGCTCCCGGCCGCCAGCAGCCCGGCCGCCTGCTCGACCGCGAGCAGGGAGGAGGCGCATGCGGCGTCGAGGGTGTAGGCGGGGCCGCGGAAGTCGAGGCGGTTGGCGGTCCGCGCGGCCGTGAAGCTGGGGACGAGGCCGATCGACGCCTCGGGCCGCTCAGGGCCGAGGCCGGCCTGGAAGGCATCGCGGACCGCGGTGATCCGGTCCTCCCCCAGTTCCGGGGCCAGTTCGCGCAGGGTCGTCGCCAACTGGTGTGCGGTACGGACCCGTTGGTCGAGGCGGGCGGTGGCGACCCCCATGAAGCCGCCGCGGCCGAGGATCACACCGATCCGGGAGCGGTCGTCGGGCAGCGCCTCCTCTCCCCCGGCGTCGGCGACGGCTTCGGCGATCACGCGCAGCGCGAGCAGCTGGTCGGGCTCCGCTCCCGCCACGGCCGCGGGCATGATGCCGTAGCGGGTCGGATCGAAGGCCGTCAGCTCGTCGATGAAGCCGCCGCGCCGGCAGTAGAAGCGGTCGCTGCGCGCCGGCCCTTCGCTGCCGTGCGGGTCGTAGTACACCTCCGGGTCCCAGCGCCCGGGAGGTACCTCGGTGATGGCGTCGGTGCCCGCGTAGAGATTGCGGCGGTACGCGGCCAGGTCGCCCGCGCCGGGAAAGACCGCGCCCATCCCGACGATCGCGGCGTCGGTGGGCCGGGGGCCGCGGCCCGGGTCGGTCACGGCCGCCCTCCGAACCCGTTGCCGGGCTGCTCGGCCAGCAGCACGACCTGGCCCGTGGTCCCGTGTGCCAGCTCGGCCAGGAACGCGTCCGTACCGCCGTCGGGGTCGATCAGCGGGATTCCCCGGCTCGCGTACATCCGTTCCAGCTCGGGAGTCACCATGCCGCCGGCCTCGGCGGCCCAGGGGCCCCAGTCGACGGCGAGGACCCGTCCGGGGAAGCGGCGCGACCAGGCCGGGGTGGTGGCGAGTGTGTCCAGGGCGTCGTTGGCGGCCGCGTAGTCCGCCTGGCCGCGGTTGCCGAAGACGCCGGCGACGCTGCCGAAGAGGACGAGGAACTCGGGTGCGGGGGCGTCCCCGTGGCCGGCCGCGGCGTCGGCGAGGTGACGTGCGCCGTCGACCTTGGTGCCGAAGACCCGGGCGAAGGAGGCCGGGTCCTTGTCGCACAGCAGCCTGTCCTCGATGGTCCCGGCTCCGTGCACAATGCCGTCGAGCCGGCCGTGGCGGGCGCGTATGTCACGGACGACCGCGTGCACGGCCTGCGGGTCGGTGACATCCGCCGCGTGGTAGCGCACGGAGGCCGCGACGCGCCTCAGCGCGTCCAGGCCGGCCCGGATCTCCCGGGCGGCGAGGACCCGGGTCGCGGCCGCCTCGATGTCGGCGGGCGTACGCAGTCCCTGGTGGACGAGGGCCGCACGCAGCGCGACCCGGTCAAGGGCGTGGGCGAGTGCCGGATCCTCCACGTCGTCGGGCGGTGGCGTACGGCCGATGAGTTCGATGTGGCAGCCGGTGGCGTCCGCCAGGGCGAGGGCGGTGCGGGCGGTGATCCCGCGGGCCCCGCCGGTGAGCAGGACCACGGAGTCGCGGCTCAGAGGCAGAGGCCGCCGTCCGCCGCCGGGCAGCGGTGCGGGGACGGTACGCAGCACATTGCGGGTGCCGTTGGTGTAGCCGACCGCGACGGGTTCGTCCGGGGAGCACAGTTCGGCGATCAGATGCGAGGCGATCCGTTCGGGACGGTCCTTGGGGTCGATGTCCACGGCCCGGATCTCCGCGCCCGGATACTCGATCGCGGCGGAGCGGGCGAAGCCGTACAGGCCTGCCCCGGGGATGGGGTCCGTGGCCTCGGGCATTCCCCGGGGCGGCATGTCGTCGTCCGCGTCCGCGGGTGGGGCGCCCCTGCCGAACGCTCCTCCGCAGCCGGTGACGAGCAGCAACTGGCGCGTCCCGGCCACCAGGGTGTCCCGCAGGGCGCGGAAGCCTTCCGGCAGGACGGGGGTGGGCGCCGGGCGCAAGGCACTGAGGTCGACGACGCCGTCGCAGCCCGCGGCATCGGCCAGCCGGTCCGAGTGCACGGTGCGCACCTCCGCGCCGTGCTCCTCCAGTGCGGCCGCGAGGGCGACGGCAACACCCAGGCCGTCGTCGACGACGGCGAACTGCCGTCCTGCCAGGGCGTCGGCGGGGTCCCGCGTCGCGGGCGGCTCGACCGAGGCGACTTCGACGAGCAGCCTGGTCAGCGGGACGGGGACGGCTGCGGGGGCAGGCAGCTCGCTGCCGGCCGGACCGGCTGTCGGACCCGGTTCGGCCGTGATCACCGCGCCCTCGGCCACCGTCGTACCGTGACCGGTCGTGGTCGTACCGCGGGCCACGATCCAGTCGACGATGCCGCTGATCGTCTTGATGCGGGCGAGTTCCTCGACCGCCGACTCCTCGGCGCCGCCGGTCCCGGACGGCAGCCCGATCCGGTCGGCCAGCGCCCCGATGATCTCCACACGTTTGATGGAGTCCACCGAGAGGTCGGCCTCCAGATCGAGTGCCGGGTCGAGCATCTCGCGCGGATAGCCGGTCCGGATGTGGATGATCTCCAGTACGGAGTCCAGGAGCTGAGCAGGTGTCAGGGGGCGGTCCTCGTCCACCGCGGGCCTGCCGGTCGCCGACTCCTCCACGATCTCCTGCGGCACGAACTCCCGAGGCACGGCCTCGCGTACCGGGGACGGGGTCTCCCCACCTGCACCCAAGTAGCCGAGCAGGACGTCCCGTTGGGCCGCGACCAGCTCCCGCGCTCCGCGCAGATACTCCAGGACCGCGTCCTCCCGGCGGTCGTCCGCTGCTGCCGGGGCTGATGCCTCCACCCGTCGGGCGGGCTGCAGCCCTCCTGCCACCGGCACACCGTCCGCCGTCCGTACGAGATGCCCGTCCACCAGCCAGCCCGGGCGCTGGGGTGCCTCGGTGGGGAGCACCGCGGCGCGGCCGCGGAACAGCGGTTCCGGATCGACGGGGACACCTGCGGCGGCGAGTTCGGCGAGCGCGGTGACCAGCCGCGTCAGGCCGTGTTCACCGCGGACGTCGAGGGGTACGGCGGTGTGCGGGCGGTCGCCCAGGATGCGGCCCACCAGTCCGCTCAGGACGCGGCCGGGTCCGGCCTCCACGAAGATCCGCACGCCGGACGCGTACATGGCCTCGATCTGGTCGACGAACCGGACGGGCTCGGCGACCTGACGGGCGAGCAGCTCCCGCACGGCGGCGGGTTCGGTGCCGTAGGGGCGGGCGGTCGTGTTGGACCAGACCGGCAGGACGGGGGCGGTCACCGTCGCGTCCGCGAGTTCCGCGGACAGCAGGTCCGCGGCGCCGGCGACGACCTCGCTGTGGAAGGCGCAGGCGACCGGGATACGCTCGGCGGCCACGCCGGCTGCCCGCAGGTCCGCCACCGCGGCCTCCACCGCCGCGGTCGGACCGGAGATGACACTCTGCCGGGGCGCGTTGTGGTTGGCGACGACGCAGCCGGCCGGCGGTCCCGCTATGTCCTGCGGCGCGCAGGGTACGGCGGCCATGGCTCCCGGGTCGTCCCCCGCTGCGGCGAGTATGGCCGCGGCACGCCGGTCGCTGAGCCGCAGCAGGGTCGTGGTGTCGTAGGCACCCGCCGCCCATAGGGCGACCAGTTCGCCGTAGGAGTGGCCGGCCGTGCAGTCCGGGCGTACACCGAGCGAGGTGAGCAGGCGGTGGGCCGCCGCCCCGGCGAGACCGAGCGCCGGCTGTGCCGTCCGGGTGTCGGTGACGGCGGCCCGCTGTGCTTCCCGCTCCTCGGCGGTGAACGCGGCGGGCGGATACATGGCCGCAACACAGCCGGCGTCCGCGTCGTGGAGCACCGAGCGCAGGCGCGGGAAGGCGATGAAGAGGTCGCCCATCATGCCCGGGCGCTGGCTGCCCTGACCGGGGAAGAGGAAGGCCGTCCGGCCGGTCTCGCGTCCCTCGTGCGACACATGGACCCCGTCGCCGGCCGTGAACTCGCGTACGTGGGGCAGCTTTTCGGCCAGGTCGTCGAGGTCTGTCGCGACGACGGCCACCTGGACCGGGCCGTCCTGGGTGGAGACCTCGGCCGCCAGGTCACGCAGCGGCCAGGGCCGCCCGGCCGCGTCGTTCTGTGCCAGGCGGGCGGTGAGACGGTCGACGGCGCGCACCGCGGCCTGCCGGTCGGCTCCACGGAACAGGAAGAGTTCCGCGGGCCAGACGTCGAGGCCGTGCTCGGGCTCCTCGGCCTGCGCGTACCCGGTCAGCACGGCGTGGTAGTTGGTGCCTCCGAAGCCGAAGGCGCTGACGGCGGCCCGCCGGTTGCCGGCGGGCGCGGCCCACGGTCTGGCCTCGGTGTCGAAGAAGAAGGGGCTGGTCCCCGCGGTCCAGTCGGCGTTGGGGCCGGTCAGGTGCAGCGTCGGCGGCCGTACACCGGAGTGCACGGCGCGCACCGCCTTGATGAGGCCGGCGAGGCCGGCCGCGCACTTGGTGTGTCCGAGCTGCGACTTGACCGAGCCCAGTGAGCAGAAGCCGGTCTCCTGCCCGCCGAAGACCTCGGTGAGGACGGACAGTTCCGCGCTGTCACCCACGACCGTGCCCGTGCCGTGCGCCTCCACCAGACCGATGTCGGCGGGCTCGATCCCGGCCCGTGCGTAGGCGCGGTCCAGGGCCCGGCGCTGTCCTTCGGGGCGTGGTGCGGTCAGGCCGAGGGAGCGGCCGTCGCTGGATGCTCCGACGGCCTGGACGACGGCGTAGATGCGGTCACCGTCGCGTTCCGCGTCCGCGAGCCGTTTGAGGACGAGGCAGGCGACGCCTTCACCGAGGGCGATGCCGTCCGCGCTCGCGTCGAAGGGCCGGCACCGGCCGGTGGGCGAGAGGGCCCGTACGGAGGCGAACATCAGGTAGTCGTTGATGCTGTTGTGCACATCGGCGCCCCCGCACAGCACCATGTCGCTGTCCCCGTCGCCGAGTTGCTTGCACGCCAGGTCGAGGGCGGCGAGCGAGGAGGCGCAGGCGGCGTCGATGGTGCAGTTGGCGCCGCCGAGGTCGAGGCGGTTGGCGACGCGCCCTGCGATGACGTTCGCGAGCACTCCGGGGAAGGAGTCCTCGGTCAGCCTGGGCAGTTGGGCGTCCAGGCCCGGCGGCAGGTCGCCGAGGTAGCCGCGGTGCAGGGCTCGGAAGCCGTAGGCACCGGCGAGGTCGGTGCCCGCTTCGGCCCCGAAGACCACGGAGGTGCGGGACCGGTCGAAGTGCCGCCCGGGCGCGTATCCGGCGTCCGCGAGGGCGCGTGCAGCTGTGTCGAGGGCGAGCAGTTGGACCGGCTCGATACTGCCGAGGGAGGCGGGGGCGATGCCGTGCGCGAGGGCGTCGAAGGGCGCGGGGCCCAGGAAGCCGCCCCACCGGGACGGGGTCCGCTCCCCCGCCCGCGCCGGGTCGGGGTCGTGATACGCGGCGGTGTCCCAGCGGTCCGCGGGGACCTCGGTCACCGAATCGGTCCCGGCGACGATGTTGGCCCAGTACCCCGCGAGGTCGTCCGCGCCGGGATACCGGCAGGCCATCCCGACCACGGCGATCTCCAGCGGCGCCCGTTCCTCCGTCTCCGGGACGGCTTCGTCGGCCGCGAGCAGCCGGGCGCGCTCGGCGAGAAGAGCGGTCGCTCCCTCGGTCACCTGGGCGTGGAGGGCCGCGACGGTGGTGACGGACGTGCGCGCGGTGGCGATCTGCCCGAGCATGTAGAGGCCCTCGGCGCGCTGTTCGTCCTCGCCGACCGGCGTGTGCTCCGATCCGGTGCGGCGCAGGCCCTTGCTGGCGATCCGCAGCCGGCCGAGGTTGAGTTTCTCCAGCTCCTCCCAGACCTCGTTCGGACGCGCCCCGTCCGCGCGCAGCCGCTCGGCCGTGGCGGTGAAGGTGTCGGCATACGGGGTGACGGCGCACCGGGTGGCATGTCCCGGAGCCGTACGCAGCAGTGTGGTGGTGTCGCAGTCGAGCGCGGCCTGCTGGAATCCGGGCAGGACGGCACCGGCGGCGACGGCCTCCTCGGTGAAGAGGTAGGCCGTGCCCATCAGGACGCCGACGCGGGCTCCTCGTTCGGCCAGCGGCCCGGCGGCGGCCGCGACCATGGCGGCGGAGCGTTCGTCGTGGATGCCGCCGGCGAACAGGACGTCGAGTTCCTCCGCGTGCGGGAAGGCGAGCAGGCGCTCGATCTGCTCCTCCCAGAGCGGGAAGGCGGCGCGCGGACCGATGTGTCCGCCGCATTCGAGTCCCTCGAAGACGAAGCGCCGGGCGCCCTCGGCGAGGAAGTGCTCCAACAGGCCCGGTGAGGGCACATGCAGATACGTCCTGGTGCCCGCCGCTTCGAGCGGTGCGGCCTGTGCGGGCCGCCCGCCCGCGATGATCGCGTACGGCGGACGTACGGCGGCGACCGCTTCCAACTGTGCCCGGCGCAGCTCGTCCGGGGCGAAGCCGAGCAGACCGACGCCCCACGGACGGCCGGTCAGCCGGCTCGCGGTCTCGGTGAGCAGGGCATGCACGTCCCGGCCATCCATGACGGCCAGGGCCAGAAAGGGCAGGCCGCCCGCTTCGGCCACGGCGGAGGCGAAGGCCGACCGGTCGCTGACCCGGGTCATGGGGCCCTGGACCACGGGCAGCAGGTCGTCGCCGGGGCGCGGCAGCAGGGGACGGGTCCGGGCGGCCGCACCGATGTGGCCGGTGATCGCCGCCCGGACCGCCTGGACGACACTGCCGGTGGTGCGGTGACGCGCGGCGAGGCGGGCGGCTGTCGCCCCCTCCTGGCCGACGGGTAACGGCACGCCGAACAGATCTCCCGCACCGAGCAGCTCGGCGATGCCCCCCTCGGGAAGCGCCAGATCGGGCCGGATGTAGACACGATGGCCCGCGACGACGGCGGTTTCGCTGCCGTCCATGGCACGCATCGCGTCGGCGACCGCGCGGGGCAGTCCGTCCAGTCCCTCGGTGGTCAGGGCGAGTTGGGTGTCGAGGACGACTCCTGCTGCCCCGCCGGCGACGGCGGCTGCCGCGGTGTGGAGGCCGATGCCCCCTGCGGCATGCACGGGGACGGTCAACCGGGGGTCGGCGAGCAGGCGTTGGAGCAGGACGAAGGTGGTGAGTTCGCCGACGCGTCCGCCGCCTTCGTGGCCCCTGGCCACGATGCCGTCGGCTCCCGCGAGGACGGCGTCCGCGGCCTCGGCCGGGCTGACCGCCTCGGCCCACACCCGGCGCCGTCCGCCGTCCGACCACGCGCCGGTGCCACCGCGCCAGTGGGGTTCGGTGAGGAGCACGGTGTCCACGGCGGCGGGCAGGTCGTCCGGGGCGAGCGGGCAGCCGGACGGTATCCGCACGCCGTACCGGCCACTCAGTCCGGCCATGGCGGCGAGCGCCCGGTCGCGGTCCCTGCCGAGATCGAGGATGCCCAGTGCTCCCGCTCGTTCCGCCGCCGCGACCATCCGGGGGCGGGGCTCCTCGAACGGACTGACCACGACGACGAGATCCCGGCGGGAACGCCGGGCAGGCTGAGAGATCACAGGCTCTCCTTGGGTTCCGTGCAGGGCCGGTCGAGGGAGCGGGGCACGACGGCGGTGAGGTGGGGGGTGCGCGGGTGCCTGAGGTGATTAACGGCCAGTAACTTCGCAATGCCGCGTTGCATCCTGCGGCGGCCCGACGGCAGTGTCAACGCCCATCCGCCCATCCATGCCGCAGAGGTATGGTTGGCAACAGACGGTGCGTCAGATTTCATACGCGGCACGGGATTTGTTGACCTGAGTGCCTCTTTCAGGGCTCAGACCCGGAGGGCTAACGTCCGCACATGACCCCCACACTGCAACAGCTGCGATACCTCGTCGCCGTCGCTGACTGCCGCTCCATCACAGCCGCAGCGTGCTCCGTCTACATCGCCCAGCCCGCCCTCTCCCGGTCCATCCAGTCTCTGGAGCGGGATCTCGGCGTGACACTCCTGGACCGCAGGGGCCGGCGCGCGACCCTGACCGCCGAGGGCACCCGAGTCGTGCGTCTGGCGCGGACGGTTCTCGACGCCGTCGGAGCGATCGAGGACGTCGGCACGGCCCGCAGGAGTGCGCTGCGCGCCACCGTGAAAGTGGCCGCGACGCCTGCCCTCTGCGGTGTGATCGCCGCCGATCTCGTGCCCTCGTTCGTGGAGCGCCACCCGGAGATCGACGTACGGCTGCTCCGGCACGACAGCCGTGAGGCACTCGAGCGCGCCCTGGTCGACGGTGCGGCCGAACTGGGGCTGGTCCATCTGCCGGTGGACCAGGAGCTGTCGGCGTACCGCCTCCAGGACCGCGAGATCGTGCTGATCTCGCCACCGGGCTCGGAGCTGCCCGACCCGGTGCCGCTGCGGATGCTGGGCGGGCTGAGGGTGGTGCTCCCTCCCCTCGGTACGGGCCGGCGTACCGAGCTCGAAGCGATGTTCGGCCGGCTCGGTGTGCGCCCGCTGGCCGTGGCCGAGAACGATGAGCGAACGGCCCCACGGACGGGTGTCACGGAGGAACGCGGGTCGCTCATCGGATACCGGGACACGGTGTTCCGGGTGTTCCATCACCGGGTGGAGGTCCGCTCGTTCAGCCCGCCCCTCTTACGGCCGGTCGGTATCGCACACCAGCCCGGCCCGCTCAGTGCCGCCGCCCGCAGCTTTCTTGTCCACGCCCGGCACAGCGCACCGGCGGGAGCGCCCGCGTCGTAGACCTGCCGGCCGGATCGCACCGGTACCGAAGTACCGGCATCCGGGGAGAGCGCCGTTCCGGTGTGCGTGATCTACCGGTGTCACGGGCACGCGAAGTGTCATGGGACATCTGAAGCGGTGGGAGCAGGCCCTTGAGCGCTGGCAGGACGGGCTGCTCGCCAAGGTCATTCATCGGGACCCGGTGGAACTGGTCGACGCGCTGCGAGGCGAGTGCGACACCCATGCGGTGGTGTGCAGCCAGAGCCGCGTCGTCGTGCCCAACGCGTACGAGATCGAACTGACCCGCAGTGTGCACAAGGAGCTGCTGCGGCGCGTCGGGGAGGTCGGGCGGGCGCTGACGGACTCGCTCGCCCGCCATGGGGAGGCGCAGGGATACGAGTGGGCCGGTCCGCTGACCGTGCGCGTCACCACCTCGTCGGCGCAGTTGCCCAACGGCCGCTATCGGGTGGCCAGCCGGGCCATGCCCCATGTCCGCGCCGACGCGTTCCCCTCGACCACGAACTGAACGGCACGGTCAAGTCGGGCGGCCGGCGCTCACGCCGGCGCTCCCGGATCCCGCGACGCCGACGGTCCCGGATCCGCAGGCCGTTGCGACAGACGTTCCGCGGCTACGGGCGCGGGCAGCGGCTGTTCCGCCCAGATCGCCTTGCCCGTGGCCGTCAGGCGTGTGCCCCACCGTCGCGAGCACTGGGCCACCAGCAGCAGACCGCGTCCCCCTTCGTCGCTGTCGCGGGAACGGCGCAGATGCGGTGCAGTGGTGCTGTTGTCGAACACCTCGCACAGGAGCGAGTCGCCGTCGCGGATCAGACGCAGCACGACCGTGCCCGTGCTGTAGCGGATGGCGTTGGTGACCAGTTCGCTGACCATCAGCTCGGTCGTGAAGGCGAGGTCGTCCAGGCCCCAGGCGGCGAGCTGGCGGCCCGCCAGGGTGCGCGCGGTGGAGACGATCGCCGGGTCCAGCGGCAGGGTCCAGGTGGCGACGGAGTCGGACGTGAGGGAGCGGGTGCGCGCCAGCAGCAGAACGGCGTCGTCGTCCGCCCGGTGTGGCCGCACGGCGGCCACGGCCTCGTCGCAACTGTCCGCCAGGGTCCGTCCCGGGTGGCCGAGGACGCGCTGGAGCCGGCCCAGCGCGTCGTCGGAGGCCCGGCGGCCTTCGATCAGCCCGTTGGTGTAGAGAGCCAGCAGACTTCCCTCGGGCAGTTCCATCTCCGCGGCCTCGAAGGGCAGCCCACCGAGGCCGAGCGGGGGTCCGGCCCCGCCGTCCAGGACCTGCGTGTGCCCGTCGGGCCGGACGAGCACGGGCGGCGGGTGTCCGGCGCGGGCGAAGGTGCACAGCCGGGAGACGGGGTCGTAAACGAGGTACACACAGCTGGCGCCGGCATGCTGGTCGCTCGTCGCGTCGCCCGCGAGCCGGGTGCGTTCCTCGGTCATGCGGGCCATCAGGTCGTCCAGGCGCGACAGCACCTCGTCCGGCTGGAGGTCCATCGCGGCCAGTGTGGAGACGGCGGTCCGCAGCTGCCCCATGGTCGTGGCGGCCGCCAGGCCGTGGCCCTCGACGTCACCCACCACGAGCGCGACCCGGCCTCCGGACAGCGTGAGGAGATCGAACCAGTCCCCGCCGGCGTCATGACCGGGCAGATACCGGTGTGCGGTCTCCACGGCGGAGACTCGCGGCAGGGCGGGAGGCAGCAGCCCGCGCTGGAGCGTACGGGCGGTCGCGTGCTCACGCTCGTACCGGCGGGCGTTGTCCAGACTCAGGGCCATCCGGCCGGCCACCTCGGCGGCGATCGCGAGATCGTCCTCGTCGAACGGGTCGGAGTGATGGTTCCGCCGGACCACGGCCACGCCCAGCGCCACTCCGCGGGTGACGAGAGGCAGCACCAGGACGGAGCCGGATTCCTCGTCGGCCGGGCCGCGCCCGCCGGTGCCCGGGACGCCCGGATCGACACCGGGCTGCTGGATCAGCCGCGGCCGGTGATCGACGACGCTCTGGGTGTACGGAGTCGGCGGATCGAGGCTGATCAGCGGCATCGGACCGGCCTGATCACGGTCCGCGCCGGTGCTCTCCGCGTCGCGACGGGCGACACGTCTCAGCGGCAGGTGCGCTTCCACCGGCCCGGCCGGGGGCTCGCCTCCGCGCAGCACACAGTCGAACAGATCGACCGTCGCGGCATCGGCCAGCGCCGGGACCGCGAACCCGACGAACTCCTCTGCCGTGCCGGTCATGTCGAGCGTCCTGCCGATCCGCTCGCCGGCCTCGTTGAGCAGCATCACGCGGGTGCGGGCGCGGTACTGCCCCGTCACATCGGTGACCTCCGCCGCCACTCCGACCCGGTCGGCCGCGTCGCCCCGGCCCTGGAGCCGGAAGGCCGAGATGGACGCCACGTACTCGCGGGTCGGGTCGGTGGGCGGAAACCCGCGCTGCTCGAAGTCGATCACGGCTTTCCCGGTGTCGAGCACCCGCCTCAGCATCGCCTCGATCGCCTCGGTGTCGAAGCCGGGTATCACTTCCCCGAGGCGGCGGCCCGTGTTGTCCTCGACGGCCACCCCCCGCCATCCACGTGCCGCGCTGTTCATGCGGATGAGCCTGAGGTCCTTGTCGACCAGGTAGAGACCCGTGGGGGACTCGGTGAACAGCGCCTCCAGGAGGGCGTCGCTCCACTCACGTCCGGGAGGACGCGGCTCGATCGGGTCGCCCACTCCGCTCTCCTCCCTTCTCGGCCGCGGCCGGTTTCTTCATGGCCGCGGCCGGACACCCGGCCCGCTGACGAAACCGTCGTGGTGGCGAGCCGGGAAAGCAGGGGCTGACGGAGGCATGCCGCGCGAGGAGACCGGTCAGTGCGCCGAGGCCGAGGACTCCGAGTGGCGGGGTGCGCAGAGTGCCCAGATCACGAAGCCGTCGATGGCGATCAGCACCACGGCCCAGAACGGGGCGTACGGCAGCCACAGGAAGTTCGCCAGCATGGCCAGACCGGCGAGCGCGATACCGGCGACCCTGGCCCAGGTGGAGCCCTGGAAGAGCGCGAACCCGGCGATCACGATGACGATGCCCAGGATCATGTGGATCCAGCCCCACCCGGTGAGGTCGAACTGGAAGACGTAGTTGCGCGTGGCGACGAACACGTCGTCCTTGGCGATGGCGGCGATGCCCGCGAAGAGGGTCATGAGACCACCGAAGATCATCATGACGCCGGCGAACACCGTCCAGCCGGTGACGAACCCGCTGCTGGTGGAACTCCGTGACGTGGAGTGCGGTCGGGCCCCGCTCACATGACTGGTCATGGTCTGCTCCTTCACCCCGCTGCGAGGCCTCCCGGACGGGTTGCCGTAGGCCGATCGGGTTACTTCCACACTCCGCGTGTTCGCCACCGTTCGCACCTCGGGACACACGCCGCCACGGGCGCGCCACGCCCGGTGTCCGGGGCACGGGGGCGGCGCGGCCCGCACGTCCGCGGCCAGGGCGCCCAGCCCGCATGGGACCGCGTTGCCCCGCGGCCGGTCCGGATCCGCGACGAGAGCCCGACCTGCGGGGGCGCGGTGTCACCACGTGTCCGCTCGTTCCGCGGGTCCGGCCTCCGAGCGTGCCCCGCCCCGGTGGGGCGTGACGAGCCGCGCCGATTGCGGCGATAGCATCGGTGTCCGCTCGCTCTACGACAAAGGCGGTTCCGCACGATGGCTGACGAGGCCTGTCTCTTCCTGCTTCCCGACCGTTCTCCGCTGCTGGGGGCAGCGCTCGGCGCGGTCGGCGACCTGGAGTGCGTGGAGACCCCGGCGGTCCGCGGCTGGCTGGACGCCCACGGTGTGTCGGCCTCCTCCGAGCAGGTGCGGATCCTGCCGGGCGGTTCCGAGGTGTTCATTCCCGAGGACGTCGACCGGCTGCCCGTTCCGCTGAGCGAGGAGGAGACCTTCCGCGTGCATGAGCAGTGCGCTCCTCAGGCGGTGACCGACATGGAGAACGAGCTTCTCGGGTTCCGGGAGGTCACGCAGGACTGGGAAGCCCTGGTGCACCGCGCCCTGGCGGCCGGCGTCCCCGCTCCGCGCATCGCCCGCCTCACCGGTCTGGACCCCCAGGACATCGCCCGGCTCACCGGGGTCGCTCGGGCCTGACGGCCGGCCAGGTGGCTCGGTGGTCGCCGTCGGCACCGGGCACCGGGCACCGGGCACCGGGCACCGGGCACCGGGCACCGGGCACCGGGCACCGGGCGAGCCTCACTCGTTCCTGCGCCGCGACCCGTTCACGGGGCCGTGGTGTGCCGGCGCTTCGCCCACAGGGGCAGGACGAACCAGCAGAGCACGTACCAGGCGAACACGCCGCTGACGATCCAGGGGACGATGTGGTCGTGCGTGGCCGCCCGCAGGATCAGCAGGAGCGCCGAGACCAGCGTGGCCAGCAGCAGAAGCAGTCCGATGAACGTGAGCCGCGAAGCCCACTGCACCGCATGCGGTTTGATGCGTCGTCCGGAGACGATCCGGTGGAAGGCGACGGGCGCGATGAGGGCCCCCACGGCTGCCGCACCGAGCACCACAGTGATCATGTAAATGGTCTTGTCGGTGCCCGAGAGCGTCACGAACCGGGGAGTGAAGACGACCGTCAGCAGAAAGCCGAACATGATCTGCACACCGGTCTGAGCGACGCGTATCTCCTGGACGAGTTCGCCCCACTGCCGGTCGGCCCGCTCGTCCGGCGTCTCGTCACGGCCGTCAGATCTGACGGCGTCCTGCTGCGCTTCCGTCGCCATCGAGGTCCCCTCCCCATCGGTGAATGATCCATGTCCGCATCAGGTACCCGGGAATCCGCTGATCAGACCGCTGCGGTCGGCCCGGGCCCTCGCGCACGTACGACGGATCCCGGGCGCGGACGACGACGGCGCTCGGGCGGATCAGCCGGAGGAGCGGCGGCCGGCCGAAGAGTGCACGCCCGACCGGTACTTGGGGAGCCGCATCGTGATCTTCATGCCCGCACCGACACCGGTCTCGATGACGAGGCCGTAGTCGTCCCCGTACACCTGGCGCAGTCGCTCGTCGACGTTGGAGAGGCCGATGCCCGATGTCGCGGGCCGCTCCCCCGCGAGAATCGCGCGCAGCACGTCCGGGTCCATTCCCACGCCGTCGTCCTCGATGGTCACCATGGCCTCGGCACCGGCGTCCTGGGCGGCGATGGTGACCCGGCACTCGTTCCTGGAGTCCTCCAGGCCGTGTTTGACGGCGTTCTCGACGAGCGGCTGAAGGCAGAGGAACGGCAGCGTCACCGGCAGCACTTCGGGGGCGACCTGGAGGGTAACCTTCAGCCGGTCGCCGAACCGGGCCCCGGCCAGCGCCAGATACTGCTCGATGGACCGCAGTTCGTCGGCGAGGTTGGTGAAGTCGCCGTGCCGCCGGAAGGAGTAGCGGGTGAAGTCGGCGAACTCCAGCAGCAGTTCGCGGGCACGCTCGGGGTCGGTCCGGACGAACGAAGCGATCGCCGCGAGGGAGTTGAAGATGAAGTGCGGCGAGATCTGGGCCCGCAGCGCGCGGATCTCCGCCTCGATCAACCGGGTCCGGGACCGGTCCAGTTCGGCCAGCTCCAGCTGTACGGACACCCAGCGGGCCACCTCGGTCGTCGCCCGCACCAGCACCGCCGACTCCCGGGAGCCGTAGGCGACGAGCGCGCCGAGCACCCCCTCTTCACCGGTCAGCGGGGCGATCACCGCCCAGCGCAGCGGGCATTCCAGCTCGTCGCAGTCGGTGCGCACACTCATGCTGCGCCCCGACTCCAGCATCTCGGCGACGCGCTCCATCACCCGCTGTTCGTGATGATCGGCGGCCGGCCCGTCCCAGGCGAGCACGCTCTCCCGGTCGGTGAGACACAGCGCCTCGGTGCCGAGCAGGGAACGCAGCCGGCGGGCGGCCTTGCGGGCCGTGTCCTCGGTGAGTCCGGCCCGCAGGGGCGGTGCGGCGAGCGAGGCGGTGTGCAGGGTGTGAAAGGTGGCCCGTTCGACGGGTGTGCCCAGGTCGAGGTCCCTCTCCCCGCCACGGCGTGCGGTGAACCGGCCCACGACGACACCGATCACGAGGAGGACGACACCTGCGGCCGCGAGTGCGGCCAGTCCGGTCCCGGTCATCGCTCCGCTCCCTCCGGCTGGGGTCTGCCGACGAGATCCTCCGGCAGATGAAGTCGCGCCAGCATGGCGGTGGCCCCCGGCGGTATGTGGCGTGCGGTGGCGAGCGACACCAGCACCATGGTGAGGAAGCCGAGAGGTACGGACCAGACGGCCGGCCAGGCCATCAGGGTGTGCGGCCAGCCCTCGGGCGCGAGTCCGGCGCGGGTGGCCATCACCGCCGTGAGCGCCGTGCCACCGCCGATGACGAGGCCCGCCGCGGCGCCCGGCGGGGTGAGTTTTCGCCACCAGATGCCGAGCACCAGCAGCGGACAGAACGAGGACGCCGACACGGCGAACGCCAGGCCGACGGCATCGGCGACCGGGACGTTCGTGGCGACGACGCTCACGGCGAGTGGAACCGCCATGGCGAGCAGGGTCGCGAGCCGGAAGTGGCGTACGCCGCGTGAGGGCAGGACGTCCTGGGTGATCACGCCCGCGACGGACATGGTCAGCCCGGACGCGGTGGACAGGAAGGCGGCGAACGCGCCGCCCGCGAGCAGCGCACCCAGCAGATCGCCCGCGATCCCGCCGACGACTCGCTCCGGAAGCACCAGCACGGCGGCGTCCGCGTCCCCGGTGAGGGCGAGTTCGGGTGCGTAGATCCGGCCGAGTGCGCCGTACACGGGAGGCAGCAGATAGAACGCGCCGATCAGCCCCAGCACGACGAGCGTGGTGCGGCGCGCGGCGCGTCCGTTGGGACTCGTGTAGAAGCGGACGGCCACATGCGGGAGGCCCATCGTGCCGAGGAAGGTGGCGAGGATGAGCCCGTACGTCGCATACAGGTGATAGCCGTCGCGGCCGCCGGACAGCGGCTGCGACCAGCTCGCCGGATCGTCGCCGGTGAAGGCCCGTTCGGGCACCTCCGCGCCTTCGGGGAAGCCGAGGCGGGTACCGGCGTCGATCCGGTGGGTGCCCTCGCCGAGGGTGACGGTGCGGTTGTCGTACGCGGTGCCGTCGATCTCCCCGCGGACCGTGAGGCTGAGCGGCTCCTCCAGTTCCACGCGTACGGTGTCGCCCACCCGGACGACGGTGTGCTCGCGCAGCAGCGCGGGCGCGTCGAAACGCGCTCGCGGGGCATCGTCGTGGGCCCAGGCCGCGACGAGGAAGAGCGCGGGCACCAGCAGTGCGGTGAGTTTGAGCCAGTACTGGAAGGCCTGGACGAAGGTGATGCTGCGCATACCGCCCGCCGCGACCGCCCCGGTGACGACGACGGCCACGACGAGTCCGCCCACCCAGTCGGGTGCGCCGGTGAGGATCTCCAGGGTGAGTCCCGCGCCCTGGAGTTGGGGCAGGAGATAGAGCCAGCCGATACCGACGACGAAGAGGCTCGCGAGCCGGCGCACGGCGGCGGACTCCAGCCGGGCCTCGGCGAAGTCGGAGAGGGTGTAGGCCCCGGAACGGCGGAGGGGCGCGGCCACCAGTACCAGCAGGACGAGGTAGCCGGCGGTGTATCCCACCGGGTACCAGAGCATGTCCGGCCCCTGGAGCAGCACCAGTCCCGCGATGCCGAGGAAGGAGGCGGCGGAGAGGTATTCACCGCTGATGGCCGCCGCGTTGAGGCCGGGTTTCACCGTGCGTGAGGCGACGTAGAAGTCCGAGGTGGTGCGCGATATTCGCAGCCCGAGCGCGCCGATGAGCACCGTGGCGAGCACCACCACGGTGACGGCGGTGACCGCGTAGGTCTGGTTCATCTCCGCCCGCCCGGCCGCCGTGCGCCGGTCCGGTCACCGGGCCCTGCCGTCCGCGGCACCCGTCAGCGTCCTTCGACGAGCCGGGTGAAGTCCTCTTCGTTGCGCTCGGCCCGGCGGACGTACCAGCGGGCCGTCAGCCACATCACGGGGTAGACGGCGAGGCCGAGTGCCGCCCAGACGAACGGTTCGGGCGAGGCCAGGGTGCCGTCGAACACGGCCGGGAGCGCGAACAGCAGGGGCAGCGAGCCGACGAGCAGGGCAAGGGTGCCGAGTGCGTAGAGCGCGGCCCTCAGCTGGCTGCGCATGAGAGAGCGCACATAGGTGGCGCCGAGGGTTGTCTGCTCGCTGATCTCGGAGCGGGCGGGCGCGTGGCCGGGGGCCCGCCGGGCGCTGCGCGGTACGCCGGTGACGACTTCACGTCGGGGGTGTTGCTCTGCAGACATCGTCGTCCGCTCCAGCGTCTCTCGTCGGGCTCGGGGGAGATGTGGAGTCTACGCAGGAGCGATTACCGACGGTAGACACAGAACGGACGGCGATACGGAACCGGAAGCGTCCCTACCGTCCGGGGTGCGGACGAGCGCTACACGCCCTGGAGGCGGAGGGCCCAGGAGTACCGCCCGGGGACGTCCGCGACTTCACGTTCCGGAGGCATGCCGGGGGTTTCAAGCCACATACAGGGCAGGGTTGTTCAACTATTGACTGCATCCGAGGCCGCTGCCATGGTCTGGACCAGGCGCCAGCCCCGCTTCCCCGCGCGACAGCCCCGCACTCCTGAGTCCCACCCCTCCACCGGTCCCCAGCCGCATGTCCGGCATGCCCGCCGAGCCCGCGCGTCCCCCATGGCGCGGGACCGGCGGCCCATGGTGTGCGGCTCGCGAAAAGGAGACAGACAACGATGTCCCTCATTCCGCTCGCGCGTCTTCTCCCGAGACGCCGCTCGTTGGGACGATCCGCCGCCGCCCTGGCGATCGCGGCCGTGTTCACCGCCTTGTTCACCGCCCCAGCCCAGGCCGCGGACGGCCGGATCAGCGGGCTGGGCGGCAAGTGTGTCGACGTGGCCGGGGCGAGCAACGCCAACGGGACGCCCGTGCAGCTCTACGACTGCAACGGCAGCAACGCGCAACGGTGGTCCCTCCCGGGCGACGGCACGGTCCGGGCACTCGGCAAGTGTCTCGACATCGTCGACCGCGGCACGGCGGACGGTTCACTCGTCCAGCTGTGGGACTGCGCCGGCACGCCGAACCAGCAGTGGGTCGTGTCCGGCGCCAACGACATCGTCAACCCCCAGGCGAACAAGTGCCTGGACGTCCGCGACCGCAGTACGGCCAACGGCACCCGGCTCCAGATATGGACGTGTTCGGGCCAGTCGAACCAGAAGTGGTCGGCGCCCGGTAGCGGCGGTGGCGACCCGCAGCCCGGTGGCTTCGTGGTCAGCGAGTCCCAGTTCAACCAGATGTTCCCGGGCCGGAACTCCTTCTACACCTACAGCGGCCTGACCGCCGCCCTCAGCGCCTACCCCGGCTTCGCCAACACCGGCAGCGACACCGTGAAGAAGCAGGAAGCCGCCGCCTTCCTCGCCAACGTCTCCCACGAGACCGGCGGACTGGTCCACGTCGTCGAGCAGAACACCGCCAACTACCCGCACTACTGCGACTGGAGCCAGCCCTACGGCTGCCCCGCCGGCCAGGCCGCCTACTACGGCCGCGGCCCCATCCAGCTCAGCTGGAACTTCAACTACAAGGCCGCCGGCGACGCACTCGGCATCGACCTGCTCGGCAACCCCTGGCAGGTCGAACAGAACGCCGCCATCGCCTGGAAGACCGGCCTCTGGTACTGGAACACCCAGAACGGCCCCGGCACCATGACCCCCCACAACGCCATGGTCAACCAGGCCGGCTTCGGCCAGACCATCCGCTCCATCAACGGCTCCCTGGAATGCGACGGCAAGAACCCCGCCCAGGTCCAGAGCCGCGTCACCAAGTACCAGCAATTCACCCAGATCCTCGGCGTCGCCCCCGGCGGCAACCTGTACTGCTGAGATCCGTACGCCCGACGAACACGGCGCGGCCCGGGATTCCCGGGCCGCGCCTTCGCGTCCCACGAATCTCACGGACCGTCAGGTATTGGACACGCAAGCCCTCTTGTCGCCTTGGCATGACACCGTCATTCTTGTCGGCGGGCCGGGTTCTACCCGCATAGACAACCGGCCGCACCTCGCACGTCCCTGCACAGGCTCACCCCCCACCTCACAGGAGACTCGCGTGACCAAGCACCGGTACCGGTACAGAACGACCGTCGTGTGTGCCGCTCTCTCCGCTCTCAGCCTCCTCGCCGTCCCGGCCGTCTCGGCCGCGGCAACCGCCCCAACCTCCTCCGCGGAGCGCACGGCCCCCTCCTCCGCACACCCGGCGGACGGCATACGCGCCCACGCCGTCACCGGCATCGAGGACCGTACGGCCCGAACGCTCGCCGCGTCCCTCGGCCGGCCGGCCTGGCGAACCGCGATACGAAACGCCGCCCTCGCCTCCCCCGCGGTGACGCTCGGCTCGCTCGTCGACAAGCCCGGCTCACCTGCCGCCGAGAGCCTGAAGTCCGCCATCGCCGATGCCGACCGCGACCTCGCCCGGGCCAAGGGACTCCGCGCCGGTACGGGCTCGCTCCTGCAACTGCGCCTCGGCGACAGCTCCATGCGCCGGGCCCTCGGGGCAGGAGCCGAGCCCCTGGTGGCCGCCGCGCCCTCCGACGACGACACCACCGCCGTCACCGCCTACGACAGCCGCGGCCGCACCCACCTGCTGGACATGCGGAAGATCCCCGACCGCCCCGTCTATGTGATCGACCTCGACGGTGACAAGGCCGTGGCCGCGGGCATGGCCGTCCTGCGCGAGCAGTTCGCCGCCCATGGCCTCAATGGCCCGGCGGCAGCACCGGCAGCCGCCACCGCGAACGGATTCTGGACCAGCCGCATCTCCTCGGTCCGGCTGTCCGACGACGAGGAGCCGTGGGTCAAGGGTGACGCCGAGATCTACTCCCTGGTGACCGGATTCGGCCTCGACGGCAAGGTGCGCGTCGACCCGGTCGACATGCCGTACCTCGACGAGGACGGGAAGACCTACAGCCCCAACCAGATCCTGGTCAACTGGTCGTCCTACAAGTACAACCTCGCCGACGTGGTGATGATGGAGGAGGACGGCAGTACCAACTACCGGGCCCTCGCGACGGCCATCGCCGGTGTCCTGCTCACCATCGCCGACCTGGGCGCGTACATTCCCCTGGTCAACGCCGTCCTGGACGCCATGCCCGACGACTGGTGGACCGACGATCCGGACTACGTGGACTCCTGGTACACACTCGCCCAGTCGCTGTCCGGCTCGTCCGGCGGCGCTCGGGGCAACGGCTCGATGACGTTGGAGCCCTACTGGGTCTCCGGCTTCTAGCGTCAGTCGGACGCTCCGGTCCGCCCGCCTCTTCGGGGGGACGGACCGGGGCTCCTTCGGCCGGTCCTGCGACCGCGTCACCTGCTCGTGGTACCGCCCGGCAGGGTCGGCGGCCCGGGCTGCGCGCCGACCCGTGCGGTCGCCCAGTCGAGGCGGAGGATGGCCAGGTCGTCCGTGTGGCGCCCGGCGTTGAGCTCGCTGACAGCGGCGATCAGCCGGTCGAGATGACTGTCCGGGTCGTCCGAGGACAGGCGGTTGATGAGCGCCAGGAGCCCGTCCGGACCGAGTCGGTCGCCGCCCTCGCCCGCATGCCCTTCGAACAGGCCGTCGGTGTACAGGGTCAGGGTGCCCACCCGGGGAAGCCGCAGGGTGGTCGGGGGCCAGTGTTCGACTCCGGGTGCGATGCCCAAGCCGATCCCGTGCTGGGCCACGACCTCCCCGGTCGCGCCGGAATCCGTGAGCAGCGGTTCGTGGTGGCCCGCGAGGTGGATCGTGGCCGTGCTCGCGGACAGGTCGAGGGTGACCAGCGAGCAGGTCGCGAACATGTCGGTCTGGGCGCGTTCGGCCACCAGCATCCGTTCGAGCAGACGCAGCAGTTCGTGGCCCCCGTGGCCGCCCAGGACCAGTGCGCGCCAGGTGATGCGCAGGCAGACCCCCAGAGCGGCCGCGTCGGGACCGTGACCGCTGACATCGCCGATGACCGCGTGCACGAGTCCGTCGTCGGTCTCGACGACATCGAGGAAGTCGCCGCCCAGCAGGGCGCGTTCACGGCCTGGCAGATAGCGGCTGGTCGCCGTGACGACGGGGGTCCCGGCGATGCCGAGCATGGGCTGCGGGAGCAGGCCGCGCTCCAGCCGGGCGTTCTCCTGCGCGCGCAGATGTCCGGCCTGGAGGTCGGCACCGGCGCGTTCGGTCTGCTTTCGCTGTACGGCGTAGCGCACTGCTCGCTGCAACAGCTCGGGCTCGACCTTGTCCTTGACCAGATAGTCCTGGGCGCCCGCCGCCAGCGCGTCGGCGCCGGCCTGCGACTCGGCCAGACCGGTCAGGACGATGACGGCCGCCTCCGGCGCCGCCTCCAGGATCGCCGACACACCGCTCAGCCCCACCGCGTCCGGCAGATGCAGATCCAGCAGGACGCAGTCGACCGCCCGGCCCTCCAGCTCGGTCCGCGCCTCACTCAGCGTCTTGTGCCACAGGAGTGTGTACGCGAGCTCGGTGTCGGCGAGGTATTCGCGCACGAGTACCGCGTCTCCCGCGTCGTCCTCGACGAGCAGGATGCGGTAGTGGGGATCGGGCGAGCCGGCTGGCATCACGGTCTCGGTTCTCCGGTGGTGTCGTCGCCCTCGACGGGTGTGTGGACAGGAAGGGTGAAGAGGATCCGCGTCCCCTTGCTGTGCGTGGTGTCGATGGCAATGGTGCCGCCGTGGAATTCCACGATCTTCTTGCACATGGCAAGGCCGATACCACTGCCGGGATAGGCGTCCTTGGTATGCAGACGCTGGAAGATGACGAAGACCTTGTCCGCGAACTCCGGGCTGATACCGATGCCGTTGTCGGTGACCGCGAATCTCCACAGATCGCCGTCGCGCTCCGCCTCGACGTGAATGCGCGGTTTCCGCTCGGGGCTACGGAATTTCACCGCGTTGGCGATCAGGTTCTGCCACAGCATGCCCAGCTGCGTGGCATCCCCCACGACCGTGGGCAGCGGATCGCGGGTGATCTCCGCCCCGGACTCCTCGATGGCGACGCTCAGTGCCTCCACGGTGCGGTCGGCGATCGTGTCCAGTTCGACGACGTCCTGCTGGTTGTGGATGCGCCCGACGCGGGAGAACGCCAGCAGATCGTTGATGAGCCGCTGCATGCGGTTGGCGCCGTCGACGGCGAAGCCGATGTACTGGTCCGCCCGGTCGTCCAGTTGCCCGGCGTACCGGCGCTGCAGGAGCTGAGTGAAACTCGACACCTTCCGCAGCGGCTCCTGGAGGTCGTGCGAGGCGACGTAGGCGAACTGTTCCAGTTCGGCGTTGGAGCGCCGCAGGTCGGCCGCCTGCTCGTCCAGCAACCGCCGTGACTCCTCGGCGAGGCCGAGCTCGTCCGACAGGCGTTGCCGCATCGCTTCCACGTCTTCGGCCAGCCGGCGAAGGTCGGCGGGCCCGGTCGCGGTGATGGCGTGATCGAATCTGCCCTCGGTGACGAGCCGTACGTCCCTGCCGAGCCGTGCCAGCGGGTCGGTGATGCCCCGCCGCAGCCCTTCGAAGACCAGCCCGGCCAGCACCAGGATCACCAGGCCGATCGCGATGAACACACCGTTGCGCAGTTCGGTCGCCCGGTCGAGGTCGGAGCCGGCCGCGGTCCGCGCGTCCTGGAGGTAGTCCTGCTGCCGGCTCATCGCCTGTCGAAGAGCGTCGAACGTGCTCTTGCCCTCCTCGGCCCGCTGGGTGGCGAGTGTCACAGCGGGACCGGAGGCTGCGGCCGCGATCGGGCGGGCGATCCGCTCCTGCCACTTCTCCACCTGCACCAGCACCGTGTCCAGGTCGGCCTGCGCGCGTTCGTCGCCGCGGACCAGCGGATGCAGTCGGTCCCGGGCCGCCTTCTCGTCGGCCAGGCCCTTCGTGTACGGACCGAGGAACTGCTGATTGCCGGCCAGTCCGTAACCGCGTACGCCTGTCTCCTGGTTGAGGAGCGCCGCTTCCAGCCGCACGGAGTTGATCAGCGCGGGCGAGCGGACGTCGACCAGCTGATGGGTGAGGTCCGAGGTACGGCCCATCGTCCATATCCCGATGGTTCCGAGCACCGCCAGCACCGCCAGGGCCGCTCCCACACCCACCCGCAGCCACCGCCGGGTGGTCCAGGTCGCCCACCCGCGGCCCCCGCCGGGTCTGTCCCCGGTTTGCTCTGTCACCACGCTGTTCTGCCCTCCGCTTGGCCGCTGTCCGAGCCCCCGCGGCAGGCGCCACTTTAGCTGCTGTACGACAACTGTTGTTGTTCTCCGTTGTGCCGCCCGCCTAAGGTGAGGTTGCCTGCTGCCGCAGGCGGGAACCGGTTACGGCGAACACTCGCCACCGCCCCGAGCACCACCCACCGACCGCACCGGAGCCGATGATGATGACCGCCACCGCACGCCCTTACGACGTGCTGCTGGTCGAGGACGACCTCGCCGACGCCATGCTCATCGGGGACGCTCTCTCCGAACGCGGTGCCCGCAACCTCACCCAGGTCGAGGACGGCATGGCCGCGCTGGACTACCTGCGCAATTCCGAGAACCCGAAGCCCGATCTGATCGTGCTCGATCTCAACATGCCTCGCATGAACGGCCGGGAACTGCTCGCCATCATCAAGGAGGACCAGGCCCTGCGCACCATCCCGGTCGTCGTCCTGACCACGTCGGCCGCCCCCGACGACGTCACGGGCGCCTACCAGAGCCACGCCAATGCGTATGTGACGAAGCCGGTCAATC
The DNA here is from genome assembly GCF_036169555.1 of Streptomyces sp. NBC_00306. Classification (GTDB taxonomy): domain Bacteria; phylum Actinomycetota; class Actinomycetes; order Streptomycetales; family Streptomycetaceae; genus Streptomyces; species Streptomyces achmelvichensis. The sequence continues at coordinate 7,576,745 of NZ_CP108032.1, read as the reverse complement.
TCGACGACTTCAACCGGGCCGTGCAGAGTATCGACGCGTTCTACCTCGACACCGCGACGAAGCTCCCCCGGGAATAGCAGGGCCCCCGGCCCCTCAGGGGCGGGGTCAGATCCCGTAGGGCTGGGGGGGTGCGTCCAGATCGGCCTTGCGCAGGCGGTACACCTGGAGCCGGAGGTCGTAGTACTTCTCGGTCTCGCCGACCCAGGCCATCCCGACGCGCCGGGCGGTCGCGGCACCCCGCGCGTTATTGGGCCGTACGACCGCGAACAGCTCGTCGATCCCCGACGCGAACGCGTGGTGGGCGACGGCGTGGCCGGCCTCGGCCGCCAGTCCCTTGCCCCATGCGTCCGGCGCCAGCTGCCAGGCGATCTCCAGGTCGACGTCGTACGGGGGCAGAGGCAACAGTGCCGCTCCCCCGACCAATTCACCGGTCTCCCGAAGGACGACGGCCCAGCGCCCCTGTGGCTGCTCGCGGGTCTCGGAGTCGGCGATCCAGTGATCGATGAGCGCCCGCATGGTCTGCGCGTCCGCCACGCGCTCCACGGCCGGTGCCAGCCAGCGGGCCACGTCGTCGGAACCGTAGACCGACAGGGCCGGCTCGGCGTCCTCCCGCTCCCAGGGCCGCAGAATGAGCCGCGGCGTAAGAATCCGGGAGCCTTCGACAACGACGCGGTGCTCGGACTCAGACATGCCGCCACATTAGCACCGGCCCATTTCATGAACGGGCAGCGCAACGGCACGGCGGGTTTGCAGGAATGCAGGTCACCGCGTCGCTTCGCATGGGGGCCGGATCACGGCAATCGAATACGTACGTGCCGCGCGATAAGGCGCTGGTGAATCCGGCCCGCGAATGCGTTCAGGAAATGCCGACCGCTCCCGATCCCCGGGCCGACAGGCAAGGGGCGGGGAAATGCGTGGGGCGGGGAAGGAACTGGTCCCAGTCCATCGCGGGGAACAGTTCGGCGGCCGTCTGCAGCAGACGCTGCGGCTGGCTGTGCAGACCCGTGACGGTGAGAGAGCCCTTCCGCGCACGGGCGGCGTCGCGCTGCTCCTGGAGCAGACGGAGGCCGGTGACATCCATGAAGGGGGTGTTCTCCAGGTTCCAGGTCACGTCCGTCACCGTGGCCGGCAGGGTCACTGCCGCCTCGATCTCGGGCAACGACTCGAAGTCGATGTCCGTGTGGAACGTGATGGTCGCGGTGGTGCCGCTGATCGTGGTGGTGGTCTTCATTGGGGCGGTCCCCCTTGCGGGGTCGGAAGCCCACGGCTGCCGGAGATGTCGCGAACCGGTCAGCGATGGAGGGGGCCGAATGCCCGTGAAGGGGGCAACGTTCGGAGACCCCTGTCCCCAGAACCTCTTGGCCAAAGAACCGGACACAGCCTCTTCTTCCTGCCAGCGTGGCACAGCGAGGACGGCCGGCGCCACCCCTCCTCCTCCCGCGCGCCTCACGCGCGGTCACCTTCCGCCTGCTCAAGGCAGGTTGGGAGCGACGCGCGCAGGGGCCCGCCCACCGTCTCCACCGGCGGCCGGAGTACCTCCCCGCCGCTGTCGTAGGGTGACCGTGTCGCCGTCACCGGACAGAGAGCCCGAGGTTTCCGTGCGCAATCTCACCATCGTGACCGGAGGCAGCCGTGGCATCGGCGCCGCGATCTGCGCACGGCTCGCCGCGGACGGCCACGACGTCGTCGTCGGCTACGCCTCCGACGCCACCGCCGCCGAGGCCGTCGCCACCACCGTCCGCGAGAACGGCCGCCGCTCGCTCGCCGTGCGGGTGGACACCTCCGACGAGGGCGATGTCGACCGGCTCTTCGACGCCGCGGCCGAGCTCGGCACCGTGACCGGGCTGGTCAACAACGCCGGCGTCAGCGGGCCCAACGGTCCGCTCGCCGAGGCGGACGCGGACGGCATGCGGCGCGCCCTCGAAGTCAACGTCCTCGGGTATCTGTTGTGCGCCCGCCGTGCCGTGCGCGACATGACGCGGTCCGGCGGAGGCGCCGTCGTCAACGTCTCCTCGGCCGCGGCGACGCTCGGCAGCCCCGGCCAGTACGTGCACTACGCCGCCGCCAAGGCCGCCGTCGACACCATGACCGTCGGTCTGTCCAAGGAGGTGGCGGCCGACGGGATCCGGGTCAACTGCGTTGCTCCGGGCGTCATCTGGACCGACTTCCACGAGGACCCGCAGCGGCCCGGGAAGATGGCCGACACCATCCCCATGGGCCGGGCCGGGCAGCCCGAGGAGATCGCGGGCGCCGTGTCGTGGCTGCTCTCCGGTGATGCCTCCTTCGCGACGGGGACGATCATGCGGGTCGCCGGCGGAATGTGACGGGCTCCGGGTAACCGGCTGTGATGCTTCGACGAGGCACCCGGCCCGCCGGTCAGAGCACCCGTCGACGGCGCCCCAGCCAGGTCTGCGCGATGATCACCACGACCAGGAACGCCCCGCTGGCCACCTGCTGGTACGCCGAGTCGAGCGAGCCGATCTGGTTGATGATGTTCTGGATCACCTTGAGCAGCACGACACCCACCAGTGAGCCGCTGACGAAGCCCATGCCTCCGGACAGCAGCGTCCCGCCGATGACGACAGCGGCGATCGCGTCCAGTTCCATCCCGATGCCGAGGATGGTCACGCCGGAGGTGAGCCAGGCCGCGTTGAGGACACCCGCCAGCCCGGCCAGCACCCCGGAGAGCGTGTAGACGATGATCTTCGTACGGGCGACGGGCGTGCCCATCAGCGCCGCCGCGTCCTCGTTGCCCCCGACGGCGTAGACGTGCTGACCGAAGCGGCTGCGGCGCAGGGCGACCGCCCCGACCACGAAGAGCACGGCCGTGATCCACACAGGCGTTCCGATGCCCAGCACCTTGCCTTGGCCGAGCTGCGCGAAGAAGGCGTCCTTGTCGACGAGATAGGTCCTTCCGCCCTCGTCGGTGATGTTCAGCATCACTCCGCGGGCGGCGAGCATGGTCGCCAGCGTCACGATGAACGGCGCGAGCCGCGCCTTCGCGATGAGCAGTCCGTTGACGAGGCCGACGAGTCCGCAGACGGTGAGCGGGAGCAGGATCGCGACGACGGTCCCGTACCGCGATCCCCAGGCGGCCAGCACTCCCCCGAGCACGAAGACCGAGCCGACCGACAGATCGATGCCGCCCGTGATGATGACGAAGGTCATTCCGAGCGCCACGACGGCGAGGAAGGCGGAGGAGACCGCCATGTTCTCCACGTTGTCGCCGGTGGCGAAGGAGTCGAAGGAGAACGAGGCGACGACGGCGAGCACCACGAGTGCCACCAGCGCGCCGTGCTGCTGGGCGTGGGCACTGAGCCGCTCGCCGCGGCCGCTTCCCGGCGAGTCCTGGTCCGTCGTCGTCGCGAGGGGGGCGGGCTGCTCCTTCATGACGGTCACCGCTTTCCCCTTTCCCGTGCCGCGTAGACGGCGAGGACGATCACCGCGCCCTGGGCGATCTGCGTCCAGGACGGCGGCAGATCGTGCTTGATGAGGGTCGCCGTGAGCAGCTGGATGAGCACCGCTCCGGCGACCGTGCCGGCGATCCGCACCCGGCCGCCGGACAGTGGAGTGCCGCCGACCACCACGGCGGTGATGGCGGACAGTTCCATGAGGTTGCCGAGCGAGGTCGGGTCGCTGGCCTGGAGCCGGGCGGTCGCGAGGAAACCGGCGACCGCCGCGAGCATGCCGCAGCAGATGTACACGAGGACGAGCACCCGGCGTACGGGGAGGCCGGCGAGCTGGGCCGCGGGACGGCTGTCGCCGATCGCCAGCAGCTGCCGCCCGAAGGTGGTGCGGCGGACGGTGAATCCGACGACGAGGGCCAGCGCGACGGCGATGAGCACGACGTACGGGATGCCCGCGATGTCGCCCGAGCCCAGCGAGGCCATACCGGGATTGCGCACGTCCTTGAGCTGCGGGAGCAGGACGAGTGCGAGTCCCCGTACGCCGACCATCAGGGCCAGTGTGGCCACGATGGGCTGGACCCCGACGAACGCGATGAGCGAGCCGTTGAGGAGACCGACGGCCGCGCCGCCGACGAGGACCACGAGCAGGGCGAGCCAGGGACCGTAGCCGAGGTAGAGCGCCAGCAGCGAGGTCGACAGGGCCATCACGGACCCCACCGACAGATCCACGCCTTCGGTCCCGATGGCGAGGGCCATCCCGAGGGCGACGATGAGGATCGGGGAGACCTGGACGGCCTGGGTGCGGAAGTTCTCGCCGGACAGGAAGTTGTCGGTGAAGGCGATGTTGAACACCAGCAGCACGACCAGGCCGCCGTAGACGCCGTATTCCTGGAGCCGGCGCAGCAGTACGGCCCGGTCCGCCGGGACCGCCTTGCGCAGCGCGACATCAGCCATGCGTGACCGCCTCCTCCTCGGCCGCCGCGGCGATCGCCTGCATCAGCCGGTCCTCGGTGACGTCGTCCCCGGACAGTTCGCCGACGACCGCGCCGTCCCTGAGCACCACCACCCGGTCGGAGCCCTCGATCAGCTCCTCTACGTCGGAGGAGATGAGCAGGACTCCCAGACCGTCCTCGGCGAGTTCGTCGATGAGCTTCTGGACCTCGGCCTTGGCGCCGATGTCGATTCCGCGGGTGGGTTCGTCCAGCAGCAGCACCTTGGGATGCATGGCGAGCCAGCGCGCCAAGAGCACCTTCTGCTGGTTGCCGCCGGAGAGTTCGCCGACCTTCTGGTGCGGTCCCGACGCCTTGATACGCAGCCGCTTCATGAAGGTGTCCACGACGGCGTCGATGCGTGTGTCGGAGACGAGACCGAAACGCGACAGGCGCGGCAGGGCCGCGAGCGCGATGTTCTCCCGGACCGACAGGCCGGGCACGATGCCTTCCGCCTTGCGGTCCTCGGGGAGCAGGCTGATGCCCGCCCGGATCGCGGCGGGTGTCGAACCGGTGCGCAGCGCGGTGCCGGCCACCGTGATCCGGCCCGAACCGAGTGGCAGCGCACCGGCGATGGCCTTCGCCGTCTCGCTGCGGCCCGAGCCGAGGAGCCCGCCGAGGCCCAGCACCTCGCCGGGGCGTATACGCAGGGAGATGTCGTGGAGCTGGTGGCGCCGGGTGAGGCCCTCGGCGAACAGAACGGGTTCCTGCCCGGTGTCGTGGGCGCCGGAGAACTTGGTGACACCCTCCGCGCGCACCTCGCCGAGCGGCCGGCCCAGCATCAGGGAGACGAGGGTGAGACGGTCGGTCTCGGCGAGCGGTCCGGTGTGGACGACGCGGCCGTCGCGCAGGACGGTGACCGCGTCGCACACGGCGTACAGCTCCTCCAGACGGTGGCTGACGTAGACGACCGCGATGCCCTGGTCGCGCAGCCTGCGGATGACGCCGAAGAGGGTCTCGACCTCCCGTGGCTCCAGTGAGGAGGTGGGCTCGTCCATGATGACCACGCGAGCGTCCACCGAGACGGCCCGGGCGAGCGCGACCATCTGCTGTGCTCCGACGCCGAGTTCGCGCAGGGGCCTGCGGACGTCGACGTGTACGCCGTACTCGCGCAGGGTCCGGTCGGCCTCACGGTGCATGCGCCCGAAGTCGATCAGGCCGAACCGGGTGCGGGGCTCGCGGCCGAGACAGAGGTTGCGGGCCACACTCATCAGCGGGATGAGGTTGACCTCCTGGTAGATGGTCGAGATGCCCGCGTGCTGGGCTGCGAGCGGTGTCGCGAAGGACACCGGTTCGCCCAGGTGGACGAGGTCGCCCTCGTCGGGGTGGTGGACCCCGGTGAGGACCTTGATGAGCGTGGACTTGCCGGCGCCGTTCTCCCCGACGAGTGCGTGCACCTCCCCCGCGCGGGCCGCGAAGGTCACGTCGTCGAGTGCCAAGACGCCGGGGAAGCGCTTGGTCAGGCCCCGGACCTCCAGGACGCCCCGTGCTCCGCCGGCGGCCGGATCGACCGGGGGTTTCTGTCCGGCCCCGGCCCGGGGTTCCTTCCGTGCCGCGCTCTCGTGCACGGTTTCGCCCCGGGCTCCCTGTCCGGTCCCGTCCCGGGAGTCCTCCGCGGTCACGTTCAGTACGCCTTGCCGAGGTCGCCCTTGGCATTGCCCTGGGTGTACTCGCTGTCCTGGATCACGATGTTCTCGCCGACCTCTTCGCCCTTGGTGAAGCTGTCGAGGGTCTGGAAGGCCAGTGGGCCGAAGCGGGGGTTGGACTCGACGACACCGTGGATCCAGCCGTCGACGATGCCCTGGACGGCGTTGCGTGTTCCGTCGATGGTGACGATCTTGACGGTTCCGGCCTTCTTCCCCGCGCCCTTGAGGGCGTTCACCGCGCCGAGGCCCATCTCGTCGTTCTCGGCGTAGATCCCGGTGATGCCGGGCTTGGACTGGATGAGCTGTTCGGTGACCGACTGGCCCTTCTCGCGGGCGAATTCACCGGTCTGCTCGAAGACGACCTTCAGGTCCGGGGCCTTCTCCGCCACCCGGTCCTTGAAGCCCTTGGTGCGTTCGGTGGTGACGTTGTTGCCGGGAGCGCCGAGGAGGATGGCTATCTCCCCCTTGCCGCCGGTGGCTTCGATCATCCGGTCCGCGGCGCGCTTGCCCTGCTCGGTGAAGTCGGAGCCGATGAAGCTGATGTAGTCCTTGCAGGGCTCGGCGTTGATCTTGCGGTCGATGGTGACGATCGGGATCTTCTTGGCGCTCGCCTGCTGGAGCACGGGTCCCCAGCCGTCGGAGTTCAGCGGGGCGATGACCAGCAGGTCGGCCCCCTTGGCGATCAGGTCCTGGACGTCGCTGATCTGCTTGGCGAACTGCGACTGGGCGTTGGCCGTGAGGAGTTTGACGGATCGCTTGCCTGCCTCGGCCTTGATGGACGCCGTTTCCGCGATGCGGAACGGATTGGCTTCCTTCTCGGACTGCGAGAAGCCGACGGTCGCGCCCTTGAGGTCGAGCTTCTTGCCGCCGTAAGCGTCGATGCCGCACTTCTCGCCGGTGGTGTTCTCGGCGATCTTCTGGCCGCTGTCCTGTGTCGCACCAGAAGCGGAGTCCTTGCTGTCGGCCGGGTCGTCCTCGGACTTGGCGCAGCCCGTGGACAGCGCGAGGGTGGCGACGAGACCGACGGAGAGAAGGCTCTTGGTGATCGTGAGGCGGGCGTGCGGCTTCATGGGACTCCCCATCTCAAGGCGCCGAGGGCCGGGTGGTGGACCACATCCGGGATGGTTTTACATCGTTGGAAGGGCGCTGTAAACACCCCGCGCAGCAACTGGTGTCCGACGCGGCCGCGCAGAAGACCACGCAGGCCACGGAGTTGACGGTGCATCAGACAGTGGTGCGCCCCAGCGTGCTCTCGCGTTCCACCAGGGCGAACCCCGGCTGGAGTTCGCGCGGGGTCCGCGTCACGGCGCCGTCCTGATCCCGGTCGAGCCGGCTCGCCAGGGACTCGACAGCGAGCCGTGCGATCGCCTGTTTGTCCGGAGCGATCGTGGTCAACGACACTGCTCCGAACCGGGATTCGGTCACATCGTCGAAGCCGACGACGGCGATGTCCTCGGGCACCCGCAGCCCGCGCTCGTACATCACCCGCATCGCACCGACGGCAACCAGGTCGTTGTACGCGAAGACCGCGTCGGGCACCACTCCCGAGTCGAGCAGATGCGCCATCGCGACGGCGCCGTCCTCGCGGCCCCAGCCCCGGCTGTGCACCACCAGAGCCTCGTCGATCGGCACCCCCTGGGCGGCCAGCTCCGCCTGCCAGCCGAGATGGCGCAGGTGAGCGGGTTGATGGACGCGGTCCTGACGGGCGCCGAGGAAGGCGATACGACGACGGCCGAGGTCGAGCAGATGACGCACGGCGGCCCGCGCCGCGGCGATGTTGTCGATGGCGATGTGGTCGTACGGCAGGTCGTAGCGCCGCTCGCCGAGCAGCACCATCGGAATGTCGTCCGCCCGCGCGGCGAGGTCCTCCGTCTCCAGTTCGAGAGGACTCAGGATCAGCCCGTCGATCACCCGGGACCTGAAGCCCTGGCAGACGAGGATCTCCTGCTCCCGGCTGCCCCCGGTGTGGTCGAGGAGCACCGTGTAGTCGTGCTCAGCCGCAGCGTCGATGACCGCTCCGGCGAGCTCGGCGAAGTACGGGTTGCCCAGCTCGGGGACGGCCAGCGCGATGATGCCCGTACGTCCTTTGCGCAGGTGGCGGGCGGTGAGATTGGGGCGGTAGCCGAGTTCGTCGATGGCCTGCTGCACCCGGGTGCGCATGGCCGGTGTGACGTGCGGATAGTTGTTCACGACGTTCGAGACGGTCTTGATCGACACACCGGCCCGCTCGGCGACGTCCTTGAGGCTCACCCTCACCCGACACTCCCATCCCGCTTGTCATGCACCTGGACAGGGCGCAGGAGGCGTGCTGTCATGCCAACTGCCCTTGTTTCCAACGTTATACAAGATGGTGGGGACAACCGGCAGAGCCAGCACCCGCTTCTCCGTTTCCCGGAGGTTCCGTGCGATCACTCTCCCCTCGTCCATGGCGCAGCCTGCACGGCTGGGCCCTCGCCCTCCTCTGCGTACTCGCCCTTCTGCTCACCACGACCGGTCCGGCCGCCGCTCAGGACGAGGCCGCGGAGCCCGCGGCCGCACACGGTCTGAAAGGCGATTACTACCTCCAGTCCGCCCCCGGCGCCTTCGACTTCGGCACCCTGAAGACCACGGCCGTCGATCCGTCGCTGGACTTCAACGACCTCGAACCACGACTGCGCGCCCGCACCGGCCAGGCCGACGACGCCAGCGTCCGCTGGACCGGCCGGATCACACCGGAGAAGACCGGCGACCATGTCTTCTCGATCACCGGTGACAACGGATTCCGGTTGTGGATCGACGGCTCGCTCGTCATCGACCACTGGGTCGACGACTGGGACCGCGAGCAGAACTCGCAGCCCGTCGCGCTCGATGCCGGCCGTGCCTACGACATCAAGGTGGAGTACTTCGAGCACTTCGGCGGCTCCAACCTCCATCTGCGCTGGACGCCTCCGGGGGATGAGAAGCAGGCCGTGCCCCAGTCCGCGTTCACCCTGCCCGACGGCTTCGACTACGACGGGCCGACCGCGGTGGCCGTCGAGAAGACCGGCCGCACCCTCACCCTCGACCTCGCCGAACCCCTCGCCGCTCCCCCGGCCGGGCTCGACGAGCATCTGAATATCGAGATCGGCGGCACCGAGTGGCCGCGGGGTGCGGCCCGGCTCGACCCGGCCGACCCGAAGCGGCTGATCGTGCCGCTGGACGAGCCGGTGGTCGGCGGTCACGGCGGCTCCGCCGATGTCCGCTACGACGGCCAGGGCGGTCTCACCCGCGCGGACGGCAAGGCGGTCGCGGCGTTCTGGACCAGCGGCCCGATCAACTCGACGTACCAGCTGAAAACACCCTGGGCCTCGCAGGTGGGACCGGACAACGCTCTCCCCGAGTACCCGCGGCCGCAGATGACCCGCAAGGACTGGCAGAACCTCAACGGCCGGTGGCAGTTCGCCGGCGCGGAGGCCGGTGAGCTGCCGCCGTTCGGGAAGCAGCTGCGCGAACGCATCCTGGTGCCGTACCCCGTGGAGTCCCAGCTCTCGGGCATCCAGCGGCACGAGGACCGCATGTGGTACCGCCGCACCTTCACCGTGCCGCAGAACTGGCAGGTCGGCGACGGCAGGCGTCTGCAGCTCAACTTCGACGCGGTCGACTGGCAGACCACCGTCTACGTCAACGGCAAGAAGCTCGCCGACCACAAGGGCGGCTACGACCGCTTCAGCGTGGATGTCACCGACGCGCTCAAGGGGCGTGGTCCGCAGGAGCTGATCGTCGGCGTCTACGACCCGACGGACGCGGCGGGTGGCGAGAACCCGCCGATGGGCAAGCAGCGGCTCGACCCGAGCGGCATCTTCTACACCTCCTCATCGGGCATCTGGCAGACGGTGTGGATGGAGCCGGTCGCGGCCGACCGCGCGACGGACGTGAAGACCACACCCGATGTGACAGGCGAGAAGGTCGCCGTCGAGGTACGCGGCACCAGGGCCGGCGTACCGGTCACCGCGGTCGCCTACGACGGCCGCCGCGAGGTGGGCAGGGCCCGGGGCACCACCGGGAAGCCGCTCACCGTCCCGGTGCCCGACCCGCACCTGTGGTCGCCGGACGATCCGCATCTGTACCGGCTCGAGGTGTCCGTCGGCAGGGACCGCGTCGGCAGCTACTTCGGTATGCGCAGCGTCGAGGTCGCGACCGTCGACGGCAAGCAGCGCACCCTGCTCAACGGCAAGCCCGTCTACTCCATGGCCACCCTCGACCAGGGCTTCTGGCCGGACGGCCTGCATACCGCGCCGACGGACCAGGCGCTCGCGTACGACCTCAAGATGCACAAGGCGATGGGTTACAACTCGGTCCGCAAGCACATCAAGGTGGAACCCGACCGCTGGTTCTACTGGGCCGACAAGCTCGGTCTGCTGGTGTGGCAGGACATGCCGTCCATGCCGAGGACCCCGCAGGGGGCCGCCCGTACCCAGTTCGAGCTGGAACTGAAGCGGATGATCGAGCAGCACGACAGCCATCCCTCGGTGATCATGTGGGTCACGTTCAACGAGGGCTGGGGCCAGTACGACCAGGCCAGGATCGCCGACTACGCCAAGTCGCTCGATCCGACCCGGCTGGTCAACAACATGAGCGGGGTCAACTGCTGCGGCGCGGTCGACGGCGGCAACGGTGACATCGCCGACGCGCACGGCTATCCCAGCGCACTGCTGCCCGCTCCCGACGGGAAACGGGCCCTGGTCAGCGGCGAGTACGGCGGTCTCGGCCTCGCTGTGCCAGGACACTCCTTCCCGGTCCAGCACACCTATGTCGGTGTCGAGAAGGACAAGTACACCGATGTGTACATCGATCGGCTGAACGAGGTCGGACAACTCGCCGCGTGCAAGGGCGGCAACGGCGCGGTGTACACCCAGATCACCGATGTGGAAGGCGAGTTGAACGGCCTGATCACCTACGACCGCAAGGTGGTCAAGTCCGATGTCGGCCGCCTCAAGGCGGCGCACGAGGCGCTGATCAAGGGCGCCGAGAACGGCACGCTCACCTGCACGGCCCCCTGATCCGCGTGGTCCGCCCGCCTCTCCCGACGAGGCGGGCGGGCCGCCCGGCTCCCTGACACCGGCCCCCCCGTTCGCCGATGCTCACCGGCCCGCACGGCCGCCATCCCCCGACACTCACCGGCAGGAGCACCCTCATGCCCCTCGACCGACGCCACTTCCTGCGGGCCGGCGCTCTCACCGCCGGCGCCACCGCGCTCTGTGGACCACTCACCATCGGCGCCACGGCCGCCCCCCGCACGGCCGGGCCCGCGCCCGACGCCTTCCACAGACTTCCGCCCGGCAGCATCCGGGCACGCGGCTGGCTCGCCGAACAGTTACGGCTCCAGCTCAACGGGCTCGCCGGCCGGCTGGACGAGCGATCCCACTTCCTCGACTTCGACACCAGCGGATGGGTGCACCCGGAGCGGGGCGGCTGGGAAGAGGTCCCGTACTGGCTGCGCGGCTACGTCCCTCTCGCAGTGGCCACCGGAGACCGAGCGGCCCTTGCCAAGGCCCGCCGATGGATCGACGCCGTCCTCGCCACCCAGCAGAGCGACGGCTTCTTCGGTCCGCGGGCGCTGCGCACCTCGCTGAACGGCGGTCCCGACTTCTGGCCCTTCCTGCCGCTGCTCATGGCCCTGCGGACGTGGGAGGAGCACATGCGCGACGCCCGCGTCGTCCCGTTCCTGACCCGCTTCCTGCGCTACATGAACACCCAGGGCCCCGGCGCCTTCAACACCAGCTGGATCTCCTACCGCTGGGGCGACGGTCTCGACATCGCGCTGTGGCTGTACCGCCGTACGAACGAGGCCTTCCTGATCGACCTCGCCGCGAAGATGCACACCCATGGCGCGAACTGGACCGACACGATCCCGACACCGCACAACGTCAACATCGCCCAGGGGTTCCGGGAGCCGGCCCAGTACGCGCAGTTCACCGGTGACCCGGCCCTGACCCGGGCCGCCTATCGCACCTACGAGCGTGTCCTCGGTGAGTACGGCCAGTTCCCCGGCGGCGGCATCGCCGGCGACGAGAACCACCGGCCCGGCTTCGGCGATCCCCGCCAGGGGTTCGAGACCTGCGGCATCGTCGAGTTCATGGCGAGCCACGAGCTGCTCACCCGCATCACCGGAGACCCCGTGTGGGCCGACCGGTGCGAGGACCTGGCGTTCAACCTGCTGCCCACCTCACTCGACCCGCAGGGCACCGGCGTCCACTACATCACGAGCGCCAACAGCGTCGACCTGGACAACGCGCGCAAGACGCAGGGCCAGTTCCAGAACGGCTTCGCCATGCAGTCGTTCCAGCCGGGCATCGACCAGTACCGCTGCTGCCCGCACAACTACGGCATGGGCTGGCCGTACTTCGCCGAGGAACTGTGGCTGGCCACCCCCGACAAGGGCCTGGCGGCCGCGATGTACGCACCGTGCGAGGTCCGCGCGGTGGTGGCCGACGGCACGACCGTGACGGTCGCCGAGACCACCGATTACCCCTTCGGCGAGACCGTCACCCTGACCCTGTCCGTCCCCGAGCGGGTGTCCTTCCCGCTCCGTCTGCGCATCCCCGGCTGGTGCCGCAACCCCGTCCTGCGCGTGAACGGCCGTGTGGCCGGCGCCCCGGCCGGGCCCGCGTTCGCGGAGATCCGGCGCACCTGGTCGGACGGCGATGTGGTGACACTGCGCCTCCCCCAGCGCACGGCGGTGCGGACGTGGTCCGCCGGCCTTGGTGCGGTGAGTGTCAGCCACGGCCCGCTGACCTACTCCCTGCGGATCGGCGAGGAGTATGTGCGCTACGCGGGCACCGACAGCTTCCCCGAGTACGAGGTACACGCCACCACACCGTGGAACTACGGCCTGGACACGACCGTGCCGCCGGTCTTCCACCGCTCCGGGCGCCCGCTCGCGGCCAACCCCTTCACCCACGCCACCAGTCCGGTCGGTATCACCGCACGCGCCCGCCGGATCGAGGAGTGGATCGCCGACGACGAGCACGTCGTCGCGCCGCTCCAGCAGAGCCCGGCGCGCTCCACCGCGCCCGCCGAGACGGTCACGCTCGTCCCGATGGGCGCCGCAAGGCTGCGCATCACCTCCTTCCCGACCACGGCGGCGGACGGTCACGCGTGGAGCCCCGAACCACCGTTCCGGCGCGTGGTCAACCAGCACAGCGGCAAGGTTCTGGCGGTCGACGGCATGTCCACCGAGAACAGCGCCCGGGTGGTGCAGTTCGACAACACCGGCACCGGCGACCACGCGTGGCAGCTCGTCGACCGGGGCGACGGCTGGTTCCTCGTGCGCAACGGCCACAGCGGAAAGGTGCTCGGCGTGGACGGAATGTCGACGGCGGACAGTGCCACGGTCGTCCAGTACGAGGACAACGGCACCGCGGACCACCTGTGGACCCTGGTGGACAACGGGGACGGGTGGTACCGAGTACGCAACCGCCACAGCGGCAAGGTGCTGGGCGTCGACCGAATGTCGACGGCCAACAGCGCGCAGGTGGTGCAGTTCGCCGACAACGGGACGGCGGACCATCTGTGGAGGTTCGTCTGATCCCGCGCGGGGGCGACGGCGAGGCGCTCGAACCGGCCGCCGGGTTCGAGCGCACGGCCGAGTTCACTACGGGAACCGTGACGTCACGCGTCGTCGGACGTTGACCACGTCATGAAGAAGCGAAGCATGGCCGCTGTTGCCTCCCTTGTCACCGGTGTCGTGGCATCCCTGCTCACCCCGTCGCCCCAGGCCCACGCCGACACGCAGGAAGGCCCGTTGGGCCTCCCGGTCTCCGTCCCGATCGTCGCGGACGGTTCGCTCGACGGCGCCGAGGACCTGCTCGCGAACGAGTGACGGGCCTCGCGCGTCGCGCGGAGCAAGAGGGGTGGAGCCCCGCATAGAGGCGGATATCTCCTCACGGGTCGAAGACCGGTGCCGAGGAATGCTCTTACTGGCTGGTAGAGATCTATGCGACGCAGGTCACACACCTCTACCGTCGGGGCACCGCTCCGGGACCACCACAGGCCGGTGAGCCGCCGACCGGGACCGGGCGACAGGTTTTCTCCCGCCCCAGGAGGTTCCATGCCCCCCACCCCCCGCCGCTCCCGACGCAAACTCCCGGTCGTGGCACTCGCCGCGACCCTGGGAGCGGTCACTCTCGGCGCACCCTCGCCCGCCTCGGGTGCCGCTCTCGACGGGGAATACCTCGTCGGCCGCGGCATCTCCGACGTCACCGGCGAGGCCGCCGAGACCGGGATGATGGGTTATTCGAGTTTCGACCAGAAGACGTCCGGCATCCATCAGCGGCAGCGGTCCCGCGCGTTCGTCGTCGTGGACCGGGCGAGCGGCAAGCGCGTCGTGTATGTCAACGCCGATCTCGCCATGATCTTCCAGTCCGTGCAACAGGGCGTCATAGCCCGGCTCAAGGAGCGCTACGGGAGTCTGTACGGCGAAGAGAACGTGCTCCTGTCGGCCACCCACACGCACTCCGGACCCGGCGGCTACTCCCATCACGTCGCGTACAACCTCTCCGTGCTCGGCTTCCAGAGCGGCACCTACCGGGCCATCGTCGACGGCATCGTCGAGTCGGTCGCCAAGGCGCACGACGATCTGAAGCCGGGCACGATCAGTCTGGGCACCGGCACCCTCACCAATGCCAGCGTGAACCGCTCCCGCACCGCTTTCGACCGCAATCCCGCCTCCGACCGGGCCGCGTTCCCCGGCGGCATCGACCCGGCCATGACCGTGCTGCGCTTCCGCCAGGGTGACAAGGACGCGGGCGCGATCAGCTGGTTCGCCACGCACAACACGTCGATCACCAACAAGAACACGCTCATCAGCCCCGACAACAAGGGGTATGCCGCCTACACCTGGGAGCACGACCACGAGGGCGTCCGCTACCTCGACAACTCCCCGGGGTTCGTCGCCGCGTTCCCCAACACGAACGCCGGCGACATGTCTCCGAACCTCAATCTGAAGCCCGGATCCGGGCCCACCGAGGACGAGTTCGAGAACACCCGCATTCTGGGTGAGCGCCAGTTCGACAAGGCCAGCGAGGTCTACCGGAACGCCAAGCCGGTCACCGGCGGTGTCGACTCACGGCTGACATACGTCGACATGGAGAACGTCACCGTGAGCGGCGCCTACACCCCGGATCAGCAGGAGCACCGCACCTGCCCGGCCGTCGTGGGGGCGTCCACGCTCGCCGGCAGCGTCGAGGACGGGCCGGCGATCCCCGGCTTCACCGAGGGCATGCGGACCCCGGTCGCCGCCATCATCGACGCGCTGCACATCGACACGCCCTCGTGGCTCGCGACCTGCCAGTACCCGAAGGCGAGTCTCGTCCCGACCGGACTGCTGAGCAACGTCCACCCGGTCACCCCGAAGATCCTGCCGCTGCAGATCATGAAGATCGGCGAGCTCTATCTCGTTGCGGGCCCTGGCGAGTTCACCATCACGTCCGGTCTGCGCGTCCGCCGCACGGTGGCCGCACAGCTCGGTGTGCCGCTCGACCGTGTGCTGTTGCAGGGGTACGCCAACGCCTACAGCCAGTACGTGACGACGCCGGAGGAGTACGACGCCCAGCAGTACGAGGGCGGCTCCACGTTGTACGGGCGCTACACCCTGCCCGCGTACCAGCAGGAGTTCGCCCGGGTGGCGGCGTCCCTGCGCGCGGGCACCCCGCTGGACCGCGGGACGGCGCCGCCGGACGAGTCGGCCCGGCAGTTCAACTTCCAGACCGGCGTCGTGTACGACAACCCGCCGCCGAACAGCTCGTTCGGGTCGGTCCTCACCGCGCCTGCCGCGTCGTACACCCGGGGGCAGACGGTGACCGTCGACTTCGCCACCGGGCATCCGAAGAACAACCTGCGGCGGGGCGGCACCTTCCTGGAGGTGCAACGGCTCGTCAACGGGCAGTGGGTGCGCACCCTGGACGACGGCGACTGGGAGACGAAGTACCGCTGGACCCGGATCAACGGTCTGACCGGCACGTCGAAGGCCACGATCACCTGGTCCATCGGGGCGGGCGCCGCGCCCGGCACGTATCGCATCGTGCACTTCGGCGACTCGAAGAACCTGCTCGGCAGGATCACGCCGTTCACCGGGGTGTCGTCGGCCTTCACGGTGGACTGACGTCCTGAGCGAGAAGGTGTTCTGACCCTCGAACCGGGCGGTGTGCGGGCCGTGCATGAGCGCGGCCCGCACACCGGCACCGTCCGGTCACTGCTCCCGCATGCCCCAGGGCGAGCCGTACTCCGTCAGCAGATCGAGGAAGGGCCTGGCCGGCAGCGCCTCGGGACCGAGGATCCCGCTGCCCGACCAGGCGCCGGACGCGAGCAGTTCGAGGGCGACCACGGGGTTGATCGCGGTCTGCCACACGACCGCCTGGGAGCCGTACTCCCGCATGGACCACTGGTTGTCGACCACGTGGTACAGGTAGACCTCGCGCGGGCGGCCGTCCTTGGTGCCCTTGACCCAGGTGCCGGCGCAGGTCTTGCCGTGCATCCGCTCCCCCAGCGTCGCCGGGTCGGGCAGACACGCGGCGACCACGTCCCGCGGGGAGACCTGAACGGTCCCCGATCCGTCCGCAGCGGGCACCGGCACGGGGTCGGTCCGGTCGAGACCCAGCAGATGCAGCGTCTGCAGGGTGTGGATGAAGTCCTCGCCGAGGCCGTACTTGAAGGTGACGCGGCGCGCCTCGACCCAGCGCGGCACCAGCAGCACCTCTTCGTGCTCGACGTTCACACACTCCACCGGGCCGATGCCCTCGGGGAAGTCGAAGACCTCGGGCTCGCTGAAGGGGGCGGTGGTGAACCAGCCGCGGTCGGCCTCCCAGACGACCGGCGGGTTGAGGCACTCCTCGATGGTCGTCCAGATGCTGAAGGACGGGGCGAAGTCGTAGCCGTCGACGGTGAGGTTGGCTCCGTCGCGGATGCCGATCTCCTCGATCTCGTCGAAGAGTTCGTCGGCGGCATGCCGGGCGAACACATCGGACAGGCCCGGCTCGACGCCGATGCCGACAAGGGCGAGGGCGCCCGCCTTCTCCCAGTCCTCGGCGCGCTCGAACTGGCTGTCGCCGAGCTTGACCCCGCACAGCTCGTGCGGGCGCTCCGGGTGCGGGCGGGACAGGGACATGGCCATGTCCAGGTAGTTCGCCCCGGCGGACAGTGCCGCCTGGAAGAGCGGCATGACGAAACGCGGGTCGGTGGCGTTGAGCAGCACGTCGCAGTTCTCACGCCGGAGCAGGGCGGCGACGGCGGACTCGTCGCTCGCGTCGATCCGCTCGGCGCTGAAGCGCTGGTCGGGCGCGAGGGCCGCGACGGCGGACTCGGCCCGGGCGAGGTCGTAGTCGGCGACGACCATGTGGTCGAAGAAGGAGCGGCGGGCCGCGATCCGGGTGATGGCGGTACCGACCCCGCCGGCCCCCACGAGCAGTACACGCATGGCAGATCTCCGTTTCCAGGCACAGCCTGCAGGGCGCTGCTTCAGATTGCGGCGCCTGTCTTCATTCGATCCAACGCGTGCGCCACTATTCACGTCAATGGTGTTGGCATAAGGTCGACACGCCAGGACGCGGCCGTTTCGTGGGCCGTGCCGGCTCGTGGCGAAGGAGCGCGCTGTGGCCAAGCCCGTCGTACCGGAAGAGGCCCGGCGACGGCGCCGACCGACGAAGAACGGCGCGGTGCTGTCCGAGCAGGTGATCATCGAAACGGCGCTGCGCATGCTGCGGGAGCACGGCAGCGCGGGACTCACCGTCCGCCGTCTGGGGATCGCACTCGGCGCGGATCCGAGCACGCTGTACCGCTACTTCCGCGGCATCGACGATCTGACCCTGGCCATCGGGGACATCCTCGTGGGACGGGCCGTGGCGGGCTGGAAGGCCACCGGGGACTGGCGGTCGGACCTGCGGGACCTGGGGCTGCGGATCCACGCCGCGTATCTCGGACATCCGCAGGCCGCGGTGCTGACCGCGAGCCGGGTGAGCGGAAGGGCGCACGAGGTGGCGGCCGACGAGACGATCCTGGGGGTGCTGCGGACGGCCGGCTTTCCGGACGCGGGGGCCGTGCGGATCTATCACGCGTTCATCGACCAGGCCCTGGCGTTCTCGGCGCTCGACGCGGCATCGCTGGCGCTGCCGGCGGCCGCCCGGGAGTCCGACGAGGAGGTCTGGCAGGCCACGTACGCACGGCTGCCCGCCGCCACGCATCCCCATATCGCTGCCACCGCGCACCTGCTCGTCGCCCGGATGAACGACAGCGCCTACCCCGCCGCGCTGGAAATGCTGCTCGACAGCGCTGCGGCGCAGCTGGGCCGTGCCGGACTCCCGGGCTCCTGATGCACGCGGTGTGCACGTGACCGCGCAATGACCACGTGAGGAGCGCCGGTTTCCCCGGCGCTCCTCGATGCCCTGCTCGGATACCGGATCAGTGTCCGTGCCCGCCGGTCCCACCGGTCTCGGCGTGACCGTCCGTCTCGGCCGGCGGGGGTACCTGTGGTGGGGTGCCCCCGACCGCCCCGGCCTCGACCGTGAAGGCCGCGGTTCGGACGGTGCCGTTGTGCCGGAAGTCGAGGAAAAGGCGGTAGGTGCCCGAGCTGGGAGCGGTGGCGGTGAACGAGATGCCCGGTCCGGGCCGGGTCCTGCCGTCGCCGGGCTCGCCGTTCGGGTGGACGTGGAGATAGGCGAGGTCGCCGGAGCGCAGCGCGACGAGGTGGCCGTAGGCGCCGAGGTAGGGCTGGAGGTCGGTGACCGGCCGGCCGTCGCGCGCGACGTTCAGGGTGAGCCGGCCGGCCTTGCCGGGCCGGAGGGTGCCGCCCAGGGTGACGGTGTAGCCGTCGACGGTCGCCGTCCGCGAAGGGTCCGGCATCTTCGCGGCCTTGAAGGGACCGGCGACCGGCAGATCGGCGCCGAGGGTGAGGTTCTTCGCACCCTTCACGCCGGGGGTGAAGTCGGCGAACACCCGGTAGGAGCCCGCGGCGGGAAGGGTGACCGGGGTGGACCACGTGCCGTCGGCGGCTCGCGACGGGTGCAGGTGCTGGTAGGTGGCCAGGTCGCGTGAGGCGAGGATCAGATGCAGTTCCTTGTCGTGCTCCCGCTGGAAGGCGGTGACCTGACGGCCCTGCCGGTCGCGGATGGCGAAGCGCAGTTCGTCCTTCTCTCCGGCACGCACACCTGCCGTCTTCAGGTCGAGGGTGTAACCCGCTTCGGAGATCTGGAGTCCTCCCGCCGCGGTGCCGGCCGAGCCGCCGCCGGGGTCCGGGGAGGCGTCCCCGCTGTGGCGGGAGTGAGCGGCGGGCTCGGGTTCGGAGGTGAGGGGACCGACGGCGTTTCCGAGGCCGTAGGCCGCTCCGAAGGAGGCCACGAGGGCGGCGCCGAACCCAGCGATCTTCACGACGGTATGCATGGCGGTCCTTTCTGCGGGGAGCCCCCGGCCGGGGCTGCCACCGCCGAGCGTATACCCCTCGGGGGTATATGCAAGCCATCGGGGAGCCGTTTGCCAAAAATACCGGGCGGGGGTATACCTTGAGGGTCAGGGTACCCCCTAGGGGTATCAGGTCGCATGTTGAGGAGGAGTCCATGTCCCGCCGCCGGGCCACTCGACGCCCCTGCCGGACAGGTCCGCCGGCCCGGCGCCCCGCCCCGTGCACCCACCAGCCCGAGGAGCAGTGATGACTACCACGGTCACCGAAACCGCCGAGGTCGAACTCGCCATCGGCGGGATGACCTGCGCCTCGTGCGCGGCCCGTATCGAGAAGAAGCTCAACCGCATGGACGGTGTCCGGGCCACGGTCAACTACGCCACCGAGAAGGCCAAGGTGGTCTACGACAGCGACCTGGACGTCACCGATCTGATCGCCACCGTCGAGGCCACCGGATACACGGCCACCGAGCCGGCCCCGCCACGCACCGCGCCCGCGACCGGTGACGACGGCGACGTACCGGCGGAACCCGGCGAGCTGCGGACACTGCGGCAGCGACTGGTCACAGCCGTCGTGCTCGCCGTGCCGGTCATCGCGATGGCGATGATCCCCGCACTGCAGATCGAGTACTGGCAGTGGCTGTCACTCACCCTCGCCG
Source organism: Streptomyces sp. NBC_00306 (assembly GCF_036169555.1). GTDB lineage: Bacteria > Actinomycetota > Actinomycetes > Streptomycetales > Streptomycetaceae > Streptomyces > Streptomyces achmelvichensis. Next base: position 7,556,640 of record NZ_CP108032.1, on the reverse strand, counting down.
CCCCCGTCGTCACCTACGCCGCCTGGCCCTTCCACCGGGCCGCGTTCACCAATGCCCGGCACGGCGCGGCCACCATGGACACATTGATCTCGGTCGGCACCTCCGCCGCGTTCCTGTGGTCCCTGTGGGCCCTGTTCTTCGGCACCGCCGGCACACCGGGGATGACCCACCCCTTCGAACTCACCATCGGCCGCAGCGACGGCGCCGGGAACATCTACCTCGAAGCGGCGGCGGGCGTCACGGCATTCATCCTCGCCGGCCGCTACTTCGAGGCGCGTTCCAAGCGCACGGCGGGTGCCGCACTGAGGGCGCTGATGGAACTGGGGGCGAAGGACGTCACCGTGCTGCGTGGCGGCCGGGAGGAGACCGTCCCCATCTCCGAGCTGACGGTCGGCGACCGGTTCCTCGTCCGGCCCGGCCAGAAGATCGCCACGGACGGCACGGTCGTCGAGGGGGCCTCGGCGATCGACGCGTCGATGCTCACCGGTGAGTCCGTCCCCGTGGACGTCTCCGCAGGCGACACCGTCACCGGTGCCACACTGAACACCTCGGGCCGTCTCGTCGTGCGGGCCACCCGCATCGGCGCCGACACCCAACTGGCGCGAATGGCCCGACTGGTGGAGGACGCCCAGAACGGCAAGGCGGCCGCCCAGCGCCTCGCCGACCGGATCTCAGCGGTGTTCGTCCCCGTGGTGATCGCCCTCGCGCTCGGCACACTCGGGTTCTGGCTCGGCAACGGCGCCGGGCTGACCGCCGCGTTCACCGCTGCCGTCGCCGTACTGATCATCGCCTGCCCCTGCGCCCTGGGACTGGCCACACCGACCGCGCTCATGGTCGGCACCGGCCGCGGCGCGCAGCTCGGCATCCTCATCAAGGGCCCCGAGGTGCTGGAGTCGACCCGCACCGTCGACACCGTCGTCCTCGACAAGACCGGCACGGTGACCACCGGCACGATGACGCTGCTCGACGTCCATGTCGCCGAGGGCGCGGACGAGACCGAGGTGCTGCGACTGGCCGGCGCACTCGAGCACGCCTCCGAACACCCCGTCGCCCGCGCCGTGGCGGCCGGAGCGACGGACCGTGTCGGCGCCCTGCCGGTGCCGGACGACTTCGCGAACGTCCCCGGGCTGGGCGTCCAGGGCATCGTGGAGGGCCACGCGGTCCTGGTCGGCCGTGAAAAGCTGCTGAGGGAGTGGGCGATCGAGCTGCCCGCACAGCTCGCCCACGCCACCCGCGATGCCGAGAGCGCCGGGCGGACGGTGATCGCGGTCGCCTGGGACGGGGAGGCACGCGCGGTCCTCGAGGTCGCCGACGCGGTCAAGGACACCAGTGCCGAAGCCGTACGGCGGCTGCGCGGTCTCGGGCTGACGCCGATCCTGCTCACCGGCGACAACGCCGCGGTCGCCCGTGCCGTCGCGGCCGAGGTCGGTATCGACGAGGTGATCGCCGACGTCATGCCCGAGGACAAGGCCGACGTCGTCAAGAAGCTTCAGGCCGAGGGCCGTTCCGTGGCCATGATCGGTGACGGCGTCAACGACGCCGCCGCCCTGGCCCAGGCCGACCTCGGACTCGCGATGGGCACCGGTACCGACGCCGCCATCGAGGCGGGCGACCTCACTCTGGTACGAGGCGACCTGCGGGCCGCGGCTGACGCGATCCGGCTGTCCCGCAAGACGCTCGGCACCATCAGGTCCAACCTCTTCTGGGCCTTTGCCTACAACGTCGCGGCGCTGCCGCTCGCGGCCGCCGGACTGCTCAACCCCATGATCGCGGGCGCGGCGATGGCGTTCTCCTCCGTCTTCGTCGTGGGCAACAGCCTGCGGCTGCGCAGCTTCCGGGCCACCGTGTGATGCCGGCCCGCGAGGAATCGCCGTCGTACCCGATCTCCCTCCCCCATACCCCCTGCCCGTATAAGCTCGCGCCGACCGCCCCTGCGCCGCGAAGAGTTCGCCTCGGCGCTCTCCGGGGACCGTCCGGGGATGCTCCGGGGAGTTGCGTCCACACCGGCGCACGGCGGTCCGTGTGCCGGCTCGCCGCCGGCCGCGGCGACGGTGAGGCGAGCGCGGGAGGGGCGGACTGATGGCGGGTGCGGACTGGCTTCCGGTGCTCCTCCTGCTGGGGGTGGCCTCGGCGGGAATCGCGGTCGTGTACGCGATCGGCGGTGTCCTGCGGGTCGTACCGGAACCCTTGACGGACGCGATGCCGTTCAGCGGAGGCCTGAGTCCGCAGGAGCACCCCTTCTCCCGCTTCCATGTGCGCTGGTACCCGGTGACGATGATCTTTCTCGCCTTCGACATGGAGATGCTGTTCATGTACCCGTGGACGCTCGTCGTCGGGGAGGTCGGCGTCACCGCCGTGGTGGAGATGTTCCTCTTCCTGGGCATCCTCCTGGCCGCGGTGGGCTACGCATGGCGGGAAGGCGCCCTGCGATGGACCTGAGGAAGCGGATCCTGCGGGCCGCACTGGCCCGGCCCGCCGTCCTGCCGGCGGTCTGCCCGGGTGCGACGGAGGCCCGAGTGCTCCTGGAGCGCGAACTGCGCTCCCGGGGCTGGCCGTTGGCCGCCGGCCCGGCGACGGCGAACCTCCTCGTCCTGGTCGGCCGTCCCGATCCCGCGCGGATGGACTGGTGCGAGGGGCTGTGGCGCGCGATGCCCGCCCCGCGGGCCCGCATCGTCATCGTCTCTCCCGAACAGATCGCGCGCGGCCTCGACGCGGGCGCGGCCGCGCTGCTGCGCCCGGCGGCCGGCAGTCCTCCGCTCCTCCGCCCCGGTGCGCGGCCGGAGGACCACCTGCACGGGGCCGCGCCGCACACCTCCCATGAGGGGCACGGCGCGCACGGGGCACGTCACGGCGCGCACGAGACGCACGAAGGTCACGGCGGACACGAGGGACACGGCGATCCCGAAGGTCACGGCGGACACGGCGGACACCGCGACCGCACAGCCCACGGCGGGCACGAGGGTCACGACATGTTGATGCAGGTCTCCGGGCTGCCCATGGCCGACCGCGCCGACGACCGCGACGGGCTGCGGCTCGATCAGCTCCATCTCCCGCTGGGACCCGCTCTGTTGGACTGGCCCGCGGGTCTGGTGCTCCGCCTCGCCCTCCAGGGTGACGTGGTACAGCGCGTACACGTCGAGCAGATCGCCGCTCGGGCCGGCGAGGGGTGGCCGTTCTGGGACGAGCCGTGGCTGCGGGCCGCGGCGGGTGAGGAGGTACCGCGCGGACCGGCGGCACGACGGCTGTGTGCGGCACATCTCGACAGCGTGGGCCGCCTGTTGGCGGTGGCCGGATGGCCGGCGCAGGCGCAACAGGCCCGGGCCGCACGGGACACGGCGCTGGAGGGCGCCCCGGCGAAGGCTCTCGTGGCGGCGGTCTCGCCGTTGGTGCGGAGGGTCGGCCGTTCGCGGACCCTTCGATGGCTGACCCGAGGAGTGGGTGTGCTGGACGCGCGGACGGCCGCGTCGGCAGGCGTCTCGGGCCCGGCGCTGACAGCCGGCGGGGATGTCTGGGACCGCCTGAACGTCTGGCTGGACGAAGCGGCTCGCGCCGCCGCGATGTGCGAGGAGACCGCGCTCCTTCGCGGTTCGGACCTGGCCGGGCCGCGCGGGGCTCTCGGCGGCCCGCTGCCGCCGTCGCAGGCCCTGCTCGACGTACTCCCCCCACTCCTGGTGGGTGCGGAGTTCGCGAGTGCCCGGCTCACCGTGGCCAGTCTCGACCCCGATCTCGATGAACTCGCCCAGGCTCCCGTGGCGGTGACGGTGGCCCATGACTGACGCCACCTCTCCGTGGTCCGTCCTCGTCCTGCCCGGCGTCCTGGTGCTCGCCGCGGTGTGCGCGGCGACCGCGGATGCCGCGCTGGGGACGGGGCCCGGCGGCACGCGGCGCGCGGGGCTGCCCGGGCGTGAGGTTCTGCGGCTGCTGGTGCAGCAGCGCCGTACGACGAATGCCTCGGACCACCTGCTGCTGCGCGTCGGCGTGACACTGCTGCCGGTGGCCGCGGTCCTCGCCGGGGTCGTGGTGCCGCTGGGCTTCACGGCGGTGAGTGATCTCCCCGACGGAATCGTGTGGTTCAACGCGATGGAGGCCCTCGCCTGGGCGGCGGTATGGCTGGCGGGCTGGGGGCCGAACTCGGCCCTGTCGATGATCGGCGGCTACCGGTTCCTCGCTCAGGGCCTGGCGTACGAGATCCCTCACATGCTGGCCATCACGACCGCCGCGCTGGGAGCGGAGTCGCTGCGTGTCGGCGCGGTCGTCGACGCGCAGGGCGGGCTCTGGTTCGCGGTGTGGATGCCGGTCGCGTTCGTCATCTATCTGGCGAGCGCGCTGGCGATGGCCTTCTGGGGCCCTTTCGACCAGCCCGTCGGCAGCGACGCGGCGGGCGGGGCCGCGGCCGAACTGTCCGGTGTGGAACGGGTGCTCTTCCTCGGCGGGCGCCGACTGCTGCTCACGGTGGCCGCGGCCGCAGCCGTTCCGCTGTTCCTCGGCGGCGGCCACGGGCCGTGGCTGCCGGGCTGGGCCTGGACCCTGGTCAAGACCGCGGCCGTCCTCGCCGTCCTGATGTGGGCACGCCGCCGGCTGCCGGTGCTGCGCATGGACCGCTACATGGAAGTGGCCTGGGTGGTGCTGACACCGCTGGCCGTCCTCCAGGCCCTGGTGGTGGCCCTGGTGGTGCTCGGCCGATGACCGTGGAAGGGACCTGTCCGTGGTGAGTGATGTCGTCTTCTTCGTCCTGGCCGTCCTCGCCGTCGCCGCGGGGGTGATGGTCTTCGTCGTCGACTCCATGGCCCGGGCGACGTTCTCACTGCTGGCCTCGCTGCTCGCGGTGGCGGGCGTGGTCGTCCTGCTGGGTCTGAACTACCTGGGCATCGTCATCGCCTTGATGATGACGATCGAGATGGCCGTCATGGCCGTCTTCATGATCATGTACATGATGAATCCGGCCGGTCTGATGCCGATGACCATGATGCACAACGCCAAGGGCTCCGCGGTCCTGTGCACCGCGCTCTTCGTCCTCCTGGCGGCCGGGATCCTCCTGGCGCCGTGGCCCGCGCGCAAGGGACGACCGCCGCGGGACGTGACCATGGACCTGGGACTGTCCCTGATGGGTCCTCAGATGCTGACGATGATGACCCTGGGGATGGCACTGTTCGCGACGATCGTCTCCAGCGTGGTGCTGGCCACCCGCCGCGGCCGCTACGACCGTCTCGGCGACGGCCTCGACGCGCGGCGCCCCGACGACCCGGTGCGGGGAGGGGTGGGCCGGTGAGCCTCGAAGCCGTCCTGCTGCTGGCCGCGGCCCTGTGGTGCACGGGCCTGTTCGGCGCTCTGACGCAGCAGTCGATCGTCATGCTGATGATGGGGCTGGAGCTGATGCTCGGTGGCGTCATCGTCGCCGCGGCCGGCGTCTGGTACCACATCGCGCCGGGCCGTGCGGACGGACAGGTCGTCGTCATCGTCGCGGTGACCGCCATGGCGCTGGAGATGGCGATCGGTTTCGCGATCGTCACCGCCCTGTTCCGTGACCGCGAGGTCGACATGACCGACATGGCCGCGGAGCTGAAGGAGTGAGCGGCGTGCTGTGGGCGCTCATCGCCCTGCCCCTGGGAGCGGGAAGCCTCCTGCTGGTGACCGGCCGCCGTGCCGACCGGGCGGCGGCCGTCACCGCCGTGACCACGATGCTCGTGACCGTGGGGCTCGCGGTGGCCGTGGCCCGCACACAGCCGTCCGTCCGTGCGCCCTTCCTGTCCGGCCTGCCCGCCGAACTGACCGTCGACGGGCTGTCCGGTCTCCTCGCCGTCACCGTCGCGGCCGTCACCTTGCTCGTCCTGGCCTTCAGTGCGGCCGAGTTCGGACCCGACCAGGCGCGCGCCCGCTTCTACGGTCTCATGCTGCTCTTCGCCGGAAGCATGCTCGTCACGGTCACCGCCGCCACCCTGCCGGTGCTGCTGATGGGCTGGGAGGTCATGGGCGCCACCTCCTGGGCACTGATCGGCTACTGGTGGCGCGACAGCGAGCGCGTCGGCGCCGCCGACACCGCCTTTCTCACCACGCGCACCGCCGATCTCGGTCTCTACCTCGCCGCCGGCGCCGCACTCGCCGCGGGCCCCACCGGCACGGTCGCCCTGGACGGCCTGGCGGAGGCGGCGGACCCGTGGCGCTCCCTGATCTGCGCCGGGCTGATCGCCGCGGCGTTCGGCAAGTCCGCCCAACTGCCGTTCAGTTTCTGGCTCTCCCGCGCCATGGCCGGTCCGAGCCCCGTCTCCGCCCTGCTGCACTCCGCCACCATGGTCGTCGCCGGTGCGTATCTGCTGCTGCGTACGAGCCCTCTGCTGGAGGCGTCCGGCTGGGGCACCCACGTGGTCGCGTGGACGGGAGCGCTCACCGCGATCGCGCTGGGCCTGGTGGCGCTGGTGCAGAACGACCTCAAGCAACTGCTCGCCGCCTCCAGTTGTGCCCAGATCGGCTTCATGGTGCTGGCCGCGGGAGCCGGAGGGATCACGGGCGGCACCCTCCAGCTGATCGCGCACGCGGCCGCCAAGAGCCTGCTGTTCCTCATCGCCGGAGCGTGGCTGACCGCGCTGGGCACCAAGGCGCTGCCAGGACTGCGCGGCGCGGCCCGGCGGTACCGGGTTGCCGGCGTGCTGTTCACCGTCGGCGCGTGCACCCTCGCCGGGCTGCCGCCGTTGTCGCTGTGGGCGACGAAGGACGTGGTGCTGGCGGCAGCGCTGGAGACCTCACCCTGGCTGTACGCGGCGGGGCTGACGGCCGCGGTGGTGTCCGCCCTGTACAGCGCCCGAGCGGTGTGGTTCGTCTGGCAGCCGGCGCGGACGGACGACCACGGTCTCGACAGCGAGGGGCGCGGCACCCGGCAGGTTCCCGGGCGGGTACTGCCGCCCCTGGCCGTGCTCGCCCTGGCCTGTGCCCTGCTGAGCCCGTTGGCGTTCGACCCGGCGCGCGCCGCGGTGTCCCGGGTACTGGGTGCGGGGTCCGAGCCCGCCCCGCACCTGTGGGAGTGGATGCTCTCCGGTGCCCTCGCTGTCGCCGCGGCGTCGGCCGCCTGGGCGTGGGCGTCCCGGAAGGCACCGCTTCCCACCCGGGCCCCGGGCCCCGGCGGCCCGGGGTCACCGGGCTTCCTCGGCGGCTGGCTGAAGCTGGAGAAGGCCGCCCATCTACTGCTGGTACGGCCGGTGTTCGCCCTCGCCCGGACCGCCGCGCGGTTCGACGACCGTGTCCTGGACGCGGCCGTGCGCGGCGCGGGCCGCGGGGCGCTGGACCTGGCCCGCTGGTCCGATCAGCGGCTGGAGGCGGGGGTCGGCGGTTCGGTGTCCGCCGTCGCTTCGGCCGGGCGTGCGCTGGGCCGTCTCGCGCGACGGCCCCAGACGGGCCTGCTGCACCAGTACCTCGCACAGGCCGTCGCGGCCTTCACCGTCCTTGCCCTCGTGCTCGTCCTCGTGAAGTAGGTCCCCGGTGCTGACCGTCCTCGCCTTCGCCCCGCTCGCCGTCGCCCTGCTGCTCCTCGCGCTCCCCCGCCGTACGTCCGACCGGACGGTCCGCGCGATCTGGACGGCGACGACGGTCGTCCTGCTGGCTCTCGTCGTCGTCCTGTGGGCCGGCTACGACGCGGACGGGGGGATGCAGTACGAGACACGGGTGCGGTGGATCCCCGGCGCGGGCGTCGGCTACCACGTCGGTGTCGACGGGCTGTCCCTGCCGATGCTCGGCCTGACCTGCGTGCTGTTCGCGGCCTGCGCCGTACGATCCTGGCGCGACACCCGCCGGATCCGCGAGTTCGCGGCGCTGTTCCTGTTCCTGGAAACGACGTGCCTGGGTCTGTTCGTCTCGCTGGACCTGATCCTGTTCTTCGTCTTCTTCGATCTGTCCATCGTGGGCATGTACTTCGTCATCGCCGGCTGGGGCCACCGCGACCGGGCACGCGCGGCGCTGATGTTCTTCCTCTACACGTTCCTCGGTTCGCTGGTGCTGCTGCTCGGCTTCATCGGGCTCTATCTGGCCGCCTCCCCGCACACCTTCGACATGGTCGACCTCGCCGCGGCGGACCCGCTCGCCGGACGTGCCGGCTACGCGGGCGCGGTGCTGCTGGCGATCGGCATCGGGCTGGCGGTCAAGACACCGACCGTGCCGTTCCACACCTGGCTCCCGCTCGCGCACACCGAGGCGCCCGCCGCGGGCTCCGCCGTCCTGGCCGGGGTGCTGCTGAAGATGGGCACCTACGGCTTCCTGCGCATCGCCATGCCGATGCTGCCCGACGCCTGGCGCCGTCACGCCACCGTGATCGTCGTCATCGGTGTCGTCTCGGTCCTCTACGGAGCACTCGTCGCCCTGGCCCAGACCGACTTCAAGCGGATGATCGCCTACACGTCGGTGAACCACATGGGCTACATCGTCCTCGCCGTCGGCGCGGCCGCCGCGACCGCTGACACCAGTCGGCAGGCCCAGGCGCTGGCGGTGACCGGCGCGGTGACCCAGATGGTCAGTCACGGCCTGCTCACCGGCGCCCTCTTCCTCCTCGCCGGCTCCCTCTACGAACGCGGCCGCACCTACGACATGGACGCCTACTCCGGCATCGCGGCGCGCGCACCGGTGCTCACCGGCATGACGGCCATCGCCGCCTTCGCCTCCCTCGGACTGCCCGGCTTCTCGGGCTTCATCGCTGAGTTCCAGATCTTCACCGGCAGCCTCGGGCCCCGGCCGCTGGCCACCGCCCTGTCCGTCCTCGGCATCCTGCTGACCGCCGCGCTGTTCCTGCGCGCCCTCCAGAAGATGTTCCTCGGGCCGCTGCGCCTGCCCGACGCACCGGGAGCGGCCCGGCCGTTCGGTGATCTGCGCGCCCACGAGAACACGGCGGTCGTGCCGCTGCTGGCCCTGGCGGTCGTGGTGGGCATCACCCCCGGCTTCCTCCTCGACGTCATCGAGCCCGCATCCCACACGGTGCTGGAGCTGCTCACGCGATGACGGAGATGAACGAAAATCCCGTCGCGATCCTCCCCGAGATCCTCCTGGCCGCCGGGGCCGTGCTCGGCCTGCTGCTGGGGGCCTGGCTGCCCCGCTCCCGCCAGTGGATCGTCGGTGCAGTCGCCGGGGCCGTCTGCACCGCGGGCATCGTCGCAGCCGCGGTCGCGGCCTCCGGAAGCCCGACCGCCGTCTTCGGCGACTCGTTCGCCGTCGACCCGCTCACCGGCGCCTGCCGCGTCGTCATCCTCGGCGGTGGTCTGATCGTCCTCGCCCTGAGCCTGCGCCCCCTGCACGCCGACCGGCGCGAGGCCGAGTTCTACGTGCTGCTCCAACTCGCCCTGCTGGGCGCGGTGATGCTGGCAGCGGCCCAGGATCTGCTGCTCCTCGCCGCCGCCTACCTGCTCGCCTCCATCCCCACGTACACCCTTGCCGGGTTCCGCAAGGACGGCCCCGGCACCGAAGCGGCCCTGAAGTACTACGTCGTCGGCGCCCTCCTCGGCGTTCTCCTGCTCACCGGCGTCACCCTCGTGTACGCCACCGGCCGCGCGACCTCCTACCCCCTCCTGGCCACGGCACTGGAGGACGCCCCCGAGGCGCTGCTCGCCACGGGGGTACTGGGCGTACTGGCCGGACTGCTGTTCAAAGCCGGTGCGGTGCCCGCCCACTTCTGGGTCCCGGACGCGGTGCAGGGCAGCAGTCCACCGGTCGCCGCGCTCCTCGCCACCCTGCCGAAGATCGGTGCACTCGCCGCCGCTTTCCGCCTCGGGGCCGTGCCCCTGGCGGGCGGTCCTCTGCCGTGGGCGGCGCTGATCGCCGTCCTGGCCGCCGCGTCGATGACCCTGGGCAACCTCGCGGCCTTCTTCCAGAGCGACGTCAAGCGGCTTCTGGCGTACTCGACCATCAGTCAGGTCGGCTATCTGCTGATGCCGGTGGCTGTCGTGACCGCCTCCGACCGTGCCCAGCCGGCGCTGCTGTACTACCTCGCGGCCTACACCGTCACCAACCTCGGGGCATTCGCCGTGGTCTGCGCTCTGCCCGGGCGGACGACCGTCGACGACTACCGCGGACTGGCGCGTGAACGACCGCTGCTGTCCGTGAGCCTTGTCGTCTGCCTGCTGGGTCTGGTCGGCACCCCGCCCACGGCCGTCTTTCTCGGCAAGCTCGAGGTGTTCAGCGCCGTCATCGACGGCGGTTACGTCTGGCTCGCCGTCCTGGCCGCGATCAACACGGTGGCATCCGTCTTCTACTACCTGCGGTGGATCGTCCCCGCGCTCAGCCGCGATGACCGTCGGACACCCAAGGGCGGCCGGCAGACGTACGACGAGGGAAGCCGCACGGCCCGTACGGTCGCCGGCACCGCGGCAGCCGCCTCGGTCGTGCTGGGAGTGATCGGTGGACCGGTGCTGGCCCTCCTGGACGGACCGCTCACACGGTGACCGAACGCGAACGGCGACCGACCGCGAACCGGCTCCGCACCCCGGATCGTTCGGCAGGGGCCGCGCCGGGCAGGGGGCGTGTCACGCTGCCACCGACTCACGAGCGGTCTCCTCGGCGGGCACGATCGGGCAGTGCTCACCGACATGGCCGGCCGCGGTGCGCCAGGCAGCCGTCACAGCCTCGCGCACACGCGCCGCCGCCAGGGACGCGTCCCCCGTGAGCCGCAGGGGTGCTCCGACGTGGACATGCAGGGCAGGCCGTCGCACGGGAGCGGTGACCAGGCCCGCGAGCTGCTTCGCCCAGGTACCGGACGAGAGCCGCCGGGCTCCCACCTGACCGAGCGGCGACACCGGAGCTCCGGTGTGCTGCGCGAGCCGGGCAACGCCCGTACGGAAGACCGCCGGAGGTGCTTCGCCGGAGCCCTTGCGGGGCGGGATGCCGCCCTCGCCGTACATGAGGACGATCCGGCCGTCCGCGAGGGCCTCCGCAGCACCGGCCAGGGCGTCGGACGCCCGTGGGCCGTTGCGGTGCACCGGGACGAAGCCCTCGCGGGTGAGCGCCCGGCCGAGTCCCGGGATGCGCCAGAGCCCTGCCGTCGCCAGCACCACCGGCTCGACGCCGAGGCGGTGCAGCGCGGCGAGCACCACGGCCGGGTCGGCGAGGGAGGTGTGGTTCGCGACGACGACACTTCCGGGCACGAGCCGGGCCTCGGGGTCCGTCGTCACGGTGAGACGGCCGAATGCGGGCACCACGGTCCCGGCGATACGGCTGAGCATGGGCGGACCTCCACAGGCGCGACGACGGGAAGAGATCCTCATCGTCGGCCGCGGGGGCCGGTCGGCGCCTGAGCGCTGCTACTCATCTCCCGAGTAGGTCACCCCGGCAAGGCCGTAGGGAGGGACGGCGAAGGCCCCGGTGCCATGGTCGGCCGACCACGGCACCGGGGCCTTGCTCTCGGTTCACATCCCCGCGTCGGCGGCTCCTCAGCCGCGGCGGGCGGCGGCGCTGTTCCCGTAGCGGCGCTCGAAGCGCTGTACGCGACCGGCGGTGTCCATGACGCGCGACGTGCCCGTATAGAACGGGTGGCTCGCGGAGGAGGTCTCCACGTCGATCAGGGGATACGTGTTGCCGTCCTCCCACTGGATCGTCCGTGCGGAGTCGGCGGTCGAACGCGTCAGGAACGCCACGTCGGCGGCACGGTCGCGGAAGACGACCGGACGGGATTCGGGGTGGATACGAGGCTTCATGCGGTGTCCTTCCTGCTGCCGTCCGCCGGCCGCGGAGAGCCGGTGGACGGCGTTTTTCAGCGCTCCTCGCGGAACAGGACGTGCTCTCCCGCTGCCGCGTCGAACTTGCGCAGCACGAGGCGGTCGGGATCGTTGAGCCGGTTCTTGCGCGTCACATACGTGGTGCCGGTGCCGGCCGACGACCGGAGCGTGACGACGGGGCGTGCGGTACTGCGGGCCATGCGTCCTCCTTGCGCGAAACACCCACCTGAGCTTGTCTCGCTCATGTCAATGTCTGCTTGGTTCAACGGCGGGCCGGCCCGAGGTATTCCCCCGGGCGCGCCCGCCGGCGGGTCAGCCCTGGCGAGCCTTGAAGCGCGGGTCCTTCTTGTTGATGACGAAGGTGACACCCCTCCGTCGGACCACCTGCGCTCCCGGCTTCGACTTCAGGGAACGAAGAGACTTGCGAACCTTCACGGCGGTACCACCTTCCGTCGGGCCCCAGGCCGGAAAGCCTGTGCGGGTGGGACAACCGGGAACCGGCCGTCTCTATTCCTCCGGCACCGCCGGGCGGCCGCAGCCGCGCGGAGGTGCTGAGGCCGCACCGTGCGGAGATACTGCTCCGGTGAGCGGGACAGCGGACGACTCAGGCTTCTCGGGTCAGACGACCGATGCCGGTGAGGTCAACAAGCCCCTGCGGGACTTCCTCCGTACGGAGACGGGCAGTGCGGCCGTGCTGCTCGCCGCCGTGGTGGCCGCCCTCGTCTGGGCGAACGTCGATCTGCACGCGTACGAGATGGTGTGGGCCACCGATCTGTCCGTCCGGATCGGCTCGTACGGCCTCTCGCTGGATCTCCACGAATGGATCAACAGCGGACTCATGACGTTCTTCTTCCTCGTCGTGGGCCTGGAGGCGCGGCGCGAGTTCGATGTGGGCGAACTGCGCGACCGGCGCTGGGTGCTGCTGTCCCTCTTCGCCGGCGTCTGCGGCATGATCGTGCCGGTTCTCATCTATGTCGCGATCAACAGCGGCCGCGATTCCGTGCACGGCTGGGGTGCGGCGATGTCCACGGACACCGCCTTCGCACTCGGCATCCTCGCGATCCTCGGCTCGCGGCTCCCGGCGTCGCTGCGGGCCTTCATCCTGTCCGTCGCCGTGGTCGACGACCTGATCGCGCTGCTGGTCATCGCCGTCTTCTACAGCGAATCCATCCATCTGCCGGCGCTCGCCGTGGCCGCCGGAGCCATGGTTCTGATCCTCGTGGTCCGCTTCACGGGATTCGGACGCGGTCCGCTGTACGCGGTGTTCGCCGTGGTCGTCTGGGTGGCACTCCTGAAGGCGGGCATCGATCCCGTGGTCACGGGGCTCGCGGTGGGGGCGCTCGCCGTCGCCTACCCGGCAGCGCGCAGCGATCTGGAGGCCGCCAGCGGGCTGTTCCGCCGCTTCCGGGAGCAGCCGACGCCGGAACTCGAACGATCCGTGCGGCGGGGCCTGGCCTCGGCCGTCTCGGTGAACGAACGCCTGGTGCAGATGTACCACCCCTGGACCAGCTATGTGATCGTGCCGCTGTTCGCCCTGGCCAACGCCGGTATCCCGGTGGGCGCGAGCGAGCTGGCGCGCGCCTTCACCTCCCCCGTGTGCCTCGGCATTCTCGCCGCGTACGTGGTCGGCAAGCTGGTGGGCGTCCTCGGGTCCACGGCGCTGGTCACCAAGCTCACCCGCCACCGGCTGCGCCCGCCGGTCGGCTGGGGTTCGGTCGCCGCGGCAGGCAGCATCGCGGGAGCCGGCTTCACGGTGTCCCTGCTGATCGCCGTGCTCGCCTTCGAGGGCGAGGAACTCGACAACGCCAAGATCGGCATTCTCGCCACGCTGATCGGCTCTTTCGTCGTCAGCTGGTCGATCACCCTGGTGATCGGACTGCTGCCCGCCCACCGTCGCGCCCGCGCCCTGCTCGGAACCACCGAACCCCTCACGGACCTCGCCGTCCCCGTCGACGAGGAACGGGACAGGATGCGCGGCCCACGGGACGCGCCGGTGACCATCGTCGAGTACGGCGACTTCGAGTGTCCCTACTGCGGCCAGGCGGAACCGGTCGTACGGGAGATGCTCGCGGACGAAGGAGACGTCCGGTATGTGTTCCGCCATCTGCCCCTGACCGATGTGCATCCCAACGCCCAGCTCGCCGCCGAGGCGGTGGAGGCCGCCGGAGCGCAGGGGGCGTTCTGGGAGATGCACGACCTGCTCATGGAGCGGCAGGACGCGCTGCGACCCACCGACCTGGTGCGCTACGCCTCGGAACTGGGGCTGGACGTGGACGCCTTCCGCCATCACATCAAGCATCGTCGTGGGGCCGGGCGGATCGCCGACGACGTGGAATCCGCCGACCTGAGCGGTGTGACCGGTACCCCGACGTTCTTCGTCAACGGGCGCCGCCACCAAGGGGCGTACGACATCGCCGGCCTGACGGAGGCCGTCGAACTGGCCCGCCAGCGCTCCCTGCTCACGCCGCCTGCCTGACCGCCTGATCAAGCTCTGCGCCCGAGGTCCCGGAGAACGCCCGGTGTCCGGGCCGTCAGCGGGTACTCGACAGGCCGGAACCGTTATCGGTGCAGAGAGGGCAGACCATGACCGACACCTCCTTGAGGGCCGTGGGGTGGGCCCAGTCCTTCCCGGTGTCCGACGGCGTACGGGCAGGACGCGAGTGGGCGCGGGAACACCTGGAGGCCCTCGGCTGGACCACGCGGGCGCCGGAGACCGTGGACGCGGTCCTGCTCACCATCTCCGAGCTGGTCACCAACGCGCATGTGCACGCCCACAGCGACGCCCAGCTCATCCTGACCTGGGACAGCGAGTGCCTGCACGTCAGCGTCCACGACTCGGACACCGGCGTCCCCACGCCCCGCGAACCGGACTCGACCAGGCCCTCAGGACGTGGGCTCGTGCTCATCGACGCTCTCGCGGATCACTGGGAGACCCGCCCCCAGCCGGGTGGCAAGACCGTCACGGCCTGCTTCACCCCGGGCGGCGAGCCGTCGCCGCACCCCGCTCACTGACAGATCTCAGGACAACGCGGGCTCACTGGTCGGTGAGCAGGCCCGAACGCAGTTTGCCCAGGGTGCGCGCCAGCAGCCGTGAGACGTGCATCTGGGAGATGCCCAGGTGCTCACCGATCTGCGCCTGGGTCATCTCGGCGCCGAAGCGCATGTCGATGATGGTCCGCTCGCGGTCGTCCAGCTGGTCGAGGAGGGGAGCGAGGGCATGGAGGTCCTCGAAGAGGTCCATCGCGGGATCGCACTCGCCCATGGTGTCGGCGTAGACACGTCCGCCGTCGCCCGCTTCGTCGTCGCTGACGCCGGGGGTGTCGATGGAACCCGCGGTGTAGCCGTTGGCGGCCACCAGCCCTTCGAGGACCTCCTGGTCGGTCAGGTCCAGATGGGCGGCCAGCTCCTTGACGGTGGGGTCGCGGTCCATGCGGGTGCAGAGCACTTCCTTGGCCTTGGCCAGGTCGACGCGCAGTTCCTGGAGGCGGCGCGGCACGTGCACGGCCCAGGTGGTGTCGCGGAAGTACCGCTTGATCTCGCCCACGATGTAGGGCACGGCGAACGAGGTGAACTCGACCTCGCGGGCCAGCTCGAACCGGTCGATCGCCTTGATCAGCCCGATGGTGCCGACCTGGACGATGTCCTCCATCTCACCGCTGCCGCGGTTGCGGAACCGCCGGGCGGCGAAGCGGACCAGGGACAGGTTCATCTCGATCAGCGTGTTGCGGGCGTACTGGTACTCGTGGGTGCCTTCGTCCAGGGCCTGGAGCCGGGAGAAGAACAGTCGCGACAGCTCCCGGGCGTCCTTGGGGGCGATCTTGCCCGCGTCGTCGATCCAGGGCAGTCCGCCCGCGGCGTCCACCACCGCCGGCGGTACCGACCGGCGGGTCGTGCGGGGCGTTCCGCTCACCTGCGTGGATGTCGTCACGACGTCACCTCGGGATAGGGGCCTGTTAGGCACCTGCCCGGACAGCGCAGCCCTACACCGTTGCCGCCCGACAACTTTTGCACCGGATCAGAACCGGCCGGACCGGGAGGCCGGGTCGGACCGACGGACCGGACCGTCGGATCAGCCCGCTGGATCAGCCCGATGGATCGGACCCCGGGCAGGACGTGCCCACGGCCCGGGCCACCGTCAGGCGCGGTGACTGCCGTAGTACCCGCCGACCTCCTGGTGATAGCCCAGATCCCCGATGTGCTTCGCCTTGTCGAACTCGGGAGCGTCCTTGATCTGCGCCTTCGTGCGGTCGACGTGGATCGTCTCGCCGTCCGTGTCGATGCGGGAGACGGTGCCCGCGGGCAGCAGAACCTGCTTGCCGAAGATCCATATCCCGGTGTCGACGACCAGATAGGCGGAGCCGATGTCGTCGGAGTGCTTGTCGACCTTGCCGATGCTTCCGTCCAAGGCCTCGACCTTGAACCCGACCAGGTCGACCCCCGCGATATGCCCTGCCGTCTGCGGGTAACCCCAGATGTTCTCGCTCACGCGCGCCTCCTCGTCGTCGGTGCACACCCGGCCGGCGGGTCCCTTCACGGAGCCCCGGCCCTGACGGACTCCGAGTGCCCCTGTGGAAGCGGGTCACACACCGCGCAGGACACGCGGCGCGAGCCGTAGCACCATGGAGATCCCACCGCGCTCCACGAGCTGGAGGACTGCCATGGAGACCCAGGCGGCCGGTACACGAGACACGTTGTCGCTGCTGCGGATCTATCTCAACGACCATCTGGCCGGTTCGACGGGCGGCGTGGAGCTGCTGCGGCGCTCGGCGCGGTCGCACCGGAGCAGCTCGATCGGGAGGGAACTCGCACGGCTGGCCGCCGAGGTGGCGGCGGACCGGGAGGCGCTGCTCCGGCTCATGGCGCAGCTCGGTGTGCCGCCGCAGCGGGCCAAGGTCGCCCTGGGGTGGATCGGTGAGAAGGCGGGCCGGCTGAAGTTCAACGGCCGCGTCGCCTCCCGCTCCCCGCTCAGCGACGTCCTGGAGCTGGAGGTCATGCGGCTGGGGGTGGAGGGGAAGGCGTCGTGCTGGCGGACGCTGCGTGCGCTGGCGGAGTCCGACGACCGGCTGGACGCGGTCCTGATCGACGGACTCCTCGACCGGGCGAAGGAGCAGGCAGCGGCCCTGGAGGCACTGCGGACGTCCGTCGCTGCCGACGTGCTGGGCGGCGGGCGCGCGCGGAAGTGACGCCGGGAGCCGTCCGGTCCATGGGCCGCGTCTGAGATGCTGGCGCGGTGTCCCATCCATCGTTCGACGCGGGCCCGATAGCGGCCGACCCTCCGCACCGTACGGAGAACCCGCTGCTCACGCAGTCGTGGCTGGACCTTGCCTTCCTGCACTGGGCCGTGGACCCGGCCGATGTGGCTCCGCTGCTCCCCACCGGTACCGTGCCCGACACGCTCGACGGGGTCAGTTATGTCGGTCTGGTCGCCTTCCGGATGCACCGCGTGGGGTGGTTCCGTCTGCCCGGTGTCCCGTATCTGGGGACCTTCCCGGAGACCAATGTCCGGCTCTATTCGGTGGACACGCACGGACGGCGTGGGGTCGTCTTCCGTTCGCTCGACGCCTCACGGTTCATCCCCGTGGCAGTGGCCCGCGCCCTGTTCCGACTGCCGTACATGTGGTCGCGGATGACCATCCGTCACACGGACGACACGATCACCTACCGCAGCGCCCGGCGTTGGCCGGGGCCCCGGGGCGCGCACAGCAGGATCGGCATTCGCATCAGGGAGAGCATCGAGGAGCCGACCGACCTCGAACACTTCCTCACCGCTCGCTGGGGCATGCACAGCACGTTCTTCGGACGGCAGCTCTACCTGCCCAACACCCACCCCCGGTGGCCGCTGCACCGGGCCGATCTGGTCGAGTGCGACGAGTCCCTCATCACGGCCGCCGGGCTCCCGGAACCCGTCGGCGACCCGGTGAGCGTCCTGTATTCGCCCGGTGTCCCGGTACGGTTCGGCCGCCCCGCTCGGCCGGGCGGCATCCCCACACCCTGACGGCGCCGGTCAGGGGTCTTCGCCGTCGGCGGCGAGGGCCTTGTTGCGGCGTACGGACGACAGGAACGACGCCCCGATCAGCACGACGCCGATCAGACCGGTGATGATCTCGTTGATCTGGTACTGGATGGTGACCAGCAGGATCACGGCAAGGGCGCCGATCGCGTAGTGCGCGCCGTGCTCCAGGTAGACGTAGTCGTCGAGCGTGCCCTGGCGGACCAGATAGACGGTCAGCGACCGGACGTACATCGCGCCGATGCCGAGACCCAGTGCCATGAGCACGATGTCGTTGGTGATGGCGAAGGCGCCGATGACACCGTCGAAGGAGAACGACGCGTCCAGGACCTCCAGGTAGAGGAACATGAAGAACGCGGCCTTGCCCGCCAGGACCACGGCGGACGGATCCTTTCCGCTGCGCCGCGCCTCCTCTTCGGCCCGGTGCTCGCGCTCCTCCTCCTCTTCGAGCCTGTTCTCGAAGAACCCCGACAGCCCGCCCACCACGAGATACGTCACCAGCCCCGCGACACCCGATATGAGCACGGTCTCGCCCTTGTCGACGTGTGTGCCGCCGTGCTGATGGGCGTGGGTCGCGACGGTCGTGGCGCTGATCATCAGCACGATCAGGGCGATGCACACCGACAGCATCTCGATCTTGCCGAGCTTGGCCAGCGGGCGCTCGAGCCAGCCGAGCCACTTGATGTCACGGTCGGCGAAGACGAAGTCGAGGAAGATCATCAGCAAGAACATCCCGCCGAACGCGGCGATCGAGGGATGCGCGTCGGTCACCAGTTCCTCGTAGCGGGGCTTGTCGGTCAGGGCGAGATGCACCGCGTCGACCGGACTGAGCTGGGCACTCACGGCGACGATGACGACCGGGAAGATCAGCCGCATGCCGAAGACGGCGATCAGCACGCCCACCGTGAGGAAGATCGTCTGCCAGAAGGCGCTCATCTTCTTCAGGATTCCGGCGTTGATCACCGCGTTGTCGAACGACAGCGAGACCTCCAGCACGGTCAGGATCGCCACGACCCCGAGTGCCGCCCACCCGTCGTAGAACACCGCCACGACGAGGCCGAGGGCGGTGACGCCGAACGACCAGCGAAACGTCTTCCACACCATCCGCCATCCCCATCAATCGCGTAGGCAGACCGACCTCACCCACCATAGGCACCAGGGCCGACGGGCGATCAGTTGACGTGCTGCTGCCAGTCGGGAGGTACGGCGCCCTGCGGCCCGGGCGTCGGCTGGGCGAGGGGATGGGCGGTGGGAGGCGGCAGTTGGGGGCCGCCTTCGTAGTACTGCTCCGTCTCGACGTTCCAGAACCACTCCTCCCCCGGTTCGAAGCTGGTGAGGAACGGGTGCCCCTCCTGCTTCGCGTGCCGCGTGCCGTGCTGCGACGGTGACGAGTCGCAGCAGCCGATGTGGCCGCATGCGGCGCAGCGGCGCAGATGCACCCACCAGCCGGGCCCGTCGCCGGCCAGGCAGTCGGCGCATCCGTCCCCGCTGGGCTTCGCCGCGGGGTCGATACCGGGGATCCGGTCGTCTGCCATGGGGTCTCTCCTCACTCAGCCCGAGGCTGGTTCGGTTCCGGTACTGCCGACGTCCTCGGGCGGCGGACTGTCGTCGTCCGAGGGAGGTGTGATGGGCAGACAGACACGGAAGCGCGTGTCACCGGGCCGCGAGTCGACCCGGATGTCGCCGTGGTGCTTGTTGACCACGATGCGATAGGAGATGTCGAGACCGAGCCCGGTGCCCTCGCCGACCGGTTTGGTGGTGAAGAAGGGTTCGAAGATCCGCGGGCGGACGTCCGCGGGGATGCCGGGGCCGGTGTCGCGTACCTCGATGAAGAGGCGCTCGTCCTCCCGCCAGGTGGTGATCGTGAGGGTGCCGCTGCCCTCCATCGCACTGAGCGCGTTGTCGATGAGGTTCGTCCACACCTGGTTGAGTTCGGCGCCGTACGCCGGGACGGGCGGCAGGGTGCGGTCGAACTCCTTGACCACGCGCACACCGGAGGGAATCTTGGCCTGGAGCATCACGAGCGTGGCGTCGAGGAGTTCGTGCACATCGACGGGCTGCTGGGCGGAGCGGTCGAGCTGCGAGTACTGGCGTGCCGCGTCGACGAGCCCGGAGATGCGGCTGACAGCGTCCTCGATCTCGCTCATCAGCAGCTCGGTGTCGACGGTATAGGTGAGCCATCCCACCGCTGCCTGACGGTTCTCGTCGCCCAGGTTCTCGGTCGCGTCGGCCAGCCAGTCGGGGTCGATGCCGCCGGCGACCAGCACGGGTGCGATGTCCCAGGGCCTGGCGACCTCGTGGTCCTCCAGCCAGTCGGCGACCTCGTCCTCAGCGTCGGACGATTCGATCGCCGTCAGCTTGGGGGCGTTCGTGGCCCGCTTGACGGCCGCGTCCTGCATCTCGACCAGCCGGTGCAGCTGAGTCCCGTCGACCCGGCCGTCGGCGATGAGGGCGAGCTTGTGGCGCATCTTGGTGACCCTGTCGCGCAGGGTGTCGGTGGCCCGGACGGCCGCGGCCGCGGGGTTGTTGAGCTCGTGCGTGAGGCCGGCGGTGAGGGAGCCGAGGGCGACCAGCCGTTCGCGTTCCCCGACGATGGTGTTGCTGGCCCGGGTCCCGAAGAAGAGGCCTTCGAGCAGGTGCAGCGCCATCGGGAACCAGGTGCGTACGGCGTAGGAGAACTCGTCGGCGGGCAGGACGAAGAGTTCGACGTCGGTGATCGCTACCAGGGTGTTGGGGTATGCCTGATCGACCCGGTCCCCCATGTAGGCCTGGGTGGCCCCGGCGTAGACGCCCCGCTGGTCGGTGCGGTTGAACTCGACGTCGTCACCGTGGACACGGCGGCCGATCGAGACCGTGCCGCTGAGCAGGACGAAGAAGCAGGTGGCGTCCTCACCCTCGGAGTACACGGGCGAGCCGCCCGGCCGTGTCTCGACGCGGCCGCGTTCGGACAGCCACTGCAACTGCTTGTCGTCGAGCGCCTCGAAGAGGAACAGTTCCTGAAGTTCGGCCGGGGTGAGCCCGGTACGGGGGCCCGGGTCGTTCATGGCGCCTCCAGGTAGCGGTGCACCAAGGAGACGGCCATGGCGCCCTCACCCACCGCGGATGCGACCCGTTTGACGGAATCAGCGCGTACGTCTCCGGCGGCGAAGACTCCGGGCACGCTGGTTTCGAGGTGGTACGGGTCCCGGGACAGCGGCCAGTGGGCGGGCCTTTCCCCTTCGGTCAGCAGGTCGGGACCGGTGAGCACGAAGCCGCGGCCGTCTCGGGCCACGACGCCGTCCAGCCAGTCGGTGGGCGGCTCGGCGCCGATGAAGATGAACAGCCAGGAGGTTTCGGTGGTCACGACGTCACCGGTCCGGTTGTCGCGCAGCGTGAGCCGTTGCAGATGCCTGTCGCCCGCGCCGCCCGTCACTTCGGTGTGCGGATGGACCTCGATGTTGTCGATGGCGCTGATCTGCTGCACGAGGTAGTACGACATCGACCGGATCAAGTCGGCGCCGCGGACGAGGAGATGGACGCGCCGGGCGTACCGGGAGAAGTAGACGGCGGCCTGACCGGCGGAGTTGGCGCCGCCGACGATGTACACGTCCTGGCCGGAGCAGTTCGCTGCCTCGAAGGACGCGGAGCCGTAGAACACGCCAGCCCCGGTGAACTCGTTGAGGCCCTCGCCCTCCAGTCGCCGGTACGACACCCCGGTGGCGAGGACCACCGTGTGCGCCCCGATGGAGGTGCCGTCGCTGAACCGCAGCACCCGGCCCGCTCCCGCCGCTTCCAGGGCGACCACCTCACGGGCGCTGAGGATCTCGGCGCCGAAGCGGGTCGCCTGGCGGCGGGCCCGGTCCGTGAGCTGCGCACCGGACACCCCGTCCGGGAAGCCGAGGTAGTTCTCGATGCGGCTGCTCTGGCCGGCCTGCCCGCCTGTCGCGCTGCGCTCCACCAGGACGGTCCGCAGGCCTTCGGATGCCGCGTAGACGGCGGCTCCGAGACCGGCGGGGCCGGCGCCGATGACGACGACGTCGTAGAAGTCGGAGGCGGGTGTGGTGCTCAGGCCGACCTGGGCGGCGAGCTCGGCCTCGGTCGGCGACTGCAGGGTCTTGCCCTCGGACGTGATCACCAGCGGTACGTCGTCGGCGCTCAGACCCGCGGCGTCCAGGAGCCGTCTGCCCTCGGGTTCGTCGGCCGCGATCCAGCGGTAGGGGACGAGGTTGCGGGCGAGGAACTCCCGCACGGCGAAGGAGGGCGCCGACCAGCGGTGACCGACGATACGGGTCTCTCCGGCACCTCGTTCGGGGGCGTTGGTCCACAGCTCCAGCAGGGAGTCCAGCACCGGGTAGAGGTTCTCCTCCGGCGGGCTCCACGGCTTGAGCAGATAGTGGTCGAGATCGACGATGTTGATGGCGTCGATGGCGGCCCCGGTGTCGGCGTACGCCGTCAGCAGGACGCGTCTGGCCAGCGGGAACAGGTCCATCGCCGCTTCCAGGAACTGCACGCCGTTCATCGTCGGCATGCGGTAGTCGGCGATCATCACGGCGAGGGGTTCGCCCCGCAGCTTGACCTCGCGCAGAGCCTCCATCGCCTCTTCGCCCGACGGTGCCCGGAGCACGCGGTACCGGTCGCCGTACCGGCGACGGAGGTCGCGAGCGATGGCTCGGGAGACTCCTGGGTCGTCATCGACGGTCAGGATGGTCGGCTTCGCCATGCCCACCATCATGCGCCGCACCGATCACGAATGCGATGCGAATGCCCGGCGAGCGCGGAACCGGCGGTCGGGGCGGCGCCCGGGGGAAGCTGCCGCCAAGGGCTGTCCCTTAGATTTTTCGGCAGATCGTCCGGAGGCTGTCGAAAACGCGGCCCGTGCTTCTACCTACTTGTGAGGGCGCCCCAGGAGGGGCTCCCCGGGCAGAGGGAGACCACCATGAAGTACATGCTGCTCATGCAGTTCAGCGCGGACATGCAGGACACGCTCCCGCCGATCACCACCTGGTCCGCCGACGAGATCAAGGCCCACATGGCCTTCATGAACGAGACCAATCAGCAGCTCACGGCCAGTGGCGAGCTGGTCGACGGCCAGGGACTGGCCATGCCGGAGACGGCCAAGATCGTCCGGGGGCACGGCAGCGGGGCGCCGGTGGTGACGGAGGGCCCCTTCCCGGAGACGAAGGAGTTCCTCGCCGGCTACTGGATCGTGGACTGCCCGACCCCCGAACGTGCCGTCGAGATCGCGGCTGCCGTGTCGGCCGCTCCCGGCCCGGGCGGAGCGCCCCTGAACATGCCGATCGAGGTGCGGCAGGTGATGTCGGCCCCGCCCGCCGACCTGTAGGAAGGAGCGGTCGGGCCCGTCACCCCCGGGCCCACCGTCGACCGGCCGGTCGACGCCGATCGATGCCGATCAACGACGAGGACCACGACGCTGACCGACCTGCCCGAGTCCGTGAGCGACCTGCTGCGCCGCCTGGCGCCGCAGGTCGTCGGCGTACTCACCCGGCGCTACGGCGACTTCGAGACGGCCGAGGACGCGACCCAGGAAGCCCTGCTCGCGGCCACGCACCAGTGGCCGGCGGAGGGGTTGCCGCGCAATCCGCGGGGCTGGCTGATCAAGGTCGCGCAGCGGCGGATGACGGAGCAGGTCAGGAGCGAGCAGGCCCGCCGCCGCCGGGAGGAACTGGTCGCCGCGCAGAACCCGGCGGACCGGCAGGCCGCGCCGGCTGCGGACACCGCGCACGGTGCGGACCACGACGACACGCTCATGCTGCTCTTCCTGTGCTGCCACCCCGCGCTGTCGCCCGAGGCCGCGATCGCGCTCACGCTGCGTTCCGTCGGGGGGCTGACGACCGGCGAGATCGCCCAGGCGTTCATGGTTCCGGAGCCCACCATGGGCCAGCGGATCAGCAGGGCGAAGCAGCGCATCAAGACGTCGGGGATTCCGTTCCGCATGCCGGACCGCGAGGAGTGGCCGGACCGGCTGGACGCGGTCCTTCAGGTGCTGTACCTGATCTTCAACGAGGGTCACACGAGCAGTACCGGCCCCGATGTCCGGCGCGTCGAGCTCTCGACCGAGGCGATCCGGCTGACGCGTGCCGTGCATGCCCAGCTCCCCGACGACGGCGAAGTCAGCGGACTGCTGGCCCTGATGCTTCTGAACGACGCGCGCGGACCGGCGCGGACCGGCCCCGCGGGTGAACTGATCCCCCTGGCCGAACAGGACCGCGGCCTGTGGGACGCCGAGGCGATCGCGGAGGGCGTCGCCCTGATCACCGCCGCACTGCCGCGCGGCCCGGTCGGCCCGTACCAGGTGCAGGCGGCGATCGCCGCGGTGCACGACGAGTCGCCGACGGCCGAGGAGACGGACTGGCCGCAGATCCTCGCGCTGTACGGCGTGCTCGAGCGCATCTCCGCCAACCCGTTCGTCGTCCTCAACCGGGCCGTCGCCGCCGCCATGGTGCACGGTCCCGACGCCGGTCTGGAAGTACTGGAGGAGCTGGCGTCCGACGCACGGCTCAAGGACCACCACCGGCTGTACGTGGTGCGCGCCCATCTGCTGCGGATGGCCGGGGACCGGGAGGGGGCGGTGGCGAACTACCGGGCCGCCGCCAACCGGACGGCGAGCCTCCCGGAGCGGCACTACCTCACCATCCAGGCGGCCGAACTCGCGGCGGAGGGCGAAGGCGGGCCCGCGCGCTCATAGCCGCGGACAGGGGGCCGACCCGGGGAGTTCGTTCCCGGGAGGGCGATCGATCACCCTTCCGTCAGGCC
The DNA here is from genome assembly GCF_036169555.1 of Streptomyces sp. NBC_00306. GTDB lineage: Bacteria > Actinomycetota > Actinomycetes > Streptomycetales > Streptomycetaceae > Streptomyces > Streptomyces achmelvichensis. The sequence continues at coordinate 7,532,196 of NZ_CP108032.1, read as the reverse complement.
CCCGCCGGCCCGGAACACCCGTTCGCCTACGATCTCTCCGCACCACGCCGACGAAAGAGCCCGTCTGCCCTTTCCCGGTTTCTGTTATCCGCGTGGAGTCCTCGCGTCTCCCATCCGTGGGGCGGAACAGGCCCGAGTCGGGAGCAAGGAGCGGAGAGAACGTGAGCAGTGACCTCGAGGTCTCGGAGATCGTGGCGGCCCGGTCCGGGGACCAGCAGGCCCAGGACCGGCTCGTCGCCGCGTACTTCCCGCTCGTCCACAACATCGTCGGGCGGGCGCTCGACGGGCACGCCGACGTCGACGACGTGACGCAGGAGACCATGCTCCGCGCCCTGTCCGGTCTCGGAACGTTGCGCGACCCGGGCAGTTTCCGGTCGTGGCTGGTGGCCATCACGGTGAATCAGATCCGGGGCCACTGGCGCCGGCACCGGGATGCACCGGTCACCGGCGGTCTGGACGACGCCTACGACCTCGCCGACCCCGGGGCGGACTTCGTCGACCTGACCATCGCGCGCCTCGGACTGTCGGGGCAGCGACGCGAGGTCGCCGAGGCGACCCGCTGGCTCGACGAGGACGACCGGTCGCTGCTGTCCCTGTGGTGGCTGGAGTCCACCGGCGAACTGACCCGCGCCGAGGTCGCCGTGGCCATGGAGCTGTCCCCGCAGCACACGGCCGTACGCGTGCAGCGGATGAAGGCACAGCTCGAGGCATCGCGAGTGGTCGTGCGCGCCCTCGCGGCCCAACCCCGGTGCGTGCTGCTGGAGTCACTGGTCGAGGGGTGGGACGGGGCGCCCTCCGCCCTGTGGCGCAAGCGCATCGCCCGCCATGCCCGCGAATGCACGGTGTGTTCCGGCTTCTCGGCCGGTCTCGTCCCGGCGGAGCGCCTCCTCGTCGGCCTGGCGCTCGTGCCGCTCGCGGCCGCGGCGACGACGCTGGCTCCGGCCGGGGCGGATCCGGCGCTCGCCGCGGCACACGACCGGATACCCGGGGGGCACGAGATACCCGGCGAGCACGAACCGGCCGGGGAGCACGAACCGGCCGGGCACCACGAGATACCCATGCAGCACGGAAGAACGGGCCTCCGACACGGCGGAGGCCGTGCCCACGGGCGCGAGACGCAGCGGCGGCTCGATCGCGCACGGCGCCGCCGGCGGACGAGTGCCGCGGCGGTGGCCGTGGCGGCGCTGGTCACCGCGGGGGGTGCGCTCCACCTGTTCACGGACGACCAGGATCCCGGCACGCGGACGCCGTCGACGGTCACCGAAGCACAGGGAGTCCTGCCGTCCACTCCCCCGGCGAGGACCACGGCGACCGCCTCACCTTCGCCGTCTCCCGGCAGCGCGACCCCGACGCCCCGGCCGTCGCCGTCACCGTCGAAGCGCGCCGCGACCCGCACGCCGGCCCCACGCCCCGCCGTCTCGGACTCCGCGCCCGCTCCGAAACCGGAAACAGAAACGCAGCAGTCCCGGTCCGGACCCGCCGGCACCGTCCTCTCCCTGGTCAACAAGGAGCGTGCCGCGGCCGGCTGCGGCCCCCTGAGCGGCAACGGCCGGCTGGACACGGCCGCCCGCCGGCACTCCGAGGACATGGCGGCGAAGAACTATTTCTCGCACACCTCTCAGGACGGCAGAAGCCCCGGCGACCGCATCACCGCTGCCGGCTACCAGTGGCGGACCTACGGCGAGAACATCGCGAGAGGGCAGCAGAGCGCGGCATCGGTGATGGAGAGCTGGATGAACAGTCCCGGTCACCGTGCGAACATCCTGAACTGCGCGTTCACGAGCATGGGCCTCGGCGTCCACGAAGGCCCGGGCGGCCCGTGGTGGACGCAGGTCTTCGGGGCGAGCAGCTGAGACCGGCGCGGTCTCCGGCACCGCACGCTTCTCAGATGCCGAAGCGCTCCTTCGCCAGCAGCGGGCGCACCCGTGAGCTGAACCCGCCCGTAGTGAAAGGCTGTTGGAGCAGTCCCGGGCTCAGCTCCTGGGCCAGGGCCGCGGCGATCATGCCCTGGTCGAGCGCCAGGACGAAGTCGCTGACGCGGCCGGTGCCGACATTGACGGAGTCACGGAAGCCGTAGCCGTCGTCGTACGCGCCGAAGTCCCGGTCGATGGCGCGCAGATTGGCGAGGGCGTCCCGTCGGGCGTAGGGCAGGGCCAGGAAGGAGGCGTGCGGGGTGACCACACCGTTGGTGTACGCCGACGCGGGCGGCATCGGTTGGCCCGGGGTGACGTACGTGCGGTCGGTGTTGGAGGCGTAGCCGTCGGTCTGCATGCCGATGGCGTCGACGCCGTACTCCTGGTAGCCGCCCTCCGGCACGTTGCACGGGGAGAACCCCCAGTAGCCGTACCGTGCCTCGGAGAGGCCGTGCTCGATGTGGGAACGGACGAAGCGGTGGTGGGTGGTGCCCCAGGACCGCGGTGACCAGGAGGCCTCCGGGACGAAGAGCGGCACCATCAGCGCCTCGAACATCGAGCCGCCCCAGGTGGGGATCAGCTTGCGGCCACGATAGGTGTAGTGCCCCTGCCAGAGCCGGACACCGTCGACGGTGTCGTACGCACCCTGCGGCATCTGTTCCTGCCCGTGCTCGGGAAGCATGGTGCGCAGCATGTGCCAGTAGTGCTCGCCCGGCAGCGAACCGTCCGCGATACCGAGGTAACTGGCCATCCGGGGTTCGGTGTTGAGGGCGCCGTAGTGGTGTGCGGTCGGCTCCCCCGTGTCCGTCCAGAAGCCGCCGCGCAACTGGCCCGGTCCGGCCACCGGGTCGGCGGGGTCGTACGGCGTGTAGAAGTACGACCAGTCCGCGGCGGCGAGGAGCCGGGCGATCCGGCCGCGCAGCCGCGGCTCGGCGGATGCCGCGATGCGCAGTCCGGTGACCAGCCAGGCGTTGTCGACGGAGGAGAGGAAGGGCCGGACCGGGTCTCCGGTGCCGGGCCAGCTCGTCAGGACCGAACCGTCGTGCGCGTCGTACCAGTTGAGCCAGAAGCCGTGGTGGCGTTCCAGCTTCTCGACGGAGGCGACGGTGCGGGTGAGGCGGCGGTGCAGCGTGTCCCTGTCGATGACGCCCAGGCCGGCCGCGGCGACGGTGGCCCACAGTCCGCATCCGATGTTCGTCGGGGACGTGTTCCGCGAGACGACGGGGCCGCCGGGCCGGCTGAGGTCGAGCGTGTCGGCGGCCAGACCGATGTCGGTCGTCATGGCCTCGATCGACCGGTAGGTGTCGCGGAACCAGCGGCGCAGCAGCGCCGTTTCGGACTCCCGCCGGCCGGCGGCGGTGGCACTGCCTGCCGAGGGCAGGGAGAGGGCCGCGGCCCCTGCGGTGGTGGCTGCGAGAAACGAACGACGGTCCATGCGGATCCGGCTCCTGAAGTCTGGGGACTGGGAGAGGTGGCTGTTCGTGCAGGCGTGTCGGGTCGGTGAGGCGGCGGACGGGCTGGGAGGGGTGAAGCGGGGACGGGCGGATGTCAGGATCCGCCCGTCCCCGGTCCCTACCGGGCGGTGCAGCCCGGTGGCACGGTGTCCGGCGGGGATGCCGGTGCGGTGTCGGCGGTGGTGGCGAACGGGCTGTTCAGCCTTCGCCCCGCGGGAGTTCACGGCTGCGGCCGAGTCCGCCGAGCCAGACCGCGGACGGTTTGGCGGTGCGGGCGAACGTCTCGGGGTCGACGGCGATCAGGCCGAAGGTGGGCCGGTACGAGCCCCATTCGTAGTTGTCGAGGGCGCTCCAGGCGAGGTAGCCCTGGATGTCGAGGCCGTCCTCGATCGCCCGGGCCACTTCGTTCAGCGCGCCGGTCAGGTAGTCGACGCGGCGGGTGTCGTCGGCCGTGGCGATGCCGTTCTCGGTGACGACGAGCGGCACGTCGCCGACGATGTCGGCGGTATGACGCAGCGCGTGTCCGACGGCCGCCGGGTAGTACTCCCACTGCGTGAGCGTGCGTTCGGCGTCCTCGGGGGCGGGGATCGGTCCGTCGGCGCCGATACGGGTACGGGTGTAGGACTGCACGCCGACCCAGTCGTCGTCCCGCGCGGCCTCCAGGAACACGTCCTCGCGCGGGTGGCGGTAGGCCGCCGTGACCTCTTCGGCGCCGGGCAGGGCCTGGTAGACCTGGTTGGCGATCGTCCAGCCGACCCTGATCCGCGGATTGAGGGCCCGGACCTCCTTGACGGCGGCGCGGTGAGCCTCGATGACCGCCCAGGTCGTCTCCTCGTCGGGGGTGGGCAGTCCGGCCGGCGGGAAGCCCACATCGCCCGCCTTGGCCGCTCCCGCCATCACGGCGATCATGTTGGGCTCGTTGATGGTGCAGACGTACGGCACACCCTCGGCGATCACCGGTGCCGTCGCGGCGACGTAGCGGGCGAACAGGGCGACGGCCCCCTCGGCGGTCCAGCCGCCCCGCTCGTCGAACCACCGCGGGACGGTGAAGTGGTGCAGCGTGACCATCGGGCGCAGTCCGCGGGCGATCGCGCCGTCCACCATCCGCCGGTAGTGGGCGAGTTCGGCGCGGGAGAAGTGACCGGGCGCCGGTTCGATCCGGGCCCATTCGATGCTGAACCGGTAGTCGGTGAACCCGAGTCCGGCCAGCAGGTCCATGTCCTCGTCCCACCGGTGGTAGCTGTCGCACGCATCGAGGCTGGGCGCCTCGATGTGCGAGGTACCGCTGTGCTCCTTGTGCCACCAGTCGCTGTTGGTGTTGTTGCCCTCGATCTGGTGGGCGGCGGTGGAGGCGCCCCACAGGAAGCCGTCGGGGAAGGGGGTGGTGCTGTGCGTCATCGTGAGAACTCTCCGGTACGGACGGTGGGGGGGGGATCGGGGGCGCCGGGGCTCGCTACTTCATGCCCGCGGTCGCGATGCCCTGGGTGAAGTGGCGTTGCAGGGCGATGAACACGATCAGGACGGGCAGGACGACCAGGAACGATCCGGCCATGAGCATGCCGTTGGAGCCCGCCGACTTGTTCGGATCGGTCGCGAAGGTGGCCAGTGCCACCGGCAGCGTGTACTTGCCGGGGTCGTTGGTGGCGATCAGCGGCCAGACGAAGTTGTTCCACGAGCCGAGGAAGGTCAGGATCGACAGGGTCGCGAGGGCGGGTTTCACCAGCGGCATCACGATCCGCCAGAAGATGAACCACTCCCCGGCCCCGTCGAGCCGGGCCGCTTCCAGCAGGTCGTCGGGGATCGACAGCATGAACTGCCTCATGAGGAAGACCCCGACGGCGCCCGCGGCGAACGGCAGCACCAACCCGGCGTAGGAGTCGATCAGCTGAAGCCTGCTCATCAGGACGAAGAGGGGCAGCAGCATCAGATTCCCGGGCACCATCAGCGCGCCGAGGACGATCGCGAAGACCTTGCTGCGGCCGCCGAAGTCCAGCTTGGCCAGCGCGTAGCCGAGCATCGAGCAGAACACCAGGTTGCAGACGGTCACGAACACGGCGACGATCACCGAATTCATGAAGTACAGCGGCATGTCGAGTCGCTCGAGCAGCTCGGTGAAGTGCTGGAACGTCCACTCCGTCGGAATCCAGACCGGAGGGCTGGCGGTCAGTTCGCGGTCCGTCTTGAAGGCGGAGAGGACCATCCACAGGAACGGCGCCGCCATCACCAGCAGTCCCGCGGAGACGACGACGTAGACCGCCGGCCTGCGGATGCGGGAGGTGCCACGGATGCCCGGAGCTCGGGTGCCGCTCATGACGTGTTGTCCTTCAGCAGTCGGAGCTGGAGCACCGTGACGGCCATGATGACCACGAACAGGACGTAGGCCATGGCGCTCGCGTAGCCCATGTGGAAGAAATTGAAGCCCTCGCGGTACATGTGCAGGGAGACGGTCAGCGTGGAGTCCGACGGGCCGCCCTGCGTCATCACGAACGGTTCCTCGAAGACGTTGAGGTAGCCGATCGTGGTGATGACGGTCGCGTACAGCGTCGTCGGCCGCAGCAGGGGCACGGTGATCCGCCGGAGCTCCTGGAAGGTTCCCGCGCCGTCGAGCCGCGCGGCCTCCCGTACTTCGGTGGGAATGGCCTGGAGCCCGGCGATGAACAGCACCATCACGGTGCCGAGGTTCCGCCAGACCGCCATCGCGATGAGCGACGGCATGGCGAGCGTCTCCGATCCCAGGAAATCGGGTGCGGTGAAGCCTGCTTCGGCGGCGAGCCCGGCGATCAGGCCGTCCGTCGGGTCCAGGACGAAGCGCCATACGACGGCGACGGCGACGATGCTCGTGACGACGGGCGCGTAGAAGCCGACACGGAAGAACGTCCGGGCGCGGTCGATGCCGTTGTTCAGCAGGACGGCGACGAGCAGGCCGAGAAGGACGGTCACCGGGACGCCGACGACCACGAAGTACGCGGTGTTGAACAGCGCCTCGAGGAACTTCTCGTCCTCGAACAGCTTGGTGTAGTTCTCCAGGCCGATGAACTCGGCGTCGAGCGGGTGGGTGACATTGCGCAGCCCGAAGTCGGTGAAGCTCATGAGGAGCGTGGCGACGATCGGGAACGCCATGAACACGGCGAACAGGACGAGGAAGGGGGTGGAGAACAGCCACCCGGCGGCGTTCTGCCTGCCGAGGCGGCGCGGCGGCCCGTCGGCCGGGGCCCGCCGCTGCGCCGGTCCGTTCCGCTTGCCGGCCGTCTTCGCGGCCGGTGTGGTCGTGGTGCTCATGGCTATCGCGAGACCAGGTCCTCGACACCGGCCTGTGCCTTGCCGGCGGCCTCCCGTCCGGAGGCCTTGCCCTGCGTCACCGACTCCAGCGCGGTGTCGACCGAGGCGGATATCTCCGACCAGGTGGGCAGGGTGGGTGTGGACTTCGCGGTCTTCATCTGCTGGAAGAACACCTTCATGCCGGGGTCCTCCGCCAGTTCGCCGGAGGACCAGGCGGCGAGGTTGGCCGGGAGATCGTGGGTACGGCGGTACCAGTCGGCCTGCGCCTGGGCGCTGGTGAGATGGGCGACGAACTCCTTGGCGGCGGCCTTGTGTTCGCTGTCCTTGGAGATCACCAGACTGGAACCCCCGGCCATCGAGGTGGAGGACTTCCCGGTCGGCACGTTGGCGACCGCCCACTTGCCCTTGAGGTCCGGGTACTGCTCGTCGATCAGGGTCCTGATCCACGGGCCGGAGAAGAACATCGGGACGTTTCCGGTGTTGAAGTCCTTCAAGGGGTCGTAACCGGGCTGCACGCTCTTGGTGCTGAGTCCCTTGTCGAAGAAGGCACCGTACTGCTCGAAGGCGCCGACCGCGGCAGGGCTGTTCACCGCGGCCTTGCCGTTCTTGTCGACGATCTCACCGCCCGCCGAGTACAGGAACGGGTAGAAGCTCTGGACGGTGTCCAGACCACGGGGCTGGAGGTAGATGCCCCACTTGGTCTTCGCCTTGTCCTGATACGCGGCGGCCATGCTCTCCAGCTCGGCGAAGGTCGCCGGGGGCTTGCCGACCCCCGCCTTCCGCGCGAGATCGGTGCGGTAGTACAGGACGCGGGTGTCCACGTACCAGGGCACGCCGTAGACCTCGCCGTCGACGACACCCTGCTCCCAGCCGGCGGGGAAGAAGTCCTTCTTGTCGAAGGTCTTGGTGTCCACCGGCTCCAGCACACCGAGTTCGGCGAACTCACCCATGTACGTGCTGCCCATCTGCATCACGTCCGGCAGCGTCCCGGCGGCGGCCGCCGAGACGAGCTTCTGGTGGGCGACGTCCCAGCCGATCGGGGTGACCTTGACGTCGATCTTGGGGTTGGCCTTGGTGTACTCCGCGGCCACCGCGCCGAGTTTCTCGCCCTCGGCTCCCATCGCCCAGACGGTCAGTGTCTGTTCGGCGTCGGCGGCGACTCCCTCACCTCCCGACCCGCATGCGGTGAGTCCGCAGGCCAGCGAGATCGCCAGGGCGGCCGAAACGGTTCGAGCGGTGCGGTGCATGGACGGCTCCTCCTTGAGCTCCGCAATGTATGCGCAGTCTGTAAGCGCATACATCACTCTCATGCAGCCTTTCCGGCCACCGCAAGAGGGGCTCAGGTCACGTTCTCGCAACGGGCGCGACCTCGGCGGTTGCCCGTCGAAGGCTAGGCGGAGGATTTGCGGAACGAAAGTGACAGAAGAGATTCCGCATGCTCGGCGCGGTGCGGAGGGGTGGCGTCCGACCCTCCCGGAACCCCGGGGGCGAGCCGGGACCGCGCCCGCCACGGGGGCACGGGGTGCGGCACGCGGATGCCCGGGGCAGGGCGATTTTCAGCGCCGCGACGTGAGGGATGTCGTGGTGTGCCGGACAGGCAGGGTCGCGGCGTACGCAGGGACGCGGCGCGCCGCATGGGCAGGGTCCCGGTACAGCCGGCGTCTTCGGGCTACGCGGGACGGCCGGCGCCTTCGGGATGCGCAGGGGCGCCGCGTGCCCATGCTTGCGGTGCGTGCAGGGTCGCGGGGTGCCGGATGTACGGCTGTGCCCCGCATGCGCAGCGTCGCGGTGTGCGGGATGCGCAGCGGCACGGTTACCCGGATGCCGCGTTTGCCGTGCGAACGGCCCGCCCCTGCCACCCCCGTACCGCTGGCCCCCTCAGACGCACCCGCAACTCGCGCGCCGGGCCAGGGAGACCGGGAGGACCATCGAGACAGGCGGGCTGTCGCGGTCGCCCGACAGGCGCCGGACCAGCAGGTCCACCGCCTCCTCCCCCAGGCGGCGCATCGGCTGCCGTACCGTCGTCAGGGCGGGCCGGACCAGCCGGCCGAGCGGAATGCCGTCGAAGCCGGTGACGGCGATGTCCTGCGGCACCCGGACGCCCCGGCGTTCCAGCGCGCGCAACGCCCCCACCGCCATCTGGTCGTTGGCGAAGAGCAACGCCTGCGGTCGCTCCCCCGCCCGGTCGAGCAATGCGTCGGCGGCGCGCTCGCCCTCCGGCTGCGTCATCATCGGGGCGCGCAGGTCCGGAGCGTCGGGCACCGGCAGACCGGCCTCGGCGCACGCCTCCCGGAAGCCGCGGAAACGCGCCTCGGCGTCCGGCGAATGCTCCTCGCTCCCGACGAAGGCGAGCCGGGTGAAGCCGTGGTCCCGGATGAGATGGCGCGCCAGTTCCCGCTCGCCGTCCGTGTTGGCCACCTCGATGTGGTCGAGGTGGTCGATCTCGCGCGGTCCCGCCAGCATCACCACCGGCAGCCGTCGCGAGATCAGCTCCAGGTCCTCGGTCGGTACGGTCCGGGCGAGGACCGCGAAGCCATCGACCCGCCCGGCCACCTTCGCCACCAGGCTCTCGGGTCCGCCCTCCAGCGATGCCGCGATCAGCAGCGCGTATCCGTGCCGCCTGGCGGCCCGCTCCATACCGCGGATGATCTGGTCGGAGTAGAGCATCACGGCCGAGTCGTCGTACTCGTCGTCCGACTCGCCGCCGCTCTCCGCGGCCGGGTCCGCGTAGTCGGGGAAGCAGAGGCCGAGTACGCCGGTGCGCCGGCTGGCCAGTCCGCGCGCGTTCGCGCTCGGTACGTAACCGAGGGCCCGGGCCGCCTCCAGCACGCGGTCGCGGGTCTGGGCCCGGACGGAGTCAGGATTGCGGTAGACCCGCGAGACCGTGGCGATCGAGACGCCCGACCGTTCGGCGACGTCGTACACCGTGGGGGCACTCACCCGACCGACCGTCCATTCACAGCTCGACACTCAGGCGCTTTCCCGGAAACCGACCCCGGTGAAAGCGCATTCACAGTAGGCCGCGACCCGGTCCACGGGCAAGGCGGTCCCGCCGTGGCGGCGCCGTTTTCAGGGCCCGGCGCCGGCCAGGTCCCGCCCGGGATCGCCCGCAGTGTCGGGCTGCCGTCCGGGTCATGTCGGGCCGACGGCGACGAAAGCCGTCAGAGCGGCCGGGGTGCCGCACGCCCCGGCCACGTCGTCGAGCATGGCCAGAAGCCGCGCGGTTTCCCGCTCCCGCCATGGCGCACAGCAGCCGGACCCCGACGAGAGGCGCGCCCGGAGCGGCGCGCCGCGGGACGCCTCGGGGCAGCCGGAAGACCGGCGCAGATGGAGCGCCGAAGACCGTCGCCCGCCGTCAGGCGCCAGGGGTCCTCCCCCGGGAGGCCGCAGGCCCGGTCGACCTTCATCATGCGGTCGAGTACAGAGGTGAGGACTGACGGTGGCACCCCCGTGGTCGCCTTCTACACGGCGAGCCGCGCCAGTTCGTCATCGGAGAGCCCCGGAGCGGCCGCTGCCACGTTGCCGGTCAGGTGGCCCGGGTTGCCGGTGCCCGGGTTGGCCGGCACATGAGGTCCGCACGGGAGCGTCCACGCGAGCGGGATCTGCGCGGCGTTCGAACCGTGGGCCCGGGCGACGGCCGGCACCTCGTCGGTGCCGGTGGCACTCGCGCACCCCTCACGCGCGGGCGCCCGCGATGGCGACGAACGGCACGTAGGCGAGGGCCTGTTCACCGCATGCGCGCAGGAACACGTGCTCCCCGGGCGGCGCTCCGCCGGGATCATTTCCGTGACGCCCCGACCGGAATGGTCCAGACCTATTGACGCACTGGTCTAGTCCTCTTAGCCTCTGCGTCACCTGCGCGGATCCGGTCCCGGGCGGTGCGCACCTCACGGGACCAACTGCACCCATCCCCATGCCAGTTGTTGTGCGAGGCCGATCAACCCTGCGCCCCGGTGGGTGCAGGGGGACCCCCACCAGGAGGATCCGACCGTGCTGTCCCTCACCCGTACCAGAGCATCGCTGCTCGCAGCCGGCGCAGCCGCCGCCGCGCTGCTCGCCGGCTCACTCTCCTCAGGCGTCTCCCACGCCGCCGCCCAGGAGTCCTGTCGACCCGACGGGCTCTACTCGACCCCGGGCGTCGACGTCCCCTACTGCTCCGTCTACGACGCCGAGGGCCGGGAGAAGATGGGCGCGGACCACCAGCGCCGCGTCATCGGCTACTTCACCGGCTGGCGCACCGGCAAGGACGGCACTCCCGCCTACCTCGCCTCGGACATCCCGTGGAACAAGGTCACCCACATCAACTACGCCTTCGGGCACATCGACTCCGCCAACCGGCTGTCGGTGGGCGCGGACACCCCGGCCAACGCCGCCACCGGGCTGACCTGGCCCGGGGTCGCCGGGGCCGAGATGGACCCCGCCCTGCCCTACAAGGGGCACTTCAACCTGCTGACGAAGTTCAAGAAGCAGCACCCCGACGTGAAGACACTGATCTCCGTCGGCGGCTGGGCCGAGACCGGCGGGTATTTCGCCGAAGACGGCGAGCGGGTGAACTCCGGCGGTTTCTACTCGATGGCCACCAACGCCGACGGTTCGGTGAACCAGACCGGCATCGACACCTTCGCCGAGTCGGCCGTCGCCTTCATCAAGAAGTACGGGTTCAACGGCGTCGACATCGACTACGAATACCCGACATCGATGAAGGACGCCGGGAACCCGCTCGACCACCAGTTGTCCAACGCCCGCCGCGCGGGCCTGGTCAAGGGCTACGCGGCGCTGATGAAGTCCCTGCGCGAGAAGCTCGACCGCGCGGGCGCCGCGGACGGCAAGCACTATCTGCTGACCGTGGCCGCGCCCTCGTCCGGCTATCTGCTGCGCGGCATGGAGACCTTCCAGGTCCAGAAGTACCTGGACTACGTCAACATCATGTCGTACGACCTGCACGGCGCCTGGAACGAGTACGTGGGTCCCAACGCCTCCCTGTTCGACGACGGCAAGGACGCCGAACTCGCTTCCGCCGGTGTGTACTCCACCTCGCAGTACGGCGGCATCGGATACCTCAACACCGACTGGGCGTACCACTATTTCCGCGGCTCCATGCCCGCCGGCCGCATCAACATCGGTCTGCCGTACTACACCCGCGGCTTCAAGAACGTGCAGGGCGGCACCGACGGGCTCTGGGGCAAGGCGGCCACCACCACCTGCCCGGCGGGATCGGGGCTGACCAAGTGCGGTGACGGTGCGGTGGGCATCGACAACCTCTGGCACGACAAGGACACGGCGGGCAACGAGTCCCCGGCCGGCTCCAACCCGATGTGGCACGCCAAGAATCTGGAGAAGGGCGTGGTGGGCGACTACGTCACCAGGTACGGCTTCCCCGCGAACACCACGCTGACCGGCACCTACGCCCGCAGGTACGACGCGACCCTGGTCGCGCCCTGGCTGTGGAACGCGCAGAAGAAGGTCTTCCTGTCCACCGAGGACGAGCAGTCGGTCGCCGCCAAGGCGGACTATGTCGTCGACCGCGGCATCGGCGGCACGATGATCTGGGAGCTCGCGGGCGACTACGCGTGGAACGCCGCCAAGGGGCAGTACGAGACCGGTGACACGCTGACCACCGCGATGTACGAGAAGTTCCGGACCGCCGCTCCGTACGGCGCCAGAAGGGCCGCGACCGCCCTGCCCGCCGAGGCGGTCAAGGTGGACGTGGACTTCGGCCAGTTCCCCCTCGGCGACTCCAACTACCCGATCAGCCCCAAGCTCAGGATCACCAACAACACGAAGACGGCGCTGCCCGGGGGCACGGAGTTCCAGTTCGACTACGCCACCTCGGCGCCCGCCAATGCCAAGGACCAGTCCGGCTTCGGGACCACGATCGTGCGCAGTGATCACAGCGGCAGCAACATCGGTGGTCTGAAGGGCGACGTCAACCGGGTGTCGCTGAAGCTGCCGGCCTGGCAGACCCTGGCACCCGGCGCCTTCGTCGACCTGGACTTCGTGTACTACCTGCCGACGTCCACCCCCTCGAACTGGACGGTGACGTTCGGCGGCAGGACCTATGGGCTCGCCGGAGATCTGACGCGCGGTACAGCGGTGGTCGAGCCGGGTTCGGGCACCGGACCGAGCCCGGACCCCTCACCCGACCCGACCGGTCCGGGCACCTGCACGGCCCCCGCGTGGAGCGCCACCACCGAGTACGGCAACCCCACGACGGTGTCGCACAAGGCGCACCAGTGGAAGTCCAAGTGGTGGACGAAGGGCGAGGAGCCCGGCTCCACGGGTGAATGGGGTGTGTGGCAGGACCTCGGCGCCTGCTGACCTTCTCGGCGGACCGAACTCGCGTCTGCGGTGGCACAGTTCTCTCCTGTGCCACCGCAGACGCGTCCGTTAGCACAGCGCCGATTGCCATGGGGCGAAAGGCAGGGGGACGGCCGGATTGTCGCGGAACCGCCACCATTTCGGACAAGGATCGACGACTTGAGGGTCCTCAGACAACCGGTTCGGGCGTCCCGCGTTCTGACAGGTCGGCCAGGCTCCGATCAGAACCGATCGGGTCATTCCGCTGGCTCCTGAGGACGAGGAACCGATGACCAGACCTCACCGCAATCGTCTCTGGCGCGCCGCGTTCGCCGGCTCCGCCGCGCTGGCTGTGATCGCCGGCGTAGCCGCCGCCGCTCCCGACGCCGCCACAGCACAGACCACACCCAAGCTTCGGCTGATCGCCGCCTCCACCGCCGTCACTCTCGACCGGGACGAGGAGTCCGGGGTCTATCTCGACCTCGGCACCTACCTCACCGCCGAGGGCGCGCCCCTGGAGTTCCAGGTGAAGCGCAAGTCCTACAAGGACCCTGTCGTGGCCCAACAGGTCATCCGCCAGGGGAAGAAGACCACGACCAAGACGCTGCCGAAGGGCCTCGTCAAGGACTTCACCGGCCTGGCCGGCTTCCTCCAGGTCACCATCACGGACAAGAACGGGAAGAAGGTGCTCAGCAAGCAGGAGACCTTCTGTCCGAACAACGCCTCCGGCCGCATCCGCCCGGACGCCCCGGCGAAGTCGAAGTATCCCGAGAGCTGTCCCACCAATCCCTTCACCCTCGGATCGGTCTGGGGTGTCGAGAACGGCTGGGCCTCCAACACCTACCTCGGGTACTACTCCGAGCCGGTGAAGCTGCCGGTGGGTGAATACACCGCCAAGCTGTCGGTGACCAAGGCGTACCGCGATCTGTTCGGTATGCCCGACGAGACCAAGTCGCTCAAGGTGACCGTGCGCCAGAGCCCGCCCGGTGAAGGGGCTCGCTCGTCGAAGACCGGTCACTCCGGTCACGGCGCCGCCCACGGGAAGCCGGCTGCCGGTGGGCACGCCTACCACGAGGGCCGGGGAGCCGACGCACCCGCGCCGCCCGCCCTGCCGTACGCGCTGAAGGCCGCCCGCGCGGCCGGTCACCTCGGTGACGGCCCGGGCCACACCGACGGCTCGCGGATCGCGCCCGCCCTCACGCCCAACGCCAAGCGTCCGACCGGCCGGGCGAGTGTGCCCGACGTGCCCAAGCCCGACCTGCGTTCGCTGCCGGCCTGGGACATCGGCATCTCCGACGGCGAGGACGGTGACGTCCCGGGCAAGGACTACATGGTCTTCAGCGCCAACGTGTGGAACGCCGGTCCCGCGCCGCTCGTCGTGGACGGCTTCCGCAGTCCCGGCAAGGACCTGATGGACGCCTACCAGTACTTCTACGACGCGAAGGGCAAGCAGGTCGGCTACACCCCCACAGGCACCATGGAGTGGGACCCGCGCATCGGCCACGAGCACTGGCACTTCACCGACTTCGCCAGCTACCGCCTGCTGAGCGCCGACCAGAGCGAGATCGTCCGCAGCGGCAAGGAGGCCTTCTGCCTGGCCAACACGGACGCGATCGACTACACGGTGAAGAACGCCAACTGGCACCCGTTCAACACCGATCTGTCCACCGCCTGCGGTCAACAGAGCTCGATCTCGGTGCGTGAGGTCCTGGACGTGGGCTCCGGCGACACCTACACCCAGTACCGTCCCGGTCAGTCCTTCGACGTGACGGACCTGCCCAACGGCACGTACTACATCCAGGTCATCGCCAACCCGGAGAAGCGGCTTCAGGAGACGAACCTCAAGAACAACGTCGCCCTGCGCAAGGTCGTCCTCAGCGGCAAGGCGGGTGCCCGCAAGGTCACCGTTCCTCCGCACGACCTGATCAACGCCCCCTGACACACGGTCACACAGCACGAAGGCCCGGTCATCTCTCGCAGGTGACCGGGCCTCCTGCCGCTCTCAGTCCACCGGCCAGGTGTGGACGGGTGCGTTGAGATGCATGTAGTCGCTGTACTGCCGGGTCATCCGGCGCAGTGCCTCGCGGGAGCCGACGTGGCTGGAGTCGGCGATGTGATGGAACATCTCCTTCTGCCAGACCGCCCCGTTGCGGCCCGTGACGCACCGCTGCTCGATGATTCCCAGCAGCGGCTCCCGCCATGCCGCGTCCATGCCGGAGCGCTCCAGCCCCTGGTGCGCCAGCGGCAGCAGCCGGCGCAGCACCAGTTCGACCACGGGCACCTCACCCATTCCGGGCCAGTACAGCCGTGCGTCGATCCCGTTCCGCGCGGCGGCGTGCAGATTGTCCTCCGCGGCCGAGAACGACATGCGGGACCAGACCGGACGCTCCTCGTCGACCAGCGCGCGGGTCAGACCGTAGTAGAACGCTCCGTTGGCGAGGACGTCGGCGACCGTGGGCCCGGCGGGGAGTACGCGGTTCTCCACGCGCAGGTGCGGTTTGTCGTGGTCGATCGCGTACACCGGGCGGTTCCAGCGGTAGATCGTGCCGTTGTGCAGGGTGAGTTCGGCCAGCTCGGGGATGTCGCCGCCGTCCAGGGTCTGCAGCGGGTCCTGGTCGTCGCACAGCGGCAGCAGCGCGGGGAAGTACCGCACGTTCTCCTCGAAGAGGTCGAAGACGCTGTTGATCCACCGTTCGCCGAACCACACGCGGGGCCGAACCCCCTGCACCTTGATCTCGTCGGAGCGGGTGTCGGTGGCCTGCTCGAAGAGGGGGATACGGGTCTCGTGCCACAGCTCCTTGCCGAACAGGAACGGTGAGTTCGCCGCCAGCGCCACCTGGACGCCGGCGATGGCCTGTGCGGCGTTCCAGTAGCCGGCGAACTCGTCGGGCGAGACCTGCAGATGGAACTGGGTACTGGTGCACGCCGCCTCGGGCGTGATGGTGTCGGCATACGTCCGCAGCCGGTCCACCCCGTCCACGGCGATCCTCAGATCCTCGCCGCGGGCAGCGAAGACCTGCTCGTTCAGCAGCCTGTAGCGCGGGTCCTCCGACAGCGCGGCCTCGCCCACGTCCGGCTGCCGCAGGGTCGGCAGGATGCCCACCATGATCAGATGCGCGCCGACGGCGGCGGCCCGCTCCTCGGCATGATTGAGCGCGTCGCGGATCTCCTGTTCCCAGTCGTCGGGGCCGCCGGCCGTGAGCCGCCGTGGCGGGATGTTGATCTCCAGATTGAACCGGCCCAGCTCGGTGGCCCAGGCGGGATCGGCGATCGCCTCCAGCACGTCGGTGCTGCGCATCGCGGGCCTGCCCTCGGCGTCCGCCAGATTGAGTTCGATCTCCAGACCGACCTGCGGCCGCTCGAACTCGAACCGGGAGTCGCGCAGCATCTGCGCGAAGGCGTCGAGGCACGCCTGCATCTTGATCCGGTACCGGCGGCGGTCCTCACGTGTGAACACCTTCGCCGGGACATCTCGTCCCATCGGCCCTCCCGAGTTCCCTCGGCAGACTGCCCTCTCCCAGAATCGCACTCCCGGGCCGACCCGACCAGCGAGGGAGCCGCGGCAGCCTCTCGTCGTGGGTGTGACGGCACGGGGCGTCTCGGGTTCACCGGGGCCGGGCCGATGCCCCCTCGGCGCGGCGGCAGCGGGCCGCCGCCTCGTCCCACGCTTCACGCGTGGTGCCGCTCGCACCCCCTGGCTCGTGAACCCGCAGCTCCTGGGTGGCACGGAGCAGCGCGCGCAGGCCCCCGAGGCCTCCGGTGACGGCCCCCGCCGCCCGCGCCTGCACCAGCAGATTGCCGAAGGCGGCGGCCTCCGCGGGACCGGCGACGACCGGCAGGCCCGTCGCCTGGGCCGTCAGCCGGCACAGCAACGTATTGCGCACTCCGCCCCCGACGATGTGCACCCGCGAGACAGGACGTCCCGACAGCCGGACGGCGTCCTCGACGGCCTGCCGGTGGGCCAGCGCGAGCGAGTCGAGAACACAGCGCACCGTCTCGGCCTCGGTGCGGGGCTCGGGCTGTCCCGTCCGCAGACAGGCGTCGGCGATACGGCGGGGCATGTCGCCGGGGGCGATGAAGGCGGGGTCGCTCGCGTCGACCACCGAGCGCAGCGGTACGGCGGCCGCGGCGGCGTCGAGCAGTGCGGGAAGATCCTGGGCCCGGTCCTGCGTCTCCCAGCTCCGCAGGCACTCCTGGAGGAGCCACAGGCCCATGATGTTGCGCAGATACCGGACCGTGCCGTCCACACCGAGCTCATTGGTGAAATTGGCGCGTCTGCTCGCCTCCCCGAGGACCGGTGCGGGCAGCTCCACCCCGGCGAGTGACCAGGTGCCGGTGGCGACATAGGCGAAGTCCTCGCCGTCGGCGGGGACGCCGACAACGGCCGACGCGGTGTCGTGCGAGCCGACGACGATCACCGGCACGGGCCCGGTGAGCCCGGTCTCGGCCAGCACCTCGGGGCGCAGGGTGCCGGCGGTGTCACCGGGTGCCCGCAGCGGCGGGAAGAGGGAGAGGTCGATCCCCAGACGCCGGGCGACGGTGGGGGACCAGTCGCGGGTGCGGGGGTCGACCAGCTGGGTGGTGGAGGCGTTGGTGATCTCCGTCCCGGCCCTGCCGGTCAGCCAGTAGCTGATCAGATCGGGGATCATCAACACCTGCCGAGCAGCGGCGAGTTGGGGAGTTCCGCGTGCCGCGACCAGCTGGTAGACGGTGTTGAACGGCAGATACTGGAGCCCTGTCGCCGCATACAGCTCGCCGGCCGGCAGGGCGGCCGCGACCTTCTCCGCCACTCCCTTTGTACGGTCGTCCCGGTAATGGACCGGATTGCCGAGGAGCTCGCCGGACGCGTCGAGAAGTCCGTAGTCGACGGCCCAGCTGTCGATGCCGATGCCCGCCAGGCGTCCGCCCGCCGCGGCGGCCGCGGCCCGCAAGCCGTCGAGCACACCCCGGTAGAGGGCGAGGATGTCCCAGTGCAGGGTGGCGCCGGTCCTGACCGGCCGGTTGGGGAACCGGTGGACCTCGGTCAGCTCCAGGACGCCCGGACCGGCGCGGCCCAGCATCACCCGCCCGCTCGACGCACCGAGGTCGACGGCGGCGAAAGCAAGGGGGTCGGTCATGTTCACCTCCTGCCGGTCGGGTGCCGGCGCTGCCAGGTCGGATGCCGGGCCGGCTGCGGGGTTCGGATTGTCGTCATCGGGACCCGCTCGGTCAGCGGAGGAAGGCGGCCGCCACCCCGGCGTCCACCGGGATGTGCAGTCCGGTGGTGTGCGAGAGGTCCCCGCCGGTCAGCGCGAAGACCGCGTTGGCCACATGCTCCGGCAGCACCTCCCGCTTCAGCAGTGTGCGCCGGGCGTAGAACGCGCCGAGCTCCGCCTCCTCCACGCCGTACACGGCGGCCCGCTGGGCGCCCCAGCCGCCGGCGAAGATGCCGGAGCCGCGCACCACACCGTCGGGGTTGACCCCGTTGACCCGGATCCCGTGCTCGCCGACCTCGGCCGCCAGCAGCCTGACCTGGTGGGCCTGGTCGGCCTTCGTCGCGCCGTAGGCGATGTTGTTGGGGCCCGCGAAGACCCCGTTCTTGGAGGCGATGTAGACGATGTCGCCGCCCAGTTGCTGGGCGGTCATGGTGCGGACGGCCTCCCGGGAGACCAGGAAGGATCCGCGGGCCATGATGTCGTGCTGGAGATCCCAGTCCTTCGCCGATGTCTCCAGCAACGGCTTGGAGATGGAGATCCCGGCGTTGTTCACGACCAGATCGACGCCGCCGAAGGCGAGATGGGCGGCCGCGAAGGCCTCGGTGATCTGTTCCTCGCTCGTCACGTCGACGGTCACCGGGACCGCGTGATCGGGCCCGCCGAGCTCGGCGGCCACCGTCTCGGCGCCCGCACTGGAGCGATCGGCGACGACGACACAGGCGCCTTCGGCGACGAGCCGGTGCGCGATGGCCCGGCCGATGCCGGAGCCGGCTCCGGTGACCAGCGCGATCCTGGCGGCCAGCGGCCTGGGCCTCGGCATCCGCCGGAGCTTGGCCTCCTCCAGTTCCCAGTACTCGATGCGGAACTTCTCGGACTCCTCGATCGGCGCGTAGGACGAGACGGCCTCGGCGCCGCGCATCACATGGACGGCGTTGAGATAGAACTCGCCGGCGACCCGTGCCGTCTGCTTGTCCTTGCCGAACGAGAACATGCCCACGCCGGGCACCAGCACGATCGCCGGATCGGCGCCGCGCATGGGGGGAGTGTGCTCGTCGGCGTGCCGCTCGTAGTACGCCCGGTACTCCTCGCGGTACTCCCGGTGGAGCTCCTTCAGCCGGTCCACGGCGGCGTCGAGCCCGGCGCCCGGCGGCAGGTCGAGGACCAGCGGCCGTATCTTCGTGCGCAGGAAGTGGTCGGGGCACGAGGTGCCCAGCGCCGCCAGTCGCGGATGCTCCGACCGGGACAGGAAGTCGAGCACCGGTCCGGCATCGGTGAAGTGGCCGACCTGCGCCCGGTCGTGGGAGGCGAGACCGCGGATCACCGGCGCGAGGGCGGCGGCGCGGACCCGCCGTTCGGCCTCGGGCAGGGGCTCGTACCCGGCGAGCACCGGGCCGAAGGGTTCGGGTGCGCCGCGCTCGGCCAGGAAGGCCTCGGCCGTACGGATGATGTCCAGCGAGTTGCGCTCGCACTCCTCGGACGTCGCCCCCCAGGCGGTGATCCCGTGGCCGCCGAGGACGCAGCCGATCGCCTGTGGGTGAGCCTTCTTGACGGCCGCGATGTCGAGGCCGAGCTGGAAGCCGGGCCGCCGCCATGGCACCCACACCACCCGCTCGCCGAAGCACTCCTTGGTCAGGGCTTCACCGTCCGCCGCGCAGGCGAGCGCGATGCCCGAGTCCGGGTGGAGGTGGTCGACATGGACCGCGTCCACGAGGCCGTGCATCGCGGTGTCGATGGAGGGAGCGGCCCCGCCCTTGCCGTGCAGGCAGTAGTCGAAGGCGGCCACCATCTCGTCCTCGCGCTCGATGCCGGGGTAGGCGGCGGTGAGCGCGCGCAGCCGGTCGAGCCGGAGGGCGGCCAGGCCGCCGGCGGTGAGCGTGCCGAGGTCGCCGCCGGATCCCTTGACCCACATCAGCTCGACGTCCGTGCCGGTGACGGGGTCGGTGCCGGTTCCCTTGGCGGAGGTGTTGCCGCCGGCGAAGTTGGTGTTGCGCGGGTCCGCTCCCAGCCGGTGGGAACGGGCGAGCAGTTCGGCGACCGTCGGGTGCTGCGCCATGTCGTTCATGCCCCCCACCCGGCCTGCGTACCGCCGACGCGCTCGTCGATGATCTTCTCGGCCCAGCCGGAGCGGCGGTAGGCGCCGACGGGATCGGGGTCGATGCCCATCTCCTCGCGCACCTCGGCGAGGAGCGGCCGTACGTCCGTGTTGTAGGCGTCCATGAGGACGGCGTTGGCCTCCAGCACATCGCCGCTCGCCTGTGCGGCGGCGAGGCTCTCGGCGTCCAGGAGCAGCGCCTTGGCCGTCGCCTCCTGGACATTCATCACGGAGCGGATGATCGCGGGGATCTTCGCCTCGATGTTGTGGCACTGGTCGAGCATGAAGGCGGTGCCGGGGACGAGGCCGCCACCGCGGATGACCTCGTACATGATCCGGAAGAGCTGGAAGGGGTCCGCCGCGCCGACCATGAGGTCGTCGTCGGCGTAGAACCGTGAGTTGAAGTCGAAGCCGCCGAGTTTCCCCTCCCGCAGCAGCAGCGCGACGATGAACTCGATGTTGGTGCCCGGCGCGTGGTGGCCGGTGTCCACGACGACCTGCGCCTTCTCCCCCAGCCTCAGGCAGTGCGCGTACGCGGTGCCCCAGTCCGGCACGTCGGTCGTGTAGAAGGCGGGCTCGAAGAGCTTGTACTCCAGCAGCATCCGCCGGTCGTCGCCGAGTCGCTCGTACACCGCGGCGAGCGCGTCGGAGAGCCGGTCCTGCCGGTCCCGGATGTCGTCCTGGCCGGGGTAGTTGGTGCCGTCCGAGAACCACAGTTTGAGGTCGCGCGAGCCGGTGGCCTCCATGATGTCGACGCACTCGAAGAGATGGTCCAGTGCCTTGCGGCGTACCGAGGCGTCGGGGTGGCACACGCTGCCGAGTTTGTAGTCGTCGTCCTGGAACACATTGGCGTTGATCGCACCGAGGCGCAGTCCGCGCTCCTCGGCGTACTTCGCGAGAGCCGCGTAGTCGTCGACCCTGTCCCAGGGGATGTGCAGCGCGACGGTCGGCGCCACGCCGGTGTGGCGGTGGACCTGGGCGGCGTCGTCCAGTTTCTCCTGCGGGGTGCGGGGGACGCCCCGCTGGGCGAAGACCTTGAAACGGGTGCCGGAGTTCGCGTACGCCCAGGAGGCCGTCTCGACGGCCTGCGTCCGGAGGGCGGCGATGACGGTGGTTCGGCTCGGCATGGTCAGCACTCCCGTGTCACGGACAACAACGCCATGAATCGATTCATCAGGGTGAAGCTAAGGAGCTTGCACGGGACTGTCAAGGGCTCAACCCGCGCCACCTACCGTGCCGTTGAGGCGCCAGAATCGACGGGGAAACTCAGGGCTGCAGACCCATTGACGGCGCTGGGCCCGCACGTCTAGCTTCCGTGAAACTCATTTGAAACCTTTCACGGCGTCAGGGACGAATGCCCCGGCGACCCTGAGGAGTCCCCATGAACCAGTCCGACACGGGCCCGGCCCCCGTTCTGGCGCTGACGGACGTCTCCAAGTCCTTCGGTGCTGTACGGGCCCTGCAGGACGTCTCGTTGAGCCTTCTCCCCGGCGAGGTCCATGCCCTCGCCGGCGAGAACGGCGCGGGCAAGTCGACCCTCATCAAGATCCTCGCCGGAGTGCACCGGCCCGACGCGGGCACGCTCCTGCTCGACGGCGACCCGGTGGTCTTCCACGGGCCCGGTGACGCCCGGGACGCCGGTATCGCCGTCATCTACCAGGAACCGACGCTCTTCCCCGACCTGTCCGTCGCCGAGAACATCTTCATGGGCCGTCAGCCGCTGGGCGCGCTGCGCCGTATCGACCGCGGCTCGGTCCACGCGGCCACGTCGGCCCTGATGACCCGGCTCGGTGTCGGACTGGACCCGCAGCGCCCCGCCCGCGGACTGTCCATCGCGGACCAGCAGATCGTCGAGATCGCCAAAGCCCTCTCCTTCGACGCGCGGGTCCTGATCATGGACGAACCCACGGCGGCGCTCACGACGAGCGAGACGGCACGCCTCTTCTCCGTCGTCGAGACGCTGCGCGGCGAGGGCACCGCCGTCCTGTTCATCTCCCACCGCCTGGAGGAGATCTTTCAGATCTGCCGGCGTGTCACCACGCTGCGGGACGGACGGCTGATCGGCACGGAACCGCTGGAGGGCCTCACCGAAGAGTCGCTCGTACGACGGATGGTCGGCCGGGACCTCGACGAGCTGTATCCCAAACAGCGCACCACCGTCGGGGAGTCGGCCCTGTCCGTGCGGCGGCTCACGCGGGAGGGTGTCTTCCGTGACGTCTCCTTCGACGTGCACCGCGGTGAGATCGTGGCGCTGGCCGGACTCGTCGGCGCCGGACGCAGCGAAGTGGTCCAGGCGGTCTTCGGAGTCGACCGCCCCGACGCCGGTGAGGTGACGGTGGCGGGACGCAAGCTGCCCGCCGCCTCCCCCACCGCCTCGATGGACGCGGGCATCGCGCTCGTGCCCGAGGACCGCAGACAGCGCGGACTGGTCATGGAGATGTCCATCGAGCGCAACATCGCCCTCACCGGGCTGGACCGGCTCGGCAGGGGCGGCCTCGTACGCCGCGCCCTCGAACAGGCCAGGGCCGCCGACTGGGCGGTCCGCCTCCAGCTCAAGTACAACAAGCTGTCCGACCCGGTCGGGGTGCTGTCCGGCGGCAATCAGCAGAAGGTCGTCCTCGCCAAGTGGCTGGCCACCCGGCCCGGCGTCCTCATCGTCGACGAACCCACCCGGGGCATCGACGTGGGGACGAAGGCGGAGGTCCACCGGCTGCTCTCGTCGCTCGCCGCCGACGGACTCGCGGTGCTGATGGTCTCCTCCGATCTGCCCGAGGTGCTCGGCATGGCCGACCGGATCCTCGTGATGCGCGAAGGCCGGCTCGTCGGAGAACTGGACCGGTCCGAGGCCACCGAGGAGACGGTGATGGCCGCCGCCACCGGAGCGGGAGCCGGCCGGCCGCCGGTACCCGCGCCGTCGGCCGGTGACAACGAAAAGAGCTCCGCATGACCACCGCGCTCGACAAGCCGCCCACCACCGGGACGCCGTCCGAGCGTTCGGCACGCTCCCTCGCCGACGCCGTCTTCCGCGCCCGCGAGATCAGCATCGGCGGCGCGCTCGCCCTGCTGATCGCCGGCACCTGGCTCGCCAATCCGTCCTTCCTCGACGACCAGGGCATCAAGGACCTGCTCCTCAACTCCTCGATCCTGGTGCTGCTCGCCGTCGGCCAGTCCGTCGTCGTCATCACCCGCAACATCGACCTCTCGGTCGGTTCCGTCGTCGGCCTGACCGCCTTCGCCTGTGGCCACTTCGTCTCCGGCACGGACCACAGCGCCTTCACCGTCGTCGTGCTCGGCATCGCGCTCGGTGTGGTGTGCGGACTGGTCAGCGGTGCGCTGGTCAGCTTCGGCCGGGTCCCGGCCCTCGTCGTCACCCTCGGCATGCTCTACGTCATCCAGGGCCTCGACCACGCATGGGCCCACGGCGACCAGATCAACGCCGCCAATGTCCCCGACGGGGTCCTCTCCCTCGGCAGCGGTTCCGTGGCGGGCATCCCCTATCTGCCGCTCATCTCCGCCGCGGTCCTGGCCGGCACCGCGTACTTCCTGCGGACCTACCGCAGCGGCCGCGAGCTGTACGCGATCGGCTCCAACCCCGAGGCCGCGCGGCTGGCCGGCATCCCGATCCGCCGGCGCGTCCTGGCCGCCTACGCCTTCTCCGGCGCTGTCGCCGGTTTCGCCGGCGCCCTGTGGCTGGCACGGTTCGGCACGGTGGTCGCCGACGCCGCGAACGGCTGGGAACTCACCGTCGTGAGCGCGGTCGTGGTCGGCGGAATCGCCATCACGGGCGGCACCGGCAGTGTGTGGGGCGCGGCGCTCGGTGCCCTGCTGCTCACCACGATCGGCAGCGCCCTGGTCGTGCTGAAGGTGGATTCCTTCTGGCAGCAGGCGATCACCGGTGTCCTGTTGCTCCTGGCCATCACCACCGACCGTGTCGTCCAGGTGCGCACCACCAGCGCCCTGAGGAAGAAGAGCCGGCGATGAGCACTCTGACCAAGTACCTCCGCTGGGACACCGCGGTCGGGATCCTGCTGATCGCCGTCTTCCTCGCCGGCGAGGGCACCACCGAGGGCTTCGCCGACACCGCGAACCTCTCGGCCGCGCTGGACGACACGGCGGAGATCGCGCTGATCGCGCTGCCCATGACGCTGCTCGTCGTCGCGGGGCAGGTCGACCTGTCCGTGGCCTCCATGCTGGGCCTCTCCAGCGCGCTGGCCGGTTCGCTGTGGGACGCCGGCTGGACCTTCGAACTGATCGTGCCGATCTGCCTGTTGACCGGTGTCCTCGGCGGACTCCTCAACGGCTGGCTCGTCACCCGGGTGGGACTGCCCTCGCTCGCCGTCACCATCGGCACGCTCACCCTCTACCGGGGTCTCGCCTCCGTGGCCCTGGGTGACAAGGCCGTGGCCGACTTCCCCGAGTCGTACGCCCAATGGGCCCGCTACACCGAGACCGTTCCCGGTACGTTCGTGCCCTATCCCGTAGCGCTGTTCGCCGTCCTCGCGGTCGTCGCCGCCGTCGTCCTGCACTGCACCGGGTTCGGCCGCTCCCTGTACGCCGTCGGCGCGCAGGAGGACGCGGCCCACTTCGCCGGCATCCGGGTCAAGCGCATCAAGCTGGCGCTGTTCATGGTCTCCGGGCTGGTCGCCTCGTTCGCCGGGATCGTCTACACGCTGCGCTACGGCAGCGCCCGCGCCGACAACGGCGTCGGGCTCGAACTCGTCGTCATCGCCTCGGTGTTGCTGGGCGGCGTCGACTTCGACGGCGGCAAGGGGACCCTCGGCGGCGCCGTCGCCGGCGTCCTGCTGATCGGCCTCCTCAACAACCTGCTCACCCTCAACGACGTGTCCAACGAGATCCAGGTGATCGTCACCGGGCTGCTGCTCATCGCGTCCGTGCTCACCCCGAGGGTCATCACCACGGTCAGCGAGCGCCGACACCGGCGCAACGCCGCTACAGCGTCCGTGAGTTGACCCGGCACCTCCCCCACCGCTCGTCCCCGATGCCCGCCCCCGCAACCCGAAAGGCCCCGTCATGCATCCGCACTCCCGCGCACGCCGCCGTATCCTGCCCGCCGCGGCAGCCGTGTGCGCCCTCGCCGTCGCTCTCGCCGGCTGCTCGGGCACCACCAAGGACGACGCCGCCAAGGACACCGGGACCGCGGCGGCCGGTGCGAAGGCTGATCCCGGCGCGCCGATGAAGAAGGGCCTCAAGCTCGCCTTCCTGCCTAAGCAGATCAACAACCCGTACGAGAAGATCGTCGACGACGCGGGGATCGCCGCGGCCAAGGAGTTCGGCGCCACCGGCAAGGAGGTCGGTCCCTCCGACGCCAAGGCCTCGTCCCAGGTCTCGTACATCAACACCCTGATCCAGCAGCGCCAGGACGCCATCCTGATCGCGGCGAACGACCCCAACGCCGTCTGCGGCCCCCTCAAGCAGGCCATGCGGCAGAACATCAAGGTCGTGGCCTACGACTCGGACACCGCCAAGGACTGCCGGCAGATCTTCATCAACCAGGCCAGTTCCGAGGAGATCGGCCGCACCCAGGTGCAGCATCTCGCGAAGCAGCTCGGCAACAAGGGTGAGATAGCGATCCTCTCGGCCACCCAGAACGCGACCAACCAGAACACCTGGATCGAGTTCATGAAGGACGAGCTGAAGAAGCCCGCCTACCATGACATGAAGCTGGTGAAGGTCGCCTACGGGGACGACGACGACCAGAAGTCCTTCCAGGAGACGCAGGGGCTGCTCAAGGCGTATCCGAACCTCAAGGGCATCATCTCCCCCACCACCGTCGGCATCGCCGCGGCCGCCCGCTACATCAGCGGCTCGTCGTACAAGGGCAAGGTCGTGCTCAACGGCCTCGGCACGCCCAACCAGATGCGCAAGTACGTCAAGGACGGCACCGTCGAGCAGTTCTCGCTGTGGGACCCCAAGAAGCTGGGCCGCCTCGGCGCCTACGCTGCGGCGTCCCTGGCATCCGGCCGGATCACCGGGGCGCAGGGCGAGACGTTCACGGCCGGCGACCTGGGCGAGTACACGATCGGCAAGGACGGGGAGGTCATCCTCGGCCCGCCGACCGTCTTCGACGTCAAGAACATCGACGAATTCGACTTCTGAGCCGGAGAGCCGGGATGCAACGCGTGTGCTTCGTGCTGAAGGTCCGCCCCGAGCGGACGGAGGAGTACCGCCGGCGGCACGCGTCGGTGTGGCCCGAGATGCTCTCGGCGCTCACCGCCGCCGGCTGGCGCAACTACTCCCTCTTCCTGCGCGAGGACGGACTGCTCGTCGGCTATCTGGAGACGGAGGACTTCACCGCCGCGCGGGAGGCGATGGCCGCCACCGGGGTCAACGCCCGCTGGCAGGCGGAGATGGCGGACTTCTTCGAGGCGCTGGAGGGCGCCGGACCGGACGAGGCGATGACGCCGCTGACCGAGGTGTTCCATCTCGGCGGCGACGCGGAGGAGACGGAGATGCGGACATGACCACCGAGGCAGGCGCCTTCCGACGCGTCCCCGCCGTCAGCCGCCGACCGAGGATCGGTCTCGTCGCGGGCGGACTGGGGGCCTACTGGCCGCAGTTCCCCGATCTCCTGCCCCGGCTGGAACGGTCGGCGGCTCGGGTCGCCGAGCGCATGCGCGCGTTCGACGCGGAGGTGGTCGACGTCGGCTTCATCTCGGACGCCACGGACGGTGCGGCGGCCGCCGAGCGGCTGCGGGCGGCCGACTGCGATCTCATCGTCGGCTTCCTGACCACCTATATGACGGCGACGATGCTCGTGCCGATCGCCCGGCGCAGCGGAGCGCCCGTGCTGCTCATCAATCTCCAGCCGACCGAGGCGATGGACCACGCGTCGTTCGGTACCGGGGACTGGCTGGCGTACTGCGGGGCCTGTCCGCTGCCCGAGATGGCCAACACGTTCGAACGCGTCGGCGTCCCCTTCCGCTCGGTGTCCGGGTACCTGGAGGACGAGCGGGCCTGGGAGCGCATCGGCCGCTGGATCAGGGCGGCGGGCGCACTCGCCGTGCTCCGCGGCGGACGGCACGGTCTCATGGGCCATCTCTACCCCGGGATGTACGACGTCTCGACGGACCTCACGATGGTGCCGGGCCATCTCGGCGGCCATGTCGAGGTCCTGGAGTTCGACGATCTGCGGGTACGGGTCCAGAAGGCCGACGACGCGGAGGTGGAGGCCCGGCTCGCCGAGACCCGCGAGGTCTTCGAACTCGACGACAGCGTGGTGACGGAGGACCTCGCCTGGGCGGCGCGGGTCTCCGTGGGCCTCGACCGGCTCGTCGCGGACTTCGACCTGGACAGCCTCGCGTACTACCACCGGGGCCTGGAGGGCGAGATCCACGAACGCCTCGGTGCGGGCATGATCCTGGGATCGTCGCTGCTCACCGCTCGCGGGATCCCCGCCTGCGGCGAGTACGAGCTCCGCACCTCCATCGCGATGCTCATCGCCGGACGCCTGGGCGGCGGTGGGTCGTTCACCGAACTCCAGGCACTGGACTTCCGGGCGGGCGTGGTCGAGATGGGCCACGACGGCCCGGGCCATCCGGCCGTCAGCGCCCGCAAACCGCTGCTCCGCGGGCTCGGCGTCTTCCACGGCAAACGGGGCTGGGGCGTGTCGGTGGAGTTCGACGTTCGCCACGGACCGGTCACCCTGGTGGGCCTCGGACAGTCCCGTCAGGGCGCATACCGGCTGGTCGCGGCCGAGGGTAAAGTGGTCGGCGGTCCGCTCCTCGAGATCGGCAACACCACGTCGCGCGTCGATTTCGGCTGCGACCCCGGTGAATGGACCGACGCGTGGAGTGCCGGCGGGGTCGGCCATCACTGGGCTCTGGCCACAGGTCATCTGCTGCCCGACCTTCGCGCGCTGGCCGATCTCGGCGGACTGGAGCTGGTGGAGGTCTCGGCCTGATGACGCAGTCGGTGGGTATCAAGGATGTCGCGCGCGAGGCCGGGGTGTCGGTCGGCACGGTGTCGAACGTCATCAACCGGCCCGACTCGGTGGCGGAGGCGACCCGGACACGCGTCCTGTCCACCATCGACCGGCTCGGCTATGTGCGCAGCGAGTCGGCCCGCCAGTTGCGGGCCGGGCGGAGCCGCATCATCGCGCTGCTCGTGCTCGACATGGCCAACCCCTTCTTCGTCGATGTCGCGGCCGGTGCCGAACGGGTGGCCCGTGACGCCGGACTCGGTGTGATGCTCTGCAACAGCGCGCAGAGCAGCGACGAGGAGGCCGAGTATCTCGGCCTGTTCAGCGAGCAGCGGGTGCGTGGGGTGCTGGTGACCCCGGCGGACACCTCCGGGCGCAATCTGGCGGGCTTCCGGCGCCAGGAGATCCCGTTCGTCACCGTCGACCGGGTGGTGCCGAGCGCCGAGGGGTGTTCGGTGTCGGTGGACGACGTCGTCGGCGGCAGCCTCGCCGGGCGGCATCTGCTCGACCAGGGCCATGAGCGGATCGTGTACGTCAGCGGACCTCTTCAGCTCTCGCAGTGCCAGGACCGCCGTACGGGAGTGCTGCGGGCCCTCGCCGAGGCCGGGCTGGACGAGGACCGGCTGACGGTTCTCGAGACCCGGAAGCTCGATGTGTCGGCCGGCCGGGACGCCGGGGCCCGGCTGCTGGGGATGTCACCCCGGCCGACCGCCGTGTTCTGCGCCAACGACCTGCTCGCACTCGGCGTGCTCCAGGCGCTCTTCGCCGCCGGCGTGAGCGTCCCCGACGAGATCGCGCTGGTCGGGTACGACGACATCGAGTTCGCCTCCGCGGCCGCGGTGCCGCTCACCTCCGTGCGGCAGCCGGCCGTCCGGATGGGGCGGCTGGCGGCCGAGCTGCTGATCGAGGAGACCGGGCCGGACGCGGCGGACCACCGCCATCAGCGGATCGTGCTCCAGCCCGAGCTGGTCGTGCGGGGCTCCTCCATCGCGCGGCCGGCGGCCAAGCGGCGCTGACGACCGCTCCAACAGCGCTTCCCTGCAAAGTCTTTGACGCATCATCATGTCACTTTCGGTGACGGGGAGCGCGTGCATCGTCGCCATCACGCTCCATCTCACACTCCACAGCGAGGGACGAGTCATGAGCAGAAACTGGAACCGCCGGGTATTCCTGCGCGCGGCCGTCGTGACGGCAGCGGCCGGCGCCGCGGCAGGCACCATGGGCACCGCATCCGGTGCGCCACGGCCGCCGGGACCCGGCCCCGGCGCGGGCCGGCTGCGCGTCGAGCGGACGACCGTCGAGTATGCGGAGGAACTCCTCGGCACCGACACCGCCGTCCCGCACCTCGGTTGGGAGCTGGCCGCGGGCGGCCGGGGCGCCGCTCAGAGCGCGTACCAGGTGCGCGTCGCCGTTGACGCCCGTGACCTGAGCCGCCGTCCGCTGTGGGACTCGGGCCGCGTCGCCTCCGCCCGGTCGGTCAACGTCCCCTATGCGGGACCGGAGTTGCGGCCCCGCACCCGCTACCACTGGCAGGTGCGCGTCTGGGACGAACAGGGCCGCGCCTCCTCGTGGAGCGCCGTCCGCTGGTGGGAGACCGCTCTGCCCGCCGACGGCTGGCGCGCCCGCTGGATCGGCGCGGAGGCGGCGCCCGAGGCGCCCGGCTTCGACGGCGCCTCCTGGATCTGGTCGGCCGGCGCGACCTCCACCGACGCCCCGGCCGGACCCCGCTGGTTCCGTGCCGCGCTGGAACTGCCCGCCGGAGCCGAGGTGTCCCGGGCGACCGTGGTGGCCACCGCCGACGACGACTTCACCCTCCACCTCGGCGGACAGCAGGTGCTGCACGCCCCCGAGCAGACCGACGGCTGGCGTACCGGCCGAAGCGCCGACGTCACCGAGCAGGTGCGGGCCTCGGGCGGCCGCATCGTGCTGGCCGCGGTGGCCACCAATCGCGGCAACGTTGTCATCAACCCCGGCGGCCTCCTGGTCCGTCTGGAGGTCGAGACCGCCGACGGCCACCGCCATCAGCTCGTGACCGGCAACGGCTGGCGGGCCGAGGACTCCGAACAGGACGGCTGGCAGCGGCCCGATCACGACGACAGCGGCTGGGCGCCGGCCGTGGTCCTCGCCCCGTACGGCCAGGGCCCCTGGGGCACGGGCGTCACCGTCGCCGTCCCCGAACTGCCCGCGCCACTGCTGCGCCGGGAGTTCACCCTGCGCAAGCCGGTCGCCCGCGCCCGGCTGCACATCTCCGGACTCGCCTACTACGACGCGGAGATCAACGGGCGGCGTGTGGGCCGGCAGGTGCTCGACCCCGGCTTCACCGACTACGACGAGACCGTGCTGTACGCCGTCCACGACGTCACCGGCCACCTGGAGCGCGGCGCCAACGCCATCGGTGTCACCCTCGGCCGCGGCTTCTACGGCATGACCACCCCGAACGTCTGGAACTGGCACCGCCCGCCCTGGCACGGCGAGCCCCGGCTGCTGGCGCAGCTGGAGGTCGACCACCCCGACGGCTCCCGCACGACCGTGGCGACCGGCCCCGACTGGCGGATCACGCAGGGCCCGACCCTCTCCAACTCCCTCTACGCGGGCGAGACCTACGACGCGCGCCGCGCACCACGCGCCTGGACCAGGCCGGGCTTCGACGACGGCGGCTGGTCCGCCGCCGGTGTCCAGGAGGCGCCGAAGGGCACGCTCAGGGCCCAGCCCCACGACCCGATCGAGATCATCGAGACGATCCGGCCCACCGCCGTCACCGAGCTGAGCCCCGGCGTCCACGTCGTCGACATGGGGCGCACGCTCGCCGGCTGGACCCGGCTCACCGTAACCGCCCCCGCCGGGACCACGGTTCGCCTGATCCACGGCGAGAAGCTGAAGGCCGACGGCAGCGTGCACGCCGAGACCGGCCATGTGCCCGGGCGGTTCCAGACGGACGAGTACGTGTGTGCGGGCAGCGGCAGGGAGACCTGGGAGCCCAGGTTCTCCTACAAGGGCTTCCGTTACGTCCAGATCAGCGGACTGCCGCGGCGACCGGAGCCCGACGAGGTGCTCGGCCGTGTGGTGCACACCAGGGTCGACGAGGTGAGCGAGTTCCGCTGCTCCGAGCCCTTCTACGAGCGGCTCGACAAGGCGATGCGCCGCACGGTCCTCAACAATCTGCACGGCATCCCGACCGACACCCCGATGTACGAGAAGAACGGCTGGACCGGTGACGCCCAGCTCGGCGCCCCCGTGATGGCCTACGCCTTCGGAGTCCACCGCTTCCTGTCGAAGTGGCTCGACGACCTGGCGGACAGCCAGAACACGGACGGCCAGCTGCCCGTCATCGTGCCGAGCGGTGGCTGGGGCTACGGCGATCTGGGCCCCTCGCCGGAATGGACCACCGTCTATCCCTTCGTGGTCCGGGAGATGTACCGGGTGTACGGGGACGACCGGATCGCCAGGCAGCACTGGCCGGCGCTCACCCGCTATCTGGACTGGGAGATCAGCCGGCTCAAGGACGGTCTCGCGGTCACCGCCCTGGGCGACTACCTGCCTCCGGGCTACGGGGGCAATCCCCCCGAGGACACCCGTCTGACCGCCACGGCCTATCTCCGCCGTGCACTTCTGCACACCGCCGAGATGGGCGACGTCATCGGCGAAGCGGCGACGGCCGAGCGCTACCGGGAGAGCGCCGAGCGGCTCAGGAGCGCCTTCAACGCGGCGTTCCTCGACCCGGTGTCGGGTCACTACCGCACCGCCAAGGACCCGGGATACCGGCAGACCAGCAACGCGATACCCCTGGCGTTCGGGCTCGTGCCGGAGTCCGCACGCGCCTCGGTGACCCGGAGCCTGATCGACGACATCGCCGCCCGGGGCAGCCATCTCAACACCGGCGCGCTCGGGACCAGTGTGCTGCTGCCCGCGCTGACGGCCGAGGGCCACGCGGACGTGGCCCACGCCATCGCCACGCAGAAGACCTATCCCGGCTGGGGTCACTGGTTCGAGCACGGCGCCGACACCATGTGGGAGATGTGGCCGCTCGACTCACGCTCGCGTGACCACTACTTCCAGGGAACCGTCGTGCAGTGGCTCCACGAGAACGTGGCCGGCCTGCGTCCGGGCGATGCCGGATACCGCACCTTCACCGTCCGTCCCGACGCGAGGGCGGGTGTCACCTGGGCCCGCACCGCGATCCGCACCGTCAGGGGGCGGGTGTCGGCGGGCTGGCAGCGTTCGGGCCGGGAACTTCGCCTCACGGTGGAGGTGCCGGTCGGTTCGCAGGCCGAGGTCCATGTGCCGGCCGCGGGCCGCTCTGCCGTCACGGCGCCGGAAGGTGCCTCCTACGACCGGACCGAGTCCGGTCATGTGGTCCATCGCGTTCCGCACGGCACGTGGGTGTTCACGGCGCGGGACGTGACCGGCTGACACGGGGCCGACAGGGATGTGGCCCCCGGACGACGGTCCGGGGGCCACACCGATCACTGCTTCGTCAGTCGTTGAAGCAGAGGTTGCCGGCCGCCGGGTTGAGCAGGCCGATGACGTTGACCGTGTTGCCGCAGAGGTTGAGCTGCGCGTTGATCGGCACCTGGACGACGTTGCCGGACAGGAAGCCGGGCGAGTTCGCCGCGATGCCGTCGGCGTCGCTGTCCGCGGTCGCGAAGCCGGCGCCGCCGAGCACGAGGGCGCAGACACCGGCGGCGACTGCAGCGGTCTTGATGAGAGCCATGAAGAGATCTCCTGTACAGAAGCGGGGAGGCGGCCCCTGGCGCAGGCGCCCGCTTCGGACAGCCTGACGCCACGGTCGGGAGCCGCCGAGCGTCTGCTGATGTGTCCCCCCACTTCACGCGTTCCTCGCGCTGGAGGGACTTTCTCCGCCATATCGGGTGAATTCGCCTAGGCTGTTCGCCCGGCCGTCGCGTCCGGTGAATCGCCCGCGACCAGCACGATCGTGTGCCGCCGTCTCCGCCGGATCACTGAGCGCGGGCGCGCATCCGGCGCAGCGTCCGCGCATCCTGCAAGCCCACCGAACGAGCGGCGGCATGGACCGTCGCCCCCTGTCCGATGAGGTGTTCCGCACGCTCCAGCCGGAGGGTCTGCTGATAGCGCAGCGGGGTGAGACCTCCGGTGACACGCGTGAAGGAACGGGTGAGGGTGCGCTCGCTGACGCCGACGGCCGCGGCGAGGTCGGGCAGGCGCAGGGGCTTGTCGAACTGCGCGTCGATGAGGTCCTGAGCGCGGTGGACCGTGTCACTGAGGTGCGAGCGGTGCCGGAGCATGACGCTGGTCTGCGGCTCGTCGCCGTTGCGCCGGGAGTAGACGACCATGCTCCGGGCCACCTGGGCGGCCGCGGCGGGGCCGTGCCGGGTGGCGATCAGATAGAGCGACAGATCGATGCCGCTGGCGATACCGGCAGAGGTGACCACCCGGTCGTCGGCCGTGAACAGGACGTCGCGTACGAGGTGCGAGCGCGGATGGCGACGGGCCAGTTCGTCCTGCACCTCGTGGTGCGTCGTACAGCGGCGGCCGTCCAGCAGTCCCGCCTGGCCGAGTGCCTCCGCGCCCGAGCAGACGCCGGCGACCGTGCCGCCTCGGGCGTGGTGCTCCCGCAGCGCCCTCAGGGAGGCCGGCCCGAGGACCGGGCTGTCGGCGAGCGTGCGCGCCCGCCATCCCGGGACCACCACCAGATCCTCCGGCCCGAGTCCGGGCCAGTCGAGGGAGGCCCGCAGCGGCAGCCCCTGGGCGGAGGCCACATCGGTCTGCTCCGCCACATAACCGAGCGTGTAGGGGTGGCCGAAGTCCGCGGCGGTGAAGAAGACCTGCGCGGGTCCGGCCAGGTCCAGCAGATGCACGCCGGGCAGGAGCAGGAAGACGACCCGGCTCATGATCCCGTGGCGGTGTCCGGGAGTGCGGTGTGCGGGAGTGCGGCCTCCACCTCGGCGACCGTGGTGATGGTGGCGAACCGTCCGGCGAGGACGTACGCGGTGCGCCGGATGACCTCCTCGGCGCTCAGGGTGCGGGGGTCGGACAGGAGGTCGTCGATGCTCCGGTCGTCGGGGGCATCGGGGTGCGCGATCGGGTTGGTGGCGGTCGCGTCGACGACGAAGGTGACGCCGTAGCCGAGGTCGCTCGCGACCCGCGCGGTCGTCTCCACGCACTGCTCCGTGCGGATCCCGCAGACGATGACCTCACCGACCCCGTGCCGGGTGAGGGTCTGCTGCAGATTGGTGCTGGTGAAGGCGTTGTGCGAGGTCTTGCGGATGAGCGGCTCCGTGTCCAGGGGCCGCAGTTCCTCCATCAGCCGCACATGGCCGAGCACGGGGTCGAACACACCGCCGGTGCCCGGTTCGCAGTGCAGCACCCACACCACGAGGTCGCCCGCACGGCGTGCCGCCTGGACGAGACGGTCCGCCTTACGGGCCACGTCCGGGTCCGAGATGGTCTTCCACTGCGGGCGGGCACGGAAGGATTCCTGGACATCGATGACAATCAGCGCTCGGGTCATGCCGTCAGTCTGACCTGCCCGGACAGGAGCCGAACAGGGCCGACGAGGTCCACGGGCGGACCGATCCGGTCACCGCTGCCGCGGCGTCCGGAGTCCGCCCGCCCGTTCCTCAGTAGCGTTCGAGCATCGGCGGGCCGATCCAGCCGGAGCCGGACAGCCCGAGCGTCGCGTCGTACGCCTCCATGAGGTCGCCGTTCGTGTCGTGCGCCTCCAGGGCGTCGGACACCGCGTCGCGCAGGACCTTGTCGCTCTTGTCCATGCCGATGCCGTAAGGCTCCTTGGTGAACGGCCTGCCGACGACCTTCAGTTTGGACGGCCGCTGGGCGGCGAACCCCATGAGGATGGCGTCGTCGGTGGTGACGGCATCGACCTTCTTGTCGAGCAACTGCTGGACGCACGCGGAGTACTTGGCGAGCTCCAGGGTCTTGGTCCCGTAGTCCGGCTTCTTGATCTCCTGGAGCGACGTCGAGCCCTTGATGGAGCAGACGGTCTTGCCCTGCAGGGAGAACGGTCCGGCGATGGACTT
Source organism: Streptomyces sp. NBC_00306 (assembly GCF_036169555.1). Taxonomy (GTDB): domain Bacteria; phylum Actinomycetota; class Actinomycetes; order Streptomycetales; family Streptomycetaceae; genus Streptomyces; species Streptomyces achmelvichensis. Next base: position 7,497,014 of record NZ_CP108032.1, on the reverse strand, counting down.
GTCGTTCTTGCGGACCAGGAGGTCGGCGCCGGCCACGAAATACGGGCCGGCGAAGCCGACCTGCTTCTTGCGCCTGTCGTTGATCGTGTACGTGCCCACGTACAGATCGACGTCCCCCTGCGCGATGGCACTCTCGCGCACGCTGGACTCGACCGTCTTGAACTCGATCTGGGCGGGCGAGAAGCCGAGATCGGCGGCCACCATCTTGGCCACCTCGGCGTCGAACCCGGAGCGTGTGCCGTCCTTGTCCTCGAAGCCGAGGAAGGGGAGGTCGTTCTTGGCACCGATGACGATCTTGCCGGCCTTCTGGGCCTTCTTGAGCGTCGGGGAGTCCAGGTCGACGGACGTGGCCACCGGGTAGGTGGGCAGCCGGGGCTGATCCTTGCCGCCCGAACCGCCGGTGATGACGTCGTCGTCGGACGTGCCGGACTCGCCGCTGCTGCAGGCGGTCGCCGTCAGCGCGAGTACAGCGATCACCGCGGTGGCGGCAGACTTGCGGACCTTCATGATCAAGAATCCCTCATGTCCGGATAGAGCAGATGCGACGGCGGGAGCACGAGGCGCGCCGTCGCAGGGCCCCCGTGTCCGCTGGGAGGAGGGTATGGACGGAGTTCGGCCACCGTCAGCAGATCTGAGCAGAACTTGAGCATTACGATCCGGCCGCAACCGGACATTCCCGTCACTCCCGTAACAGCGCTGCGGCCTGCGCGGCTGTCGTCGACAGGGTGATCCACACCGTGGCCTGAACTCCGCGCGGGAACGGGGGTGTTCAACTGCCCCTGAGCCAGAGATGGCTGAAAAGGCATCACGTGCGCCTGTTCCCTCTCCCTTGGCCTATCCGGAGGGCTCCTCGCTCCTTAGCATGAGCGCCCAACAGGTCCTGATTTCTACTGACGCGGGTGAGAACTGGATGCGAGAGGAGTCGTGGCGCCCGGACGCCATCGACACGACGGTGCCCAGCGTGGCACGCATGTACGACTACTTCCTGGGGGGCAGCGACAACTACCAGTCGGACCGTGACGCCTGCGAGCAGCTGCTCAAGCAGGTGCCCAGCACCAAGGTGCTGGCGGTCAACAACCGCAGGTTCCTTCAGCGCGTCGTCCGTCTGCTGGCCGGCGAGTACGGCATCCGCCAGTTCATCGACCACGGCTCAGGCCTGCCCACCCAGGACAATGTCCACCAGGTCGCCCAGGCCGTCGACCCGGCGTCCAAAGTGGTCTATGTAGACAGCGATCCGATCGTTCTGGCTCATGGCAGGGCACTGCTGGACGAGAACGACAACACCGCTGTCATCCAGGCAGACATGCGCGAGACGGACCACATCCTCGGGCACCCGGAGACCACGCGGCTGATCGATTTCAGTCAACCCGTGGCGGCCCTCTTCGTCTCCGTCATGCACTGCATCCCGGACGAGGACGACCCGGCGGCGTTGATCCGGCGAGTGGCGGACCGCCTGGTGCCCGGCAGCTTCCTCGTCATCTGCCAACTGGTCAGCGACCGGCCGGAGATCAGGAAGTTCGTCACCGACTTCATGGCCGAGGCCACCGGTGGCAACTGGGGCAGGGTCCGCGAGGAGCACGAGGTCACGCAGTACTTCAACGGCCTCCAGATCCTCGAGCCCGGTCTGGTGGAGGTGTCGACCTGGCGGCCGGACACCGATCTGGCGCCCACGCAGCTCACCGACGAGTGGATCGAGTGGGGCGGCGTGGCACGCCTCGGCTGACTCCTACGACAAGGAAGCGGCCCCGGCCGCGCGCTACGGCGCGTGTGCCGGGGCCGTTCTCGTGCCGGTCGTGTTGTGCGGACCCCAGGCGACGCCGGGCGCGCTTCGTCAGCGGGCCGTCAGAGAGTCCGCATGCGCTCACGCAGCGCCGCGATCGACTGCGCGGGCGTGAGGGCGCACGCGCCCAGCCGGTCGAGCATGTTCCGGTACTGCTCGACGCCCTGGGGCTTCTGGGTGAACGTCGAGTCGGTGAGGTGCTCGATGTACACGGCGTCCTTCAGGTCGCCGAGCGCGAAGCGCAGATAGGTCACTCCGGTCCCGACGCCGACCGCGGCCGTCACGTCCAGCGGCGCGATCTGCAGCGTGACACGAGGGCGCTCCATCATGGCGAGCAGATGCTCCAGCTGTGCGCGCATCACGTCAGGGCCGCCGACGACCCGCAGCAGGACGGACTCGTCGATGACGGCCCAGAGCCGCGGCGCGTCCGGCTGGTCCAGCTGACGCTGCCGTTCCTGGCGCAGCTCCACGCGCCGCGTCACCTCGTGCTCGAGCAGATGTCCGGGGCCGGCCTGGATCACGGCACGGGTGTATTCCGGCGTCTGCAACAGACCGGGTACGTAGAACGGTTCGTAGGTACGGATACGTTCGGCCGCGCCTTCGAGCGCGACCAGCGGCGTGAAGAAGTCGGAGAGGACATCGCTGAACGACCGCCACCAGTCGGGCCGGCGGGACTGGTCGACCAGCCGGAGGAACTCGGCGACGCGCTCCTCGCCGTCCACCCCGTACAGATGCAGCAGGGCCAGAGCGTCGACCTGCTTGCAGCCGTGCCGGCCGAGCTCGATGCGGCTGGTTTTCGACTGCGAGAAACCCAGCTTGCTGTCGACATCGGCGGGATCCAGTCCGGCGGCGACGCGCAGTTCGCGCAACTTGCCGCCGACGATGAGCTTCAGCGCCGTCGGGTTCTTCTCCACCGCCCCTAGCGGTCGTACGAACAACGACGCATTCGGATCGGCTGCAGCCATTGGGCGCTCCTGCGGACGCGGGGAAGACGCCCAGTATCCACCAACGAGGCGTTCATGGCTCGGAATACGTCGCACTTGGAGCGATTTTCAGCCGATGAAGAAGTCGAAGTCTCCGCCTCGGGCGCCCGCCACGAACGCAGCGATCTCATCACGCGTATAGATCAACACGGGCCCCTGTGGGTCACGGGAGTTGCGCATCGCCACACGCCCCCCAGGGAGCTCTGCCAGCTCAACGCAGTTCCCGGTCGCGTTGCTGTGACTGCTCTTGGTCCACGCCACGGAGCTCAGCCCGGTCGCGCGCATGCCGTTGAAGAAAGACTCCACTGCAACAGCCCTTTCATTTTCGTACGTTCGTTCGCACCGACACCCAACCATTGCAATCCCAGATGCAATTGCATTCTTGGGTGGCGCTCGACCATACTCGCTCCACGGCGGCCGGCGCAGCGCCGAAGTCCACTTCCTCCAGGGGGACATGACCAGTGACAACTCACGTGTCAGCCTCATCGAGCACGAGCACCAGGCACGGAAGCCGGTTCTGCGGTGCGGAGCCTGGCGCGGAACCACTGCCCGCGACGATCCCCGCGGGCGAACCCCAGTGGGCCTGGAACCAGAGCATGAGCCGGACCGGATTCGCCGCGTGCGGACTCGACGGTCAGTTGCAGAACGCTTCGCAGGCACGGCAGTTCGTCGCCACGACCCTCACCGGATGGGCGCTTCCGCAGCTTGTCCCCGACGCCGAGCTGGTCGTCAGCGAACTCGTCACCAACGCGGTGCAGCACGCACTGGACCCGGCATCGCCCGAGGACGGCGACTACCCGGTCTGGCTCGGCATCTTCCGGCAGCCCGGTGACCTCGTGTGCGCGGTCACCGACCCGAGCTCCACCGCACCACGGCCCCGCAGCGCGGACGAATGCGCCCTCGGCGGCCGGGGCCTGCACCTCATCAGCGCGCTCTGCGACACATGGTCGTGGTCCCTGACCCCGCCGAAGGGCAAGACGGTCTGGGCGACGCTGCCCCTGCAGTGAAGCCCGCGCGACGCCGGTGAGGTCCGCGCCGATGACGCCCACCTCGCGCGGGTCCGGGACCGCGAGCGCCGCCGGCAGGCCCGGTCCGCCGCCCCCGACTTCGCATCGTCGGGTTCCGGGCCACTCACGGATCGTTCGGCCGCCGGACTACGGCACCTTTCGCTCGCCGGGCGCGGGTCCCCCGCGCCGCGTCTCCTCCAGTGAGACCTGCATCGCGTCCGTGGCCCGCGTGAACCAGTCGGCCAGCACCGCCACCTCGTCCGGCGAGTAGTCGGCGAAGAGCGCGGCGATGCGCTCGTAGAACGGGCCGTAGACCTCGAGGATGCGGGCCTGGGCCGACTCCTCCATCACCACGCGCACCCGGCGGCGGTCCCCCGGATCGGCCTGGCGGCGCACATAGCCGGCCTTCTCCAGACGGTTGAGCACACCCGTCACCGCGCCCGTGGTCAGCCGGGCCCGCTCGGCCAGGTCGCCCGCGGCGAGCGACTCCCCCGCCAGACCGGCCTCGATGACGAAACCGAGGCAGGTGAGGTCGGTGACGTTGAGTCCGAGCCGCCCTGCGATGTCCTGCTGGCCGAACTGCGCCAGCGCGATCATGCGGTCCATCGCGTACTGCGCCTCTGCGGCCGTCGCCTCCGGGCGCGCCTTGCCCTCCACCGGATATCCCCTTAGCATCTAAGTTACTTAGCTCGTAAGACATTCCTGGGTATGAGGTGTGCCCAGGTCGCTGATCTATCACACCACCGGTGAGGAGCCAGAGATGAGTGCGCACGGCGATCACGACATGGGCCACACGGTGGCCGGCTGGACCGGCACCGCGATGGCCACCGCGGGCACCGCCGTGCTCGGCGCGGGGCTCGCCGCCGGCTCGCCCTGGGGCCTCGGTCTGGGGGGAGCCGTCGTCGTGCTCGCCGTGCTCACCACCTGGCTGCTGCACCTCGCGGGGTGGGGCAAGCCCAGTGGGCCCCGGCCCCCCGGACGACGGAGCTGGCGCACCCGCGACACCACCGTCCGGTACGGGCACCCGGGGTGTGTCGGATGCCGGCTGGCGGGCCGCAGGCCGGAGGCGGCCCCGGCCGTCGCACCGCACGTCCCACCGGCCGCCGCCGGCACTTCTCTCGCTGCCGGCACTTCGGTCACTGCAGGCGCTCCGGTCACCGCCGACGCGCCCGCGCTGCAGACGTCAGGGTGATCCCGCGCCCGGCGCCCGGCGCCCGGCGCCCGGCCGGAGTCCGCGATACGGGCGGTGCCGGAGCGGACCCGCACAACGGTGTATCCGTTCACTCGCATCGTGTCGGCCGCCGGCGCGGTCACGCGCTCGGCCGACTGCGGTCCGCCCGGCCCGCAGCACACTGTTCCGGGGTGAGGGCCCGGAACGGATGGACGTCGACGGCGAAGGGCGGTGGCGAGGAGCCGTCCGGGCCCCCAGGGCCACCCGTTCCGTACGGCATAGTCACAGGCGGCCGCCGGCCTTGTGCGGGGCGTTGCGGTCGGCCGTGAGCGCGAGCGCCACGGCCCCAGCCCGCCCGGCCCTCAGCCGTTCGCACACGAGCAGCACGCCGACTTCCGGACCACATCCGATCGCCCGCACCGGTCGGCGGTCCCGGACCGAGGAGATCCAGCGCCCACCCGATCCGGCCGGCACGGCGGTCCGCGGCGGCGATGCACGGACCGGCGGGACGCCCGTACCGGGCAGCACTCATGGTCCAGCTCCATCGCGCCCGGGGAGCGTCACCCGTCATCCGCGGTCCGGCGGACGGCAGCCGGCCACACTCGCACCGCACCGCACCGCACCGCGCCGCAGTGGCACGGCCCCGGCCCCGCTCACGCCGTGCCCGGGTGTCCCCCACCGTCGATGTCCTTGCCGATGTAGAGCTCGGCGAAGGCGGCCGCCGCCGCGGGCGACTCGAAGATCCGCCGCAGCCGGGCCGTCGCGGACGCCGCGCGGAACGGGTCGCCCGACGACGCCCCGTGCATCACCTCCGCGAGCCACTGCGAGAACTCCTGGTACTGCCACACCTGCCGCAGACAGGCCGCCGAGTAGCCGCGCAGCCCGCCGTCGTCGCCCTTCGCGCAGTGGGCGACCAGCGCGTCGCCGAGCAGCAGCGCGTCGTGCAGCGCCAGGTTCATGCCCTTCGCGGCGATCGGCGCCGCGAGGTGGGCCGCGTCGCCCGCCAGATACAGCCGGCCGTACGACATCGGCTCCACGACGTAGTTGTGCATGTCCAGCACGCGCTTCTCGATCAGCGGGCCCTCGGCGAGCGGCCGGGCGCCGTCCGCCGACAGCCGCGCCCGGAGCTCGGACCACACGCGGTCGTGCGGCCAGTTCTCCGGGTCGTCGCCGGGCGGGCATTCGAGGTAGTAGCGGGTGACCTGGGGGCTGCGGGCCATGTGCGCGGCGAAGCCGCGGCTGTGGACGCCGAAGACGACACAGTCGTTGGACGGGGGCGCCTCGGCGAGGAGGGCGAGCCAGCCCACGCCGTAGTCGTGCCGCGCCACGACCGCGTGCTCCGGGGGCATGCTCGCGCGGGTCACTCCCCTCGCCCCGTCGCAGCCTGCCACGGCCTCGCACGCGATGCGCCGGCGCTCGCCGGTGTCCGGGTCGGTGTAGGAGACCTCGGGCCGGTCCGTGTCGATGGCGTGCAGTTCCACGTCCCGTACACCGAAGTGGATCTCGCCACGCAGCTCGTCGGCATATCTGCGGACGAGGTCGGTGACCAACAGCGGCTGCGGATAGACGAAGTGGCGGTTGCCGGTCATCTCGGCGTACGGGAAGCGATGCCGCTCCCCCGCGAAGCGGAACTCGAACTCGCCGTGCATCTCGGTGTTCTGGAGCAACCGGTCGGCCAGACCACGCCGTTGGAGAGCCCGCACGGCCCATTCCTCGAGGAAGCCGGCACGGGGCCGTTGCTCGATGAACTCTCTGCTCTCCGTCTCCAGCACCACGCAGTCCACGGATGCGGCCCGCAGGATGTTGGCGACGGTGAGCCCGGCGGGACCCGCACCGATGACGACGACCCGGGTGCGGGACGGCGGCGTACCGGGCGACGAGACGGAGGCGGGGAGCGAAGAGGCGTCGGAAGACGGGGAGACGGCGGCCATGCCGAGCATTATGGCGGTGCTCAGTCAGCCTCGGCGGCCGCGAATGTGTCCGGAGCAACTCTGTTCACGGCTTCCTCGCCCCGCCATCATGGCGCAGTCATGTCAACCGCCAACCGGGGTGCCCGTGGCCGGTGTTCGTCGAATTGGATGGTCGTGAACAGGTCCCTGATCAGGTTGGTGCCCGCCGCCGTGCTCGTCCTACTGGCGGGCTCCGCCGTGCTGCCGGCCCAAGCGGTCGAATCGCCCCGCCCCGAGGCCGCTGCGAAGCCGGCCGTGCGGCAGGCGGCCTGGACCCCTCCGCTGAGCACCCGCGGCCGCTACATCGTCGACGCGGACGGCACCCGGTTCAAGCTGAAGTCGGGCAACTGGCACGGCGCGAGCGGGACCTGGGCCGGGTCGGGAAGCCCGGACAACGCCGCGGACAACCACGCGGGCGAGAAGTCCGACCGTATGCCGCTGGGCCTGGACCGCGCCTCCATGGCCTCGATCGTCGAGGGCTTTCGTGAACTCGGCCTCAACAGCGTGCGGTTGCCGTTCTCCAACGAGATGCTGCGCGACACCCGTCCGGTCGCGGACGCGTCGGTGGCCGCCAACCCGTCGCTGCGCGGCAGGACCCCGCTCCAGGTGTACGACGCGGCCGTCGAGGCACTCACCGGCGCCGGCTTCGCGGTCGTCCTCAACAACCACACCAACACCACACGCTGGTGCTGCGGCGTCGACGGCAACGAGCGGTGGAACGCGAGCCAGAGCGACGCGACGTGGGAGAACGACTGGCTCTTCATGGCACGGCGCTACCGCGCCAACCCGCGCGTCGTGGGCGCCGACCTCTACAACGAGGTGCGCCGCTCGGTGTGGGACGACCCCAACTGGGGCCTCGGTGACCGCCACGACTGGTTCGCGGCGACGCAGCGGCTCGGCGACCGCATCCTCCAGGAGGCCAACCCGGACCTGTTGATCGTCGTCGAGGGCATCAACTGGACCGGCATCCCCGTCGACGGCCTGCCGCACGAGCGCCCCACCCTCGAGCCCGTCCAGCGGCTCTCGCACACCCTGGTCAGGTCCGGCAAACTCGTCTACTCCGCGCACTTCTACGACTACACGGGCCCCCGCCACAGCGGCGCGACCGGGACCGGTGAGACCTCGGACAACCGCTACCGGGACTTCACCCGCGCCGAACTCCACGACGTACTGCGCCGACAGGCGTTCTATGTGAGCGGCGAAGGGGACCGTCACTTCACCGCCCCGGTGTGGATCAGCGAGTTCGGCGTCGGCGGCCGGGACGAGCACGGTGAGAAGCAGCGGGCGTGGTTCGAGAACTTCGTCGACTTCCTCGTCCAGACCAACGCCGACTTCGCGTACTGGCCGCTCGTCGGATGGCACGAGAACCGGAAGGGCAACGGCTGGGCGCTGCTGCACTGGGACGCGGCCGGCGGGCGGATCGGGGTGTTCGACGGTGACGACTGGCGTGCCGGTGCCTGGAGCCGGCTGATCGCCGCCGACGGGCGCAGTGGCCAGGTGGCCCCGGTCGACCGCTGGTCGATGCTCAGTCCCGACCACGGGGACTTCGTCCAGTCCCTACGAATGCGCGCCCTGCCCGACTGGGACTCCGGCGCGCGCAAGGCGGTCTGCCCCGACGGTCAGCGGCTCGCCGGCCTCGGGCACACCGGCAACCGGGGGCTGTGCACGGACGCCGGCGCACGCGACCCGTGGGCCCCGGGTGCCGGACATGAGGTGGTGCGCGACGAGCGGTACGTCGGCACGGGCGACTGGGCCCCCGGGTACACCAAGCTGGAGTGCCCGCCCCGCCATCTGCTCATCGGTTACAGCGTCCGTGGGGCAGCGGTCTCCGCCGTTCTGTGCGCAGCCTCCGACGCGGCGCCCGGTGGCGGCGGCCGGACCGTGTGGTTCGACCGCGGCGACAACCGTCCCGCGGCCCCGAAGGGCGGGGACTTCGCGCAGGGGCGCTACAAGGGGCAGTGCGCGGACGACGAGTACGCGGCCGGGGTCGCGTACACCGGCCGCGTCGGCTCGTCGAGGACGCCTGACGCCCTGCTGTGCAGAAGGCTCCGCTGAAGCATTCCGGGCGCGGTCAGCGCGACCGGAACTTCCGCAGCGTCTCCTTCGCCTGGGCGCGCTTGCGCGGGTCGGCGGCGGCCCTCCGGCCCTGCTCGATCATCCGGCGTCCCTTGGGACTGCGGGCGAACGACTTGATGCGGTCCAGGATTCCGGCCATGTCTCCTCCAACTGATCACCTATGCGTCACGGAGTGCCTACCCCCGGTCGCCCGGTCGATGTGTGTCGGGGAGGAAGCATCCGCGGTTCGGCCCACTCCGGTCAGTCCGGGCGGTGGGCGATCACGCCGAACATGGTCACGGACAGGTGGAGGGCACCGTGCTCGCCGGCCGCCGTCAGCTCCTCGTACAGCCGGTCCCGCTGGGGCTCGGTGATCAGCCCACTGCGTACAGCCGTTTCCCCCAGCATCCTGATCAGCGGCTCCACGGTCTCCAGCCTGTCCTGGATGAGGGCCTGAGAGCCCACGTCGTCGATCTCGAACCCCTCGGCCCGCAGCTGACCGACGAGCCTGCGCCCCGCGTAGGGGTTGGCCGCGGCGGCGAGCGCGGCGGCGCTCAAAGCCTTCACCACCTCGGGTTCGCCGGGGTGCAGGATGGCGGTCGCCCAGTCGGTGTCGAGGAGGGCGACGCGGCCGCCGGGCCTCAGGACGCGTGCGATCTCCCCGGCCGCCTTCTGCGGCTCGTCGAGGTGCTGGAACACCCGCTCGCACCACACCAGGTCGACCGAGGCGTCATCGAGGGGCAGCGCCAGTGCGTCGCCCTCGGCGAAGCGGGCGGTGCTGCCCGCTTCGGCGGTTCGCTGCTCGGCGACCGCACGCAGACCGGGGTTCGGCTCCACGCCCAGCGCGTCGCCGCCGGGCGAAACCGCCGCGGCGAGCGCCCGCACCTCCGATCCGGTGCCCGTGCCGATGTCGAGCACCCGCTCCCCGGGCCGAGCGTCCAGCCCGCGATGCGCCCAGGCACGCAGGCGGCGCACTCCGGGGGTGCCCTCCTGCGCGTCCAGGGCGGCGACGAGCCGTTCGACGCTCGACGCGGAGATGTTCCCCGCGTGGAATTCGGAGGTCGGTCGGGAGTCCCCCATGGCCTTTCCTTCCGCAGTGAGCCCACTGGTCGTCCACCGGGCAGGCGGCCGGTTCCCCGCCGGTCTCGCGTCGGCCGCTGCCCTGATCCCATGCTCGCACCCGGGGTGTCCGCCCGTCTGTGGAAGAGTCTCCCTCCATGAACAGCGACGACCTGCTCCTGCGGCGCGCGGAAGACGCGGACGCGGATGAGATGGCCCGCACCTGGCTGCGCTCCTTCTCCGCGGCCCTTCCCACGGTGCGGCGGGCACACAGCGACGACGAGGTACGGGCGTGGTTCGCGCACGTGGTCGTTCCCCACCACGAGAGCTGGGTCGCACTCGCCGGCGGCTCGGTCGCCGGGCTGCTGGTGCTCGACGGTGGGGAACTGGAGCAGCTGTACCTGGATCCGTCGTGGCGGGGCCGCGGGCTGGGCGACCGGCTCGTCGCGCTGGCCAAGCGACAGCGCCCCGACGGGCTGGCGCTGTGGACGTTCCAGGTCAACGGGCCCGCGGGGCGGTTCTACGAGCGCCACGGCTTCACGGAGGTGGAGCGCACCGACGGCTCGCGCAACGAGGAGCGGGAGCCGGACGTCCGCTACGTCTGGAAGCCGGGGCCGTAGGCGAGGAGCTCCCGCGACGGCCGGCCGAGCCGCTGTTCGCCGGGGGTTCGCAGGTCTCAGAAGGCCCGCGGCACCGTCGCGAACGGCGGCAGGGTGAACCAGACCGGGACCGCCCTGCGCAACGCCTCGGGTCCCTGTACCTCGACCGCGCCCGAGCGCAGGGCCTCGGCCCAGGCCAGGTCGCCGCGCCAGATCTCGATCATGCGCCGCAGGGCGGCGGAAACCGTGACGGTCACCTCGAACCCCGGGTCGCGGTCGCAGACATCCGCCTCGGTCGGCGTGATCACCAGCCACCAGTCCCGTACCGGGAGGGGCACGTCCGAGAACAGGAACCGGATCACCGACCGGCCGTCGGGTACGGCTCCGTGGTCGACGCGGCGATGCATGTCCCACAGCAACAGTTTCGGGTCGAGATCCTTGTCGCCGAGCTCCCCGATCCAGCGCACCCCCCAGACGCTCAGCGCCTCGATCACCGGACGCAGCTCCTCGCCGGCCGGCGTCAGGACGTACCGGACCTCGTGCCCCTCCGCACGCCGCTCCACGATCCCGGCGCGCACCAGCTGCTGAAGCCGTTTCGAGAGCAGCGTGGGGGACATCCGCGGCACCCCGCGACGCAGCTCGTTGAAGTGCTCGGTGCCGGTCACCAGCTCCCGTACGACGAGCAGCGTCCAGCGTTCGTCGAGCAGCTCCATCGCCTTGGCGACGGGGCAGAACTGGTAGTACGAGGACCCCATAGGGGCAGGCTACGGCCGGTCCGGTGACCCGACCACCGACGGCGGGCGACGGATACGGCTTCCGTCCCGGGGGCCGCTGGTACAGATTCCGTACTAGGGCGGTGTCCGTTCGTTTCCTACGCTCGATACAGGGCGCCGGCCAGTGTCCGTCCGGCGCAAGAGCCGAGGAGAGCCGTCATGACCGAAGCCACCGAAGCCACCGAGGCCGCCGAGGCCGACCGCGCGCTGAAGACGAAACACCGGAAGATGTGGGCGCTGGGCGACTACTCCGCCGTGGCGGCGGAGCTCATTCCTGATCTCGGCGCGACCCTCGTCGAGGCGTGCGGTGTACGGAGCGGGCAGCGGGTGCTGGACATCGCCGCCGGTACCGGCAACGTCGCGATCCCCGCCGCCCTCGCGGGGGCCGAGGTGGTCGCCAGTGACCTCACACCGGAGCTGCTGGACGTCGGGCGCAAACTCGCTGTCGAGCGCGGGGCCGAAGTGGAGTGGCGGGAGGCCGACGCCGAGGCGCTGCCCTTCGCCGACGGTGAGTTCGACACGGTGATGTCGTGTCTCGGGGTCATGTTCGCGCCGCACCATCAGGCCGCCGCGGACGAACTGGTCCGGGTCTGCCGGACCGGCGGCACCATCGGCCTGATCTGCTGGACCCCGGAGGGCTTCGTCGGGCAGATGTTCGCGGCGATGAAGCCGTACGCCCCCAAGCCGCCTCCCGGCGCGCAGCCCCCGCCCCTGTGGGGTCGGGAAGCTCATGTCCGCGAACTCCTCGGCGACCGGGTGACGGACCTGGAGGCGCGCCGGCAGACCGTGCGGATCGGCCGTTTCGACAGGCCCGACGCGTTCCGTGAGTACTTCAAGGCGAACTACGGTCCGACCGTCGCCACCTACCGGAACATCGCGGACGACGCCGAGAAGGTCGCCGCGCTGGACCGTGACCTCGACGACCTCGCCCTGCGCCACGCGGACGCCTCCGGGACCACCGCGCTGGACTGGGAGTACCTCCTCGTCACCGCCCGCAGGAGCGCCTGAGACCTCGCGGGGGCGTCACCGGGAGCGGAACCACTCGACGGTCACGGCCACCGCCTCCGCGTGCGGTGTGGGTTCGAACGGGCCCAGTGCGGTGCCGAACTTCGAGCTGTCGACGACGAAGGGAGCGCTGAACTGGTAGGCGGTCTCCCGCAGTTCGCGCAGCATCGGTGAGAACAGTCCGCCCACGGCGAGCACGGCCGGTCCCGCGACGGCGATCGGGGCCGGCACGGGTCGTCCGGCGGTCTCGGCGGCGAGATCGGTGAACTGCTGGGCGGTCAGCGCTTCGTCGGCCGGCAGGTGCCAGACCTGGCCGTCTGCCTCGGGGCGGTCGGCGAGCGTGACAAGCCCCCGCGCGATGTCCGGCAGGTAGTGCAGCGTGTGCGGCTGGACCGTACTGCCGATCCACTGGGGCTTCCTGCCGGCCAGGAGACGCCCGAACAGGGTCTCGCCCGCGGTGGAGTTGGTGCCCCGCGGCCCGTAGTAGTCCGACGCCCGGCCGATCGCGACCCGAGCCCGGCCCGCGCGGTGCGCGTCGAGCAGTTCGGCCGCCATGGCGGTGCGCGTCCGCCCCTTGCGGCCCTGCGCCGCGGCCGGGAGGTCCTCACGCAGAGGCCCGTCGACGGGTCCGTAGGAGTACAGATTGTCGGCGAACACCAGCTTGGCACCCGCGGACTCGGCGGCGGCCAGCACGGAGCGGGTCAGCACGGGGAACAGCTCGGGCCACCGGGTGTACGCAGGGGCGGCGCAGTGGTGGACGACCGCTGCCCCGGCGGCCGCCGAAGCGGCCTGGGCCGGGTCGGCGGCGTCGGCGGCGACTCCCTCGGCACCTTCCGGAGCACGGCCACCGCGGCTCACGGCCCGCACCGGGCGTCCCCGGCGCAGCAGTTCGGCCACCACCGCGCTCCCGATCGCACCGGTGGCGCCGAACACCACATGAAGCCCATCGCCGGGCGAGGTCATCGCAGCTCCTCGAAGGTCGGTCACCGCACGGTCGCGGTTCCGTCCAGTCTCCATGATCCGCGCGGTGAACGGGCCAGGACGGTCAGGGCGCCAACTGCCCTTCCACATCGGCGACTTCGGGACCTGTGCTGCCGGCCGGCATCTTCCAGCGGTAGGAAGCCTGCACGCCGTCCGTGTAGACGATCCTGCCGCTCCTGGCCTGCGCGGGAGTGAGGTCGAAGACCTTGGCGGCCATCCGCGTGGCACCCGGTTCGAGGGGGCCGGAGCTGTCGTATCCGTCGAGGGCGACCTGGCGGGCGTTGCCGTTGCCGGCGGGGATCGTCCGCCCGTCGGGCGTCAGCCACTCCCAGCCACCGCCGGCGGCCGGCAGTTCCTCGGCGGCAGGGTTGGCGCTGAGCGACTTCTCCTTCATCGTCACGACGGCGAAGACGCCGGACTGCGGTGTCGCGCCGGCGCCTTCGTCGGCATAGACCACGGACGACGGGGTGATCTCCAGGATTCCGACGGTCCTGGCGCCCACGGTCCGGGACGGCTCGCCGAGGTCGAGAGCGGCGGGCCCGGCGTCCGTGGGGCCCGGTTCACCGGCGGGTGAGGGTGTGGCGGACGCGGGTGTCGCGGGCGCCGTGGGCAGCGTTCGTGTCGTGGACGGCGCGGCGGCGTCGCCGCCGGCCTCGGCGCCGCCCTCGCATGCGGTCAGGGCGAGGCAGGTGGCGGCGGTGACGGCAGCGGCGAACAGGGTCTTGCGCATGGTGTCCCCCAAGGCTTCGGTACGCAGAGCGAAGGTACCGCCGCATAGGGGGCGCACGGGGCGTTCGTCACGGTGTCGGTACGTATGGGGCACGGCCGTGACAGATCCACCGTTCGAGGGCGTACCGGGTCGTGTCCGTTCCCGGCGACGGCGGGCGGTGTCGACAGGGATTCGGCCCCCACGGGGGCGCAAGGGCCCCCGCGGACCGGCAGGGCTCAGGGGCGCCCGGCCGCCGGGACCTCCTCCTCCGCGGGCACCGGACCCGGGGGTGTGCCGTCGCCGAAGGGCCGTCCGCCCAGCTCCTCGCGGTGGTGCGGGGTCAGCCATCCCGACGTGTCCGGTCCCAGCGGCACGATCTTCGTCGGGTTGATGCCTTCGTGCACCTGGTAGTAGTGCCGCTTGATGTGGTCGAAGTCGACGGTGTCGCCGAACCCGGGCGTCTGGAAGAGGTCCCGGACGTACGCCCACAGCACCGGGTCCTCGGTCAGTTTCGAGCGGTTGCACTTGAAGTGACCGTGGTAGACCGCGTCGAAGCGCACGAGCGTGGTGAACAGCCGGATGTCCGCCTCCGTGATCGTCTCCCCCATGAGGTAGCGCCTGTCCGACAGCCGCTCGGAGACGAGATCGAGCTGCCGGAACACATCGCGGTACGCGGCTTCGTAGTCCTTCTGCTCCGAGGCGAAACCGGCGCGGTAGACACCGTTGTTGACGTTCCGGTAGATGCCGTCCATCACCTCGTCCATCTCGTCGCGGAGCCGCTCGGGGTAGAGGTCGGGGGCGCCGGGGCGGTGCAGCGCCGTCCACTCCGTCGCGAAGTCCAGGGTGATCTGCTGGTAGTCGTTGGTGACGAGCTCGCCGGTGGGGACGTCCACGATCGCCGGCACGCTGACGCCGCCCGGGTAGTCCTTCTCCCGCGCGTCGTACGCCTCGCTGAGGAACCGGATCCCGAGCACGGGGTCGCGGTCGTCCGGGTCGAGGGTGAAGCGCCAGCTGCGGTCGTCCTGGATCGGGTCGGTGACGGCGAGCGGTACCGCGTTCTCCAGCCCGAGGAGCCGCCGGGAGACGAGCGCGCGGCTCGCCCAGGGGCAGGCACGGCTCACCACCAGGCGGTAGCGGCCCGCCTCCACCGGCCAGCCGTCCCTCCCGTCGGCGGTGATGCGGTCGGCGAAATGACTGGTGGACCGCTTGAAGGGCTTCTTCCCGTACCCGGCGTTGCCCCCCTGGTCGTCGCGCGTGCTGCCGTCGCTGTCGGTGGGGCGGCTCATGTGCTGTCTCCTTCCGCTCTGCGTCCTGCCGCGCGGCCGGGTGCGGCCGTGCGCTGTACGCATGCCCAGTCTGCGTCGCGCCCTGCCCTCTCGCGGGTCCCCGCACGGGGTGACAAGGGTTTTCCCCGTATCGGGTTCATCTCGGCGTTCCCTACTGTCTGCCGAACCGGCGGATCTCGTGCCCCGACTCGTTGATGTCAGGTGCATGGAAATCAGGGGTTTCGCCGGTGGCGGCCCTTGACCAGGGGCCGTTTGCGACGGCGGGGGGCGCACGGGCGTACCCGGCCCAGGGAATCGCGGGTCGCACCCCCACAGCGAACCGCGATTCCCGCGCCGTCCGCCGCGCTCCGCGCCGTCATCTGAAGGGGAACACCTTGAACGGTTCCAGACGGAGACTCATAGCCGTCGTGGCTGCGAGTGCCACGATCGCCGCCGTGGCCGCCACGTCCTCCGTAGCCCTCGCCGCCACCCCGCCCCCCTCGCCGAAGCCGGCTCCGGCCTCGCAGGCCATGGCCGGCCTGCCGGTCTCGCCGGTCGAGAAGGTCATCGTCACCTACAAGGCGACCACGGCGGAGGCACGTTCCAACACCGCCGCCGCCGGTGACGCGACCGCCAAGGGTTCCGCGACCGGCGAGGACCTTGCCTTCGAGCGCCGGCTCGCCGGCGGTGCCGCCCTGGTGGACCTGGGCGGCGAGGCCTCGAAGAAGGACCTCGCCGAGGTCATGAACGCCTTCCGCGGTGACCCCTCGGTGGCATCCGTCGAACCCGACATCCGCGCCTACGCGATGGCGGTCACGCCCGACGACACCGAGTACGCCAAGCAGTGGGACCTGTTCGAGGCCACCGGCGGCATGAACGTGCCCGGCGCCTGGGACAAGACCACCGGCAGCGGTGTCACCGTCGCCGTCATCGACACCGGCTACGCCACCCACTCCGACGTCGCGGGCAACGTGGTGTCGGGCTACGACTTCATCTCCTCCTCCGCGGACGCCCGTGACGGCAACGGCCGGGACAACAACGCCAAGGACGAGGGCGACTGGAACGCCACCGACGGCGAGTGCGGTGCGGGCTCCAAGGCGAGCAACTCGTCCTGGCACGGTACGCACGTCGCGGGCACCGTGGCGGCGTCCACGAACAACACCAAGGGCGTCGCCGGCATCGCGTACAACGCGAAGATCCAGCCCGTCCGGGTGCTCGGCAAGTGCGGCGGGTCCTCCGCGGACATCGCCGACGCGATCACCTGGGCCTCGGGCGGCAGTGTGCCCGGCGTCCCGGCGAACGCCACCCCCGCGAAGGTCATCAACCTGAGCCTCGGTGGTTCGAGCGCCACCTGCCCGAGCGTCTACCAGAACGCGATCAACGGCGCCGTCTCCCGCGGCACCACGGTCGTCGTCGCGGCCGGCAACAGCAACGCGAACGCCTCCGGCTTCACCCCCGCGAACTGCGCCAACATCATCAACGTGGCCTCCACCAGCCGCGAGGGCAACCGGTCGTTCTACTCGAACTTCGGCACCAGCGTCGATGTGGCCGCGCCCGGCGGTGAGACCCGCCGCGCCACCGACACCCCCGGTACCGTGACGACCCCCGAGAACGGTATTCTCTCCACCCTGAACTCCGGTACCACCACGCAGTCGGCGGAGAACTACAAGCCGTACCAGGGCACTTCGATGGCGGCCCCGCACATCGCCGGGCTCGCCGCGCTGCTGGAGTCGGCCAAGCCGGCCCTGACGCCCGCCGACATCGAGTCCGCGATCAAGGCCAACGCCCGTGCGCTGCCGGGCACGTGCACCGGCGGCTGCGGCACCGGCATCGCCGACGCCACCAAGACCGTGAACGCTGTGACGACCACGACTCCCGGTGGCGCGACATTCACCAACGCCGCGGACGTCACGATCAGCGACAACGCGACCGTGAGCTCCACGATCGCCGTCTCGGGCCGCTCCGGCAACGCCCCCGCCGCACTCAAGGTCGCCGTCGACATCAAGCACACCTGGCGCGGCGACCTCGTCGTCGATCTGGTCGCCCCCGACGGCACCGTGCGCAACCTGAAGGCGTCCTCGTCCTCCGACAGCGCCGACAACGTCGTGGCGACCTACACCGTCGACGCCTCCAGCGAGGTCGCCAACGGAATGTGGAAGCTGCAGGTCCGCGATGTGGCCTCGGGTGACACCGGTTACATCGACTCCTGGAGTCTCACCTTCTGAGCACCCGCACCACAGCAGCACAGGGCTGGTCAGGGGCGCGTTCGCGGCACATTCCGCGGGCGCGCCCCACCGCCGTTCCCGGACCTCGCGTCCGAATGTCGGACGCGGGGCCTGGACTGCCGTGGCCTGATTCGTATGCTCTGCACTCACAGGCAGAGACCTGCGCAGGTCACAAGGGGGGTGAAGGGCGTGACGTCGACGGTTCACCGCCCCGCGCCGGTCGGGCGGGCCGAGCTCCTGGCCCGGCTCGAGCGGGTCCTGCACACCCGGGGGCGCGCGCTCCTCACCGGTCCCGCCGGAATCGGCAAGACGGAGATGGCCCTGGCCGCCGCCGCACAGGCCGAGTCCCGCGGCGAGACCGTGCTCTGGCTGGCCACATTGCCCGCCGACCGGGACATACCCGGAGCGGCGGCGGCCGCCCTTCTCGCGTCCGTCCGGGCCTCCGTGTCGTGGCCCGCCACTCACGCCCCCGGCGGGCCCGGCGGTCCCGGAGCGGCCGACGCACTCGAAGCACTGCCCGGACCGCAGCGCAGCGCCGTCGCCATGCTGTGCCGCGAGGCGCCCATCCCCGAGGGCGGT
The DNA here is from genome assembly GCF_036169555.1 of Streptomyces sp. NBC_00306. Taxonomy (GTDB): domain Bacteria; phylum Actinomycetota; class Actinomycetes; order Streptomycetales; family Streptomycetaceae; genus Streptomyces; species Streptomyces achmelvichensis. The sequence continues at coordinate 7,478,874 of NZ_CP108032.1, read as the reverse complement.
TGGGATCCCATCGCGCTGCGGCTCGCCCTGGCCCAGATCCTGCGGACCCTCGCCGCGCGGGCTCCGGTCCTGCTCGTCGTCGACGGCGTCCAGCACATCGACGCCGACAGCGCGGACCTGCTGCGCTTCGCGCTGCATCTGGCTCCGCCGGCGCTGCGGGTCATCGCCGCCGAGACCCCTTCCGCGTACTCCCCCACGGCTCCGGGACCCGGCGAGCCCCCGCAGGACCCGTCAGGCCCCGAAGCTCTGTGGGTGCCCTCCGAGGCGGATGTGCTGTTCGTGCCGGCCCTGCACGCCGACGAGATCGCCGAGCTCCTCGTCCACCACCGGCTGCCGTCCCGGATGGCCGGCCGTATCCACCGGGCCAGCGGCGGCAATCCCCGGCTGGCGCTCGCCGTCGGCCGTTCGCTCGCCGACGCCCGGACACCGGTCCACCACGCCGAGGCACTGTCGCTGTCGGGCCGTGCCCGCGACCTCGCCCGGCAGCTCCTGGGCGCCGCCTCCCCGGCCGTACGCGCCACCCTGCTGCTCGCCGCCCTGGCGCTGCGGCCGACAGCGGCTCTGATCCGCCGCGCGGGCCGCGCCACGGCAGAGGCCGACCTCGCCGCCGCCGAGCGGGCGAACCTCATCACGCTCACCGAGGACGGCACCGTCGCCTTCAGCGCCGGCGTCCTGCCGTCCACCCTCGTGCACGACGCCTGCTGGAACGAGCGCAGCGCGGGGCACACCGCACTGGCCCGCGTGGTCAACGACCCCGTCGAAGCGGTACGGCACCGGGCGCTGGCCGCCGACGCGCCCGACGAACACCTCGCGCAGGAGGTCGCCGCGGCGGCCGACACCGCGCGCCGCCGCGGCAACAGCGCCCTGGCCGCCGAACTCGCCCTGCTCGCCGCCGAGTCCACACCCGTCGAGCACGGCGGGAAGCGGATAGCGCGGCTCGTGGATGCGGCCGAGGAAGCCGCGCGGGCGGCGCGCGCGGATCTCGCGATGCGCGCCGCCACCGATCTGCTGGCCCGTGACGCCACCCCCGCCGACCGGGTGCGCGCTCGTCTCGCGGTGCTGGACACGGCGGGCCAGGGGCTCGGCGACCTCGACGAGACCTATGTGCACGCCATGGAGGACTCGGAGGACGACACGGCCCTGCGAGCGGCCGTCCAGCTCCGGCTGGCGGTCAAGTACGTGCTCGCCGACGGTGATCCCGTACGCTCCCGCGCGGCCGCCGTCGAATCGGCCCGGCTCGCAGCCTCGGTGGGCGACCGGCAGACGGCGACCCGGGCCCTGACGGTGCAGGCACGCATGGAACGGGTCCTCGGCTCCGCGGAGGAGCAGCGGGTGCTCGCGGAGGCGCGTGCGCTCGAACTGGTCGACCGTCCGCTCGGCATCCGCAACGCGGCCCAGATCCTGACGATCCGTCATGCCCTGTTCGACGACCGGCTCACCGACGCCCGCGATCAGCTGAACGCGCTGCTGCCGCTCGTCGAGCGGCGGGGCACCGTCGAGGACGCCATCGAACTCTTCCGGACGCTCGCGGAGATCGAGGCCCGCCAGGGCCTGTGTGCCGCGGCGGTGGCCCACGCCGGACGGTCCCTCGCCCTGACCCTGGAGGCCGGGCTGTCCCCCGGGCCCGCTTGGTACGCCCTGGCCCTCGCCGAGACCGCGGGCGGCAGCTTCGCGCGCGCCGCGAGCTACGCCCGGCGCAGTGTCCAGGCGTCCGAGGAGGAGGGTGACCGGGTCTTCCTCTCCCGCAGTCTCTACGCGCTCGGCCGGGTCCAACTCGTCGCAGGCGACGTGACGGAAGCCGTGGAGACGCTGCGCCGTGTCCGCGCGGACGAGCAGGCCCAGTCGACCGTCGACCCGTCGATGCTGCGCTGGCACGAGGAGTTGGCGGAGGCGCTGGTCGCCGGAGACGCCCCGGAGGAGGCCGCCTTCCTGCTGGCCGGTGTCCGCCCGGTGGCCGAACGGCTCGGCCGGACGACCGTACTGCTGGGCTGCGACCGGGCGTACGCGCTGTATCTGGCGGCGAGCGGCAAGCCCGAAGAGGCGGCGGAGCTGCTGACGGAGACCGCCGAGCGGTTCGACGCGGCGGGACTGCCGCTGGAGCGGGGGCGGGCCCTCATCGCGCTGGCCCGGGTCGAGCGCCGTCGCCGACGGCGCTCCTCCGCTCAGAGCGCCCTCCAGACGGCGGCCGCGGTCTTCGAACGCACGGGAGCACTGCCCTGGCTGGCGCTGGCGGCGGAGACGCCGTCCCGCTCGGCCGAGCCCGATCCCGCCCGCGGCGGCGCTCAGAACTCCCTGACGGAGGCGGAGCTGCGTCTCGCGGCACTGGTCCGTGAGGGCGCCAGCAACCAGGAGGCGGCGGCGAAGCTCTACCTCAGTGTGAAGACGGTCGAGGCCAGGCTGACCCGCATCTACCAGAAGCTGGACGTCCGTTCGCGCGCGCAGCTGGCCACCGCGCTCAACTCCTGGCCCGCGCACCGTCCGCCGCCGGAGACGACGGACGGCCCGGCGGGCCCCTGAGGGGCGCGCGCCGGACCGTCCGCGGTGTGCGTCAGCCGAGCTCGATGAGCAGATCGCCCGCCTCGACCTGCTGAATCCTGCCGATCGCGAGCCTGCTCACGGTGCCCGCGCTCTGGGCGGTGATGGACGCCTCCATCTTCATCGCCTCGATGGTGGCGACCGTCTGACCGGCGTCCACCGAATCACCCTCGGCGACCTGGAGGGTGACCACTCCGGCGAACGGCGCCGCGACATGACGCTCGTTGCCGCGCTCCGCCTTCTCCGCCGCCTTGACCTCGGTCGCGACGGACTCGTCCCGCACGGCCACCGGCCGCAACTGCCCGTTGAGGGTGGCCATGACCGTACGGAAGCCCCGCTCGTCGGCCTCCGAGATGGCCTCCAGCTCGATCAGCAGGGTCACTCCGGGTTCGAGGGTGACCGTGTGCTCGGTCTCGGGCTCCAGGCCGTAGAGGAAGTCCCGCGTCGGCAGGACCGAGGTGTCGCCGTAGGACTCACGGTGCGCCTCGAACTCCTTGGTCGGCCCGGGGAACAGCAGCCGGTTCAGGGTCGCCCTGCGCGTCTGAGCAAGACCTCGCCGGTCCTCGTCGTCGAGGGTCGGGGCGTCCGCCTTCTCCGGTCGGCCCTGCAGCGCACGGGTACGGAAGGGCTCCGGCCACCCGCCGGGCGGGTCGCCCAGCTCGCCGCGGAGAAACCCGATCACCGAGTCCGGTACATCGAACTTGCCCGGATCGGACTCGAAGTCCGAGGCCTCCACACCGGCGCCCACCAGATGCAGCGCCAGGTCGCCCACGACCTTCGACGACGGGGTCACCTTCACCAGGCGGCCCAGCATCCGGTCGGCCGCGGCGTAGCAGTCCTCGATCAGTTCGAACCGGTCGCCCAGGCCGAGCGCGATGGCCTGCTGGCGCAGGTTCGACAGCTGGCCGCCCGGAATCTCGTGGTGGTAGATCCGGCCGGTGGGCGAGGCGAGACCGGACTCGAACGGCGCGTAGACCTTCCGGGTCGCCTCCCAGTACGGCTCCAAATCACCGACCGCCTGGAGCGAGAGCCCGGTGGCCCGCTCGCTGTGGTCGGTCGCGGCGACCAGCGCCGACAGCGGCGGCTGGCTGGTGGTGCCCGCCATCGACGCGACGGCGGCGTCCACGGCGTCGACTCCCGCGTCGATCGCGGCGATCAGTGTCGCGAGCTGTCCGCCGGCCGTGTCGTGGGTGTGCAGATGCACCGGCAGATCGAACCGCTCCCGCAGCGCGGTCACCAGCGTGCGGGCGGCCGGCGGGCGCAGCAGGCCCGCCATGTCCTTGATGGCCAGGACGTGCGCCCCGGCCTCGACGATCTCCTCAGCGAGGCGCAGGTAGTAGTCCAGCGTGTAGAGGGACTCGGCGGGGTCGGAGAGATCGGCGGTGTAGCACAGGGCGACTTCCGCCAGGGCCGTACCCGTGGCCCGCACCGCGTCGATCGCCGGCCGCATCTGGTTGACGTCGTTGAGCGCGTCGAAGATGCGGAAGATGTCCATACCGGTCGCCGCGGCCTCGGCCACGAACGCCTCGGTCACCTCGGTCGGGTAGGGCGTGTAGCCGACGGTGTTGCGTCCGCGCAGCAGCATCTGCGTACAGATGTTGGGCACCGCTTCGCGCAGTTGAGCGAGCCGCTCCCAGGGGTCCTCGGCGAGGAAGCGCAGCGCCACGTCGTAGGTCGCGCCGCCCCAGCACTCCAGGCTGAGCAGTTCCGGAGCCGTCCGGGCGACGTAGGGAGCGACAGCGAGCAGATCGCGGGTCCGCACCCGGGTCGCGAGCAGGGACTGATGGGCGTCACGGAACGTCGTGTCGGTGACGGCCACGGCCTTCTGCCTGCGCAGTTCGGCGGCGAACGCCTCCGGCCCGAGAGCCGCGAGGCGCTGCCGGGAGCCGTCGGGCGCCGGTGTGGTGAGGGAGACGGCGGGCAGCTTGTCGACGGGGTCGATGACCTGCGGCCGCGGGCCGTGGGGCCGGTTGACGGTCGTCTCCGCGAGATAGCTGAGCATACGGCTGCCGCGGTCGGCGGAGGGGCGGGCCCGGATGAGCTCCGGGTGCTCGTCGATGAAGCTCGTGGTGATACGGCCGGCCCGGAAGTCGGGGTGGTCGAGCACCGCCCCGAGGAAGGGCAGGTTGGTGGACACACCGCGGATGCGGAACTCGGCGATGGCGCGGCGCGCCCGACGGGCGGCGTTCGCGAAGTCGTGCCCGTGGCAGGTCAGCTTGACGAGCATCGAGTCGAAGTGCGCGGACACCTCGGCGCCGGTGTGCACGGTGCCGCCGTCGAGCCGTACGCCGGGGCCGCCCGGTGACCGGTAGGCGGAAATGGTGCCGGTGTCGGGCCGGAAGCCGTTGGCCGGGTCCTCGGTGGTGATCCGGCACTGGAGCGCGGTGCCGTTCAGCTCGATGTCGTCCTGGGTGAGCCGCAGTTCCGGCAGCGACATCCCGGCCGCGATGCGCAGCTGTCCGATCACCAGGTCACGGCCGGTGACCTGCTCGGTGACCGTGTGCTCCACCTGGATGCGGGGGTTCATCTCGATGAAGACGTGGTTGCCGCGCTCGTCGACGAGGAACTCGACGGTGCCCGCGTTCACATAGCCGATGTGCCGGGCGAAGGCGACGGCGTCGGCGCAGATGCGCGCCCGCAGGTCGGGGTCCAGATTCGGGGCCGGGGCGATCTCGACGACCTTCTGGTGACGCCGCTGCACCGAGCAGTCGCGCTCGTACAGGTGCACCACGTTGCCCTCGGCGTCGGCGAGGATCTGCACCTCGATGTGGCGGGGGTTGACGACCGCCTGCTCGAGGAAGACCGTGGCGTCGCCGAACGCGGACTGCGCCTCGCGCATGGCCGCGTCGATGCATTCGCGCAGCTCGCCGGGCTCGGCGACCCGGCGCATGCCCCGGCCGCCGCCGCCGGCGACGGCCTTGACGAAGACGGGGAAGCCGATGTCCTCGGAGGCCGCCACGAGCGCGTCCACGTCGGTGGTCGGCTCCGACGACTTGAGGACCGGTACACCGGCCTCCTTCGCCGCCGCGACGGCACGGGCCTTGTTGCCGGTCAGATGGAGGACCGAGGCCGGCGGCCCGACGAACGTGATACCGGCCTCCGCGCAGGCGGCGGCCAGGTCCGGATTCTCCGAGAGGAATCCGTAGCCGGGGTAGATCGCGTCGGCCCCCGCCTTCTGGGCGGCCTTGACGACCTCGTCCACGGACAGGTAGGCCCGCACGGGATGGCCGGGTTCGCCGATCTGATACGCCTCGTCCGCTTTGGCCCGGTGCAATGAGTTGCGGTCCTCGTGCGGAAAGACCGCCACCGTGGAGATGCCGAGCTCGAACGCAGCGCGGAACGCGCGAATGGCGATCTCACCGCGGTTGGCGACCAATACCTTGCCGAACATCAAACTCCCCAGTCGTGTCGCGGGCCGGCGGCCTCGGGACGGGCGCTGTCGCCACCGGCGCCTGAGGCGTCCGGTGCCCTCGTGGAGGGTGTCGTCGTGGACGGTGTCGATGAGTTCGCTGATCAGTGCACCACGCTGTGCACCGCACCGGCCGATGTCTGGTGATGGGAGGCCGGAGCGTGGCCACCGTACCGGACGACCTGCGACGGATCGCGAAGCGGTGACGACCGGTGCGCGTAAGTTACCGGCCGGTTCGTCCAGCTCGCAACGGATGCCGCCGTGGGATGACCGACACCGCCCGCCTGTTTCAGACGTCGTAGCCAGGGGGCAGACGCAGGTGTTGCAGATCGGCGGGGACCGGTTCCGAGGCCGGCCACAGACGCGCGGGGTCGCCCGCCGCCGCGGCCGCCGGGGCGTCCGTGAGCCCCATCCGGTCCCGCAGCCGGCCGTAGAAGTCGGTCGGTCCGAACCGGATCACCCGCAGCCGGCGCTCGGCGGCGAAGACGCCGATCCAGTCGCCGGGGTCGAGCAGCCCCCGCAGCTGACCGTCGACGCTCACCGCGGCCCGTCCGGAGTGCGGCAGGACCCGCAGCCCGATCGGCTCGTCGGGGGCGGCGACGACGGACCGGTTGAAGGTCATGTGCGGGGCGACCGGAGTGAACACCACGGCCTCGGCGAACGGCGACACGACCGGACCGCCCGCGGCGAAACTGTAGGCGGTGGACCCGGTGGGCGTCGCGACCAGGACGGCGTCCGCGGAGTACGAGGCGAGCAGCCGCCCCGAGACGTAGACGCCCAGGGCGACCTGGCGGTCGCGGACGAGTTTCTCCACCACGACGTCGTTGACCGCCCGGACGTGCAGCGAGACTCCCCACCCGCCCTGGTCGGACTCGTCGGGGACGACCGGGGGCGGCAGCATCGGGCCCCGGCCGTAGCAGAGCACCGTCTCCATCTCCTGGGGCAGTTGGAGGCGACGTGAGGCACGCATGGTGAGCAGCATGCGGGTCTCCACCCGGGCGCGCCCGGCGTGCACGGCGTCGAGTGCCCGGCGGACGTCCGCCGCGGGGACCTCGGTGAGGAAACCCACCGTGCCCAGGTCCACCCCGAGGACGACCGCGTCGCTCTCGGCGGCCAGCCGGGCTCCCCGCAGGAAGGTGCCGTCACCGCCCAGAGTGACGATGAGATCGGGATGCCCGGCGGCATCGACCTCCTCACGCGCGCTGTGCCGCTGCTCGCCCAGGTTCCACACGTCGGTCTCGGTGCAGGCGATGTCGTTCTCCGCGCACCATGCGGTCACGACATCGGCCGCCGCCACGGCCTCGGGGCGCCCCCGGTGCACCACGAGTCCCACTCGCTTCACTGTCATGTCGTGTCCTCTCCGGTCGTACGCCTCGCACGATCAACGATCAGAGAGGTGTGCGGAGCGGACGCGGCGCGCCGCAGGCGGCTGGATGAGCCGTGCACGTTCACCCGGTAGTCGGCGGCACGGCATCCGGCCGGCACCGCGGAGTGCGGCGCCGGCCGGTGAGGTGAGCCCTCGGCGTGTCCCCAGAGGCACGCGCCTGCGGCCGGCGGGGCGGGCATGCCCGCCCCGCCGGACCCGGTCTACGGGAAGTTGGCGACGACCGAGGGCACGGTCGACGTTCCCGAGGTGGGTGAGCCGGTGTTGTTGATGACGTGCTCGTACTGCCCGTTGCCGCTGAGCGAGACGACGAGGAGGCCATGGAATCGGACGCCCGGTTTCACCGGGGCCTGGAAGCCGTGGTCCTGCCGGATCGTCGGGTCGACGTTGTAGTAGCAGTAGCTGCCCATCCCCCAGCCCTCGTGCGTGTTCACCGAGTCGGCGACCTTGTAGGCCGCGTACCCCTTGGTGCCGCCGTTCTGGATGGCGGCCTGGTTGGGTGCGTCGTACGCCTTCTCGTTCTGGAAGAAGATCGTTCTGCCGCGTTCGCCGTACCACTCCACGTCGTACTTGTTGAAGTGCTCGACGAACAGTCCGGTGGCCAGCACGTCGTCACCGTTGACCCGGACCCCGTAGTCGGCGCGGTTGGTCTCCCAGCCCACGCCGTCGCCGTGGTCGGCGCGCCACACCCAGGTGTGGTCGATGATCGCGTCGTCGCTGTTGACGACCATGCTGGTGGTGGCCTTGCCGGGGCCCGCGCCGCCGACGCGGATGAACACGTCCTGGACGGTCGTCGGGTTCGCCGCGTGGTCCGCCGACGATCCGGCCGGACCGACCTCCAGCAGGGTCGGGGAGTTGACCGGTCCCGCGTCGATGAGGAAGCCGGCCAGCTTCACACCGTCCACGTCGGCCACCTTCATGGCGGTCACACCGTTGTCCGGAATGATCGTGGCGAGCCCGAGACCGAGCACGATCGTGTTGGCACGGTTCACGTTGATCGTGCTGTCGACGTGGTACACGCCGGGGGTGAACAGTAGGTGCAACCCCTGGTCGAGGGCCGCGTTGATGGTGGCGGCGGTGGCACCGGGCTTGACCACGTAGAACCTGCTGAGCGGGACTGACTCGCCCTGCGGCGTGCCGTTGCCCCACGAGGTGCCGCGCGCCCCCACCCGCTTGGCGGGCGCGAACACCTTGTACTCGTTGCCGTCGAGGTACAGGAAGGGCTTCTCGCGGGAGACCGGCGTGGTCTCCAGCGTGGTGTACGGCGGGTTGGGGAAGCTCTGCGCCGGTGCCCCCTGTACACCGGAGAAGGTCATGTTCCAGACGCCGTTGGTCCAACCGCCGACCGAACTGTCACGGGTGTACCACTGCTGCTGCGAGTACGGGCCGACCGTGCCGTCGATCTTGCTGTCGGCGATGTAGCCGCCGCTGGCCCAGCCGTAACCGGTCGGCGCGAGGTTGAGCCCGCCCTTGACGTGCATACGGCGGAAGGGCGCGGCCTGGGAGACCGCCCAGCGGTTGGTGCCGTTGACCGGATTGAGCGCGAGGTTCTCGGCGGAGCGCCAGAAGTTCTGCGTGGCGTTGCCGTTGAACCAGCCGGCGTCGACGGTCACGTCCCCGTTGAAGGTGGTGTCGTCCGGGTTCAGCCCGAGGCCGGAGATGGAGGTGTAGAAGCCGATCTGCGCGTTGATGTTGTTGTACGTGCCGGGCTTGAAGAGCAGCTGGTAGCGGCCGCTGCCGAACTGCGCGGACTCCTGCTGCCGGAAGATCTGGTCGAGCCTGCCCTGGATGTTCGGGGTGGACGGGTCGAAGACGACGACGTTGGGGCCGAGGTCACCGCCGCCCGGTATCTGCGGGACGCCGTCCGTCGTGCCGTAGACCTTGAACTCCCAGAGCGAGTAGCCGTACTGGGTCGCACGGGCAGTGCCGTACACCCGGACGTAGCGCGCGGTGCCGGAGACGTTGAGCGTCTCGGTGCCGCCGGTCGCGGTGGTGGTGGAGTGCACGGTGGTCCAACTGGTGCCGTTGGTGGAGAACTCGACGCGGTACGCCTTGGCGTAGGCCGTCTCCCAGGCGAGGACGACCTGGTTCACCGTGGCACTGGTGCCGAGGTCGACTTGGATCCACTGCGGGTCGCTGAACGCGCTCGCCCACCGGGTGCCGTTGTCGCCGTCCACCGCGGCGGACGCGGGTGTCCCGCCGTTCTCCTGGCTGGAGGCGGTCACCGTCCTGCCCTGGGAGAGCAGGACGGGCGCCGCGTGCGCCGGCGAGGCGGGCAGGATACCGAGCAGGGTTGCGACGAGGGCGGTGATGACGAGTGCCGTCAATGTGCGGTGCTGCGCGGGGCCGGCGGGTGGGCGCAGGGGTCTGGCGAGGGTGGCGGGCATCAGCGGCTCCTGTGATGTCAGGGGTGGGGGCGAACGCGCGCATGAGAGAGCGCTCTCTCACCGTTGTCGATGCTCAACCTGTCAGACAGCCGCGTCAAGACTTGTGCACACGATCGTTCGTCAACTGCCCTTGCATGCCTGCTGTGTTCAGGATCTGAAGGCGTACGGCGGGGCCGGATCAACTCCTGTGGCCCTCAACGCCGTAACCGAGCACGCGAGTTGAATTGACCTGTCCGCAATACTTGACGGTTCAAAGGTGACGCCCATGCTCCCGGTTGCGGGGAGCGCTCTCTCTGTGCCGCAATACCCTCACCCGCTGGAGGAGTTCGCATGGACGTCCCGGGAAGGCACCGAGGAACACCCCGCAGGGCCGGCCCGCCACCGCCCTCCAGCGCCGAAGGGCGGCGAGCCCGAGCCGAAGAGCCCATCAGAGCCGGCTGAACCTCCACGGGGCAGTCGCCCGGCGACGTGTCCGGTGCACCAGAATGGTCTGGCATGACTTATGCGATCACCGCCGCTCAACCTGACGACGCCGCGACGTTGGGGCCCTTGCACCTGCGGAACTGGCTGCAGAACTACCTCAACGCAAACGCAGGGATCGATGAGTCCTGGATCCGTGAGCACCGCGGTTCATCCGCCACTGCGGAAGGCATCACGCAGTGGCGAGAGTTCATCGAGGTGGCGAACCAGCACCCCGCCCCGCACTTCTGCCGTGTCGTCCGGTCCGAGACGGAGATCGCCGGCTATCTCTGCGGCCACCGGGACCAATCGGTCACCCTCGGACCGATGCACTTGCTGGACCATGCCCAGGGTCAGGGACTCGGTGGCCACATGATGACGGAGTTCCTCACCTGGGCAGGGCCTTCACGCATCCGCCTGGGGGTCACCGACCACAACGAACGCGCGATCCGGTTCTACCGACGCCACGGCTTTGAGGTCACAGGCGAGCGCTACCTCTGGCGAGGAAGGCTGCCAACCCTGCCCATGACCCGCGAGGCCCCATCGGCCGCCGACTTCGGCTGAGCACGGGCATCGGGCCGTGCCCGGTCACGGCACCACCGTCATTTCTCGCGAACATCGCGAGCCGTGTTGATCAACAACTGCCGGCGACACGCGGATAGGCGCAAATGCCGTGAGGATGCCTTTCAGGAGGGCGAGGGCTCGGAGTCGTCCCATTTCCACCCGGTTTCGGGGAACTGCGCGAGCAGGGCTGAGAACGAAGTTGCCTGGTGGATGGCCGACGACCAGTCGTGAGCGGAGACGTCGAGCAGGACCAGAGACGGGGGTTCCTGCCGGAAGTCGTAGGTGAGCATTTCGCGGCTTCCGTCCCCGCCGATGACGACGCACCGGGGGAAGCGTTCCTGGAAGTCGCCGGCTTCATTGACTTCGATGAGCTCTGCAATGGCATTGATCATCAGGAAGTCGTCCGCAGGAGGAACGAACTGGGCCATGCTCCCCTCCGTAGCCAGGAAGTGTCGGTAGTCCTCGGGAAATCGGACTCCGAAGCGGCTCTCGGCCTGCGCGATCTGGTCGTCGTTCGAACTCATGAGGCCGTTCTATCAAGGCCGGTCACGCCTGGTGGCGGTGGCTGACTCGAGATGCGGTGAGCAGGACCCGCCTTCCGGAGGAGAGGAAGTTTCACTCCTCCGAACATCTGGCGTTTCGCACCTCGCCACGGCCGGTCACCGCGCAACCGCCGGCACCCCGTGTGGTGGCGAGATGGATCCCTCACTCGAAGGCCACGTCACCGGATCAAGATGCTCAAACGCCGGACGTTCGGCCGGGCCGGCGTCGCGCTGCTCCGCAAGCGAGTCCCGTTGGCTCACCGATCGATGTCAGAGGCGCGCGACCCGGCGGACGGTTGAGCAAGGGAACCTCAGCAATTGCTCAAATGAGTTGATCATCCCACCAAGATCGATAATGTTCATTCTGCTCCACCGAACACGACGCTCTACAGCGGCAGTAGCGTCGACGGACGTGTAAGTACAGCAATAGACGGACCACCGGCCGATTGATCCCGACAGGGGAGCACGGCTGACCGCGGCGGCAGGATAGAAACATCTCGGCTTCCGGTTTTGAAAGGTTGCGGAATGAATGCTCTCACCGCTCTCGCGTCAGCCGCTTTCGGCTCCTCCCTGTATCTCACGACTTTCTCGGCTGTGAGCTGGTTGAACCAGATGCCCTCGCGTATCAGAATCGCCGGCCTGGTGGTAACCGTCATGGTTATGTGCGCAGTTATCGGGATGATCGCGTTCGCGAGCCTGAGCGTCACGATCGGGTTCATCGTGGGTGCCGGCATGACACCGCCCGTACACCGGTGTATCCTGCAACGACGCAGCCCCGTCGCCAGTTCCTGACCTTTCGGCGAACTCGAACCCTGGGGAACCGGCAACTGCTGCCAGACGCCTGCCTCGTTCCAGTCCCGCAGCCGCCGCCAGCACGTCATCCCGGGCGGAAGCCCAACTCCTGCGGCAGGTACTCCCCTGGGAAGCCGGTGTGCAGCCCGAACAGGGTGCCGCGCAGCACCTGCCAGGCCTTAAGCCGACACCGCACGTGCAAGCGGCTTCCACCTTGAGCTTCCCAACAGACGCTCAGGCCGACTCGCGTACCACCAGGGCCGGATGGAAGATCACCGACGGCGGGCGCAGTCCCGGCTCGTTGATCTGCCGCAGCAGCAGCCTGGCCATCTCGGACGACATCTCCTCCACCGGCTGACGCACGGTCGTCAGCGGAGGGTCACAGGCCAGGGCGGCGTTGCTGTCGTCGAAACCGACGACAGCAACGTCCTGCGGCACCCTGCGGCCTTCCCGCGCGAGCACCGGCAGCGCGCCGAGCGCCATCAGGTCGGAGGCGACGAAGACACCGTCGAGGTCGGGCCGACCGGCCAGGAGCTGTTTCATCGCGGCGGCTCCTCCCGCATGGGTGAAGTCGCCCTCGACACAGGCGACATCGTCGATGCCGTGCAGCGCCATCGCGCCGAGAAACCCGTCGAGACGCTCCTGTGCGGCCGGCATGTCCTGCGGGCCCGTCACGGTGCCGATCCGCCGGCGGCCGAGCCCCACCAAGTGGTCGGCGGCCAGCTGGACGCCCGCGCGCTGGTCCACCTCGACATAGGTGACGCCGGTGAGATGCGCACGCCGCCCCGCGTGAACGGCGGGCAGCCGTGTCTCGGTGATCATCTGCGGCAACGGGTCCGCGCCGTGGGCGGAGACGAGCACCACGCCGTCGACATGCCCCTGCCGCAGATAGGACAGCAACTGGCCGCGGGAGACCTCGTCGTCCACCAGCATGAGCATCATCTGCACCCCGGCCGGGCGCAGCACGTCCAGCAGTCCGCCGACCACCCGCCCGAAGTAGGGGTCCGTGAACATCCGGCCGATGAACGGGGTGGCGACGGACCGCTGTTCCTGCTCGGAGACCACGAGGGCTATGGAGTCGGTACGCCGGGTCACCAGCGACCGGGCGGCGCGGTTGGGTACGTAGTGGGTGGCGGCGATGGCCTCCTCGACGATCTGCCGGAGCGCAGGATCCACCGTCGTCGCACCGTTGATCACACGGGAAACGGTGGCCCGGGAGACACCGGCCACCCGGGCCACGTCCTCGAGGGTCACGGGACGTGTGGACTGGGGCACGTCGGCAGTCATGACCTCTTTATACCGGCAGGTACCGGCGGTGCGGCGGCCTGTTTCCCCGATGGTTGCGCCTGACACCTAACGCAGCGAGGACCGAAGTCCTTCGCATGCCGTGCACCGCGTGCACATCGCTGCGGTGCAGCCCTATCCGGTTCAACAGCGGCAGTGAGTTGTCCGAACAACACGCTCTCCCGACTGCGCGCGAAGGAACTTCCTTGACCGGCGGTGCAGAGAGCGCTCTCCCGCAGACGCTGGAGAACGCTCCCCGAGCTGTCAAGGAGCTGTCAAGGCTTAGCGCGAGAGCGAGTTGAGGCCCGACAGCGCGCTCAGGCCGGCGTTGACAGACTCGCGCGGGGCTGGTTGTAATGACCGGCGTGACGCGCGGCGTCGGCCACAGAGCAGTGGGCCGGCCGGCGATCGGGCGATCACCGTGCATCGAAGGGTCCCGCCATGAGTTCACACTCCGCGACCTGCGTCTGACCTGAGCGTCCCCGCGCACCCATCGGCGGTTGCGCGCCACGCTCTCCTCATGCGCCCTGTTCATCTCGTTCTGCCGCATCCGTAGGTCATCCGTACGCAGCCGTGCCGCGGTCCGTGCGCAGCCTCGGCCGGTCCTGCCGCCATCGCCCCGAGTCCCGGGGTGCGTGGTGCACGGCTGCCGGGCCGCGTGACCCGGTCCCGTGCCCGGCAGCACCCGCGATGTCCGGCGGCACCCGGCCGTCCCAGGTCACAACCGCCCCCTCGCCCTCCCTCGCCGTCCGCCGGCGATCCCCTGGGCGATCCCTCGGCGTCATCGAGCGCCGTCACTCACCGTTCAGGAGTATCGAGACCGTATGTCCACGTCCTCCCACCAGCACGTCATCGAGGAGTTCCGAGCCGGCCGGGGAAAGGTCGGCGGCCCCTTCGAGGGCGGTGATCTCCTTCTGCTGACGACGACCGGCGCGCAGTCCGGCAAGGAGCACACCACACCCCTCGGCTATGTGCGCAACGGCGATCTGCTGTTGATCGTCGCGTCCAACCTCGGAGCCTCCCGGCACCCCGACTGGTACCGCAACCTGCTCGCCCACCCCCTCGTCCAGGTGGAGATCGGCACCGAGTCCTTCGAAGCCGTCGCGGTACCCGCCGAAGGGGCCCGCCGTGACCGGTTGTTCGAGAGTGTCGTCGCGGTGTCACCCGGCTATGCCGACTACCAGGCCCTCACGACCCGGACGCTGCCGGTCGTGGTACTCGAACGCACCGAGCCGGAGGAGCAGCCGCGGCCGATCAACACCCTGGCCGACAAACTCCTGGAGGTCCACACCTGGCTGCGCTCCCAGCTGCGCCACGTACGGGCCGAGGCCGACGCGCACCTCGCCGCGCGCGCGGCGCGGGGGCCCGGTGCGACTGCGGCACCCGGGCTCGGATTCCAGATCCGGCAGCACTGTCTGGCGTTCTGCGAGACCCTGACGTTCCATCACACCAGCGAGGACGCGCACATCTTCCCCGCCATCGCGCACTACCACCCGGACCTGGTGCCCGTGCTCGACCGACTCCGCCAGGAGCACGGGGCCGTGGCCCGGATCAAGGACGAACTGGCGGCGCTGCTGGCCGACATCGGCGCCGCCGATCCGCGGCAGTTCCTTGCCGAACTGGACCGGATGACGGTCGAACTGACGGCGCATCTCGACTACGAGGAGCAGTGGCTGCTGCCCGTGCTGGCGGAGGTCCCGTTCCCGCCGGGTCCGCCCCCGGGTGCGGGTCCCGCCGAGTAGCACCTGAGGTGTGAACGGGCGGGCGGCGGATGTGGTGATTCGCCGCCCGCCCCGCCCACGCATGCCCCTCGGTTCGCACGGGCCCCCGATTCACACAACCGTGGAACATTGCCGCTTCATTGCAGCCCTGTGGCCATGTCGGGCCGCCCCTTCCCCGTTCGATTTTCCGGTCGTTACGTTGCCGAAGACCGCACCGGAGAAGGCGAGTTCACCATGCCGGAGATCTCAGCGACCGACGAATACCTGACCAACAACCAGGCCTATGCCGCATCGTTCAGCGGGCCCCTTCCCCTCCCGCCCTCGCGGCAGGTCGCCGTGGTCGCGTGCATGGACGCGCGGCTGAACGTGTACGCGATCCTGGGCCTCGACGACGGCGAGGCGCACGTCATCCGCAATGCCGGCGGTGTGGTGACGGACGACGAGATCCGCTCGCTGGCCATCAGCCAACGCCTCCTCGGCACCCGCGAGATCATTCTCATTCACCACACCGATTGCGGGATGCTCACGTTCACCGACGACGGATTCAAGGCACAGATCGAGAAAGAGACCGGAATCAAGCCGCCCTGGTCCGCGGAGTCCTTCTCCGATCTCGAGGATGACGTCCGGCAGTCGATCCGCCGCATTTCCGCGAGCCCTTTCGTGCCGCACACCGATTCCGTCCGGGGGTTCGTGTTCGACGTGGCCACCGGACACCTCGCGGAAGTCGCCTGACCACCTCGGGCATCCGTCACGGCACGCCCCCGGGCCCCGGCCGCACCACCGCTTCCCACCCTGCCTGCCCCTGCCTCCGCCTCCGTACGAAGAGAGAGCCATGAGCCAGCCGATCGACTCCGTCACCGCCGGACACACCCCTGACGGCACAGCCCCCGATCCCGCATCCCGCTGGTCGTTCGAGACCCGGCAGATCCACGCGGGGACGGCGCCCGATCCCGTCACCGGCGCCCGCGCGGTGCCGATCTACCAGACGAGCTCCTTCGTCTTCCGCGACACCCAGCACGCCGCCGACCTGTTCTCGTTGGCCGAACCGGGCAACATCTACACCCGCATCCACAACCCCACCCAGGACGCCTTCGAGCAGCGTGTGGCCGCGCTGGAGGGCGGAGTCGCCGCGGTGGCACTCGCGTCCGGGCAGGCGGCCGAGACCCTCGCGATCCTGACGCTGGCGAGCGCCGGCGACCACATCGTCTCCAGCGCCTCTCTCTACGGGGGCACGTACAACCTCTTCCGGCACACGCTGCCGAAGTTCGGGATCGAGGTCTCCTTCGTCGACGACCCGGACGACGTGGAGGCATGGCGCGCCGCGGTCCGGCCCAACACCAAGGCGCTGTTCGCGGAGACGCTCGGCAATCCGCGCGGCAACGTGCTCGACGTCCGGGCCGTCGCGGACACCGCGCACGAGGCCGGGGTACCGCTCATCGTGGACAACACCGTGCCGACCCCGTTCCTGCTGCGGCCGATCGAGCACGGCGCCGATGTCGTGGTGCACTCGGCGACGAAGTTCCTCGGCGGCCACGGCACCACCATCGGCGGTGTCGTGGTAGACGGCGGCACCTTCGACTTCGGTGCCCACGCCGAACGCTTCCCGGACTTCAACGAGCCCGACCCCAGCTACCACGGTCTGCGCTACTGGCCCGCTCTCGGCCCCAGCGCCTTCGCGGTCAAGCTCCGGGTGCAACTGCTCCGCGACCTCGGCCCCGCCATCTCGCCGCACTCGTCCTTCCTGCTCCTCCAGGGCGTGGAGACGCTCAGTCTCCGCATCGAACGGCACTCGGCCAACGCACAGGCGCTGGCGGAGTGGCTGGAGCAGCGTGACGAGGTGGCGGCGGTCCACTACCCGGGCCTGCCGTCGAGCCGTTGGTACGAGGCCGCGCAGCGCTATCTGCCCCGGGGCTCGGGCGCCGTCCTCTCCTTCGAACTGCGCGACGGCGTGGCGGCGGGGAGGAAGTTCGTCGACGCGGTCGAGCTGTTCAGCCATCTCGCGAACATCGGGGACGTCCGCAGCCTGATCATCCATCCCGCGTCCACGACCCACAGCCAGCTCGACGCCGACCAGCTCGCGGCCACGGGAGCGTCCCCGGGCCTCGTGCGGCTCTCGGTCGGTATCGAGAACATCGCCGACCTGAAGGCCGATCTCGAAGCGGGGTTCCGAGCGGCCAAGGAGGCCTCCTGACCGCGGAGGCCGCGGCGACCGTCCCTCTCCTGCCGGCCACGGGGGCCTGGCAGGAGGGGGACGCGCCGGGCCGGCGCCGATGGGCGGTGCTGGAGAAGCCGTTGCCCCTGGAGGCCGGCGGTGCGCTGCCCGGCGTACGCCTGGCGTACGAGACCTGGGGCCGGCTCGCCCCGGATGCCTCCAACGCCGTGCTCGTCCTGCACGCGCTGACCGGCGACAGTCACGTCAGCGGTCCCGTGGAGCCCGGCCACCCGACACCCGGCTGGTGGGACGGCCTGATCGGCCCCGGCAGCGCGGTGGACACCGACCGCTGGTTCGTCGTCGCCCCGAATGTGCTCGGCGGCTGCCAGGGCAGTACGGGCCCCTCCTCACGCCGCGCGGACGGCAGGCGCTGGGGCGGCAGCTTCCCCTTCCTCACCCAGCGGGACCAGGTCTCGGCCGAGGCATGCCTGGCCGACCTGCTGGGGATCGACCGCTGGGCGGCGGTGATCGGCGGGTCGATGGGCGGCATGCGCGCGCTGGAGTGGGCGGTGTCGCGTCCGGATCGCACGGAGTCCCTGCTGCTGCTCGCCTGCCCGCCCTTCGCGAGCGCCGAACAGATCGCCTGGGCCGACATCCAGCTCCGCGCCATCCGTTCGGATCCGCACTGGCGCAACGGCGACTACCACGACGCGGTAGACGGCCGTGGCCCGCACTCCGGCCTCGGCCTCGCTCGCCGGCTGGCCCATGTCACCTACCGCAGCGAGCCCGAACTCGACGCACGCTTCGGCCGAGCCGCCCAGGGCGACGAACAGCCCTGGCGGGGTGGCCGGTACCAGGTGGAGTCCTACCTCGACCATCACGCGGCCAAGCTGGTCCGCCGTTTCGACGCCGGGAGCTATGTGACGCTCACCGAATCGATGAACAGCCACGACATCGGCCGGGGACGTGGGGGCACGGCCGCGGCGCTGGCCCGCGTGCGGGCCCGGACGCTGGTCGCCGGTGTCGACTCCGACCGGCTGTACCCACCGCACCAGCAGGCGGAGCTGGCGGCCGGCATTCCGCATGCGGATCGTTTGCGGAGGATCGAATCGCCGTACGGACATGACGGGTTCCTGATCGAGACGGGACAGGTCGGGGCGCTGGTACGGGAGTTGCTCGACGCCTGAGGGGCTGTCCCGTAGTCCCCGGCGGCACACGACGACAGCTAGGGCAACGGCTACAGCGACGCCAGAAGCATTCGTGTCGCGGACTTCAGCTGATCGTGGGCACCCACCAGTCCGAGAGCCCGCTTCGGGGCAGGGAGGTCTTGGTGACAGGCCGAGCGGAGCAGGTAGTCGGCGAGGACGAGATGCCACTCCCAACGGTGCTGCTCCCACTCGACGGCAGCCGGGCAGAGCGTAGGCACACAACTCGTGACCCAGGACAGCGCCACCAATGACGATGTCGTGCCCTCGTCGTCCGTCGTCGCGGGCTCAATCGGTTCACAAGCGCCCATGCGCCGTAGAAGTTCCCGCCAGTCCTCGAACCGCGTGAAGAACAAGGACTCCACGCCAGCGTCCACCGAGCGCATCAGGACATCCACGGCGAAGCGTGCGGCATCGGTCGCCCAGTGTGCGCGTCCGAACTCACTGGTGTCGATCAGGACGGGGGTGGGGTGATGCCCCCGGCAGATCAGCACATTGCCCCCGTGCAGATCGCCGTGTGCGTAGGTGGTGAACGTGGGCTGCGACAGTCGGCTCATCGGTACGCCCAGCGGTCTGGCCTCGCGGACGAACGACTCCAGCTCCAGAGTCAGATCGGTCGCATCGGCCATCCGGCCACCCTCTGGGCGCAACAGCGCCGGCGTCAGCAGCGTCAGCGCCTGCAGCACCCTGCTCTGCCGCAAGTGCGAGAAGCGCAACAGCTCGCCGATCGGCTCGTTGCTCTGCAGGTTCTCACGGTGCGCCGCGCCCAGGCCCTCTGTGAACAGTTTGATCAGGACGTCCGACACCTCAGCTGCCAACGGACCTGACTCCAGCCATGCACGAAGAGTCATGACACGGTCCGGAAGCGGCGCACCCAACGCGTACCAGCCGTTGACGGGACCCACCGGACGTTCCGGGTGCTGTCTCACGAGCAGCCGGGCAGGCAGCACCTTGGCCGCGATGGCGCCCTGCTGCGCCTCGCGCATCAAGGTCTGCTCGTCACGGCCGGCCTTGAGGACGTGACGCCGCACCGGCTCCCCCGGTGCTTCGGACGTCACGGAGCAAACCACTGCACCAGACGCTCCTGGCGTCAGGAATCTCACGTTCATGGTCGTCGTCTCTGCGCCCGCGGCCTCGAGCACTCTGCTGTACAGCTGGGACAGCGTCGCCTCACCGACCTCATCGATGATGGACAGCACAGCCGGATCCCTCTGGTCGGCAACGACGTGGACAGTGCGTACCGTGCCGTTGTCCAACAAGTGGCTCTTGACGGCTTTGACGATGGCGGCAGGGCTGTTGTCGCGGGAAAGATTGGTGAATTCGTAGCGGCGGAAGGCATGATGCGCCCCGTTGTGCTTCGCAAGGTCGAAGAGATCAGCCAGGTTCTCCTCGCCGGAGCTCACAGCGAGAATATAGGTCTGCAGAGAACGTTCCTTGGCCTCAGTGATGAGTTCCAGGCCGCGAGCCTCCCTGATGCCGGGGAGATCCTCGCGCAGGAACAGCAGATCGACCAGCACGAAGTCGAACGGCGGTTCAGCCCTCCTGATCAGCTGTTGACCGGCGTCAGGATCGGTCGTGGTCTCCCATCTCACCTCCCAGTCCACCTTTTCGAACTGATTGCCCAGGCGGGTGGTGAACTGCCGTAGGTTCTTGGCCTCGTCATCGACCATCAACGCCCTGATGACCGGCATGGCTAAGCTCCCTCCCACAGCCGCAAGGTCAAGATCGTCTCGAATGTCCAGGGTTCGCCTGTAAGAGGCCGACCGGTCAATGACGCCTCAAAGGGCCTCAGTTTTGCGTTGAGAGCACGCAGCCCTTGTCCCGGGACGGAACGGGGGCGCGTTCCGGTGTTACGCAGAACGACCTGCACGTTGCCGGGCTCAGGAAGTTCGTACGACACCCCTATGCGGCATTCGGCTCCTGGAATGCGATGACGCTCGGTGTTCTCCAGCACATGCTCAACGGCTTCGTCCAGTAAGGCAGAAGGGCAGAAGACTTCGCACCCCTGCCCTGAATCGACCCGGGCCGGTGGTACGTCGGATTCCGCTCCGTGCGAATCCAGGATCATCGCGATCCTGGGTTGCAGGAGAGTGGGGGCCGTCGACACGAGATCGACGACATGCGCCCTCTTGCCGGTCCTGGGCAGATGAGTCGCCAGGAACATCCGATACCACCAGTCGATGCGGTCGAGGAACTCGAACCGCATGCTCTGCCAATCCTGATCATCCGGAAGCCGTGGCCCGCGAAGCAGGCGGTCGAGTCGCTCGGTCACCTCGCTGAGCGCACCGATCCCGTTCTGGAGAAGCCGCATCAGACGCTCGTGCTCCAGTCTCCCGAGACGGTCGTACACGTACTCGCCGGCGAGAATGTGATGCAGAGCGGGGAGGCACACGAGGGCCCGCTCGGCGAGGTGACGTGTGCAGCTTTCCCAGTCGGAGCGCGCGTCGAGCACTGCCTGCTCGGTGGGCGCGGCGTCCTCGAGGTCTTCGACGCACACCCGCACCCGCAGCAGCCCCGCGTCCAGCCGATGCCGAACAACCGCATGCCCCAGATCCTCGCGAAGGCGCTCCCATGCCTTCTGGGCATCGTCAGGTTTGGGGCTCGCCTTGTGATCGGCGATGGTGATCAGTTCCTGGACGACATGGAGGTAGTCGTCGGCGAGTGCCGGGGCACGCGCATCCCGATGCTTGCCCAGATTCGTCCGGCAGCGGAGCAGACTCTTGCGCAGCCGCACCACATCGATCGGCGAATCGTTCGGCGGCCGCCTGAGCAGTCGATAGCACTCCAGCAGCATCTGATCGACGAGGACCGGCTCATCCAACGCAAGGGCCAGCAGGTCGGGCAGAACCTCCGTCAGTTGCTGCGGTGTGGTCGCGGCCAGCACCATCAGCGCCTGGACGCGCAGCCAGGGCGAGACGTTGACCGCTTTGCTCAGCCCGGCTACACAGATACGCGCCAGCAGCTCACGCGCGACGGTGAAGCGCAATGGAGGCAGTTTGAGCCACTGTTGCTCCGCGGCAAGCAGTCGTATCAGGTTGTCTCTCGTGAATTCCCCTGTTCCCGGCCGGTCCAACAGGCTGCTGAGACGGTCGACGACGAGCTGGCGGCTGGCGGTGTCACGCAGCCCCCGGCGGAGAAGACTGCGCCACCGGATGTAGTCGATCACGTCGTCGGAGCCGACCGGCACGGTGAAAAGATCTGCGGCAGCACTGCTGAAGACCTCTTCACGCCTTCTCGGGCGCAGCAGGTCGTACACCCGCTCGGCGTGCCGGCGAAGACGCCCGGGGGCGGCACTGTCGTCCTGCACACGCACCCTGGTCGCGCAGATGGCGCAGTCGTGCGGGGACTCTCCGGGAATGCTGCTGGTGCTGACGAAGCGCACCAGCGCCGGCACAGGGGCACCACCGTCCGGCGGAGCCACCGCCCGCAGCGTGCGCAGCGCGGCCGCCTCCTGGTCGTCCAGGCGATCGAGCAGCACCACTGCAACGACGGCACTGGCACCACTGGCTGCTGCCAGCCGGATCATCTGGCTCAGGGTCGTGCCGGTGGTCGCGCGGCCGTCGACCACGACCACCGTTTGTCCCTGCGCGTCGTGTTGCGTGGCAGTCGGGAAGATCCAACGATTCCCCGCAACGCCTCGCGGCACGGCCACCAAAGGACCGACCGGGGCGCCCAGTTCACTCAGTCGAGTGTGTACCGCTTCGGGGAGGCGGCTGTCGTAGATGTCGTCCGGTGTTCCGGCGTACCACAGCTGCAGCCCTCCGCTCACACCGGAGTTGCCGTCGTCGCTGAGGTTGATCGAATCCAGCGCCTCACGCAGAACGTCGAGGACGGTGTCCGTGATCCTTGTGCCGATCTCGGGATGCCTCAGCGCACGGTCCAGGTGCAGCATGGCGCTCGAATGCGACCGCGGGCCGGCCACGTGGCCGAGCGACAGGGTGTCAGGGGCCTGAGTACACCACTCGAGGAATTCCGTCTCGGTGACCCGAGGGGCCTCGACACGGGAGGGGATCACCGGGTGGCGAAGGATGGGATCGATGTCCACGAGGTCGGCACTGAGGCTGTCACCGGTTGGTGCCGTCCGTCCGTCCGCTCCGTAGATGTCGATGACCACGTCGGTGAGCGACACCACCGGAATGCTTCTGTTCAACAGCTCGATGTGGCGGCGAACGGGACGAGCGTCGACGACGCAGGCAATGACCGCTGGTTCCGCGTTGGCCCCCGCAATCGCGGCGGCCGCTCGTCGAGCCGTGTTCTCCGTGGACAGCAGGTCGGTGATCAGCACCACCCGCTCACCCACGGGTATGCGTTCGCTGGGATGCAGTCCGTCCAGGTCGAGCTCGCCGGGCATCGCATGGTGCCGACCACCGAGCGACAGACATTCGCTCAGTCGCGCTGCGAGCAGGCGAGGAGCCGCCGACACATGCGCCACGACCGTCGGAAGGTCGGGTTCTCCTCGCGAACGAAGCACCGCTTCGACCTTGCGTGCCAGGACGAAAGCGCCGGTCTCCACGCCGATCGTGCCGGCCAGCAACTGGCCGGAGTCGACCCACCTGCTGGTGATGCGCAGGCCCGGAGTGCGGAACAGTCCGAGGGCGGTTCCGACACCTTCTCCTCCTTCGCCGATGGCAGCCGCCAACTCGACGTGCACTGCTCGGTCAAGAGTGCGGAGAACGCTCAGAGGTGAGAGGCCCAGGGTCAGCTGTCCCCCGTTCACGCGGAACAATTGCCGGTGTTCATCCAGGGCTTGCCACAATCCGTCTCCGGGGGCGCCACCGGCCGCCGTCCACTGCCGAACGGCCGCCTCGATGGGCACCACTCCGCCGGCACGGCTCAGACCCGCAAGCACCGCGCGCAGCGCCTTCGATCCTCCGTACCAGATCGGCGGGCCGTAACACCCGTGCACGAGGACCGGCCTGGGGGACACTCCCGTTGTCGTACTGCTCTCCTCGGCATGCAGACCACTGACGCTGAGATCCAGGATCCTCCGGTCGGCATCGGGAAAGAGCACGGCAACAGCGGTGACATCGGCCAGGGCGCTCGCTGCGCCGAGAGCCGAACTCAGCGCGTTCTGCCGTGCGCTGTGACTCAGGTAGCGACTGTCCCGTAGAGACATCGACACCACGACACCACCGCCCACCGGATCGGCGGCTGCGGCTCGTGCTGCTTCTACAAGAGTCGTCCGGTCGGGTTCCCCCAGCCCCGCAACAGGATCGAAGACGCATCGCACCCAGCGCAGGGGCGGCCCGGCGACAGCCTCCGGCTGATCGACCCATGCGACCGGAGCCCGGTGCGCCTTGGGGTCCGTGAGGATGTGGATCTCGTGCAGCGTCCCAGGGGCACGGCCCAGGGCATGCTGGGTGAATCGTGCCCCGTCCGTCGTCTCACCGTAGACGTATCCCGCGGCCCCGTCAGAGGTCCGGACCACAACACTGCCACCGTAGCTCTGGACGAGGTGCGACACCCGCCACAGCCCGTTGTGCCCAGGACGCGGAGAGTGCGGGACCCCGTCAGCATCATCGGGGGCGCCGGAACCGTGCCCGAATGCGCGGAAGACCGTGTCCTCCGTTCGTCTGGCGCGATGACCGAACGGATGCTCCACGGCCGCGGCACCATGGCGCGTGCTGTCCTGATGCAATCGGGCCACCAGCCCGATTCCCGAGTCCCCCACGACCAGTCGCAGGACCTGACTGCTCGTTGCCGTTGCGTACTGAGCGAGGTCACCGGAGGAGGGAGGTGCGTCGTCGTGCCGCCGGGCATACGTCCTCGAGTCGAGGAGGACCGCGCCCACAAGCGGGTGCGGAGGCCCGCCGGGCAGCCCAGCACCTGCATGCTCGGCCACGTTCTGCACCAACTCGACCAGTACTGTCCGCCCCAACGCGTCCGCATCAGTCTGGGAGAGCCCGAGATCGGGCAGCCGCGTGAGCACAGCCTGGAAGGCATGTGCATCACGCAGTTCCTCTCCGGCGAGCGGAGGCAGCCACTGAAACGGCAGAATGCGGCGGCGTTGGTACGGGGCCTCGTCGGGCCCGGCCTGAGTCCTTTCCGCCGCCACATAATCCGCGCCACCCAGGTCCACGGCCATGGTCGCATCGTCCACCTGGACCACGCCGTTCCGCCAATGATCGGGGCGCAGCGCGGCCACGAACCCGACCTGCAGCATGAACCCTCTGGCGTCTCCCCGTGCCCGCGCCTGACGGGTCAACTGCCGGTGCGCGTCGTCCGATGCCTCCTCCTCGGACATGCCCAGCGTCGCCTCTCCCCCGTCACCCGCGACTTCGGCTGTGGGAAGAGTGACCCGTACCTGCAGTCCGTCGCGAACGGCTGCGTCGATCAGCAGAAGCGCCCTGGCCAGAGCGGCCAGGTCGGCGAACTCGACGCGTGCGAAATCCAGATGCAGCCCCTCTTCCACAACCTTGCGGGACCAGGTTCCGTCGGCCATCAAGGGTGCGCGGCGCGGTAGCACCTTCTCCCACACCGAGGGGGTGAGTCTGGGAGGGAATCGAAGTCTGGCCATGGGCAACCCTCCCGAAGCGGCGCACTGCCTTGCTCGCAGTCTTCCTGCCCAGCAGGACCCGGAAATATTGCAGGCTTTCGGACCAGCGAGACGAATGCCATCATCAGCAGCACAACGCCAACTCCTTTGTCAGCAAGGGCATTACGGAGGCTCATGGCAGGCAGACACAGCAGGCGGGGGATACGACGCGATCTCGCCCACGGGCGGACAGTCGCCTGCTCCGGACTCCGCGCATACATCTTGGGCGAGGAAACCAGGCAGAAGCGGATCCTGCGCATCGAGGGTGCGTGCTTCTCGGGCGCCCTCGATCTCCGTCGTGTACGGCTCGAACATCTGCAACTCGAGCTGGTGAACTGCACCTTCGAAGGTGACATCCTGCTCACAGGAGCCGTCATCGAATCACTCGACCTCACCGGCAGCACGATGAGGGCCCTGCATGCCGATCGTCTGCATGTCCGAGACGACTTCGTGCTCCGCGGAACGCGGATCGGGGACACCACAGGGACCCCGGCAGTCGTGGTCGACCCTGTCTCCGACGGCGATCGCGCCATTGCTTCCAGGCGCGTGGCCGAGGAGTCGACGACTGCGCCCCTGCGGCTCATCGCCGCGAGGATCGGGGGCGGGGTCGTGCTCGAGGGCGCCACGCTGGGCGGCCCCGGCCCGTGGGCGCTGTTCGCTCCACGAGCTGTCGTGGGTGATTCCCTGAAGGCAAGCGGCCTGGTGGCCCTCGGCGCCCTCCATCTGCGGGATGCGCGCATCACTCACTCGGTGCTTCTGGATCACGCCACGGTCGGTGGAGTGGAAGCAACCTCCATGCAGTGCGAGGGAGGCTTCTACGGCGACTGGGGATTCACATCGAGTGGGCCCGTTCGCTTGCGCGGTGCCAACATCGGCCTCGTGGTCACGTTCCACGACGCGTCACTCGTCGGACCTGCCGGTACGGCTGTGCTCTCCAGGTTGCGAACTCCCCGTCTGCGCATGGACCTACGGGAAGCGCCGGCCGGCGAGGTACTTCTGCGTGATGCCAGGATCGGTTCCTATGTCGATTCACCCGGCAGCTGGCCCCGCGCGGGCGGCCTCGACGTGGAAGGTCTCACCTACGAACGTCTCGGATCCACTGAGCCGGTGGGGGTGACGGAGCGGCTGGCCTGGCTTGCGCGGGACGTGTCGGCGAGCGCGAGTTCGTTCGAACAACTGGCACTCTCCTACCAGCGGGCGGGCCATGAACGGTCGGCCAGGAGGGTACGGCGGGCCCGGGAACAGCGCCTTTCCCGACAGGAGCGGTTCGGCGGGCGACTATGGGGGGCTCTCCAGGACGTCCTGTTCGGCTACGGCTACGCACCAGGCCGCGCACTGTTGTGGTTGATGCTTCTGGTCGGCGCGGGATCTGCGTGGTTCGCCACGCACAGACCTGCTCCGGCGAACGGTAGCCAGCGTCGGGCGTGGGACCCCGTGCTGTTCACCCTCGACCTCATCGTCCCCTTCGCCAACCTCGGTCACCGCACGGCCTGGGACCCTACGGGGATGGACAAGTCGGTTGCGGTCATCCTGATCGCGGCCGGCTGGCTCCTTGCCACTGCTGTGGTGGCGGGGGCACACAGGGCACTGAGCCGCAACTGAGACAGGCTGAACTCGCCCTGGGCAGCGAGCCGTGGGATTCGGAAGCCCCGTTCGGACGGCCGGACCGAACTCCCCCGCCGGAGCCTCCGGCCAAGGCCACCCGAAGTCCCTCCCGCCGCCGATCGCCACGGAGCCTCACGCCGCCATCGCCACACCCGTCCTCGCGAGCACCCGCTCCCGGCGCACCTTTCGCTCCCCGCCGAAGACCATGACGCGCAGTACCGCGAACCGTGCGATGCCCGCCAGTGCCGAGGCCGTCAGATACACGGCCTGTTCGGTGAGGACCGACGGGGTCGACTGCACGGCGTACAGGGCGAGCAGCGCCCCCGTAGTGAAGGCATAGCTGACGGCCACCGTCAGTCCGGACTGGAGGTGGACTCCCCAACCCCTGCGCTCACTGCGGAAGGTGACCCTGCCGTGCAGTTCCGTGGCGATCAGGGTCGAGACGACGGTGATCACCGCGTTGGCCACTGCCACCGGCAGCAGGTCGTGGGTCAGGACCAGCACGCCGCTGGAGGCGAGGCCGACGCCGCCACCGCAGAGGACGAACCGGACGAAGGCCGCGGCCACATGCCCTGACGGCTTCGGCTGGTTCGACTGGGCGGTCACGGGAGGGCCTCCGATACGGTTGCTGGGCTCGTGTTCCATTCCAGTCCAGAACCTAGGGGGAGCGCGTCGGCCCAGCGATGGGGTTCACCCCCCACTTCGATCAGGGTTGCCCCCTACGACCCGGGGGGTATCCCCCCGGGCCGGGCGGTCGTCCGCTGCCCCCGGGCCAGGACGGGCGCGCTCCCGGCCGTGACGCGAGGGGTTTACAGCTTCAGGAGAACGCTGTAGTCACTGTTGGTGCGCCGTCCGATTTCGTTTGAGCCTGTTGGTAGTTGAGGAACCATCAGGCGCACATCGGCGCGCGGAGCGAGACTGACAACGTTGCCACATGGCGAGGTGGAGGCTTTCGGTGCTCACAGGGTCACCCAGCTCAAAGTTCGGACTTCTGACGTGGCTTGCCGTCCTGCTGAGCACCGTGCTCGGCCTCGGCACGCTCACGGCTCCCGCCTCCGCCGAGGAGCGGAAGGGCGGATCCTGGACGGTCACACGGCAGACAGGGGCTCCTGGTCGTCTCTCGGCGGATGTCCGGCTCGACGGTACGGACGGCACGCTGTCGTTCGCCGTCCGCCGCGGTGGCGCGACCGTACTGGAACCCGCACCCCTCGGCATCGTCACCGACGCCGCCGACCTGACCACGGGCCTGCGGCTGCGCGGCCGGGACACCCGCGAGGTGACCGAGCACTACACCACAACGACCGGCAAGGAGCGCCGGCGAACCGTACGCATGACACAGACGCGCTTCTCCTTCACCGGTGACGGCGGCGCCCGGCTCGACCTCGATGTGCGGGTGTCCGACGACGGGGTCGCGTACCGTTATGTGCTGCCCGACAAGGACGGTGTGACCGTCCTCCGGGAAGCGTCCGCCTTCCAGCTTCCCGCCGCGTCGCCGGCCTGGCTCATGCCCTACACCGTCAACTACGAGCGCCCGCGCACCGAGACGACCGCCGGCGGCGCGGCCGCGGGCGACTACGGCTACCCCTCCCTCTTCCGGTCCGGCGACAGCTTCGTGCTGCTGACCGAGTCGGACGTAGACGGCCGGTACGCGGGCAGCCGTCTGACCCATGAGACGGGCAGCGCCCGGTACACGGTCCGCCTCGCGGACGAGCGCATCAGCTCGCCGGGCCCGCTGGCCACCCCCTGGCGCACCGCCGTCATCGGTGACCTGGCCACGGTCACCGGGTCCACGCTCGTCGACGACCTCGCCCCGGCGTCGCGCATCCGGGACACGTCGTGGATACGGCCGGGCAGGGTCGCGTGGTCCTGGCTCGCCGGATTCGGGGCCGCGCAGCGGAGCCTGGAGACGCAGCAGCGGTTCGTCGACTACAGCGCGGCGCACGGCTGGGAGTACACGCTCGTCGACGACGGCTGGAAGACCACCGACTGGATGCCCCAGCTGATCACCTACGCGCAACAGCGGGGCGTGAAGGTTCTGTTGTGGATGCACTGGAGTGATCTGGACACCGCCGCCGAGCGGGCGGAGGTGCTGCCCAGGATCAAGAAGTGGGGCGCGTCCGGACTGAAGATCGACTTCATGGACTCGGATTCCCAGGCACGCTTCCGCTGGTACGACGACATCCTGCGGGCCACCGCAGAGCACAAGCTGTTGGTCAACTTCCATGGCTCGACGCTGCCGCACGGTATCCAGCGCACCTGGCCGCAGGTGATGACGATGGAGGCGGTCTACGGCGCCGAGCAGGGCAATGTCTCCGTCGCGGATGTCACCACCCTGCCGTTCACGCGCAATGCCGTGGGTTCCATGGACTACACGCCCATGGGGTTCCAGTTCGGTACACGCAACACCTCCGAAGCCGCCGAACTGGCCCTGTCCGTCGTCTACGAATCCGGGTTCCAGAACTACGCCGGCTCGGTCCAGGCCTACCGCGACCGGCCCCAGTTGGAGCGCTTCCTGGAGCAAGTGCCCACCGTCTGGGACGAGTCCAGGCTCCTGTCCGGGCACCCGGGCGACGGCGCCGCCTTCGCCCGGCGCAGCGGCGACCGCTGGTTCCTCGGCAGCGTCACCGCCGGCGGGCCCGCCACCGAACGCGTACCGCTCGGCTTCCTCGGTTCCGGCCGCTGGCGGGTCGAGGTGGTACGCGACGGAGCGGACGGGCTGATCCGCGAGTCCCGGATCGTCGACCGACACGACACCCTGTCGGTCCCGACCCTGCGCAACGGCGGATTCGCCGCGCTCGCCTGCCGGGACAGGCCCGGGCGCACCACCTGCGACGAGCCGGTCCGCCGTGTGCCGCTGACGTCCCTGACAGCGACACCGCAGAAGGCGGAGGCGGACCCGGGAGGGACCGTCTCGGTCGGCGGCCGCTTCCTCGTGGAGGAGTTCGGCCCCGCCGCGGACGTCCGGCTCACGGCGAGCGCACCCAGCGGCTGGACGGTCGGGGGCGCGGGCGCCGAGGCCGAACAGCTGCCCACGGGCAGCACGCTGGATGCGAACTGGACGGTGCGGGTGCCGAAGGACACCGCATACGGCAACCACGACGTGGTGGTGACCGCGGAGTACCGGGCTCCCGGGACATCGCCCCGTACTCCCCCGCTGCGTTCGCTGAGGACGGTGCGCGTCTTTGTGTCCCCGCCCGGGGTCGACTTCGTGAGCGACCTGCCGTTCGCCGCCGAGCGCAACGGCTGGGGACCCGTCGAGCGCGACCAGGCCAACGGAGAGAACAGCGCGGGCGACGGAGGCTCCTTGACCATCCGTGGGGCGACGTACGACAAGGGCCTCGGCATGCATGCCGAGGGCGAGGTCGCGGTCGACATCGGCGGGGCGTACGACCGGTTCACCGCGCAGGTCGGCATCGACGACGAGGTCAGCGGCGAGGGCACGGTGGTCTTCCAGGTCATCGGCGACGGGCGGGTGCTGGCGACAACGGGCGTACTGAGCCGCGCCGACACCGCGCACCCGATTGATGTCGACGTCACGGGTGTACGACGGCTGACGCTCCGCGCGACGGACGGCGGTGACGGCATCAACTTCGACCACGCGGACTGGGGGGACGCGCGACTGCGGTCGGCAGACGCCTCCTGAGGCGCGACTCCCGCCTGCCCTCGGTGGCACACGGCCGTGCCGGTGGCGCGGCCGTGTGCCACCGGTCCACCATGGGCGGGCCGATGGATCACAGGAGAACGTCGTGGACGCGATGATGAACGCCGTGGTGCTCGACGCGCCGGGGCCGGTGGACCACCTGCATCTGCGCCGCCTCCCGGTCCCCGAGCCGGGTCCCGGCCACGTGCGGATCAAGGTCGAGGCGTTCGGGCTGAACCGGTCGGAACTGCACACACGCCTCGGCCTCGCCGAAGGGGTGACCTTCCCTCGCGTGCTCGGCATCGAGGCGACGGGGACGGTGGACGCGGACCCGGACGGTCGACTGCCGCGGGGCACGCAGGTGGCCACCATGATGGGCGGCATGGGCCGCACGTACGACGGCGGATACGCCGAGTACACCGTGGTGCCCCGGTCGCAGGTGATCCCGTTCCGCTCCGACCTTCCGTGGGAGATCCTCGGCGCGGTCCCGGAGACCCTCCAGACCGCGTACGGATCACTGACCACCGGCCTGGACCTCCGGCCCGGGCAGACGCTGCTGATCCGGGGCGGCACCTCGGCGCTCGGGTTGGCCGCCACCGGTCTGGCGAAGCAGCTCGGGGCGACCGTGCTGGCGACGACCCGCACCGCGAGTCGCCTCGACGACCTCGCCGCCCATGGTGTCGATCATCCGCTGGTAGACGACGGCAGCATCGCCGACCGGGTACGGAAGATCCTTCCCGAGGGCGTCCATGCCGCCCTGGAGCTGGTCGGCACACCCACGCTGCCCGACACTCTCGCCGCCACCCGCGTCCATGGCACCGTCTGCTTCGCGGGCATGCTGTCGAACCAGTGGACCGTGCCCGACTTCTATCCCATCGGCTACCTGCCGAACGGCGTCCGGCTGACCGGCTACGGAGGCGAGGCCGCCGACCTGCCTGCCCAGGTGCTGCAAGGCCATCTCGACCGCATCGCCGACGGCGACGTCACCCCCGGTCCCGTCCACGTCTACACCCTGGACGAGATCAGAACCGCGCACGACGACCTGGAACAAGGCCGGAAGGTGGGCAAGCTCGTCGTCCGGACGGCGTCGTGAGGTGACCGCGGTTGGGCGCGGCCTGGGGCGATGAATCGCGCGCGTCGTGACGGTCTGCCCCTGTGTACGGGTGCGAGCGTTCCGTCCAGGGACGCGACCGAAAGGAACGAGGTCATGACTGACGACGAGACACAGATCCGGACACTGATCGAACGCTGGGCGAAGGCCGCGCACGAGGGCGACATCGAGGGTGTCCTCGCCGATCACGCCGACGACATCGTCATGTTCGACGTACCGCCGCCGGACGACGGCGTCCGGGGCATCGACCGCTACCGGGAGACCTGGCCGCCGTTCTTCGTCTGGCAGCAGCTGGGCGCCTGCTTCGATCTCCTCTCGCTCGACATCACGGCCGGCGACGACGTCGCCTTCGCGCACGCGCTGCTGCGCTGCGGCACCGAGGAGGAGTTGCGGAAGGACCCCGAGGGCCGGCTGCGTCTGACGATCGGGCTGCGCAAGGAGGCCGGCCGCTGGGTCGTCACGCACGAGCACCATTCGTTCCCGGCCAAGGTCTGATGCCGCCGTCCTCCCCACGGTCGCCCGCCGCCTGGAAAACCCGTAACCGATGGGTTACGCTTTCTCCATGGACGAGGTGGCAGAGGCGATCGCCGACCCGGTGCGCCGGGAGATCCTCGTCATGCTGCGCGGCACCGCGCTCACCGCCGGCGACATCGCCCGGCGGTTCACCATCAGCCGTCCGGCCGTCAGCCGTCATCTGCGCGTCCTGCGCGAGAGCGGTCTGGTCCACGACGAACTGGTCGGCAGACAGCGGTTCTACCGGCTCGACACCGCGCCGCTCGTCGAGGTCGCCGAGTGGATCACGGCTCTCCGGGCCCCGGAGGGCTGGGAGCACCGGCTCGACGCGCTGGAGACCGAGGTCCGCCGCACCACCCGTGAGCGCACCCGGCGTGAGCGCACCGGACAGCCCGTCCCAGGATCCGTCGAACGCACAGAGGACACCGCATGAACCCCACACCCACCGGCCGGCTCCTGCGTACCGCCGACGGCAGCGATCTGGTGGTCACCCGCACGATGCGGGCGCCCATCGACGACGTCTGGGCGAGCGTCACCGAGCCCGAGCGCACCGCCCGCTGGTTCGGGCCCTGGGAGGGCGACGCCGCACCCGGGCGCACGATCAAGGTCCGGATGTCGTTCGAGGAAGGGGCGCCGTGGTTCGACGCGCACATCGACGCGTGCGAGCCCCCGCGGCGCCTTGCCCTCACCACGACGGACGAGGCGGGCGCCTGGCACATGGAGCTGCGGCTGTCCGAGTCCGACGGGACCACGGAACTCCAGCTGATCCACCACCTCAGGTCCGACCAGGGCGTCGGCGAGATGGGGCCCGGCTGGGAGTACTACCTCGACAATCTGGTCGCCTCGCGCGACGGCACGGCGGCGCCGGCCTTCGACGACTACTACCCGGCGCAGAAGGCGTACTTCGAGGACCTGGCCAAGGGCGACTGAAGGACGGGGAACGGCGACGGGCGACTGAGGCGCGGGGAACCTGGCCACGGAATGAGGCACGGGCAACGGCGACGGGCCCGCGCCGCGCTGCGGGACCGGGGTGGTCAGGCGGTCGGCCCGGGTCAGCGGCCGGCGGGTTCGGCCGCCGCCGGCCCCATCATTCCCAGCAGGATCCGCACCAGCTCGTCCACGACCTGATCGAGCGTCGCATCGACGCGCCCGGCACTCCAGTCGTGGAGCAGTCCGTTCACGCTGCCGATGAACGCCGCGGCGGCGATGCGGTAGTCGCGCGCCGCCGCTTCGCCGCGGGCGGCCGCCGCGGTCGCCTCGGCGCAGAGGAGGTCGACCCAGCGAGAACGCCGGTTCAGCCGTTGCTCCTCCAACCGCGGGCTGACACCGATGATCTCGACGAACGAGATGCGGATACGCCGGGGGTCGCCGGTGACATCGGCCGCATACGCGCGGAAGGCGGCCGAGGCCCGCTCCGCCATGGGCCGGCCCTCCGCGTCCGCGAGCGCCGCGACGGCCGCCGCCTCCGCCCAGTCGTTGACCTGGAGGTGAACGGCGGCCAGCACGTCCTCCAGCGTGCGGAACTCCTCGTAGAACTGACGCGTGGACAGGCCCGCCGCCTCGCTCAGGGCCGAGACGGTCGTGGCCCGGTAGCCGGGGCTGTCCCCGAAGAGCTGAAGTCCCGCGGCCAGGAACCGCCGCCGCCGGTCGGTCCGGCGCTCCTCCGCCGACCTGCCCCCGTAGCGGCCGGTCGGTTGTCTCAGCCTGCCGGCCACTGTGCCTCCCCCGCTGACGTCCCGGCCATCTTCTCCTGTCACGACTCTTGTGGCGTGGGCCGCTTGTCGTTACTTTCCAGTAGCTCAATCTGAAGTCACGCGTATTCAGATTCTCCCAGCATCGCAAGGCCCGACCCGCCCCCACGGAAAGGACCGCAGATGTCCCTGCCCGCACGCCGGCATCCCTGGCGCGAGGCCCCGTCGGCCGCTTCCCGCCGACGCCCGTTACTGCGCACGCTCGGCACCCTCGCCACCGTGGTCACCCTCACGGTCACCGGCTCGGCCACGGCACTTGCCGGCCCGGCCTCGCCCATGGCCCCCACCGTCACCCCCGACCCGCCCCCCGGCCTCCAGCAGGTGATGTTCGTCGGCAACAACTGGGACGGCACCGCCGATGTCATCAAGGCCCGCGGCGACTTCGCCAGGATCGGCAGGGTCAATGTCATCCCGGACAAGGACCAGCGCCTGACGGAGATCTACCTCAACCCGCTGAAGCTCGTCTTCTTCCTCGGTATCCGCAGCGGCCCCGGTGAGGGTCACGACCAGTTCGTCGACGACATGTACGCCACACCCGACGGCACGGCGATGGTGGTCTCGCGCCCGAGCTTCGCGGACGTCGTGTCGATCGACCTCGCCACCGGACGCATCAACTGGCGCTTCCCCGTCTCCGGTTTCCGCTCCGACCACATGGCGGTCTCGCCCGACGGAACCCGCGTCGCCGTGTCGGCATCGACGTCGAACACCGTCCACGTGCTCGACATCCGGACGGGCAGGCAGCTCGGCTCGTTCAAGACCGGCGACAAGCCCCACGAGAACGTCTTCACCGGCGGCGGCAGGTACTTGTGGAACATGTCGATCGGCGAGGTCAACACCGCGCTGGACGACCCGCTGATGGACTGGACGAAGGGCGACCGACGCATCACGGTCGTCGACACCGAGACCTTCAAGGAGGTCAAGGTGATCGACATGCGGGCCCGTCTCGACGCATTCGGCCGCAAGGACCTCTCGGACTCGGTACGGCCGGTCGCCTTCACACCGGACGAGTCGAAGCTGTACTTCCAGGTCTCCTTCTTCAACGGCTTCCTGGAGTACGACATCGCCTCCGACAGGATCACCCGCCTCAAGACCCTGCCGAAGAACCCGGCGACCAGCGAGGACCGCACGACCTGGGTCAACGACTCCCGCCACCACGGCATGTCGATGAGCCCCGCCGGCGACAAGCTCTGCGTCGCCGGGACCATGGACGACTACGCCACGGTCGTCGACAGGGCCTCGCTTCAGGAGGGACCTCTGGTGACCGCATCCAAGCCGTACTGGGCGACCGTCAGCGGTGACGGAGCCTCCTGTGTCATCTCCGAGGCCGGCGCCGACCGCGTGACGGCGATCGACTTCGCCACGGGCCGGAAGGTGGCGTCCGTGGACGTCGGCGACCACCCGCAGCGGGTACGGATAGCGCATGTGACGGCCGGCTGGACCGGGCCGGAGGTGCGCTGACAGCCGGTCAGCAGGCTCCGCGCGAGGGCCGGACCGGCCGACCGGTCCGGCCCTCGTTCATGCCGCGCGACGCCGCGGCCGCCGTCCACCCCCCGAATGCCGGTCCCGGATGGCGGAACGCCCTGACCTCGCGTTTGGATGAAGCGAAGCGTGCGCCGCATGGCGCACAGAGGCCATCACGGTGCCGTCACCGTGGAATCTGGCACAGGGAGCCCGCCATGTCCTTTGAACCCACCCCCTCCCCGGAGGACCGTTCCGACGACGGTTCTGCGGGTCGGACGGGTCCCTTCCCCGCGGGACGACCGGATGCGACCGCGAGCAGCAGCGACGAGCCGATACGCACCCTCCTGTGGACCGCGGCGACGCACCGTCCCCTGGACGAGGTCGCAGCACTCGTCGCTCTGCTCAACCGGACCGGTGAACTGTCGCGTCCCGGCGACGAAGCACTGCGCGCCGCCGCGGTGGCCCGTCCTCTGGAAGAGGTCCGCCAGCTGGTCACTCTGCTCAACGAGACGCCCCACGACACCGGCGAGGCCGGTACGACGCTTCGCGCGGCAGCCATGGGCAGGCCGATCGAGGACGTCGCCGAACTGGTGGCGATCCTCGGTATGGACCACGGCACGCGGAGTGGCACGGGGTCGATGACCGTGCCCGGTGCGGAGTCCGGCACGGAGCCCCACCCGGAGACCGACGTGGAGCCCCACCAGGAGCCCGACCCGCAGTCCGGCACGGAGGCCGAGGCACCGTTGGACACGGAGACCGAGGCGTTGGGCACGGAGGCGCAGAGCACGCCGTTCGGCACGGAACCGCAAACGTCCCCCCGTAGCGAGTTCGGCACGGAGCCGCACACGTCCCTCAGTACCGAGTTCGACACCGAGTTCGGCGCTGACACCCACGAGCCGTCCGGCACGGACGAGCCGTCGGCGGCCGTTCTTCCCCCCGCTTTTCCCCCCGCCTTCGACGAACTCCCCGGCGTCCACGACACCACCCACTTCGCCACGGGTGAGGGCTGGCCCGCCGTGCACGTCGGCGCCGCGGCCGCCACGCAGGTGGCCGACCGCCCGGCCACGCAGGTCGCGGCCCGGCCCGTCATGGTGCGCACGACCGCGCCGACGTTCATGGCGTCCGCCGGCACCCTGCCGGTCCTCGTCCCGCCCCTCTCCGTCCCGTCGACGGCGCCCACCACGCCCCCCGCCGAGGCGGCCACCCCTGCCCGCGGCGGCTCGTCGGTCGTGCGTGCG
This sequence comes from Streptomyces sp. NBC_00306, assembly GCF_036169555.1. Lineage (GTDB taxonomy): Bacteria > Actinomycetota > Actinomycetes > Streptomycetales > Streptomycetaceae > Streptomyces > Streptomyces achmelvichensis. The sequence goes on along the minus strand of NZ_CP108032.1, from coordinate 7,442,586 downwards.
CTCCCGCGCTGGGCCGCTGCGCTGGCCCTGTTGGCATGCGGCGTGATTCACGTCCCGATGGATCTCGGAGCCCTGCGCGACGGTGGGTACGCGGACGTGGTGTCGCCGGCCATCGCCGTCCTGTGCCTCGTGTTCGGCATCTGGCTCGCGGTGCAGGAGTCGGTGGGGACCTGGGCGGCGGCCGCCGCCACGGCCATCGGGGTCCTCACCGTCTACTCGACCTCGGGCTTCGGCGCGATCAACGTCCTCGGCAACACGCTCGGTGAGACCTTCGCCTGGGCGGATGTGACGGCGGTGGGGTGCGTGGCACTCGCCGCCGTGCTGGCCGCTGCCGCCCTGTTCCGCCGTCAGAAGGCGGCAGGGCCCGCCGCCGGCGACAGCTGACAGCTGACAGCTGACAGCTGACAGACACAACGCCGGATCGCCGCCGCCCGTAACAGGGCGGCGGCGATCCGGCGTTGCGGCCCGCTCCCCCGCGGAATCCATGTGCCTTCCTGGTGTCTTCGTCCTCCCCCGGTGGCGTGGATCCGCGTCGAGCGGTCACACGAGAGAGCAGGAGCCCGATCGGCGTCGCAGCCGCCTCGGCCGTCACCGGCCGCCGGGGTGGCGTTCGCGTCGTACGGCTTCCCCGTGCGCAAGGATCACCGGTGCGGTGCCACTGAACGATCCCCCTGGCACGGGGGTGAGACGAGGAGAACCGACGTGATCAAGAGTGCAGACATCCGGGAATGGCGCACCCACGGCGTGATCGACCCCGAGGGGCGCAAGATCGGATCGCTGGAGGCCGTCTACGTCGACACGAGGACCGACGAGCCGGCGGTGGCGACGGTTCTCATCGGGCTGCCGACGCGGCACCGGCTCGTGTTCGTGCCGTTGGCGGGCGCTGTGGTCGGGCCCGACTATGTGCGGGTCGCGTACCCCAAGTCCCTGGTGAAGGACGCGCCGTCGATCGGAACCGACGACGTGCTTCCCGCCGAGAACGAGCAGGGGATCTTCGAGCACTACGAACTGCCCTACCAGCCGGGCGCGGGCGGCGAACGTCAGCTCGCGCGCCGCTGACCCGCTCCGTCTTCTCTCAGAAAGAAGCGCCATGGCTCTGGTCCTGTTCGTGGTCATCGTGGCCCTCGTGCTGGGCATCATCGGCGTCGCGGCCGAGGGGCTCGCCTATCTGCTGGTCGTCGGCGCCCTCGTCCTGCTGGCCGACCTGGTCTACGCGGCACTGCGCTGGCGCCGTACGGGCCGCCGCCCCGCTCGCTGATGCCGTCGTCCGACGCGGTGCGCCGGGCGGCCCACGGCGTCGCCCCGTCCGGTTCGCCGGCCGGCGCCTCCTGGGCCCGCCTGCCCCACCATCAAGTCCGCGATCGCTGCAAGCCGTCCGCTCTGCGTACCGCAACCGCTGATCCCTGGGTGCCCGCGAGGCAACATCGCGTCCGTGCGAGGATTCCGCGGTCTTCGGGGAAGCCGATGACGAGGGACGATGTGCAGCGGACCAGGAGCTTCGCCTTCAGGGGCGGGGGTGGAGGCGGACCATGGGAACAGCGGTGCATGTGCCGCAGACGCGGGACATGGTGGGCGAGGAGCTCTCCGGGGACGAGGCCTTCGCCGCGCTGCGCCACTACGGCGGGCGCAAGCTGTTCCTCGACGCGTTCGCCCGCTTCCGTTACGCGGACGGCTTCAGTTCGTCCCGCTCGCTCGGCTACCAGGTCGTGCTGGGCATCGTGCCCTTCGTCATCGCCCTCGTGGGGGTGGCCACCACGCTGCACACGGAGAGCGTGGGCCGGATCGTCGATCTGACGCTCGGCAGAATCGTGCCCGGTGCGAGTTCCGACCTCATCCAGCAGGCACTCACCGACACCCGGCGCAGCGCCGACGCGGACCGGGCCGGCGCTGTCGCCATGTGGCTCGGCCTCGGCTTCGCCGTGGTCAATCTGGCCTCGGCGATGGGCCAGATCGAACGGGGCTGCAACCGCATCTACGGGATCGAGCGCGACCGCCCTTTCCTGCGCAAGTACGGCAGGGGCGTCGTCCTCGCCCTCTTCGCGGGGCTGCCGCTCGGCGGCGGTTTCCTTGCGATCGTCGCCGGCCAGGACGTCGGCGCGGCCGTGGTGGAGGCCATGGGCTGGTCGCCGTCCCTGCTGGACTGGTGGCGGCCCTTGCACATCCCGGTGGGTGTCCTGCTCGCCGGCGTGGCGTCGGCCGTCATCTTCCGCTGGTCGCCGCGCCGCGACCAGCCGGGCTACACCTGGCTCGCGTTCGGGTCGGGCATTCATCTGATCCTGTGGGTCGCGGCCACCTGGCTCCTCGCCCTCTACATCGGCGAGAGCGGGTCCTTCGGTGCGGTGTACGGCCCCCTGACGGCGTTCGTCGCGCTGTTGCTGTGGGCCAATGTGACCGGCGTGGCGCTGTTCCTGGGTATAGCGTTCGCGGCGCAGCTGGAGGCCGCGAGGGCGGGCATCGAAGACGCGGTGCGACCGGACCCGGGCCCCGGCGACTGATCGGGGGGTCAGCCCTTCCAGAGTTGCCAATACAGCAAGGGCGTTTGTCGTTCTGTTCGGTACGGCTCCATCATCGGCCTGGTACGGAGGTACGGGGACACGAAGGAGCGAATGATGCGGACATCACCCGGGACAGCGAACGGCCACCGCTACGACGTCGTCGTCATCGGTGGGGGCGCCGCCGGACTCAGTGGGGCACTGACTCTCGCCAGGGCCCGGCGTTCGGTACTGGTGATCGACGGGCGGAGGCCCCGTAACGCGCCCGCGGCGCACGCCCACGGCTTTCTCACCCGCGACGGCGTGCCGCCCCTTCAGCTGCTGGCCATGGGGCGCGACGAGGTCGCCGGGTACGGCGGTGAGATCGCCGAAGGCCAGGTCGTGGCCGCCGAGCGCCTGGCGAGCGGTGACTTCCGCGTCACCCTCGCCGACGGCACGGCGGCACTGGCGAAGCGGCTCCTGATCACGACGGGCCTCGTCGACGAACTCCCCGACATCCCCGGTCTGGCGGACCGTTGGGGCCGCGAGGTCCTCCACTGCCCGTACTGCCACGGCTGGGAGGTGAGCGATCAGGCGATCGGCATTCTCGCGACGGGTCCGCTCGCCGTGCACCAGGCCCTGATGTGGCGGCAGTGGAGCAAGGACGTGACGCTCTTTCTGCACACGGCGCCCGAACCGGATTCCGAGCAGTACGAGCAGCTCGCCGCCCGGGACATCGCCGTGGTCGACGGGGAGGTGACGGCCGTGGAGACGGCGGACGGACGGCTCAGCGGGGTACGGCTCGCCGACGGTCATGTCATCGCGCGCCAAGCCCTCGTCGTGGCCCCGCGGTTCACCGCGCGCGCCGATCTGCTGGGCGGGCTCGGGCTGCTACCGACCGAGCAGGAGGTGAACGGTGTCGTCATCGGCAGCTGCATCGCCGCTGACCCGACCGGGGCGACGGACGTCCCCGGGGTGTGGGTGGCCGGCAACGTCGTCAACCTGACCGATCAGGTCGTCGGCGCCGCCGCCGCGGGCGTGCGGGCGGGCGCGGCCGTCAACGCCGATCTGACCGCGGACGAGACCCGCCGGGCCGTCGCGGCCCGGCGCACGATCTTCTCCCCGGGGATGGAGCGGGAGGTCGCCGAACGGGTTCTCGGCGACCGTCGTCACGGCTTCTGAACGGCACGCTGCCGTCTCACACCGTCCGCACGGACACGCTCCCTCTTCTGCCTCTTCTGCCTCTTCTGCCGGGGTTCGAAGACGTCGCGGTGCCCGTTCGCGCCTGCCTGATGCCTGGCCCGCACCGGGCGTTGACGCCCGATGCGGGCCGGAGGGCCTCGCTGCCATCACATGTCGGTGGCGTCCACCACCGCGCCGAGATCGACGAACTTGAAGCCGGTCGTCTCCCGTTCGCCGCCCTCACCGTCCGGTGCGGCGGGTGTCTCCTGGCCGTCCTGGACGACGAGAAGACCGCGGGGGTACCGCCGGCCGAGAGGTTCGTTCATCACGGCCGCGCCGTCGCACACCTCGCTGCCGTCGAGCGTGGCGGAGGCGGGGCCGATGCGGAAGCCGCCCTCGTACGCGTTGCGCTCGGAGATCTCCCGGTCGTAGAGCGCGAAGGTGTTGTCGCCCTGGCTGGACGCCAGCAGATAGCCGTCGCCGTCACGCTCCTGGAACAGCGTGAGCCCTTCCACGTCGGCCGACAGGTGCTTGCCGCCGTACCCCGGGTCGGCGCCGGGTGTGCACTCCTCGGTCTCCTCGTCGTAGACGCCGGGAACGCCGAACTCCCGCACTTTGTCGACGAGTACGGGCTTGCCGGAGAGATCGGCGCGCATCCGCCAGATGCCGATGTCCTCCTGGCCCGCGTAGAGGACACCAGCCGCGGGATCGACGACCATGCCCTCGACCTGGGGCAGTTCACCGGGCTCGCCGCAGGGGGTCCACGTCGTGCCGTTGGGCAGCCGGTAGGACGCCGGGAGCTCGATCGTGCGGATCTTCCGGTAGCCGACGGTGCCGGCGGCCGTCGGGCGGAGTTCCAGCAGCGCGACGGCGGTCTCGCTCCGCCGGCTGACCAGGGCGTACGAACGGCCGGTGCGCCGGTCGGTCCAGGTGGCCAGACCGTAGGCGGTCCGCTGGTCGTCGACCTCGGACTCGCTCGCCGAGAACACGGGCGCGGCGGCCGGGTCGGTGACGTCGACCAGCGGGCGGCCCGGGCGGGAGGGATCGATGCGGTAGACACGCAGCCGGTCGCGGCCCCGGTCGGTCACCACGGCGATGTCGGCGCGGCCGGTGGGGGTGCGCAGCCCGGAGACGAGGTCGACGTTGTTGAACCGGCCGGGCGCGGCGCCCTCCGAGGGCGGGGCGGGTGCGGCGATCGACTGGACCAGGTCGGCCTTCAGGTCGTAGACCCGCAGACCGCCCTCCTTCGCGGTGGCGACCACGAGACTGCGGTCGGGGTGGGCGTCGTTGCGCCAGATCGCCGGGTCGTCGGCGTTGGCGTTGCCGCCCGCCTCGTCGTCGTGGAGAGGCGCGGTCTCGGCGGACGGGGTGACGGTCGGCAGGGCCGACGGGGCCGCCTGCGCGGAGGACGGGACGAGGAGCGCCAACAGCGCGGTGCCCAGGGCGGCGCCGGCCGTCGTGCGGGGAGAACGGTTCAGTCTCACGGGCGCTTCCTTAGATGCCGGGGACAGGAAATGTCGGGGACATGCCGATGGTCCGTCAGGAGCCTCCGGCGGAGCGGCGACGTGTGGCCGTCATCGAGATGACGGCGTTGTGTTCGAACCGTGAACTCGCGCTGCGGGCGCGGGCGTACGGGGCCCGTACGGGCAGCCGCCACGGCAAGCAGCCGGCCGCGTCCCGCACCGCAAGGGCTGGTGGGCGACGACGGTTGCTCGTCGCCGCGAGCGCCCGCACGCGACGGCGAGTGACCGCCCATGGCCCCGGAGGCAGGGCGGCCCTCAGGCCCCAGGCGCTTGCGGCAGGGGCACCAGGACGCTGATGGTCTTGCCGCCGGAGCGGGGGATGACCGCGATGTCGCGGGCAAGGCGGCGGATCAGGGGCCAGCCGTAGCCACCGACCCGTACCGTTCCCTCGGCGTTCGTCGGAGTGATGACCGTGGGCGGAACCTCACTGTGGTCACTGACAGTGACACGCAAGCCCCTCTCGGTCAGGTCGGCCTGGAAGGCGGACAGGCCATCGCCGTGCCGGATCGCGTTGGTCACCAACTCGGTGGTGACCAGCAGCGCGTCCGCGAGCACGACCTCGTCGGCCACGCCCTGCCGGGCGCGGCGGAACCAGTCACCCAGCAGTCTCTGGACCTCGTCCCGTGCGTCGCCGGCCGTCATCGGAACCGGTCGCGGCACGACGTCTCCACGCTCCCTGCCGGCTGTCACCTCGTCAGCGGTCACAGGCGTACCCTGCCCTTTCGCATCCCCCGTTGTTGTGCGTACACCTCATCTGCCCGACCTTCGGGGGCCTACACGGCACAGTTCGTCCGCCGGTGTGCGCCGGGCCGTGCCGCGCAGGGGCGCGCCCGGCTCCGGGCGGACGTCATGCCTCGGCGCTCAGCCAGGCGGCGACCGCCGCGGCGATCGGCTGTTCGGTCTGGAGTTCGATGAAGCCGAACTGGCCGCCCTGATTGCATTCCAGGAACCACCACGTCCCATCGCCGTCCTCGGCGAAATCGAAGGCACCGTAGGCGAGGCCGGCCATGTCCTTGTACATGGCAACGGCCCGTGCGACGCGAGGCGGCACGTCGACGGGCTTCCAGTCGTGTCCGGTCTCCCCGTACCGGCCGTCCACCTGCCCCGGCTCGGCGACCTTGCGGGCGGCGAACAGCTCGTCGCCGACGCTGGTCAGCCGGATGTCGGCGGCCTTGGTGATGTAGCGCTGAAGGAGCGTGGGGCCCGCGGCCACCCCGGAGAAGTCCGCGTCCGGCGGTACGAGGGTCGTGGGCAGCGCCATCGGCGGATCGGCCGGCGGCTTGCCCGACACGGCTTTCACCACGACGTGCCGGTACTGCTCGGCGAACCGGCGCGCCACCTGCGGATACGTCGTGATGATCGTCGCCGGCACCGGAAAGCCGCTGCGGTGTGCCGTACGCAGCTGCCATGGCTTGAGGCGCGCTCGCGCGGCGGCGCCGGGGTGGTTCATCCAGCGCGCGGTGGTGGAGTCCAGCATCCCGTACAGCGCCTGGCCGGTCTCGGCGGACAGCCAGGGAGACGGCTCGGACGCGTGAGCAGCCGGTTCACCGGGTCTTCGGATCCAGATGGAACGCAGTCCGTCCATGCTGACGACCCGCCCACCCGTGGAGAGGTAGCCGCGGAACTCGCCCCGTACGTATTCGGCGGACAGGGCTCCCTCGCCGGGAATGTCACCCGGGTCGAACCGTACGAGCGGGACGCAGCTCTTGTGCAGCTCCGCCACCACCATGTCCGCGGTCACATCCTGCTCACAGGTCAGGATCAGTACCGTCATCGTGCGCGTCGGGTCAGTCGTCGAAGTGGGTCGCGGAGCCGGCTGTCGAGGTGGTGGTGCCGACCGCCGCGAGCAGGGCCCTGTCCATGATGGCGGGGCGCCCGTCGGGCAGGACGTTCAGCTGCAGCGCAGCGTCGTACGAGTACTGGTCGACCACCGGTGACAGCGCAGCCGGCCGTGCGTAGGTCCACGCGAACGGTTTCATGCTTCTCTCCCTGGCCCGCAAAGGGCTGTCTGGGGGCCACTGCGTGGCCTCACGGTGAGCAATACGTGGAGATGGATGTATTGGTTTCATCACATACCGTCATATTCCGGATACCGCTCGCCAGACAGGACATCGGATCGGAGCGGCCGCACAACCGGCTCACGAACAGGCCCTCGCACACGGGCCGTTGACGTCCCCCTGACATAAGTAGAGACGCCTGAAGGAGTCATTCCGTGCACCGAGTGGGTGCGTGACCTCCGTCACTGCCGTCTCAAACGCCTCAACAGTCACAGCTTTATCACTGTTCACACAGGTAACAGCGAGGGCCGAGGTACCGCCCGCGTGAAAAAATTCCGCCACATCTCGTGGCGGTGTGGACAACGAACGGCCCCGTTCGGCACAGGGGTGGAGGCAAGAGAGGGCGACACCCGACACAGAGCGCGTACCTCAGGAGAGCCGGATCATGCGAAGGATCATGCATGTCGTTCATGCGCCCGCCGCCGGCCGGCGGCGGGAACGATCGTGGCGTGGTGGTAGTACATCCGCCATGTCCCGTCATGTCCCGCGCGCCACAGCGAACTCCGGCGCGCCCGCTCCTCGTTGATGGTGGTCTCGTAGGTGAGGTGCACCAGCCCGGGCGCCAGGACCACACCTCTGAGGTCCGAGGGTTCGTACCGGGCACCGTCCTCCGCCGCGCCGTCCATCTCCGGCAGTGCGGCAAGAATGTCCTCACGGCTCCACCGCCGTCCCGAGGCGCCGACCTCCACGAAGTCCGGGTCGAGCAACTGCCGGGCCACGTCCCGTGCGGAACGCACCGTCGGGTCCATCAGCCGTAGCTCACCGGCGACCGCTGCGCGCACATCGTCGTCCCACTGGTCCCATGCGTGCTGCTCGTTCACCTCGTCGGTCATGGAAGCATCTTCGTCCGGGTGCCCACTGCCCGGGCAACCGGATTTCGGCGGATCCCGACGGTCGGCAGGACCGCTGCTGACCTCCTGAAGCCGTTGCGGCCCACCCGGCACATGGTCCGGCCGTACGCCCCCGCCTGCGAAGGGAGGGACGCGAGGGCACACTGGTCGAGGAGGCGCGGCCACGGCCGGGGCGGCCGGAGGCCGCGTGGCTGCCGCCCGAAAGCGGTGCGAACGGCCCGTCCCCGATGCCTTCGGAGAACCATGAGCAACCCGGCCAACGATCCGTACGTACGGGTGCGTGGTGCCCGCGAGCACAATCTGCGCCGCATCGACGTGGACATCCCCCGGGACGTGCTCGCCGTCTTCACCGGAGTCTCCGGGTCGGGCAAGTCCTCCCTCGCCTTCGGCACGATCTACGCAGAGGCGCAGCGGCGCTACTTCGAGTCCGTCGCGCCCTACGCCCGCCGGCTGATCCACCAGGTGGGGGCGCCCGCGGTGGACGACATCCTCGGGCTGCCGCCCGCCGTCGCCCTCGAACAGCGGCGCGGTTCGGCCACCTCCCGCTCCTACGTCGGCACCGTGACCACCCTGTCGAACACGCTCCGGATGCTCTTCTCCCGGGCGGGGACCTATCCCCCGGGTGCCGAACCGGTGGACTCCGACGCCTTCTCCCCCAACACCGCGGCCGGCGCCTGCCCAGTCTGCCACGGCTTGGGCCGAGTGCACCGCACCACCGAGGAGCTGATGGTCCCCGACCCGTCACTGAGCATCCGCGAGGGGGCGATCGCCGCCTGGCCGGGAGCCTGGCACGGCAAGAACCTGCGGGATGTGACCGGGACCCTCGGCCACGACATCGACCGCCCGTGGCGGGAACTCCCGCAGCAGGACCGGGACTGGATCCTGTTCACCGACGAGCAGCCGGTGGTGACCGTGCACCCGGTGCGGGAGGCGGGCCGCATCCAGGCGCCCTATCAGGGCACGTTCCAGAGCGCCCGGCGGTATGTGATGCACACCTTCGCCGACTCCAAGAGCCAGGCGCTGCGTGCCCGAGCCGAACGGTTCCTGGAGAGCTCGCCCTGTCCGGCCTGCGGCGGCAGCCGGCTGCGCCCGGAGTCACTGGCCGTCACCTTCTCAGGACGCACCATCGCGCAGCTCAACGCCATGCCGCTGACCGCACTCGCCGAGGTGCTGCGACCCGCCGCCCGGGGCGAGGTGGCGGATCTCCCCGAAGGGCCCGAACGGCAGATCGCCACGACGCTCTCCGCCGACCTGGCCGCCCGGATCGAGGTGATCACCGAACTGGGGCTGGGCTATCTGAGCCTGGACCGTACGACGCCGACGCTGTCCCCCGGCGAACTGCAACGGCTGCGCCTGGCGACCCAGTTGCGGTCCGGACTGTTCGGCGTGGTGTACGTCCTGGACGAACCGTCGGCGGGCCTGCATCCCGCGGACACCGAAGCGCTGCTGACCGTGCTGATGCGGCTGCGGGAGGCGGGGAACTCGGTCTACGTCGTCGAGCACGACATGGACGTGGTCCGCAGGGCCGACTGGATCGTCGACGTCGGGCCGCACGCCGGCGAACTCGGCGGCCGGGTCCTGCACAGCGGACCGGTGGCGGAGCTGGCGTCCGTCACCGAGTCGGTGACCCGCCGGTTCCTGTTCGACGGGGAGCCGGACACAGGGGTGGGGCGGCCCTCGCGCGAGCCGTCCGCCTGGCTGCATCTGCGCGGCATCACCCGGCACAACCTGCGCGACCTGGACGTGGACCTGCCGCTCGGGGTCTTCACCGCGGTCACCGGCGTGTCGGGGTCGGGAAAGTCGACGCTGATCGGCCAGGTGCTCGCGGGTGTCCTCACCGAGCACCTGGGCGCGGACCCGGCGGACCGGAGCGGCACGGACACCGACGAGGGCGAGGGCGACGGGGCGCTCAGCCATGACGCCCGCGCGGGAGCGGGCGTCGAGGCCAAGGGCATGGACGTCGTGGACCGCCTCGTACAGGTGGACCAGAAGCCGATCGGCCGCACCCCACGCTCCAACCTGGCGACGTACACAGGGCTGTTCGACGCCGTACGGAAGGTCTTCGCGGCCACCGACGATGCCCGGCAACGGGGCTACCGGGCCGGGCGGTTCTCGTTCAACGTCGCCGGAGGCCGGTGCGAGACCTGCCAGGGCGAGGGATTCGTGGCCGTGGAGCTGCTGTTCCTGCCCGGTACGTACACGCCCTGCCCGACCTGCCACGGCGCCCGATACAACGAGGAGACGCTGCAGGTCCGGTACCGGGGACGGAGCGTCGCCGACGTCCTCGGTATGACGGTGGACACGGCCGCGGAGTTCTTCGCGGACGTCCCCGCGGCGGCGCGGAGCCTGCGCACGCTGAAGGAAGTGGGCCTCGGCTATCTGCGGCTCGGTCAGCCCGCCACCGAACTGTCGGGCGGCGAGGCACAGCGCATCAAGCTGGCCTCGGAGCTCCAGCGCAACCGCCGTGGCCACACGGTGTATCTGCTGGACGAGCCCACGACGGGGCTGCATCCGGCCGATGTGGAGCTGTTGATGCGCCAGTTGCACGGGCTCGTGGACGCGGGCCACTCGGTGTTCGTGGTCGAGCACGAGATGGGCGTGGTCGCCGGGGCGGACTGGGTGCTGGACCTGGGACCCGGCGGCGGGGACGCCGGAGGCCGCGTCGTGGCCGCGGGCCGCCCGTCGGAGGTGGCGTCGGCGCCGGGGAGCCGGACGGCGGAGTATCTGGCACGTCGGCTCGCACGTTGAGTGCGGTGCCTGCGCGAGCCGGACGACTCGCCGGGGCAATCGGGCCCATGCGCGCGGCCGTTGACGGCATCGTCAGGAACGGGCCCATTTCCGCTCCTCGGACCGGCGTCCGATCCCCGAGAGCATGCGCCGCACACCGACCCCATGCCCTCCCGTCCCGATGACGAGCAGCCGGTAGACGCCCCCGGCGGGGCCGGGAAAGACCGCACGGCTCTCGGCACGCAACCGCGTCCTGCCGGGGGCCGCCTCGTCGAGACGGAAGATCAGGGCGTACGAGGAGAAGCGATGGCGCCCCTGGAGGGCGAGCTCCTGCCCGGGGACCGCGGCGACCACCCGGAACCCCGGAAGTACCGATCCTTCGGCGAGCGGGCGCGGCCCGGACGCGGAACGGTCGTCGCAGCGGACGAGCCGGGCGTAACCGGCCGCACCCGGACGCGAGAACGACCGGTCCAGGGTTTCGAGGAGACTGCGCCAGACGTCGTCCGCCCCCGCCTCGACGACCGTCGCGTGCTCATCGAGGTACGGCAGCGACGCGATCTGCATCCAAGGCCTCCGTGAGGTCCGAGCACGAACGGCCCTCCGGCGGCTACCGGAACGGCCCTGACCCAAGCGTCGCACCTCGTCCGGCGTCCCGGGCGGCCGGCCCGTGATGATCGCTCAGCGGTCCGTCAGCATGCCGGTACGGAGCTTCGTCAGCGTGCGCGTCAGCAGACGGGAGACATGCATCTGGGACACGTTCAGTTCCCGGCCGATCTCCGCCTGCGTCATCTCCTGCCCGAAGCGCATCTGCAGGATGCGCTTCTCCCGCTCGTCCAGCTGCTCCAGCAGAGGGGCGAGCGAGTGCAGGTCCTCGACCAGTTCCATGTACGGGTCGTCACCGCCGAGGATGTCCGCGTACGCACGGCCGGTCCGGGCGCCGACCGGGGCGTCGTCGCTGTCGGCGTTCGGGGTGTCGAGGGAGCCGGCGGTGTAGCCGTTGGCGGCGACCAGGCCCTCGCGCACCTCGTCCTCGGTGAGTTCGAGCAGCTCCGCCAGTTCCTTCACCGTCGGGTCGCGGTCCAGTACGGCGGCGAGTTCATCCTTGGCCTTCGCCAGTTCGGTGCGGAGTTCCTGAAGCCGGCGGGGCACATGGACGGCCCAGCTGGTGTCGCGGAAGAACCGCTTGATCTCGCCCACGATGTACGGAATCGCGAAGGAGGTGAACTCGACCTCGCGGGACAGGTCGAACCGGTCGATCGCCTTGATGAGGCCGATCGTGCCGACCTGGATGACGTCCTCCATCTCGCCGCTGCCGCGGTTGCGGAACCGGCGGGCGGCGAACTGCACGAGGGAGAGGTTCATCTCGATCAGCGTGTTGCGGGCGTACTGGTACTCGTGGGTGCCTTCCTCCAGCACCTTGAGGCGGTCGAAGAACACCTTCGACAGGCTCTTCGCGTTCTTCGGCGCGAGCTTGCCGGCGTTCTCGACCCAGGGCAGTTCCCCCACGCGCGAGGGGGACCCCGCGGAAACGTCCTCCTGCTTCGTCCCGCTCCGGGTGCTTTCGGACGACATGGTGCTGAGCATGATGTTCCCTCCCCTTCGGCGATGCTGCGTGGGTCCAGGTTCCCCGCCTCGCCGGCATCACGCATCCGATTCCTGCGGACTCTCCCCGAGGGGCGCGGCACGGGATCAGCAGGCGGTGTCCAGCCTGGCCCGCTGATCCGCCGTCAGCTCCAGGTCCACCGCGGCAAGGCTCTCGTCGAGCTGCGCCACCGACGAGGCGCCGACCAGCGGGATGACCGGTATCTCCCCGCCGATGAGCCAGGCGAGCACCACCTGGTTGACGGTGGCTCCGGCCTCCTGCGCGACCGCACGCAGAGCGGCCTTCCGCGCGGGCGTGCCCGCGTGGTCGAACTCGGGGCCGAAGGGCTTGTCGTCACGCACATAGCGGCCACCCAGCAGTGGCGAGTAGGCGACCAGTGTCAGGCCGGGGTCGTGGCGGACGTAACTGAGCAGATCCCCGCCGGCGACGCCCTGGCTGCCGTCCGCGGACATGTCCCCCGGCCGGTCGGTACGCGGCCGCAGATAGCTGTGCTGGTACTGGAGCACCTCGTAACCGGGCAGTCCGGCCGCCGCGGCGATGGTGCGGGCCCGTTCGATCTTCCACGTCCAGTGGTTGCTGACGCCGAGCAGTCCGACCGTTCCCTCGGCGACGAGCTGCGCGAACCCTTCCACGGTCTCCTCGGGGGCGACCGAGGGATCCTCGATGTGGGCGTAGAGCAGATCCAGTTTGTCCGTACCGAGACGTTCCCTGCTGCGCTCGGCGGCCTCCCGGATAACCTTGGCCGAGAGCCCTTCGGCGTTGTCGAGGTAGCCGGTCCCGGGGGCGAGGGGGCGGGCACCGAGTTTGGTGGCGACGGTGATCTCGTTCCCGATGCCCCGGCTGCGCCGCCAGCGGCCGAGGAGCTGCTCGCTCTCTCCGCCCTGCCCGCCGGTGAACCAGTACGCGTAGTTGTCGGACGTGTCGACGAACGTGCCGCCGGCCTCGACGTAGCGGTCGAGAATCGCGAACGCCGTCGGCTCGTCGGTCGCCGTCCCGAACAGCATCGCTCCCAGGCTGAGCACGCTGACCTCCCGGCGGTGGTCCGGGTTCTGGCCGATGGTGCGGTACCGCATGAAAGGTCCTCCCTGTTGGGCCCCTACCGGGCGGCCGGGGCGATGTGCGGGAGTCTGGGTGTTGGAGCGCTCACGAAGTCAAGGAACCGAGTGCCGACGGTTCCGCCCAGGCTCCCCGTCCGCCTGCCGGCCGGACGTGCCGCGTCCCCCGACCGACTGCCGGCCGAACCCGCCAGCGTCCGGCGCCCGGCGGCCCCACGCCCGTAGGTGCCGGAAATCCACGTGCGCCGACCGCGCAGCCCTGGCACGCTGCGCCGGTGAACCGTGAACTGATCTCCCGAATCGCCCATGCGGGCCACCCCGTCGCCGCGCCGCTGGACGACGACGCTGTACGCGGCCTGCTCGACCACTCCCTCCCGCGGGGCGACGAACGCGTCCTGGATCTCGGCTGCGGAGGCGGTGAGTGGCTGCTGCGCGCCCTGGCCGGCCGTCCGCAGGTGCGTGCTGAGGGTGTCGACCTCGCCGAGAGCGCTCTGCTCCACGCCCGCGAGGCCGCACAGGAACGGGGAGTCGGGGACCGTCTGATTCTGCACCGGCAGGACGCTGCCGACTTCACAGCGCCGCACGCCTTCGACCTCGTGATCAGTGTCGGTGCGACCCACGCCTTCGGCGGCCTGCTCCCCACCCTCGCGGCCGCTCGCAAGCACCTGGCGCCCGACGGGCGCGTGTTGGTCGGCGACGGGATATGGGAGCGCGAGCCCTCGGCGGAAGCCGTCGGGATGCTCGGCGACTTCGCCGATCTGGCGACCACGATGGACCGGGTGACCGCCGAGGGATGGACCCCGGTCCACGGCCATGTCAGCACGCGCCGGGAGCTGGACGACTACGAATGGTCGTGGACGGGTTCGCTGGCGTCGTGGGCGCTTGACCGGCCCGCGGACCCCGACAGCGCCGAGGCCCTGCGTGCGGCCACGATCCACCGGGAGGAGTGGCTGCGGGTCTACCGCGACACCATGGGCTTCGTCTCGCTGGTGCTGCGCCCGACGTCCGGCTGACACGGGCACCGAGTCAGTCCACCCGGGCGGTCACCGACTTCTCGATGTGGGCGAGTTCGGCGGCAAGGACCCTCAGCCAGTGCTCCAGGTCCATCAGCAGCGGGAGCGGCCGGCCGTGGCGGGGTCCGAGGGAGAGACCGGTGGGCGGGCCCTCGGAAGGCGGCGGCCCTTCACCGGCGCAGAGCGCGGCGATCCGGTCGGTGGCGAGCTCCAGCCGGTCGGCGCCCGCACGCGCCCACGCCACGTCGTCCGGCCGGCCCGCGGCCGGAGGCGGGTCGAAGCGGGGCAGCAGCTGGACGCCGAGAAGGATGTCGTTCGCGGTGATGAGGACGGCGTGCCAGTCCGTTGCATCGGCCGGCCGCTGCCCGGGCTCGCTCTCGAACTGGAGGTAGGCCGCCTCCGCGAGGCGCAGCCGGTGCAGCGCGGGGAGCGTCGTGGGCTGCGGCTCCGGGCCCGCCGGCAGCAGGACGCGCACGGTCGCGGGGATCAGCGGACCCGAGGCGCGCAGCAGCGCGGCCATGTTCCTGTGCACCTCGCGCCGGGCGCCCGCGGGCCAGGCGAGGAGCCCGCACAGCAGCCCGATGCCGCTGCCGGTGACCACGTCGATGAGCCGGACCTCGGCCAACTGCCAGGAGACGTGGGCGATCTGGGCGAAGGCCGCCGACACCACCAGGGTGAACAGTGCCTGGGCCCAGGCGACTCCCAGCATCGGCCCGAGGGCGAAGGCGGCGAGCATGGCCGGTGCGAGGACCACGGCGTACGCATCGGTGTGGTGTCCGACCGCGAGGAGCAGCGCCCCCGCCGCCGTCGCACCGACGAGGGTGCCGATGAGCGCCGAGCGCACCGCCGACCATGTCTCCGTCGCCGTCGTACGGCCCAGGGTGAGCACGGCGAGCAGGACCCAGAAGCCGTGGGTGAGGTCGAGGGAGCCGGCCACCAGCCGGGCGGCTCCCAGACCGAGGGCGATCCGCAGGGCGTTCTGGAACTGGACCGAGCGCAGGGTGGTGTTGCCCGCGATACGCCGCCACCAGAGGCGGGCGGACGTAAGACCGGCGTACCAGAACAGTTCCTGCGGCTGGACGCCCGGAGTGCGTCTGCCGTCGAGACCGATACGGACCGACGTCTCGAGGATCCGGGCGGACTCGGCGATCGCGAGAACCGCGGCCTGTCGGCGCAGTACCTGAAGAGGCGGCGCGGCCTCGGACGGATTCGTCGTCTGCGCCGTCCGTACCGCCTGGAATTCGTCGATCGCGGCGCCGAGCCCCATCATCCCGTACGCAGGCATCGGCTGTCCGCCGCGCAGCGCGGTCGCGGCGGTGGCACAGAGGGCCGCGACGCGGTCGAGCATCGCGGCCGAGGCAGCGTCCACCGAGGCGGGGGCGTCCCGCAACCGTGCCAGCTGTACGAGGAGCCTGCGCGCGGCACCGCTGGCCTGTGCGAGGGCGCGGTCCCTGCGGCCTGCGCCGGCCGGCCGCTCGGCGGTCGGCAGCCGGGACAGCCGCAGCCGCCCGCCGAATTCCCGCAGCCGCTCGGCCGACGTGTCGTCCGCGACGGGCGGATGCGCGACCGGTCTGTCGTCCGCGACGGGCGGCTGCGCGACCGGTCTGTCGTCCGCGACCGGCGGCTGCACGGCAGGTGTCTCGTCGGCAGCCTGCTGTCGCTCGGACGGTGAGTCGGCGGTGGCCGCGGCTCGGCCCGCCAGTGCCACGGCATCGGCGAGGAGCTCCCGGTAGGAGACGGTGGCCGGCGCGGGCAGCAGCAGGACCTCGCAGGCCGCGAGCAGCAGTACGCCGAGGGTCAGGCCCGCCAGCCGCTCGCCCAGGGCCCCCGGCGCGTACGGCGGGAAGCAGGCGAGGATGTAGAAGAGCTGGAGTCCGGGCGCCGCTCCCGCCGGAAGTGGTCCTCCGACGGCTGCGAAGGCCAGGAGGAAGCCGACGACCAGCATGCCGGCGACGGCCGCCCAGGTCTCCACGGCGAGGACGGTGCCCAGAGCGACGAGCACCAGGCCGACGGGCAGTGCCCGCAGGATCACACCGGCCCGGACGCGTCCGGACCCGGGGATCGGCGACAGCATGCCGAGCGCCACGGGGGCGAACAGGGCGTACAGCGCGACCGCGGGCCGGTCCACCGCGTAGACGAACGGGTAGAACCCGGCGCAGGACGCCACACTCACCCGGACGGCGCGGTGCACGATCGTCGTACGGTCCGCCTTCGGCACGCGCATGGGCACGTTCCTCTCAGCCGCGGCACCGCCCGTGGGAGCCACGCGCGGTCCGGCGGGCTCCCCGGTCCCATTGTCGGCTCGTGATCAACGGTCCGCAGCCCGGGCGCGTCCCGATCGCGCGGAGGGCCGCGGCGAGGTGACCATGGCAGGAGACCACCGGCGGGGCGCGCCTCGCCCGTCCTCTGGAGGCCGCCACGCTGCACACCCTGCTCCCGGTCGTCTTCGCGCTCTGCGCGGCGTTCAGCAACGCCGTCGCCACCGTGCTTCAGCGCAAGGCTGCCCTCACGGTGCCGCGGTCCGAGGGGCTCCGCGCCGGGCTGATGCTGGATCTCCTGCGGCGTCCCGTGTGGCTGGCCGGGATCCTCGCGGTGATCGCCGCAGGTGTCTGCCAGGCGCTGGCGCTGGCGACCGGGCCGCTCACGATCGTGCAGCCGCTGTTCGTCCTCGAACTGCCGCTCACCCTCGTCGTCGCCTCCCTGCTGATGCACCGGCATCTGCCGCGCACGGGCTGGCTGGCCGTGGCGGTCGTCGTGGGCGGTCTGGTGGTCGCGCTGGCCTCCGCGGCCCCGACCGGCAACCGCACCCATGTGGCGCTGGACCGCTGGATTCCCGCGCTGGCCGTCTGCGTGGGGGCGGTCGTCGTCCTCGCCCTTGCGGGGCTCAAGCGTCCCGAGGGCCGCGCGCGTGCGGCCTGTCTGGGAGGGGCGACAGCGATCAGCTACGCCCTGACGGCGGCGCTGATGAAGGCGTCGATGCACATTCTCGACGACCAGGGCATCGCTGCGTTCTTCAGTGCCTGGCAGACCTACGGCTTCGCCGCGGCCGGCGTCTGCGCGCTCTTCCTGCTGGAGAACGCGATGCAGGCAGGCCCTCTGGTGGCGTCCCAGCCCGCGCTCACACTCGGCGACGCGGCGGTCAGCCTGGCGCTCGGCATCACCCTGTACGAGGAGGAGGTCCGTTCCGGCTGGTGGCTGCTGCCCCAGCTCTGCGGTGTCGCCCTGATCGCCGCGGGTGTTCTCGCACTGTCCCGGATTCCGCTCACCCGCTCCGTCGTGGCCCCGGACGACTCGGAGTCGGAGAAGGCCACGGAGGCCCCCTGAGTCACGCCGCCCCTCACAGGATTCCGCGCGCCGGAAAGGGTGTCCGTATCTGTGGGTTGTTCGGCCTCACAGCCATGGCGGCGCCGGCAGCGGCGGTCGAAGCTGGAGTGGTCGGACCGACCGGCACCCCGATGACGAAAGGTCTGTGACAGCGATGACGACCACCTCACCCGCGCCCGCAGGAGTGCGCGTTCCGGACACCCGGCTCGCCCGTGAGGCGACCGAGCTGGTGCGCGACACGACCGACGAGCTGATCTACGGCCACTCCCGCCGGGTGTACTTCTTCGCCGCCCTCCAGGGCCGTCACCGTGATCTGTCGTTCGATCCCGAGCTGCTGTACGTCGGAGCGATGTTCCACGACCTGGGCCTCGGCGAGCGGTTCAGGACCAGCGGGCGGCGTTTCGAGGTGGACAGCGCGGACGAGGCACGGCGTTTCCTGGCGGCCCGGCAGGTGCCGGAGGACAGCATCCGGCGGGTGTGGACGGCGATCGCCCTGCACACCACCCCGGGGATTCCCGAGTTCATGGAGCCCGAGGTTGCGCTGGTGACGGCGGGCGTCGAGTACGACGTCCTGGGCATCGGCTACGGGGACCTCTCGGACGCGGAGCGCGCGGCCGTCGTCGCGCTTCATCCGCGCCCCGACTTCAAGCAGCGCATCCTGGCGGCGTTCACGGACGGGATCCGGCCGAAGCCGGAGACGACGTTCGGCAACGTCAAGGCCGATGTGCTCGAACACTTTGTGCCGGGCTTCCAGCGGGGTGACTTCGTCCGTACGATCCTCGACTCCCCGTGGCCCGAGTGACCGGCGGCCCGGCGCCCCATGTGGTGGCCGTGGTGGCGTTCGACGAGGTGCAGCTGCTCGATGTGACCGGCCCGGCCGAGGTGTTCACGACGGCCAACGGCTACGGCGCGCGCTACGACGTCCGGATCGTCTCCCTCACCGGGGCCGACGTCCGGACGTCGTCCGGGGTGCGTGTGGGGGTGGACGGCGGGCCGGAGAGCCTGCCGCGACGCGTCGGCACGGTGGTGGTGCCCGGCCGGAAGGACTGGCGCGGGGCGGTCGCGGACCGCGATCTCGTCGCGTTCGCGGGCGGGCTCGCGGACCGCTCGAAGCGGGTCGCGTCCGTGTGTGCGGGCGCGTTCGTCCTGGCGGAGAGCGGCGTGCTCGACGGGCGGCGTACGGCGACCCACTGGCAGCTCGCCGGGGAGCTGGCGGCCGCCTACCCCGAGGTGCGGGTGGAGGCCGATCCCGTGTTCGTCCGGGACGGCCACGTGGTCACCTCCGCGGGCGTCACCGCGGGCATCGACCTCGCGCTGGCGCTGGTCGAGGAGGACCACGGACCGGACATGGCCCGGAACGTGGCCCGCGAGCTCGTGGTGTTCATGGCCCGGCCGGGCGGGCAGTCCCAGTTCAGCGCGCGCCTGACGCCCCGGGAGTCCGGGCACCCCGTGGTGCGCCGGGTGATGGACGCCGTCGGGGCCGACCCCGGCGCACCGTACGGTCTCGACGCACTGGCCCGCGGTGCGGGCGTCAGCGCGCGGCACCTCACCAGACTCTTCCGCAGCGAGATCGGGATGACACCGGGTCAGTATCTGGAGTCGGTGCGGCTGGAGGCCGCCCAGGCACTGCTGGAGGCGGGCAGCGATCCGGTCGAGGAGGTCGCCGGCCGCTCGGGATTCGGGTCGGCGGAGACCATGCGGCGCACGTTCCGGAACACGCTCGGTGTCTCGCCGACGGTCTACCGCGCCCGATTCCGTACGACGGCTGTCGCGGAACCCCTCGGCTAGGGCTTGTTGTTCGGATCTTGCGGGGATCGCGTGCCCTGGCACGCGATCCCGCGTAGCCCTTGGGGCGTGGGGGGGGGACCCACTCACTGACCCAGCCTGATCCGAACGACAGACCCCAGAGGCGGTCGGGGCGCGGGTCAGAGGGCTGCGGTGCCGATCAACGCGTTGCGGGACACCAGGGCCGCCAGCTCCTCTTCGGAGAGCCCTTCGGTGTTCTGCGGCCGTCGCGGCAGGACCATGTACCGCGTCTCCGACGTCGAGTCCCACACCGTGATCCGGGTCTCCGGCGGCAGGTGAAGGCCGAACTCCGCCAGTACGGACCGGGGTTCACGGACCACCCTGGACCGGAAGGCCTCGCTCTTGTACCAGCTCGGGGGCGGCCCGAGCAGCCGGATCGGGTAGCAGGAGCAGAGTGTGCAGACGATGACGTTGTGCGTGTCGGCGGTGTTCTCGACGACGCGCAGGCGCTGCGGTTGCACTCCCCCGGCCGCGAATCCCAGCTCGCCGACGGCCGCGGTGCCGTCGTCGAGCAGCCGTGCGCGGAAGGCCGGGTCGGTCCAGGCGCGGGCCGTCACCCGGGCCCCGTTGGCCGGTGACGCCTCGCTCATGAAGGCGTCGATGACCTCGTCCACGGCGGCGCCCGTGATCACGCCGCGCTCTTCGAGAAGGGTTTCCAGGCGGCGTACGCGACGGGAGACGGCCGCGTCGGCGTGGGTTCCGGTCACGGGCGGTCGTCCTCCAGATAGCTCTCGGACAGGTCGAGCACGACGTGGTGGTCGCCTGCGCCCCACAGTTCGCGGGCGGCGAAGCGTACGGCGTAGACCTGCTCGACCGGGGCGTCGTCGCGGCCCTGGGATCGGATGTCGGCGAGCGGGGACCGGCCCTCGGGCTCGACCACGGTGCCCAGCTTGCCGCGGGCGTAGCGCGGGAGCCGCGTGTGGTGCGGCGGGTCGTGGTGGATCGTCCGCACGCGCGCACCGGGCGCGAAGCGGTCGGCGGTGTCAGTCATCGAGCTCACCGGCCTCGATGACACCCTTCGCCTCCAGGAGGGCGACGATGGCATGGAGCCAGCGCTCGTAGTACGAGGCGGCCAAGTAGTCGGACGGCGGCATGGATTCGACGGCGTCGCGGAACTCGTCGAGGTTGAAGACGTTGCCCGCGACCAGGGCACGGTTCAGTGCGAAGACCCTGGCTTCCCAGTCCGCGTGGAAGGGCTCGGTGTCGTCGGTGGTGTCGATGGGGCCGAAGCCCTCCATGCCGCCGACGTCGTTGATCCTGGCCATGGCACCAGCCTAGATCGTGGCCGGAGGTCTCGTCCGCTTCGCGGGCATGACCCAGGCCTTCTGGTGGCGCGGGACACGACCGGCCACCCGAGTGCGGGGCCGAGCGCGGACCGCGACGGGCCCGCGCCGCGTCAGGTCGACGCCGTCCGGCACGGGCCGCGGGGTCAGTCGTTCGGCGGAGTGGAGCTGATGTCGCCGAGTGCCGATGTGGGGTCGCGCTCGATGGCCAGGTCCCCCAGGGCGATGATGCCCACGGGCTTCCCGCCGTCGAGCACGGGCAGCCGGCGCAGCGAGTGCTTGCGCATCAGCTGCACGGCCCGCAGCACGTCGTCTTCGGCGGCGACCGTGACGGGTTCGTCGCTGCAGGCTTCCTGCGCTGTCGTGTCGTCGGGGTTCCGCCCCTCGGCCATCACCCTGACCACCAGGTCCCGGTCGGTGACCAGACCGCGCAGCCGATCCCCGTCGGTGACGAGGACGGCGCCGATGTCCGCGTCCCGCATCCGGTGCGCGACCTCGCTGACGGCGGTGAGCGCGCCGACGGTGACCGGTGGGCCGGTCATGATCTCGCGAACCTTCTGAGTCATCGCACTGTCCTCCTCCGACCTCCGACGGACGACCGCGTGCCCGCGGCCGCCGGTTCCGCCGCTCGGGTACCCGCCAGGACGGACACCACGCTCGCGGTGCACGAAGAGACCAATCGGTGGAAAGTGGGTGTGTTCCCGGCCGAGATCCGGGTACCGACGGCCCATACCGGAGCGTGGCCTTCGGCCGCGCGGACCGGCGCACCACGGGAATCGGACGCACAAGGAGTACGAGGAGACGGCCATGCCGCGAGGTTCCAGCCCCAAGCGCGAGCGTCAGTACGAACACATCAAGGAGAGTGCCGAGGAACGCGGCGCCTCCACCGGCCGTGCCAAGGAGATCGCCTCGCGCACCGTGAACAAGGAGCGCGCGCGTTCCGGCGAGGCGAAGACGGCGAGCAGGACGTCCACCCAGGACCCGAAGTCCGCCTCTCAGCGTGGCGGCGAGCGTTCGCACAGCGGTGCGCAGGGGCCGACGAAGGACCAGCTGTACGCCGAGGCGAAGAAGAAGGGCGTCGAGGGACGGTCCTCGATGACGAAGGCCCAGCTGGCCAGGGCCGTCGGCCGCTGAGTCCGCGGGCCGTGACGCGCGGCCCCGACTCGGCACGCTTCCCATGAGCGGCCTCCTCGACGCGCTTCCCGCCGCGCAGCGGCGCCTGCTGAGCGCCGCCCCCTCCGGGGACGACCTCGCGACGCACCCGATGCTGGCGGTGCTCAGCGACCGCCGCGTCTTCGACGACACCTGGGTCTTCGAGCGCAAACTCGACGGCATCCGGGCGCTGACCGTCCGCGCCCCCGAGGGGACGCGGCTGCTGTCGCGCACGGGCCGCGCCATGAACAACAGCTATCCCGAGCTGGTGGAGGCGCTGGCGGCGCAGTCGTGCGAGGACTTCACGGTGGACGGCGAGATCGTGGCGTACTCCCACGGCCGCACCGACTTCAGCCGGCTCCAGCAGCGCATGCAGTTGACCGACCCGCGGAAGGCGCGCGCGAGCGGGGTCGCGGTGACGTACTACCTCTTCGATCTGCTCACGCTCGACGGGAAGGATCTCCGGCGTCTGCCGCTGCGGACACGCAAGTCACTGCTGCGGCGCGCGCTGGACTTCGCTCCTCCCGTGCGCTTCACACCGCACCGCAATCAGGGCGGGCAGCGCGAGCTGGACGAGGCGTGCGCCCGGGGCTGGGAAGGCCTCATCGCCAAGCGGGCCGAGGGGTCCTACCTGCCCCGGCGTTCACCCGACTGGCTGAAGCTCAAGTGCGCCCAGGCGCAGGAGTTCGTCATCGGCGGATTCACCGAACCGGCGGGCAGCCGGGTCGGCTTCGGCGCACTGCTGATCGGCTACTACGCGGACGGGGAACTGAGGTACGCGGGAAAGGTGGGCACCGGCTACGACCAGGCCGCACTCCGCCGGCTGCGCGGAGCGCTGGACGGCCTGGGGCAGCGGCAGTCCCCCTTCGCCGGAGTGGTCCGCGAGCGAGGCGTGCACTGGGTGGAGCCTCGGCTCGTCGCACAGGTCGGGTTCACGGAGTGGACGCGTGACGGCATGCTGCGCCACCCCCGGTTCCTCGGGCTGCGCGACGACAAGGAACCGGCCGACGTGGTCAGGGAGGAACCGGCGGCGGGCTGACCCGCCCGGCACACCCCGCACGGGAAAGCCCGCACGGGAAGGCCCGCACGGGAAAGCCCCCACAGGAAAGGCGGCTCACCATGGCCGGGAAGGACGACCTGTCCGAGTACCGCAGGAAGCGCGACTTCGACAAGACGCGAGAGCCGCAGGGCGGTGCCCCGGCGTCCGGATCGGCCCCCCGGTTCGTCGTCCAGTTGCACGACGCCCGCAGCGTCCATTTCGACTTCCGGCTGGAGGTCGACGGCGTTCTGAAGTCCTGGGCGATCCCCAAGGGGCCCTCGCACGATCCGCACGACAAGCGCCTCGCGATGCCGACCGAGGACCATCCGCTGGACTACCGGGACTTCGAGGGCATCATCCCCGAGGGGCAGTACGGCGGCGGCACGGTGATCATCTGGGACGAGGGCACCTACCGGCCGAAGGGCAGCCCCGAGGAGTTCGAGAAGGCCCTGGAGAAGGGCCATGCCTCGTTCTGGCTCGACGGCCGCAAGCTGCACGGCGGTTACGCGCTCACGCGGTTCCGCGGCGGAGACGGCGACGACGACCGTGAGGCATGGATGCTGGTGAAGCGGAACGACACCCATGCCTCCGACCAGGACGCACCCGACCCCAAACGGGCCCGCTCCGCCCGCAGCGGCCGCACGCTCGGGCAGATCGCGGCCGACCCGGACGCCGACCGGTGGGAGAGCAACCGGTCCTGACGACCGGCGGACGGTCCGCGTCAGGCGTTCCGGTGCACCGTGGTCAGCCAGTCGACCAGCAGGCGGTTGACCTCGTCCGCCCGTTCCTGCTGGACCCAGTGGCCGCAGCCTTCGATGATGTGCGACGAGACGAGGCCCGGCAGTGTCGCCGGGAAGGCCTTGATGGCGTCCGCCAGCCAGACGATGGACGCGTCGCGTTCGCCGCCGATGAACAGCGAGGGCTGGGTGAGCGGCGCGCCGTCCCAGGCTGCCAGGTCCTCCCAGTCGCGGTCGATGTTGCGGTACCGGTTGAGCGCTCCGGTCAGCCCGGACCGCTCGAACTCCCCGGCGTAGACGTCGAGATCGGCCTCGGTGAGCCAGGCCGGCCGGACATCGCCCGGGAAGCGGTCGCGCATCCGCGCCCCCGGCGGGACGAAGAACAGGCTGCCGTCGCCGTCCGACGGTGCGGTGTCGCCGGAGAGCGCGGCGTAGTAGCCGGCGAGCCAGCCCCGTACATCGGGCTCGATCTCCGACTCGGCGCGGCCCGGCGCCTGGAAGTAGCTCATGGAGAACTCGGCCGCCCCGCCGAACTGTGCGAAGAGCTCCGTCGGCCGCCCGCCGCCCCGCGGTGCGTAGGGCACGCCGAGCAGGGCGGCGGCGGTGAAGACGTCGGGGCGGAGCAGCGCCGAGCTGGAGGCGATGGGTGAGCCCCAGTCGTGGCCCACGACCGTCGCGGTCTCCTCACCGAGGGCGCGTACGACGCCGACGTTGTCGGCCACATGGGCGAGCATCCGGTACGCGTCCACGTCGCGGGGCTTCGAGGAACGTCCGTAGCCGCGGACGTCGATCGCGACGGCGCGGTATCCCGCGGCGGCCAGGGCGGGAAGCTGGTGGCGCCAGGAGTACCACGACTCGGGGAACCCGTGGACCAGGAGGACGAGCGGGCCGCTGCCCTGTTCCACCAGGTGGATACGGCCCCCCGGAACATCCACCAGGCGGTGTACGGCCTCATCGGTCGGCTGCGCGGGTGTCTCGGTGGGCTGCGACATGGTTCCTCCCCGGGAACGTCTGCGTCTGTTCGGCGGCCGGCGCACCGCCGCCGCTGCCCACGATCATGCGGGGGCAGGGAGCAGCGGTACGAAGGTTGTTGCCGATTCGGCAAAAGCGGGGAGTCGACTACTCGCCGGGGGTGTCCCACAGTTCGCGGCTGCGCACCTCGACGAGCGCACCGATCCGGGCCAGGGCCTCGTCCGCGGACAGCGCCTTCAGCCGGCGTCCGTCCCGCAGGCGCAGGGCGACCAGGTCGTCGGCGGCCTCCTCGGAGCCGATCACCGCCTGGTGCGGGACGAGCCGGGCGGCCCTGATCCGCGCACCCAGACTGCCGTGCTCCGGCCCCGAAAGC
The DNA here is from genome assembly GCF_036169555.1 of Streptomyces sp. NBC_00306. GTDB lineage: Bacteria > Actinomycetota > Actinomycetes > Streptomycetales > Streptomycetaceae > Streptomyces > Streptomyces achmelvichensis. The sequence continues at coordinate 7,417,418 of NZ_CP108032.1, read as the reverse complement.
TCGGCCCGCAGCCCCTGTTCGACGGCCCGCCGCACCACCTCTGCGGAGCGCGGCACCTGTGCGTCGGTCACCGGCAGGACGACCAGCTGGGTGGGTGCCAGCCAGGCCGGGAAGGCACCGCCGTACAGCTCGATGAGGTGCGCGACGGCCCGCTCCACGCTGCCGATGATGCTGCGGTGGACCATGACCGGGCGGTGTTTCGCGCCGTCGGCTCCGATGTAGTGCAGATCGAACTGCCCGGGCTGATGGAAGTCGATCTGCACGGTCGACAGGGTCGCCTCCCGGCCCGCGTCGTCCGCGACCTGGACGTCGATCTTGGGACCGTAGAACGCCGCCTCGCCCTCGACGGCTTCGTACGGCACGCCCGACGCGTCGAGCACCTCCCGCAGCAGCAGGGCCGCCCGCTGCCACATCCCCGGGTCCGCCACGTACTTCCCGCCCGCTCCGGGCAGGGACAGCCGGTGGCGGACGGGCCGGATGCCGAGGACGTCGTACGCCTCACGGATCAGCTCCAGGGCGGCCCGCGCCTCCTCGGCCACCTGATCGGCGGTGCAGAAGACATGGGCGTCGTTGAGATGGATGGCCCGGACACGGGTCAGCCCGCCGAGCACGCCCGAGAGTTCGGAGCGGTACATGCCTCCGAGCTCCGCCATTCTGAGGGGCAGTTCGCGGTAACTGTGCGGTCGGGAGCGGTACATGAGCGCGTGATGGGGACACAGGCTCGGACGCAGCACCACCTGCTCCCCGCCGATGTCCATGGGCGGGAACATGTCCTCGCTGTAGTGGGACCAGTGGCCGGAGATCTCGTACAGCTCTCGCTTTCCGAGCACCGGTGAGTACACATGCCGGTAGCCGGCCCGCTGTTCCGCGCCGCGGATGTACTCCTCCAGCGCATGCCGTACGACCGCTCCGTCGGGCAGCCAGTACGGCAGACCGGCGCCGATCAGCGGGTCGGTGTCGAACAGGTCCAGTTCACGTCCGAGCCTTCGGTGGTCGTGCATGGCGGTCTCCTCGCGGGAAGGGAGCGAGTGGCCGCACGGCGAAGCCCCGGGGCACTCGCCCCGGGGCTTCGACTTGGGTCAGCAGTCAGCGCGCCGGGACACTCTCCGGCGTCGTCGTCAGGTCGGCGCGCTTCATGCCGCGGACGCTAGCAGTCGAAGCGGCTCCGGGCCCGCGGTTTTTCGTCTGCCGGGCAGCAGAGGTCACAGGGCCGGTTCGGCCAGGGCCGCACGCAGGCGGTCGCAGACGTCCACCACGTCCGCCTCGCGGGGTACACGGCCGGCTCCGAACATGGCGACCTGGAGCGCGGGACCGTACGCGTCGTGCCGGGCCATGTCATCGGCGCGGGCGGGCTGGACGACGAAGTGGATGTGGCCGGGGACGCGGCCGGCGTGCGACCAGAGGCATACGTACACCTGCTCGGGGCTCGTCACCGCGGTGACGGCCTCGCTGGTCCGGCGCAGCAGCGGGCCGAGTTCGGCGGACTCGTCGGCGGTGAGGTCCGCGACATGCACGACATGCCTGAGCGGCTTGACGATGAGGGTGCCGAGTCCGAGCGGTCCGACGCAGTGTTCTACGGTCCAGTGACCGGTCCGGCTGACCGTCCCGCCCGCGGGCGCGACGGTACCGGAGATCAGATCGCACGCGAGGCATCCCCCACCACTGCCGTCCTCCCTGTGCTCAGCACTCGCCCCCACCGCGCTCCCCCTCTGTCAGGTCTGCTCTGCCACGTCCGTGAAAGGCAGCGGGCATCCGGGGCTCGCCGCACATCCCGTCAGATCCTCGCAGCCCACCGCCGACGCGAAGACGAGTGAGGCGCGGACCGTCATGCGGACCGTCATGAGGTCGGCGACCTATTCGTCGGTCTCCTCGATCCTGCTCCGTGCCCGCTCGCGGCCCCAACCCGGCTCCCGTGTGCCGGTGCCCCGCGGCCTCCACCGGCCGCCTCCGCGACCCGGCCGCTGCGCAGGGCCACGGTGGTCATGCCCCCTCCCGGGCTCCGTCGGCCCGGTCCGCGAGCGCGTCCACGACGTCGGCGTACGCGGCGGGTGCCGTCACCTCCATCACCGTCCGGCCGTCGTCCGACTCGGTGAAACCGAAGGTGAAGAACGAGCAGCAGGCGCTCTCCCGCCGGGCGAGTTCGCGCGCCGGTCCGTCGGCCGCAGGGTCGAGAACCAGCCGCACCGACCTGGGCGCCACCCGCTCGACGCGGTGCAACGAGCGGGCGAACAGGGCGTCGAACTCCGCGAGCCTCAGTGGCTGCTCCGTCGTCGGCAGCGTGCAGGCTTCCGGCACCCACATGGTCATGTCCGCTCCCTCTTCCGTGACGTACGCACTCCCCTTGTGCGGCCCCTCTTCCCCGACGGTAGACCTGTACCCGGGTACCGGATGCACGTCCGGGCGCGGTCGGCGGGAACCCGCTGCCCACGTACGATGCTGACCGGTGTCACCGCCGCCGCGCGCCTCCCGCTCCCTGGGGTAACTCTGAACTCCGTCGTCGCCGAGATCCTCTCCGTCGCCCTGCTGCTCGCCGTACTGGCCTTCGCCGTGGCGCGCCCCCGCGGATGGCCGGAAGCCGTCGCCGCGGTCCCCGCGGCCGCGCTCCTCGTGGCCCTCGGCGCGGTCTCCCCCGCCGAGGCCTGGGAGCAGACGCAGAGCCTCCTTCCGGTCGTGGGCTTCCTCGCCGCGGTTCTGGTCCTGGCTCAGCTCTGTGCGGTCGACGGGCTCTTCACCGCGGCCGGCGATGTCGTCGCCCGCGCCTGCCGGGGGCGGGCCGACCGGCTGCTGGGGGGCGTGTTCGCGGCGGCGGCGCTGATCACGGCCGTCCTGAGCCTCGACGCGACCGTCGTGCTGCTGACCCCGGTGGTGTTCGCCGCCGCCACCCGCGTCGGAGCCAGACCGCGCCCGCATGTGTACGCCACGGCCCATCTCGCCAATTCGGCGTCGCTGCTGCTGCCGGTGTCCAACCTGACCAATCTGCTGGCCTTCACCGCCAGCGGCCTGACCTTCACCCGGTTCGCGGTCCTGATGGCGCCCGCCTGGCTGATCGTCATCGTGATCGAGTACGTGGTCTTCCGCCGCTTCTTCGCCGCCGACCTGGCCGCCGGCGCACCGGACGAGCCGAAGGCCGGGCGGGTCGCCGTACCGGTCTTCACCCTCGTCGTCCTGGGTCTGACGCTCGCCGGATTCGTCGTCGCCTCGCTCCTGGGCGCCGAGCCGGCGTGGGCGGCGCTGGGCGGCGCCGTCGTCCTCGGCGTCCGTGCGCTGGTCCGGCGGAAGACATCCGTACGGGCCATGGTGGGGGCGGCGAGCCCGCAGTTCTGTCTCTTCGTCCTCGCGCTGGGCGTCGTCGTCAAGGCGGTCGTCGACCACGGGCTGGAGAGCGGCATCAGCCAGGTGCTGCCGCACGGAGACAGCCTGGGCGCGCTGCTGGCGATCGCGGCCCTGGCGGCCGTCCTCTCCAATCTCATCAACAACCTCCCCGCGATCCTCGCCCTGCTGCCGATCGTCGCGTCGAGCGGTCCGGGAGCCGTGCTGGCGGCGCTGATCGGCGTGAACCTCGGGCCGAACCTCACGTACGTCGGCTCGCTCGCCACCCTTCTGTGGCGGCGGGTCCTGCGGGAGCACGACACCGATTCCGGCCTCGACGACTTCACCCGCCTCGGCCTGTGGACTGTGCCTCCGACCCTTGTCGCCGCCACCATGGCCCTGTGGGCGATGTTGCAGGCGACCGGAGGGGGCTGAATCCGTGACAGTGATCATCTGGATCACGGAGGGCACGTGGCGGGCGTGCGTGGATGCCGCACGGGCGCAGGTTCCCGCCCGGGCCGATGTGACCTTGCTGTACGTCACCGGCGACGACGTGGCCGAGACCGCTCACGGAGCGTTCGCGGGTCTGCTCGGCCGCGGCCACCCGGAACGCGACCCCGGGGACCAGGTGGCGGCCCTCTCTGCGTCCGCCGCCGCCGAACTCCTGGACCGGGCCGCGGAACGCCTCGGCAGACCCGCCGAGCGCCGTTTCGCGCACGGCCGCGTGGAGCGTGAGGTCGTCACCGCCGCCGAGGGTGCCGACCTGCTCGTTTGCGCCCGGGACGGCGACCGGCACCGTCTGGGTCCCCGCAGCCTCGGCCCCGCCACGCGTTTCGTCGTCGATCACGCTCCGTGTCCGGTGCTGCTGGTGTGGCCCGGGGCCGCGCCCGGCATCGACCGTCTTCCACCGCCTCCACCGCCTCCGCCGCCTCCGCCTCCACCGCCTCCGCGGCCTCCCGGCTGACGCTCCGTGGTGGCCGCTTCCGGTCTCGAATGGCGAAGCGGGGACGGCCGGGCGAAGAATGGATCAGACCCGCGTCCGGGGAGGTCTTGATGCTGATGCCGAACGAACCTGTGGTCGCCGAGCTTCTGAGCAACTACCGTCTGCAGGAACGCCGCATGCTGCGCAACCCGGCCGATGCCGAGATCAGCGCGAGCTTTCGGGATGCCGCAACCACGTTGTGCGTCCTCATGGGCCGGCGCACCGCCCTCGAGGCGGTACGTCTGGCGGAGAGCTATCTCGGAGTACGCCCGCGCGGCAGTAGCCCCACCACGGCCTGAGCAGGAGTGACGATGAGCATTGCAGGTGAATCCGGCCGAGCCCAGCAGATGCGGGACAAGGCACAGCAGCTGAGTGAAGCCGCTGAGCAGTCGACGGACCCGCGGAGGCGTCAGCGACTGCAGGAGAAGGCGCGCAAGCTCCAGGACCAGAGCGAGGTCGAGCGCGGGCTCGGCGCCGACGACGGCAAGCCCTCGCAGTAGCGGCCCCCGCTCCCGGTTGTCCGGCAGCGGCCCGGCGGTCACACCACCTGGATACCGACGACGCAGGTGTCGTCGTCGGTGTCCGCCCTGCTGTGCGTGAGCAGCCGGTCCAGCCGGTGCTCCAGCGAGGGCGTGGCCAGGCCCGCGGTGACGATCAGATGGCGCAGGGAGTCCTGGAGCGAGGAGTCCCTGCGCTCGACCAGTCCGTCCGTGTACATCAGCAGGGTGTCGCCGACCTCCAGCTGGACCTCGCCCTCCTCGTACGCCGCCTGTGCGACGGCGCCGAGGAGCATGCCCTTGATGAGCGGCAGGTTGGCGGTCGTCTCGCCGCTCACGAGGACGGGCGGCAGATGCCCGGCCCGCGCCCAGCGCAGGGTGCGGCGGTCCGGGTCGTACAGTCCGCAGACGGCCGTGGCCGTGACCTGTTCGGTCAGATGGTGGGCCACGATGTTGAGCCAGGTCAGCAGCTGTGCCGGTCCGGCGCCGGTGACGGCGAGACCGCGCAGCGCGTTGCGCAGCACGATCATGCTGGTGGCCGCCTCGATGCCGTGGCCCGCGATGTCGCCCACGCAGACGAGGACCTGCTTGGAGGGCAGAACGAAGGCGTCGTACCAGTCACCGCCGACCAGGTGCTCGGTCTCGGCGGGCCGGTAGCGCACGCCGACGCGCAGACCGGGAGCGTCGAGGGGACCGCGTGCGGGTGGCATGATCGCGTGCTGGAGTTGCAGGGCGAGCCGGTTGCGTTCGGCCGACTCCTGTTCGGTGTGGGCGAGTTGGTCACGCGTCGCGGCCAGGGCGACCTCGGTCCAGTGCTGCGACGAGATGTCCTGGTAGGCGCCGCGTACGGCGAGGAGCCGGGCGGCGGGGTCCAGCACCGGTTCGGCGATGACACGGACGTGCCGGGTGACCCCGTCGGGGCGTTGGAGCCGGAAGGCGGTGGAGGCGGGCCGCCGCTTGTGCAGCAGGGTCCGCAGGAAGCGTCCGATGGCGACCGCGTCGTCGGGGTGGGCGTGCGCGGGCAGTTGCTCCAGTGAGACCGGTGCGGCGGTGGACGGCAGTCCGTAGAGGCTGCTGAGCTGATCGTTCCAGGTGATCTCACCGGTGACGGTGTTCTCCTCGAACCCTCCTATACGGCCCAGGCGTTGGGCGTGCTGGAGCAGACTGGCGAGCCTGGCCGCCTGGTCCTCGATCCGCCAGATGAGCAGCACCGAGCCGCCGTGCCGGCTGATGCCGACGTCGGCGACGGCTTCCAGCGGCACCTGGTCGACCAGTGCGGTGAGGGCCATCCGGGAGGCGCGGAACGCCTCGCCCGTGGCCCACACCCGCTCGGCCTGCTCGAACAGTCCTCCGTCACCGGCGGCCATGGGGTAGGCCTCCAGCATCAGCGTTCCGGCCACGGCGCCTCGGGGGCGCCCGGCCGGATCGGCGAAGTTGCGGTTGGCGTGGTGAATCCGGAAGTCGACGAGGTGGCCTTCGGTGTCGAGGTGGGGCAGCAGGACGAGGGCCGGGTCGTGGAGGCAGTCGACGAGGTCCACCAGTTCGGCGAGGTCCTGCTGGAGCGGGCTCGCGGCGGGCGGGGAGCCGGGGACCGCCGGCGGGTGCGACCCCAGTGTGTGGGCGCAGAGTTCGGCCAGCGCCTCCATCTGGCGCTGTATCTGCGGCGGCTGCGGCGGCAGATGGTGGGGCCAGCAGATCTCCAGGACGCCGAGGATGCGGCCCCCGGTGCCGGCGGGCACGGCGACGCGCCCCCCGTCCGTGGTGGGCTCGTCGTGGATGGACGGCACGCCGGCCTCGGCGAACTCCCGCAGCCACACGGTCCGGCGCTCCGCCAGCGCCTGGCGGGCCACGGTCGCCACGCCGGGCGGCACATAGCGCCAGCGCCCGGCCTCCTCCGTGGGGAAGCCGGCGTGGCCGGCGAGGGTGAGGGAGCCGTCGTGGCCCGCGGACCAGACGGCGACGGCGGTGGCACCGAGGGGACTGAGGGCGTGCTCCAGGAGCGATTCGGCGACCGCCTGGGTGTCGTCGGCGGCCAGTGCGGCGCTCTCGGCGGTACGCAGCCGTACCGCGGCGGACCGGACGGTGTCGTCCGGCGGCGTGGCCGTGCCCGCCTTGGTTACGAAGTCCCCCACCGCCTCGGAGAGACGGTCGCGCGCCGTCTCGTTGATGATGTCCGCGGCCAGCTCCAGCTGCGAGAGACCGGCCTGGTCGGCGAGGTCCGCGAGCTGCCGTGCCGCCTCGGCAGGACCACATCGCAGGCGCTCGACCAGCATGCCCTTGGCGAGCTCGATCAGCGCACGGCCGTCCGCCGCGGCGTGGGCCGCCTGCACCTCCTTGCGGAGACGGTCGACGGTCGCGGCCAGCCGTCCGACCGCGGACGAACGGTCGCCCTCGGCCGGAGCCGGGTCCACGGTGGCCGCTACGAGATCACCGCCCCGGGCCGCGGGCACGGCGCCGTGGGCGTGTCCCGGCAGACCGTCGTTGCGGCCCGGCTCACCGGGTGGCTGAGTGTTCACGTACCGCTGCTCCTGGGCGACATGGTGAGGGGACGGGCGTCGTGGGCGGGAGGTTCCGCCCGGCTGCGGACAGACCCTAGGTGGCGACCCAGCGGCGGACGCAGGCGATCAGATCGTTGGCGTCCAGGGGCTTGGTGACGTAGTCGCTCGCTCCCGCGGCGAGACACTTCTCGCGGTCGCCCGGCATCGCCTTCGCGGTCACCGCGATGATGGGCAGGCTGCTGTGCGCCGGCATGCCCCGGATCTCCGCGGTGGCCGCGTAACCGTCCATCTCCGGCATCATCACGTCCATGAGGATGAGGTCGATGCCCGGGTGCTCGGCGAGGGTGTCGATGCCCTTGCGACCGTTCTCGGCGTGCAGGACCTGGATGCCGTGGAGTTCCAGGATGCCGCTGAGCGCGTAGAGGTTGCGGGCGTCGTCGTCGACGACGAGCACCGTGCGCCCGGCGAGGGTGGCGTCCGTGTCGTGCGGCGAGGTGTGCGCCGCTTCCTCGATCCGCATCAGCGGCAGGACGTCGCCCGGCTGGTCCGCCGACAGATACAGCGCGATGCGCTCCCTCAACTCGTCCAGACTGGAGAGCAGTTCGAGGGGCCGGCTCTCGGCGCGCGTCTGGAGGGTGCGCTCCTGGGCAGCGCCCAGCCGGCGGTTGTTGTGGGCCAGCACCGGTACGTTGCGCAGCGCCGCGTCGCCGTCCATCGCCTCCAGGAACCGGAAGGCCTCGCCGTCGGGCATGTCCAGGTCGAGCACGACACAGTGGCATGCCTCCGCAGCCAGGGCGGCGGCCGCCTCCTGGGCTCCGACCGTGCCGATGACGTCGACCGTCGCGCGGGGGTCGGCCAGTTCGCGTCCGCCGCTGAACTCGGCCACGACACTCTCGGTGACCAGTGACATCAGCCCACGGGGGCGCTCCTCGATGACCAGCAGGCGCCGGCGGCGCTGGGGCGGCTCGATGGCGATACGGGCGGTCCGCGCACCGGGCTCCACCGCCTTCTCACCGTGCGGCTCGGCACTGATCTGGCGGGGCAGGGCGCGGTCCTTGAACTCGGTGTGCGTCACGGGCAGATACAGCGTGAACGTGCTGCCCTGGCCCGGCGCGCTCTCGGCCGTGACGGCGCCGCCGAGCAGATACGCGATCTCACGGCTGATGGAGAGTCCGAGCCCGGTGCCGCCGTACTTGCGGCTGGTGGTGCCGTCGGCCTGCTGGAAGGCGCCGAAGATCGCCTCGAGTTGCTGCTCGGCGATGCCGATCCCGGTGTCCCGGACACGGAACGCGACGACCGGACCGCCGCGGGGAAGGGCCCGAGGCAGTTCGCTGTCCGCGGCCGGTTCGATCCGCAGCTCGACGCTGCCCCGTTCGGTGAACTTGACCGCGTTGGACAGCAGATTGCGCAGCACCTGACGCAGCCGTGAGTCGTCCGTGAGCAGGTCGGACGGTGCGCCGGGGGCCGTGGTGATGGTGAAGTTGAGGCTCTTCTGCGTGGTCAGCGGCCGGAAGGTGGCCTCGACGTACTCCAGCAGCCGGCGCAGCGAGACCCGTTCGGGGTTGATGTCCATCTTGCCGGCCTCGACCTTGGACAGGTCCAGGATGTCGTTGATCAGCTGGAGGAGGTCGGAGCCCGCGGAGTGGATGATGCCCGCGTACTCGACCTGCTTGGGCGTGAGGTTCCTGGTGGGGTTCTGGGACAGCAACTGGGCCAGGATGAGGAGGCTGTTGAGCGGCGTACGCAGCTCATGGCTCATGTTGGCCAGGAACTCCGACTTGTACTTCGAGGTGAGCGAGAGCTGCTGGGCGCGGGTCTCGAGCTCTCCCCTGGCCTGTTCGATCTCCAGGTTCTTGGCCTCGATGTCCCGGTTCTGCTCGACCAGCAGCGCCGCCTTCTCCTCCAGTTCGGCGTTGGAGCGCTGCAACTCCTCCTGCTGGACCTGGAGTTCCTCGGAGCGGGCCTGGAGCTCGCCCGTCAGGCGCTGGGACTCGCCCAGCAGCTCGTCGGTGCGGGCGTTGGCGACGATGGTGCTCACGTTCACGCCCACGGTCGCCATGAGCCGTTCGAGGAAGTCGCGGTGGAGGGCGGTGAAGGCGGTGAAGGAGGCGAGTTCGATGACGCCGAGGACCTGTTCCTCGACCAGGATGGGCAGCACGATCAGGCTGCCGGGCGCGGCTTTGCCCAAGCCGGAGGAGAGGGTGACGTAGTCGCCGGGAACGCCGTCCGCCGCGATCACCCGGCGGCTTCGGGCCGCCTGGCCGACCAGGGACTCCCCGAGCGCGAACCGGGTGACCTCGAAGGATCCGGCGGGACGGCCGTAGGCGCTGACCAGGGTGAGTTCCGTGCCCTGCCGACCGTCGACGGCGAGGTAGAACGCGCCGTACTGGGCGTTCACCAGCGGGGTGAGCTCGTCCATGATGTTCTCGGCGACCACGGCGAGGTCGCGGTGGCCCTGCATCAGACCGGAGATTCTCGCCAGGTTGGTCTTGAGCCAGTCCTGTTCCTGGTTGGCCCGTGTCGTCTCGCGCAGGGACCCCACCATCGAGTTGATGTTGTCCTTGAGTTCGGCGACCTCGCCGGAGGCGTCGACGGTGATGGACCGGGTCAGGTCGCCCTCGGCGACCGCGCTGGTGACCTCGGCGATGGCGCGGACCTGTCGGGTGAGGTTCCCGGCCAGTTCGTTCACGTTCTCGGTGAGGCGCTTCCACATGCCCGAGACGCCTTCGACCTCGGCCTGCCCACCGAGGCGGCCCTCGCTGCCGACCTCGCGGGCCACGCGGGTGACCTCGGCCGCGAACGAGGACAGCTGGTCGACCATGGTGTTGATGGTGGTCTTCAGCGCGAGGATCTCGCCGCGTGCGTCGACGTCGATCTTCTTGGACAGGTCGCCGTTGGCGACGGCGGTGGTGACCAGGGCGATGTTGCGGACCTGGTTGGTGAGGTTGTTCGCCATCGAGTTGACGTTGTCGGTGAGGTCCTTCCAGGTACCGGCCACATTGGGCACGCGCGCCTGCCCGCCGAGCCGCCCCTCGGTACCCACCTCGCGGGCCACCCGGGTCACCTCGTCCGCGAACGCGGACAGGGTGTCGACCATGGTGTTGATGACGCCGGCGAGAGCGGCGACCTCGCCCTTCGCCTCGATGGTGATCTTCTGCGACAGATCACCGCGGGCGACGGCTGCGGCGACCTGGGCGATGGAACGGACCTGGCCCGTCAGATTGGACGCCATGACGTTGACGTTGTCGGTGAGGTCCTTCCAGGTGCCGGAGACTCCGCGCACGGTCGCCTGGCCGCCGAGGTTGCCCTCCGTACCCACCTCGCGGGCCACCCGGGTCACCTCGTCGGCGAAGGCCGAGAGCTGGTCGACCATCGTATTGATGGTGTTCTTCAGCTCCAGGATCTCGCCGCGGGCCGTGACGTTGATCTTCTGCGAGAGATCGCCCTCGGCCACGGCGGTGGCCACCTGAGCGATCGAGCGCACCTGGGCCGTGAGGTTGCCGGCCATGAAGTTGACCGAATCCGTCAGGTCGCGCCACACACCACCGACACCCGGCACCTCGGCCTGGCCACCGAGGCGGCCGTCCGTTCCCACCTCGCGCGCCATACGGGTGACCTCACCCGCGAACGCGGAGAGCTGGTCGACCATCGTGTTGATGGTGTTCTTCAGCTCCAGGATCTCTCCGCGCGCGTCGACGGTGATCTTCTGCGAGAGGTCGCCCTCGGCGACCGCGGTCGTGACCTGAGCGATGTTGCGGACCTGGTTGGTCAGGTTGCCGGCCATGAAGTTGACCGAATCCGTCAGGTCGCGCCACACACCACCGACACCCGGCACCTCGGCCTGCCCGCCGAGGCGGCCCTCGCTGCCCACGTCGCGTGCCATGCGTGTGACCTCGTCGGCGAAGGCCGAGAGCTGGTCCACCATCGTGTTGACGGTGTCCTTCAGCTCCAGGATCTCCCCACGGGCGTCCACGTCGATCTTCTGCGAGAGGTCTCCCTTGGCGACCGCGGTGGCCACCTGGGCGATGTCCCGCACCTGCGTGGTGAGGTTGCCGGCCATGGCGTTCACCGAGTCGGTGAGGTCGGCCCAGGTGCCGGAGACTCCGGGCACCTCGGCCTGCCCGCCGAGCGTTCCCTCGGTGCCCACCTCCCGGGCCACACGGGTCACTTCGGACGTGAAGAGCGAGAGCTGGTCCACCATGCCGTTGAAGACCGTGGCGATGTCACCGAGCAGTCCGTCGGCCTCGTCGGGGAGGCGGGTGCCGAAGTCTCCGTCACGGACCGCCGTCAACCCGACCAGCAGCTGGCGCAGTTCGGGTTCTCCGACCTTGCCCGTGCCGCGCGCGGCCCCGCCCCCCGCGGGACGGGCTACGGACTTCTCAACCATGCCAACCTCGTTCCAGTTCTTCACAAACCGCCGGAGAACCCACCCAATTCGCGCGGATTCTGCTGCATGGAAATTCGTCAAAGGCTAGCTCAGCGCGCGCGACACCCACAAAGAGCTCCGGCGCCGCCCGGCGCCGGAGCCCAGAGGTCACCAGCATGCTTCCGCCCCCCTGCGGGCCGCCGCTCCCCGGCGGCGGCCGCTCGGGAACCTTACCCGGGCGGCGACTTCATGTCTACATCGGCCATGACAGATTTGTTTTGATCAAGGAGCCAACTAGTCTCCTCCGGGCCCGGAGGTGCCACACCCGGCCGGATCCGTGGGCGGGAGCCGTAATCCAGGAGCTTTCCTCCGACCGCCCGGGCAGGATGTGGCCGTGAATCACCTGCTGCTCGGGCTCGCCTCCAACCCGTCCCTGCCCCCGGACCTGACCGACCGGCTGATCGCGATCACGGTCGCGGGCACGGATGCGGATGGGGATGCGGATGCGGATGCGGATGCGGCCGACGATCTCGCCTCGGCCCTCACCCACCGCACGGACCTCAGCCGCGCCCAGACTCTCGCGCTCGCCGCGCGCCGCGACGTCGACGCGGCGACGCTCGTCCACGGCGTCGGGCTGACCGCCGCCGACATCGACCCGGCGATTCGGCCGCGGGCCGCGCTCGCACTGCTCGACGCGGGCGCCGGCCCTCCCGGGTGGGCACGCCGCTTCGCGGAGGACACCGATGCCTGGCGACGGTGGACTCTCGCCTCCTGCCCGGACCTTCCGCCGGACGTGACGGAGAAACTGGCAGCGGACCCGGACCTGGACGTCGTCGTGGAGCTGGCACTGTTCACCACGCCGGAGACGGCCACCCGGCTCGCCGGACATCCGCACGCCGAGGTCCGCCGGGCAGTGGCGGCCAACGAGGCGACACCACCGGCCGTACTGGCCGTGCTGGCCACGGGCACCGACGCGAATCCCGCCGAACGGTGCCTGGTCTGCGACCGCGAAGAGATCCCCTTTGTGCACGACCCGCACTGCCCGCGACCCGACTGCATCCTCCGGGCGGGGGCTTCCTGCGACGGCTCCCACGAGTCCACGGTGCACGACACGCAGCAGGCCGCGCTCCAGAACCCGGCCACACCGGTCGAAGCACTCACCGGCTTCGCCGACCATCCCTCCATCCTGTTCCGCCGCGAACTCGCCGCCCGTACCGACCTGTCGCCGCAGCTGTGCGCGCGGCTGGCCACCGATCCCGATCCCGGAGTACGGGGTGAACTCGCCGCGAATCCGTCGCTCGGCGAGTCCTTCATCCGCGCCCTGGCCACGGACACGGGCTACGACGTGCGGCGCCGGCTCCTGCACCATCCGCACATACCCCTCGACGTGCTCACCCAGTTGGCGGATCTCGTCAGGGTCGGCCCGACGCTGCTGCCGCGGATCGCCACCGCATCGGCAGCGGAAGTGGCGGAGCTGAGCGCGTCGCCGACCGCGGCCGTACGGATTCTGCCGGCCGAACGTCGCGACCTGCCGCACGCGATCCGCGACGCACTCGCCGCCGACCCCGACGCCAAGGTGGCCAAGGCCGTGGCTCCGCACCCCGGCCTCACCGACACCCAGCTGCGGGCGATGGTCGCCACCCACGGCGTCCAGGTCGTGGCCGGGGTGGCCGCCAACCCGGACGCTTCCCCGGCGTTGCTCGCGGATCTCGCGCGGCACGACCCGCCGGCCCGCAAGGCACACACCGCGATCGCGCGGCGCGCGGACGCACCGGCCGCGGCACTGATCACCTGCCTGACGGACAAGAAGGCACGGCGCCCGGCCGCCGGCCATCCGGCCCTGCCGCCGTCGGCCATCACCGGCCTGCTCACGGATGACGACTGGCGCGTGGTGGAAGCGGCGGCGTCCAATCCGTCACTCCCGGCCGGCGTGATGAGGGAGGTAGTGGTTCGGGAGGAGGCACGTGCGGCGGCCGCCGCGGGGACGGGCTGACGCGGGGGCACGTCCGACACGAGCCACGCGACGGCCCTGCGGCCGGACCGGATCGTGGCGACGTGCGGCCAAGTGAACCGCCCGGTGACACTCGCGGGCGACATCACGGCCCGGCACTCGCCATTCGAATTCGAACAGGCGTACCATTCTGCTGTGGCCGAAAAGTACGACTTCCCCGACGACCTCCGTGACGCGCAGCTGGAGCTGCACCAGGCACAGGCGGAGTACAGGGCGCTGTGCCGAAGGCTGCCGTGGTCGGTGGAGCCGGAACCGGGCTGGACGAGCGAGAAGCAGATGCTCAATGAACGCGTGGTCTCGTTCCCGGCCAGCCCGGGATACACGGCCGAGGAGCTGGCGCAGGTGGACGAGTTCCGGCGACGGATCCTCGACCTGTCGGTGACGGTGAGCACGCACCCGTACTGGACGTCGCTCACGGCGGGTGTGGTGGACGCGCGGATGGCGCTGAAGCACACCGGGGGGCGAGGCGACGGGGACGCGGCGGCCTAAGGGCTGTCCCGTCATCGCCGGTGGATCAGCGCGCGGCGTCGGATGCGGTGCATCAAGGCGGTGGGGGCACCCCCGCCAAAGGCTGGGCGAGTTCGGCCTCGTACCGGTCGTATCCGGGCGATCCGACAACGCAGCGTGGGGGTCCCCCCTGCTCGAAGAGCTTGGGGGAGTGCCGTAGCTGTCGTCGTGCGCCCGCCGGGTATTGCGCGGCGGCCTAGTTACTCCGGGCCGGCCACGTGGGCAGCGCGGCGGGAGGTGTGACAACCGCGGCGCCTCCTCGGCCGCTTCCGCCGGATCGACGGACGGGCCGCCTCCCGGTGATCACCCCTGCGTGTTCGACAGCCTGTCCAGCCACTCCGACATCAACGCACCCTCCGCGCCCGTGAGCGCCGGGCCGGGCGAGTCGCGCAGGAGCGTGTTGAGGCGTGCCGCCGTGGCCGGGATGAGGAAGTCCTCCGTCCCTCCCCCGGCCGCGACGGCGTCGCCGGGGGCGAAGACGTCCGGCGTGAAGATCGCCGCGTGCACCGCGTCCCGCACCCGCCGCGACATGGCCGTGTCCGTGTAGGTGGCGGGTCGGGAGACCAGCATCAGCGCCACCCCCACATTCGCCGACATCACCATCTGGGCGGCCAGTTCGGGTGCCAGCCGCAGCTTGCCGACGGCCGCCGCCCGCTTCAGGTCGCGGGTCAGGATCCGGTGGGATTCGAGCGCGGCCTCCGGTGGCCTGCGCATGGCGGGCGAGTTCATCAGGCGGTACAGGTTCGGGTGCCGCAACGCGAAGTCGACGTGGGTGTCCCAGCCGTTGCGCAGGTCCTCGATCGGGTCGGCGCCCGGGGCGTACTCACGCTTGGTCGCGAGGTACCTGTCGAACCCGTGGTCGACCACCGCCGACAACAGGCCCTCCTTGTCACCGAAGTGGCGGTACAGCGCCGGTGCGCCGACCTGGGCGGCCTCGCACACCGCGCGGGTGGAGACATCGCCGTCCGGGGACCGGTCGACCAGGTCGGCGGCCACTTCGAGGATGCGCTCACGTGTCGTCACCGACCGGACGCTACCAAGCGGTGTAGCGGTGTTACGCACTGCGGGGCCGGGCGTGCGGGGCGAGGAGGTCGTCGAGCCCGATCCGGGTGAGGAAGTCGCTCCGGACGCGGTCGGCCACCACGCTGACCTCCTCGGAGCCGTCGTTCGCCGGGTCGACGTGCACCCGGAAGGGCCGGGAGCCGTGCGGGGTGTCCACGACCGTGACGATCGCGTCGGCGACCAGCGAGACGTCGGCGTCGGCCGGTGCGAGGTCGGCCAGCCGGCGGGCCACCTGGTCCATCAGTCCCGCATAGCGGGCCTCGTAGTCGCCGATGACCGTCTGTTCGGCGGGGTGGCCGCCGGTCGCGAAGTGATTCGTGCCGGAGGTGAAGGCGCCCGGCACCACGATGGAGGTCTCGATGCCGAACCGGGCCAGCTCGGCGGCGTACGAGACGGCGAGGGCGTCCATCGCGGCCTTGGCGGCGAAGTAGGGGGCCAGGTAGGGCGGGGTGCCGCCGCGTGTCGAGGTGGATCCGACCCACACCACCAGGCCCTTCCGCTGGGCCCGCAGGTGCGGCAGGGCCGCCCGGTTCACGCGCTGCGTACCGAGGACATTGGTGTCGTGGACGGCGGCCAGTTCCTCGGGCGTGAACGCCTCGGTGGGGCCGGTGACCATGTGGCCGGCGTTGTGTATGAGGACGTCGAGCCGTCCGTCCTCGGCGAGGACGGTGCTGACGGCCGCATCGGCCGATTCCTGCGAGAGGACGTCCAGTTCGACGGTGCGCAGGTCGACTCCGTGCTCGGTGGCGTAGGCCCGGGCGTCGGCGACACGGCCGGCGTTGCGGCCCTCGGTGTTCCGCATGGCGGCGTAGACGGTGTGTCCGGCCCGGGTGAGGGCGCGGGCGGTCAGCGCTCCGAATCCGGAACCGGCTCCCGTGATGAGGACGGTCTTGCTCATGGCGAAGCTCCTTGTGCTGTCGAGAGGACTGACGAGGGACGGGGTGCTGAAGAAGGTCGGGGTGCTGACGAGGGACGGGGTCGGAGCCGAGAGCGCGGTCGCTCAGACGATGCCGCCGTTGGCGCGCAGGACCTGGCCGTTGACCCAGCGGGCGGGACCGGCGAGGAACGCGACGACCTCGGCGATGTCCTCGGGGGTGCCGAGCCGCTCCAGCGGAGGCTGTGCGGCCATCCGCGCGATGGTCTCCTCGTCCTTGCCGTCCAGGAACAGTTCGGTGGCGGTCGGGCCGGGGGCGACGGCGTTGACGGTGACGTCCCGTCCCCGCATCTCGCGCGCCAGGATCATGGTGATGGCCTCGACAGCACCCTTGCTGGCGGCATAGGCGCCGTAGCCGGGCAGGCGGAGCGCGAGCATGGACGTCGAGATGTTGATGACGGCGCCGCCCCGGCGCAGCCTGCGTGCGGCCTGCTGATTGACGACGAACGTGCCGCGGATGTTGGTGCGGTGCATACGGTCCAGCACGTCCAGATCGGTCTCGGCGAGCGGCGCGAGAATCATGACGCCCGCCGCGTGCACGACGACATCGACGCCGCCGAAGGCCTCTTCGGCGCGGTCGAACATCGCGGAGACGGCCGCTTCGTCGGCCACGTCGGCGCGGAAGGCCAGGGCCTCGCCGCCGGCGGCGGCGATCGCGGCCACGGCGGACTCGGCCTCGGCCTGGTTGCCGGCGTAGTTGACGACGACGGCGAACCCGTCGGCGGCGAGACGCGCGGCGGCCTCGCGGCCGATACCGCGGGACCCTCCGGTGACGACGGCGACCCGGCGAGGGGTGGTGGTCTGCTCGGTCATGGCGTGCTCCCTGTCTTCTGAGCGGTGTCTCGGGACGACGGGTTTTCCGGACGGTCTGCGGCACACCGGCCTCCGGGCCGAGCGCCGGTGCGCCGACCCGCCGCTGCCGTAGCGGCGTTGCCCGCCCCCGTGGTAGCGACGCTAACACTGATTCGTTAGCGTCGCTACCCCTCCGGCGCGTAGCACCGCTACGGGGCATCCCGGAGTACGGGCGATCCGCTGGGTACACGCGTGAAGCACGAGGCCGGCACAGGGAAGGGACCTCATGTTCTTCATCGACACCCTCGGGACCGAGGGGCTGGGCAACCGCGGCTATGTGTGCGGCGGCACGGACACGGCTCTGGTGGTGGACCCGCCCCGCGACATCGACCGGGTACTCGCCGCCGCGGCCGTGCGCGGCGTTCGCATCGAGTACGTCGCGGAGACCCACGTCCACAACGACGCCGTGTCCGGTGGTCTCGAACTGGCCAGGGTGACCGGCGCCCGGTATCTGGTCCCGGCCGAGGCCCGGGTGACCTTCCCGAGAACGCCGGTGGCCGACGGCGACGAGGTCGCGCTGGAGCCGGACCTCACGGTGCGGGCCCTCGCCACCCCCGGGCACACCCCGCACCACACGTCGTACGTCCTGGCCGACGGCGGGCACGACGTGGCCGTCTTCACCGGCGGGTCGCTGCTGATCGGCGGTGTGGGCAGGCCCGATCTGGTCGAACCCGCGCTGACCGAGCGGCTGGCGCGCGCCCAGCACGCGTCGGCACACCGTCTCGCCGACGCGTTGCACGACGACGTCCAGGTGCTGCCCACCCACGGCTTCGGCAGCTTCTGCGCCTCCTCACCGCCCACGGAACAAGCCGGCACCATCGGCCAGGAGCGCCGGAACAACGAGGCCTTCGCTCTCGGCACCGACGCCTTCGTGTCGCAGCTCCTCGCCGGCCTGGACGACGTTCCCGCGTACTACGCGCGCGTGGGCGCGCTCAATGCGGCCGGCCCCGCGCCGGTGGATCTCACCGCGCCCCCGGTCGCCGATGCCGACGAGGTCGCCGCCCGGCTTGCCGCGGGCGAGTGGGTCGTGGATGTGCGCAGCCGCACCCTCTTCTCCGAGGGGCATGTGAGTGGATCGTTCAATATCGAGGCCGAGGGGCGGCCGGCCACGTATCTGGCCTGGCTGATCCCCGACGGCAAACCCGTGACGCTGCTGGCCGCGTCCCCCGCGCAACTGGCCGCGGTACAGCGGGAACTCGTGCGGGTGGGCATCGACCGCCCCGTCGCCGCGGCCACCGGGGACCCGGGCTCATGGATCCGCGCGGGAGAGATGCTGCGACTGCTCCCCCGCGCCGACTTCGCCGCACTCGCGCAGGCCCGTGGGCGCGGCGAGGAGCCGGTGGTACTCGATGTGCGCCGCGACTCCGAGCGGGCGGGCCGCCACGTCGAGGGGTCGGTCCACATTCCGGTCCACGAACTCCAAGGCCGCGTGGCGGATGTGCCGCCGGGGGTGGTGTGGGTGCACTGCGCCACCGGACTGCGGGCCACGATCGGGGCCTCCCTGCTGGAGGCGACGGGGCGTGACGTGGTCACCGTCGACGACGACCTGGAGGCTGCGGAGTCGGCAGGTCTGATGGTCGCAGGCTGACGTCCGGGGCCGCGGTCAGAGGCCGCCCTCGCCCGCGCCGGCCAGGGGGCCGCTCCCGGCCGCGGTGAGCATCTCGCCGGTACCGGTCAGGTCGAGCAGCCGCCACACGCATCTGCTGGCCGCGCTCACGGCGACCGTCCGGCCCGACGCGAGCGCGGCGAAGTGGATCTCCATGAGGACGCGAAGGCACGAGCAGTCGCAGAACGAGACGCGGGTGAGGTCGAGGTCCAGCCCGGTGGCCGCGCCCAGGGCGGAGTCGAGAGCCACCCGGAAGGCCGGAGCTTCCTCGAGGTCGATCTCGCCCACGACGACCACTCGGGAACGGCCGCTCTCACCCGTGGTCACGGTGACCGCGAGGCGGCTGTCGCAGGCCGGACCGCTGCCGTGCCGGTCCGGCGCCTGGTCCCCGTAGCTGCTGGAAGGGGATGCCATCGGTCCACTCCCTCGAACGGAATGCTCTCGTGACTCATGGTGAGCCGTTCACAAACACACGTCAAGAGATACCGGAATCTCATTTCATGTACTGGGAAACATGCATGGCGCGTCGTACGATGAGCCCATGGAACAAGCACCGGGGCCCCGCAGCACATGGACCTTTCTCACCAGCCATGCGCGCGTGCTTTCGGCCATCTCCCGCGATCCGTGGGCCCGGATTCGCGATCTCGCCGTGGCACTGCAGCTGACCGAGCGGACCGTCCAGGCCGTGATCGCCGATCTCGAGGAGGCCGGCTATCTCTCGCGCACCCGTGAGGGCCGGCGGAACAAGTACGAGATGCGAGGTGGCCGGTTTCGGCATCCCGCGGAGGAACACAGGGACATCGCCCCCTTGCTGGACATCCTGGCGACACCCCCGCACCTGGCCGGTGACGACAGCGGTGCGAGTGATGGGGCCCAGCCCGAGAGCGGTCGGCAGGAGTCCGTCGACGCGGACGGACGAATGTCCTGAAGCGGCCTCACGGGGTGCGAGTGACCTGAGCCGAGCGTCGTCGGCTGCTCCTGAAGAAGCGCCATAGGGGCTGCCCCGCCGGTCGCGCACGGACGGGGCGGCGTCCCGTACCGCCCCGTCCGTGCGCCGCACCGACCAGTACCGGTCAGCGCCTCAGCGTGCTGCCCCGGAAGAACTTCCAGATCACGGGCGTCGCGTCGATCACCGTGGGCGTGCTCGAATCATTGTTGGGGCCGGTGCTGGGCCACACATGCCCGGCACCTTCGACGCGGTAGTGCACGAGGCGCGACGACTTGTCGCAGCCGGTCCAGCGCTGGACCTCCACCTGCGGGTGGGGACGGGAGGACTTCGCTTCCGGCCGGCATCCGTTGAGCCCGGCCCGGTCCGCGAGCCAGTCGGGCAGCGCGGGAAGCCCCTTGGCCGGGTTCCCCTCGTACGGAATGGTCGCGTCGGCCGTGCCATGGAAGGCGATCACCGAGGTGGGGCGGGACGGTCCGCACGGTCCGCCCTGCGGGTAGTACGCGCCGGCCACCGGGGCGAAGGCGGCGATCCGACCGGGCATGCGGCACGCCAGCACGCCGACGAAGCCGCCCCCGTTCGACTTTCCGGCAGCGTAGATGCGCTTGTTGTCCACGCAGAACTGCCGCTGCAGCCGGTCGAGAAGGTCGCTGGTGAAGCGGACGTCGTCCACCGGGGCGGAATACGGTGCGCCCTGCCAGGCGGACTCCCCGTCGGTACCGATCAGGCCCTGCGGGTAGACCGCGATCGTGTCCAGGGCCGAGAAGCCGGAGAGCTCCTCCTGCCACTGCGATGTGCGCTTGTGACCGTGGAAGGAGAGGACCACCGGGTAGCTGCGCCGGGGGTCGTAGCGCTTCGGCAGATGGACGGTGTAGGTACGGGCCACACCCCCGGACTCCATCTCCTGCGCGGTCGTGACACCGGGCGGCACCACGGGTGCCGTGCGGCAACCGGTGGTCCTGACCGGCTCGTCGAGCCGGTCCGGCGCCCGGTACGAGGTCGTGTACGGCACCTGGTTCGGTGCCTGGCCGGGTGCCGCGTGTGCGGCCCCGGGGAGAGCGGGCACTCCCAGTGCGGTGAGTGCCGTGGCAGTCGCGGCGGCTCGTGCAAACCTCAGGTGTCTGCTGATCGCGAGCATGCGTCATGTCCTCCGCATCGGTCCGCGGGTGCGGACGTGGCTGGTGAAGTCGACGTGGTGGAGGAGACTTTCGACGACATGCCGACCGCCGTACAGCTTGAGTTCTTTCTGTTCTCGGCGGATCGGCGCCCAGGCACCGACGTGGGGCGGGGACGCCGTCAGTCGTCGACGCGACGGTCGTCCATATGGGCGCCGTAGAAGCGGGACTGACGCGCCATCACCTCACGCATCGAGGTGCCGCGCGGCAGCCCGTAGACCGTTCCCGGGAAGTCGAGCCCGCGCTGGACCTCCCACAGTTCGTCGTGCCGGTCCGGTGAGAACAGTTCGGCCGGATCACCGACCGCGATCCACCCGATCGGCAGGACCGTCGCGGGCAGGAGCCGCGAGTTGACCTGGAGAACGCTGTTGATCCTCAGCTCGGAACCCGCGCCGGCCACGGAGCCGGGGAACATCGAGACGCCCGTGGCCACGAAGACCTCGTCCTCGACAACCGCTCCGTTGATGTGGGCGTGCGGGCCGATCAGGACCGCGTCACCGATGACGGCCGGATGCTCGGCCCGTCCGCGGACGAGGGCGTTCTCCATCACCACCACGTCCGCGCCGATGCGTACGTCGCCGTCCTCGGCGGTGAGAACGGCACCGTGAAGAACACGTGCCCGCTCGCCCAGGACGACCGCTCCGCACAGGACGGCGGAGGGCGCGACATAGGCGGACTCAGGGACGACGGGCCGTCTGCCGCGGTGCTCGTACAGCATGCGTCGAGCCTAAGGGCTGTCGTTCGGATCGGGCCGGACCGTCGACCGCGGCGCTCAGCCGAGTTCCGCTTCCGCCCGGGCGATGGTCGCCGCGTGGCCGAAGAGGCCCGGCATCCCACCGGTGTGCAGGAGGACCGTCCGCTGCCCGGGGACGATGTCGCCGTCCTCGACCGCCGCGACCAGCCCGGCCATCGCCCGGCCGGTGTAGATCGGGTCCAGCACCAGCCCCTCGGTGCGGCCCGCCAGCGTCAGCGCGGCCATCACCGGTTCCGTCAGCGTGCTGTAGCCGGCGCCCACCTGGTCGGTACGCATACGGAGTGCGGCCGGATCGCACGGGCTCTCGGCGAGACCGGAGACCAGTCCGGCGACGGTGGCGGCCGGGTCCGCGACCGCGCCGACGTGGACGCCGAGCACCCGGTCGGCACCGAGCGCGCCGACGAGGCCCGCCATGGTGCCGCCGGAGCCGGCAGCGACGACGACATGGGACAACCCCGGCGCCTGGGCGAGGAGTTCCTGTCCGCAGAGGGCATAGCCGCGCGCTCCGAGCACACTGGATCCGCCGAACGGGATGAGCGAGGGAACCGCTCCGTCCTTCCGCAGACGCTCGACCACCTCGTCGGCCGTGGCGGCGAGCTGCCGCGCGTCGGCGTCACCGGCCCATACGACGCGAGCGCCGAAGAGGCCGTCGAGCGCCAGGTTCCCCGAGGCCGACGAGTCGGGCGTCCCGGCCAGCACCAGGACGGTATCGAGCCCGAGCCGCGCCCCGGCGGCCGCGGTCAGCCGTGCGTGGTTGCTCTGCGGCGCTCCGGTGGTCACCAGGACGGTGGCACCGGCGGCCAGCGCCGCGCCGCAGGTCCATTCGAGCTTGCGGACCTTGTTGCCGCCGCCTCCGAGCCCGATGAGATCGTCGCGCTTGACCAGGAGGTCACCGTCGCCGAGACCCAGAGCGCGGGCCAGCCGCGGTGCGGGCTCCAGCGGCGTCGGCCAGGTCCCCAGTGTCACCCGCTGCGGATCCGATTCCTCGGCGACCACCGTCACCATCTCCTCAAAAGTGATGGACCGCCTCGGCGGGCGGCCGAGCGGTCGGTGCGTACGCGACCCGCCCCCGCCGGAAATCTACCCGCGCACGCCGGCCGACGGCTCGGCGGCTCCCGGCGCACGCGGGGGAACCGCGGCGGTGCCCAGGAAGTGAAAGCCCGGCCGGGGATGCATCAGGAAATCGTGGTGCGAGATGTTCCACGCGTACGCCCCGGCCAGCGCGAACACCACCCGGTCGCCCGACCGCAGTCCTGCCGTGGGCACCCCGCGCGCCAGGACGTCCTTCGGCGTACAGAGCTGACCCACGAAGGTGACCGGGCCACCGCCCACCGCAGCCCGTGGCCAGGGGTGCGGCCAGGTGTCGACGGACAGGACGGCGCACGGCTGGTCGTGCCCCTTGGTGGCAGGGGTGCGCAGATGGTGGGTCCCGCCGCGCACGACCGCGAAGTCCTCACCGTGGCTGTGCTTCACGTCCAGCACGTCGGTGGCGTACCAGCCGCAGTAGGCGGTGAGGGCACGGCCCGGTTCGATGCGCAGCACGAGGCCGGGGTGGTCGTCGGCGATGCGGGCGAGACCGGCGCCGAAGGCGGCCCAGTCGAACCGGGCGTCCGGGTCGGCGTAGTCGACGGTCATCCCACCGCCCACGTTGACCTCCCGCAGGGCGACGCGGTGACGCGCGGCGAGCTCCGCTGCCCAGTCGACGACGGACTCGGTGACCGCGAGCTGGGGCTGCGCAGTCAGGCCGCTGGCCAAATGCGCGTGCACACCGTGCAGTTCGAGATGCGGGAGGCTGCCGTCGGTCAACTGCCGGACCAGGCCCTCGGCCTGCGACGGGTCGATCCCGAACGGCGCGGCCCTGCCGCCCATCGCCAGGGCGCTTGACTCCAGGTAGTCCGAGGGAACCGGCAGGTTGAAGCGGAGCAGGACGCCGATGCGGACCCGAGGAACCAGTCGTTCGGCGAGGTCCGCGAGCATACGGAGTTCGTAGGCGCTCTCGACATGGAACCGCTCCACCCCGAGCAGCAGGGCGGATTCGATCTCCGCGGCGGTCTTGCCGGGCCCGCCGAAAGCGAGCGCGTGCCCCGGGACTGCCTTCGCGACATGGGCGAGTTCACCGCCGGAGGAGACCTCGAAGCCGTCCGTGTACGGCGCGAGAGCGGTCAGGATCTCCGCTTCCGGATTGGCCTTGGCCGCGTAGTACAGCTCGACGCGTTCCGGCAGGACCGACCGGACGAAGGCCGCGTGCTCGCACAGTGCGTCGAGGTCGTACACATAGGCCGGCAGCCGGTCGGCGGGAAGCGACAGCGCGAGGTCGCGTACGGCGTCGGTCAACAGGGTCATCGGGAACTCCGGTGGGCGTCGGCCCGGGTCGCCTCGGACAGCACATCCTCGGCGAGGGGCGAGGGCAGCCGGACATAGCCGGCGTCGCGGTCGGCGGCACGCTCCCAGCGGGCGAGCAGATTCGCCTTGGCGGGCAGCGGTACGCCCGCCAGCAGGGCGCTCAGCCGGGGCGGGCACCCGTGCTCGTCGGCGTACTCCGTGAGCGTGCGCCGGACGAGCGACCACAGGGCGGCCTCGGTCTGCGGATGCAGATCGGCGAGTGCGGCGAGCATCTCCGCGATGTGATTGACGATCAGGCAGTAGACGACACGGTCCCAGCCGCGCCGGGCGTCGTAGGTGAGGGGCCCGGCGACCTCGGCGGGCAGGGCGGCGAGCGTGCGGGCGTAGTGCTCGGGCACCAGCTTGGTCCCCTCCAGGTCACGGAAGAGGATCTGGGCGGGCCTGCCGTCGGTGTCCACTGCGACCACCACGTTCTGCAGATGGGGTTCGAGGACGACCCCGTGGTCGAAGTAGGCGGCCAGGACGGGTGGGACGAGCAGCCGCAGATAGTCACGCCACCAGGCGAGGGCGGCCGTGGGGTCCGTGGCGGCGGACAGGCCGGAGACATGGCCGGGACCGGACGGATATTCGTCGGCGACGGCAGCGGCGAGCAGGGGCGTGACACCGGGCCGCAGCCAACGTCCGAGCCCTTCCCGGACGATGACGCCGAAGCCCTCCAGCAGTGCGCGGTCGGCGGAGCCGTCCGGGCCGCGCAGGGCGATGCTGCGGTAGGCCGGTTCCCGGAGCATGCCCGAGCCGGGGAATCGCGCGGCGAGATCGCCGAACACGGGGCCGAGGAGCCGGGTGAGGGCCACCGCGCCGGAGAGTTCGTAATGGGCGTTCTTGCGCACGCAGTTGGTGATGCGGATGTTGAGGCTGAACTTCAGGAACGTGTCACCGTCGTACAGGGTGCGCACGGAGGCCGTCGGGGTGAACTGCCGTTCTCCGGTGCCGAGATCGAGAATGTCGCCCCGTCCGAGCGCCGCGCGCAGAGCGGGACGTGCGGCGAGTTGGTCGTACTGCCACGGGTGGGCAGGGAGCAGCCGGTACCCCTCGGGGACGGCTCCCAGCCGGTCCAGCGGGTCGGTGGCGCCGGGTTCGGCGCACTCCTGCGCGATCAGATGGCTCCGGACGGCCAGCAGACGCAACGGGAAGGACCCGCCGGTCTCCGGGGCGAAGGAGGCCCAGGCCCCCGGGTCGCCGCTGTGCGCCTTCGGTGTGGGGTGGAAGCGATGGCCGAGGACGAGCGACTGTTCGGAGGCGAGGTAGGTGGCGAGCGGGTCACCGTGCGGCGCCCGCGTGCGGGGGACGCGGGCGGAGAGCGCGGCGGCGACTCCGCGGTGACCGGCGGCCATCTGATCCAGGAACTCGTCGTTGGACGCGCCGGTGCGCAGGGACAGTTCGGACTGCACGTATTCGGCGAGCCGCCGCCAGCCGACGGGGGACCAGCCCGCGCCGCTCTCCTCGGTGACCGGCCCGGTGAAGCGATGGGCGCCGATGAGCGAGGTCCGGCGCACCGCCACACGGAGCAGTACACCGCGTCGCGGCAGCCTCAGCAGCAGGTGGCCGTCGATGACCGCCGTCTGATGCTCGGGGCCCGACACCTCCCGCAGCAGGCAGTTGAGGAGGGTGTGCGCCACGGCCTCCTCGGCCGTGGGAAGTTCGCTCGGCGGCTCGGCCGAATGGGCGGGACGGTCCGGGGTGATGCTCGTCATCGCAGGTCACGCTCCCCGCAGCAGATAGTTGGGGCCCGTGCTGTAGTGCTTGTTGATGTCCGACGCCCCCGATCTGTCCTTGGACAGAAGTGTGCCTGCCGTGACCATCGCCTTGACGGGCAGGTCCGTCGCGTCGAGGACATGGGCGCGCAGAACGGCTCCTGCCTGGCCGGGACCGGTGCCGAGGCGCTCGCATGCTTCGGCCAGGCGTTCACGGACGAGAGTGAGCAGGGCGTCGAGCGGTGCGCGCCCGTGCCGGGCGAGACCGAAGGCGTAGGCGCCCGCACACAGATGGACGGTGATGGTGGTGAACAGGTCCAGGACCGGTTCGTCGCTGTCCGTGAAGATTCTGGGGTCGTCGAACTCCTCCCGGGCCGGGGCGTCCTGGCCCAGCGATGCCCGCATCCGGGCCGCGTTGACGCGGGGGCCGTCGTTGTCCTTGAACAGCAGCCTCAGCCGGGTGCGGCCGCTGTTGCGGTCGAGCAGCAGCGAGATGTTCTGCCCGTGGGATTCGAGGGCGATGCCATGTCCGAACAGCGTGGTCTGCCAGTCGAGGAGAAGGATGAGGACGGCGTCGAGGAGTGCGACCGGATCGCCGGTGTAGAACCGGTCGGCGAGCCGGTCGATGACGAGCCCGCCGCCCGGGGACGTGCCGAGCAGCGCGGCCATCGGCACCACGGTCGTCTCGTCGAGCCCGGCCGGGTAACGGCGTACGAGTACGGCGAGCAGCTCGTGGCCGGCGTGGACGAACGTCGACTCGTCCGCGAGCAGGACGGTGTCCCGGAAGCGGGGAGTGCGCCCGATCACGGTCTCCAGGAGGCGCCCTGTCGCCGCTCCGTCGATGAGGGTGCCGGGCTTGATGGTGCGACGGTTGAGCCGCCCGAGCGTGGCGGTGGCCAGGGGCAGCTTGAGATGGATGCCGGGGTGTGCGGTGAGTGCCACGGTGCGCATCGACAGGGTCGGCAGGGCCTCCAGGTACGGCGTCTCGGCGAGAAGGGCGTCGAGCCCGGTGTCGCGCAGTGCCTGCCGCAGAGGGCCGCCCGCGGTCAGCGGATGGACGGGAACGGCTTGATGCGTGTCGTCGAGTCCGGGCGGCAGTCCGAGTGACGATGGTGTGGGCCACGGGAGTTGATCCGTCGGACCGTGCGCGGTGAGGCGGTCCCGGTGTACGGCCAGCCAGCGCAGCGGAAACCGCTGATGGAACTCGGGTGCGTAGGACCGCAGTTCGCCCTCGGTGAGGCCGGATCGGCTCCGTCCCGTCGGATACACCGGGTGGTCGGTGCGCGCGGCCGGCGTGTCGAAGGCGAGTCCGGCGGCGAGGCCCGTCCAGCGCGCCGGGTCGGGGCCGTACGCGTCGGTGAGCTGTGCGGTCACCTCGTCGCCGGTGGCGGTGTGCAGTCGGAGCGCCGCCAGAGCCTGCCGGCATTCGGTCGCGAAGGCGTCGAAGCCGTCGCGGTCGACCGGGTCGGCCAGGCCGGCGAGTGCGGTCATGATGCTGTCGGTGTCGGCCAGCTCCGCTCCGTCGGACTCACGCCGCAGCAGGGGCAGGCGGGCTTCGAGCGTGGACTGGAAGCCGGGCCGGGCGGCGGACACGGGCATCAGGAGGGCGTCGTGATCCCCGGTTGCCAGTCGCAGCCAGGTACCGTCCGCCTGTTCCAGTGCCGTACTACGGGTGCGCAGTCCGACGACGTCCTCCCGCAGCAGCGCGCTGAGGACGCTCGTCACCAGGGCGTCCTCACCCGGTGTGCCGTCGGAGGCGGCGCCCGGTGCGCCCTGGACCGTCACGGCGTGATCTCCCAGCTCTGCCGGGCGAGGAAGCCGGCCACCACCCGGTCCACGGACTCCTGTTGCCTGCCGACGGCTCTGACGATACCGAGGAAGTCCCGGTTGGTGTGGTGGAGTTCGAGCCGCTCTCCGACCTCGCGGACGGGCCGGTAGGTCAGCTTCACGTCCCCGACGGTCAGGTCGGCCGGCCCGGGTGCGGCCGCGAGCGTGCCGGCGCGATCGGCGCAGGGGTAGTCGAGCCGCGCGGCCCCGTCGGTGCGCGCCCCGAGGTCCGCGGGCAATGCCTCGCCCAGGTGCGTCCGCAGGATGTGCTCGAAGAGCGGGATGCCGAGCAGTTCGGCCAGCAGGAGATCGCACTGGTCGCCGATGGCCCGGTAGTTGACCTCGATCAGCCGCACACGGCCGTCGTCCACCACGAACTCGGTGTGGCAGGCTCCGAAACCCACACCCAGTGCGCCCAGTTGACGGAGCACCTGGTCCTCCACGGACGGTGGCCGGGAGGCGACGAAGGACATGCGCTCCTCGATGAAGTACGGGAGCGGGGACAACTCGGTGCGGAATCCGCCGAGGACGTGGAGCCGCTCACCGTCGCCCAGGGTTTCCAGGGTGTGCAGCTCCCCCTCCAGATACTCCTCGACGACCAGTGCCGCGCCCGGTCTGCGCGCACGGATCTGGTCGCAGCGCCGGGCCAGCTCCTCGGCGTTCTCGACGCAGAACACGTCCTCGCTCGCCACGCCCTCACGCGGTTTCACCACACAGGGGAAGGGCATGTCGCCGAGTGTTTCGGTGGGGTCCTGACCCGGGGCGAGCTCGGCCGAGCGTACGGTGTCGGCGCCCGCGGCTGCCAGGTGGCGCCGCATGAGCGCCTTGTCCTTGGTGCGGAGCGTGGTGTGCCAGCTCTTGCCCGGCAGACCGAAGTAGTCCGCGGCCAGCGCGGTCTGGGTCTGGAGGTGATCGCTGTTGCTGAACACCGCCGCGGGGGCGCGGCCGGCCTCCGACCGGCTGCGTTCCGAGATCGCGCTGATGACGGCGTGGTGGTCGCGGACGTCGCAGGCCAGTACCTCGACGTCGGGATGGCGTGCCCGGTGCGCCTCCGGTTGATCCGTCAGCAGAGTGACATGGAGTCCGAGCCGGCGTGCGGCGGGAAGGAAGCCCTCGGAGACCGAGTCGGTCGGATTGAGGGCGAGGAGGTACGTCTGGATCACCACCCGGAGCTTAGGTTAGGCATCCCTAATAGTGCCAATTCGCCGTGTCGTGGCCCCGGGTGACCGAGCCTCAGGAACTTGTGGTTAAGGTGAGGCTTCCCTTACCCCCTCACTCATGTTCAGCGCTGAGGAGTACCTGTGATCCTGGCCCCGGCATGGGCACCGGCCGGAGCTGCCCCGAGCTGCTCCACCCTGCTCGCATCGGACTACCGACGGCTCACCGCCCTGTGCCAGGCACTGCACGTCAACGTCGCGGAACCGTTCTCACCGGCCGGACAGGGCTGGATCGACGGCGCCGAACTGGCCCACCGTCCCGAGCTCCTGGACGCCTTCCTCGACGCAGAGGCGGCGCGCGTCCGGGAGCGGTACGGGCACACCGCGCGCCCCGATGTCATCGCCTCCCGCGCACTGCACGGCTACCTCTGGTCCGTCTGCCTGCTGATGAGCGGCCCCTGGTACCTGGAGCGGCGCGTCCCGCGTATCCGCCCCGCGGACGTCCGCGTCAGCCGTACGGCAGATGCCTACGCCGTGGTCCCCGGCGGCTTCTCGTGCCTGCCCGACGATCCCGCCGCCGGACTGCCCGGCGTACGCGTCCTGCCCCACGCCGGCGCGCTGCGGGACGAGTTGCGCCGGGCCGTGGCCGACCATGTGGGCCCGCTGCTGACCGCGATCGCCCCGCGGATACGGCGCGGACCACGCGCCCTGTGGGGCATGGTCGGGGACGACCTGGTGTCCGGGATCTGGTACCTCGGCAGGTCGGCCGGCGACGAGGAACGCGGCGTGCGGGAGGCCGGGGAAGTGCTCCCGGGGCCCGTGGCGCCGTACCTCGGAGGTGCCGACTTCCGCCGGCTGACGGACCGCGACGGCCGCTCGCACCCCACGCGCACACGCCTCGGCTGCTGCCTCTACTACACGATCCGGCCCGCGGAGGCGTGCGGCACCTGTCCCAGGACGTGCGACAGCGAGCGGCTGCGGCGGATCGAGGCCGAGACGGCGGCCGGCTGAGCGGATCGCACGACGGCGGACCCACCCGTCGGGAGACGACGGGTGGGTCCGCCCCGGATGCGTTCCGCCCTGTGCGTCGGGGCCGTCACTCAGGTCGCGTGCGAGCTGCGCGACGAGTGGTAGGAAGCCAGCGCCCAGATCACGAAGACATCGATCGCGATCATGATCACCGACCACACGGGCGCATACGGCAGGAAGAGGAACTGGAACACGAGGCTGAGGGCTGCCAGCAGAATGCCCACATAGCGGGCCCACGCCGCACCCCGCAACACCCCGGCGCCCGCGAGCAGGGCGAACACGCCGAGGATGAGGTGGATCCAGCCCCAGCCGGTGAGGCTGATCCGGTACACGTAGGTGCCGACGGCGTCGTACACGTCGTCCGTGGCAATGGCCGCGATGCCCTGGAGGATCGCGAGCACACCGTTGCACACCAACAGCACGCCGGCGAAGACGACTCCGCCCTCCACCCAGCCGCTGTTCGTCCCGGTCGCCGACGACCTCGCGCCGGCCGGGTGAGTTTGCTGGCTCATGGGCCAACCCTTCGTCGTCCCGCACGCCGGTAGCGGACGGGGCTTCGAGCCTCCGTCGCCGCACACGGCGCCGCCATTCGGGTGCGTCCGTTCGGGTGAGGCGGGACCCTTTCCGTGTAGGGACGGCGCGTACCGCGCCTCCGAGAGCCCGCCTCCACGATAAGCATCCAGCGCGGGCGAGTCCGCCCCGTCCCGCCCGTGCGTCCGGAGGAGCCGCATGACCACGCCACCGGCCGAGGCACCGCCCACTCCCCCACTGCACGAGATGATCCTCACCCGCGGTTACCTCAAGCTCCTGCTGCTGTCCGTCGTCGCCGGCGTGGTGATCGCCTTCGCCTCGTTCTGTCT
The DNA here is from genome assembly GCF_036169555.1 of Streptomyces sp. NBC_00306. Classification (GTDB taxonomy): domain Bacteria; phylum Actinomycetota; class Actinomycetes; order Streptomycetales; family Streptomycetaceae; genus Streptomyces; species Streptomyces achmelvichensis. Next base: position 7,386,949 of record NZ_CP108032.1, on the reverse strand, counting down.
CGTCAGCCTCCAGCACGAGCTCCAGCACCAGGTGTGGGAAGTCCTGCCCGAGACGGTCGGTTATGACCAGCCGCCGTGGTGGTGGCCCCTGCCGTCACTGCTGCTGGCAGGGCTCCTGGCGATGCCGATCATCACCCGCTTTCCGGGCACGGGCGGCCATGTGCCCGCCCACGGACTCGGCGGACCGATGCTCGGACCGAAGGATCTGCCGGGTGTCGTCCTCGCAGCCGTCGCCACGCTGCCACTCGGCATCGTCCTCGGGCCGGAGGCTCCCCTGATGGCGCTGGGCAGCGGCCTCGCCCTGCTCGCACTGCGCCGGTCCAAGAGGGCTGCGGAGCCGAAAGCCGCCCTGGTCCTCGGCACCGCGGGTTCGACCGCCGCGATCTCCACCATCCTCGGTGGACCCGTGGTGGCCGCCGTGCTGGTGCTGGAGGCGGCCGGCATGGGAGGTGCGCAGCTCTTCGTCCTGCTGCTGCCCTGTCTGGTGGCCAGTGGCGCGGGCGCTCTGGTCTTCACCGGCTTCGGGCAGTGGACGGGTCTGTCGATCGGGGCACTGTCCCTGCCCGAGGTGCCGCCCGACGTCACCCCGGACGCGGCGGACTTCCTGTGGGGAATCCCCCTGGCGGTGCTGATCGGCGTGGTCGTCTCGACGATGCACCAGCTCGGACACCTCACCGCGGCCTGGACGCAGAAGCACACGGCCCTGCGCACGGTGCTGTGCGCCGTGGCCGTGGGCGTCTGCATCGCGGCGTACGCGCTGACCACCGGGCGTTCACCGGCCGAGGCCGCGTTGTCGGGCCAGGCGACACTCGCCGTCGTGGCAGGGCAACCGCACACGTTCGCCGTCTCCGCGCTGATCCTGCTCGTCCTCTTCAAGGGCCTGGCCTGGGGTATCTGCCTCGGCAGTCTGCGCGGCGGACCCATCTTCCCCGCCGTGCTGATGGGGGCGGCGGCGGGCATCGCCGCCTCGGGCCTGCCCGGGCTCGGTACGACAGCGGGACTGGCGCTCGGCGTGGCCACCGCGACGGCCGTCGTCACGCGGCTCCCGGTCACCAGCTCCGTGCTCGCGGTACTCCTTCTCGGCCACGACGCGCACAACCAGGCGCCACTCATCGTGCTCTGTGCGGTGGTCGGCTTCATCACCGCCGAAATCGTCGAGCGGATCAGACACCCCATGCCGTTTCAGATCAAGCGGCATGGAGGTAGGCGTAGTGCGACCAGGCGGTCGCCTCGTCGTAGAGCGTTCGAGTCTTGAGGCATCCGTGGAGGATGCCGACGAGCCGGTTGCCGACTTGTCGGAGGGCCCCGTTGTAGCCGACATCACGGACGCGTTGCTTGTCGTAGTAGGCGCGAGCGCCTGGGGATCCGTTCAGTGCAGAGAACGCCTGGGCTTGCAACGCGTCGGCGAGCCGGTTGTTGCGTACGAAGCGGGCCTGGACGGTGTGGCTCTTGCCGGAGGCTCGGGTGATCGGGCTGGTGCCGGCATAGTTCTTCCGCGCCTTGGCGGACGCGTAGCGGGTGGGGTCGTCTCCGAATTCGGCGAGCACCCGGGCGCCGCTAATTTCTCCCATGCCGGGCATCGAGAGGTAAATCTCAGCGTCCGGGTGCGCGTGAAAATGGGCTTTCACCTGCGTCTCCAGGTCGGCTATCTGCTCATTCAGGGTGATCAGCAGCCGGGCGTGAGCCACCACGGTGGCCGCATAGGCGGCGGTCACCGGCTCAGCCAGCTCCAGGTGCTGCTCGCGCAACGCCGTCTGGATGACGGCTGCCTTCGCAGTCCGGTTGCGACGACGGGCGCGAGCCAGTGCAGCAGTGATCTGGGCGTGGGTCAGCTTCGCCGCGGCTTGCGGAGTGGGTGCTTTGACGAGCAGTTCCAGTGCGTCGGCGCCGAGCAGAGTGAGGTCGGCGTAGGCATCCAGGGCCGCGGGGAAGTACTCACGCAGGGCGTTGCGCAGCCTCTGGAAGATGCGGGTGCGTTCCCAGATGAGAGTCTGATGAGCGCGGGCAACGACCTTGATGGCTTGGGCCTGTTCGCTGTCTCCAGCGATAGGCCGTAGCTGGTCACGGTCGATGCGGACCATGTCTGCGAGCGCGTGAGCGTCGCCCTTGTCGCTCTTGGCACCAGATGTGCCGTACCGCTCCTTGAAGCGGGCGACCTGCCGGGGGTTGATCGCGTAGACCTTGTAGCCGGCGGCTATCAGAGCCTGAACCCATGGGCCGCGGTCGGTCTCGATCCCGACGATGACAGCGTTGGGATCGAGCTTCTCACCACCGTGCTTCGCGACGAGCTCGTGGAGCTTGGCTACGCCGTCCACGCCCTCGGGTAGCTTCGCGGCGGCCAGTTTCCGGCCCGTCTCGTCCTGGACTTCGACGTCATGGTGATCCTCGGCCCAGTCATCGCCGATCAGCAGCAACGCGCTCTCCCTTGTTGGCACTTCGCTTGCGGTGCAGCCTGCGGAAGACACGGCGCGCGGCCTAATGGATCCAGTGCTCACGCCGAACCCGGCGGGCACGCCACCCCATCAGCGGTCTGGCCTTCCGGCCGACCAGCAGGGGCACGGTCTGATCCCAGAAATCGAACGCTTCCGGCAACCGGAGTGCTCACCTGCTGGCGGCTACGGCACCGAGTCTTACCGACCCGGCAGCTCCCATTAGGCAGCCGAGCAGCTGAGCCGGCGGCCGCCGTGGGCCCGCGTCGTCCTGTGAGCCTCACGACGGGCCGGGACCGACTCGCCTTCGGTGCGGTGGGCGGTTCGGGCCGAAGCCTGTCGGTGGTGTTCGGGCTGGAACACCGTGCTCGGCGCGTTCGCCGCGAGCCTGCCGACCCGGCTGATCCTGAGCCATCCGGCCCCGGCAGCAGCGAGGAGATCCTGGGCCGGACCGAGGCAAGGGAATTCGGTTTCCTCACCCGCGAACTGCGGGCCACGGGCGGAGAGGTGTCCGCAACCCGAGGTCGGGGCGGCGGCCACGAATCCTGGTGTGTGCCCACAGTTGGTCGGGCCCGGGTTGTTCGACCCCGCGTCCCCGTCGCGCCCCCGGGTGTTCCGTGCGCGGTGCCTGTGCGCCTTGTCGGGCGACCGGGCGGGCATGAGGATGGCCTGTCATGGCGATCGTTGCGCTGGTGGGGACGCTGGACACCAAAGGTACGGAGTACGGCCTGCTGCGGGACCATCTGCACCGGCGGGGAATCGAGACGGTCCTCGTCGACACCAGTGCGTCCGGAACACCCCGGGTGCATCCGGACGTCCACGGCGCCGACGTGGCGCGGGCCGCGGGCACCGAACTCGCCGACGTCCGGGCCCTGGACCGCGGCCGGGCCGTTGCCACGATGGCGCGCGGAGCCACGCACATCGTCGTGGATCTGTACGACAGCGGCCGGCTGCACGGCGTACTGGCTCTCGGCGGCAGCGGCGGCACCTCCATGGCCACCCAGGTGATGCGGGCACTGCCGCTCGGCGTGCCCAAGGTGATGGTCTCGTCCATGGCTTCGGGCAATGTGGCCCCGTACGTGGGCGCCTGCGACATCACCATGATGTACAGCGTCGTCGACATCGCGGGCGTCAACCGGATCTCGGCGCCGCTGCTCGCCAACGCCGCCGACGCCGTCGCCGGAATGGCCGAGGGCTTCGCCCGCTCACCGCGGGCCATCAGGGCGGCGGATCTGCGCGCCCAAGGCAGGCCGCTGATCGCGGCATCCATGGCGGGCGTGACGACCCCCGGAGTCGACGCGGCACGCGAGCGGCTGACCCGGCTCGGCTACGAGGTGCTGGTGTTCCACGCCAGTGGAGCGGGTGGCCGGTCACTGGAGACGCTGGCGGGCCAGGGGCTGTTCGCGGGTGTACTGGACCTCACCACCTGCGAACTCGCCGACGAGCTGGTCGGCGGCATCCTCACGGCCGGACCCGACCGGCTGGAGGCCGCGGGGCGGGCCGGTGTGCCTCAGGTGGTCAGCCTGGGGGCCCTGGACATGGTGAAGTTCGGGCCGCTGGACAGCCTTCCCCGCCGGTTCCGCGACCGTCATGTCCACGTGCACAACTCGTCCATCACCGTCATCCGCACCACCGTGACGGAGTGCGCGGAGCTCGGGCGTCTCATGGCCGCGAAACTGCGGACGGCGACGGGGCCGACGGCGGTTCTCGCTCCGCTGCGCGGGCTGTCGACGCTCGGGGTCGCCACGGGGCCGTATCACGACCCCCACGCCGATGCCGCGCTCGTCGCGGAACTGTCGGCGGGTCTCGGCGGCTCGGCCGTGGAGCTGCGTACCGTCGACACGCATCTGAACGACCCCGCGTTCGGGCGGGCGGCGGCCGATCGGCTCCACGGCATGATCGGCGCGGAGGCGTCCCGCGCGGCAGGTTGACGACCACCGCCGACTTGCCGGGGACCGGCGCCGCGCATGAAGGGGCGTACCGCGGATATCGTCCCTCAGGCCACACCCAGAGCCGGGCACCATGTGCCCCACGACCGTGAGGAATCCGGATGAGCACGCAGCAGGACCAGGCCCGCACCGCCTCGGAGCCGGCGTCCGAGATGCCCTCTCCCGCGGAGAAGGCGGGCTGGACGGCTGCCCGGCAGCGTGCCGCCGGTATGACGCATCACGAGGCGAAGGCAGCACTCGAAGCCGCGCAGCACGCCGCGAAGAGGGACGCGTTCGACGATGCGGCCGATGCCGTACGCGTCCATGCGGAGATCGAGGAGTGGGAGCGCATCGTAGAGGCCCTGGCGGACCACGCCGGCGCCTACGACCCCGTGGCTGATCCGTTCGTCCAGGGCGAGCTGGCGGGCGAGCAGGACCACCGGTCGGCCCGGTAGGGCACCGCCCTACCGAGGGCCGGCGCAGTCGGGGTCGGCGCCTACCGCGGACGGGGGCAGTCGGGGTCGGCCTCGGCGCTCGGCAGCTGGTTGTGCCCGTCGCTCCAGTGGTTGACCCATTCGCAGTTCGGGCACGCGTACCTGCCGTTGATGCCCCGCACCTCGGTCCCGCACCTGGTGCACTCGGTGCGGGTGATCTCCGGAAGGCTGTAGGTGCTCATGCTGCACCTTATCGCTCGCGGCGAACACACATCCGGACGGTAGGTCCCCGCTGTGACCTCGTACGGTGCGAACCGGCGCGGCACGCAGCGATGAGTTTCGCCCCGCCGAGCAGTCACCCCTCACGACCGGATCAGGCTGTGAGGAGCCGTGGTGAGCGACATTCAGAAGCAGGTACAGCAGAGCATCGACCAGCTCGTGGAATCGGGGGCCGAGCGCGGTGTGCAAGTCTCCGTCCTCCGGCACGGCGAGCTGCTCGTGGACGCGGTTGCCGGCATCGCCGATCCCGCCACCGGGCAGGCGGTGACCCCGGCGACCGTCTTCTACAACTTCTCCATCGGCAAAGCGGCCACCTCGACCGTGGTCCATGTGCTCGTCGAGCGCGGCACCTTCGGCTACGACACTCCCGTGGCCGACCTGTGGCCCGAGTTCGCGGCTCACGGCAAGGAGAACGTGACGGTGCGGCAGGTCCTGACGCACTCGGCCGGAGTCCCCGGCCTGCCGCTCGACACCACCGCCGAGGACATCTGCGACTGGGACCGGATCTGCGCGAAGATCGCCGACGCCGAACTGTGGTGGGAGCCGGGTACGGCCGTCGGGTACCACGCCTACACCTTCGGCTACATCCTCGGCGAGGTCGTCCGCCGGGCCACGGGCCGCCCCATCTCCCAGGTCCTCCGCGAAGAGGTCACCGGCCCGCTGGGCGTCGCCGACGAGCTGTACTTCGGCATGCCCGCGAGTGAACACGGCCGACTGGCCCGGCTGGAGGACCAGGAGGGCGCGGCCGACATGATGGCGGGTATGCCGGAGGATCTGCCGATGCTCAAGGCGGGCCCGCTGTCCCTGTTCCCGACGGCCGAACTCGGCAACCGCACCGACGTCCTCTCCGCCGACATCCCCGCGGGTGGCAAGACATCTGCCCGCGCGATGGCCCGTATGTACGCCGCACTGCTGGGCGACGTCCCCGGCGTCGCGCTGATCTCCCCGGAACGCCTGCGTGAGGTGACCGCACCGGCGGCGAGCGGGGTGGACCAGGTCTTCGGCAACGATGCCTCGTGGGGCCTGGGCTACGCCCTGGGCCTTCCCGGGATGGAGGAGACGACCCGCAGCGCCTTCGCGATGGGTGGTGCGGGAGGGAGCTTCGCGTACGGGGACACGGAGACGGGGATCGCGTTCGCGATGACGAAGAACAGGCTGACGATGGACTTCAGCGCGGCGACGGATCTGATCGGGCTGGTGAACGAGGGGCTGACGAAGGGCTGACAGGTGGGTGAGAGGGGCGTCGGTGCGGATCGGCGCTCCTTGTCGCCCCATGTTCCCCGCTCGCGCAGCAGCGAGCCCGCGGTCAGACGGGCTGAGGTTCGATCTCCAGACTCGTAGGACGCCAGGCGAGCAGAGCAGCGGCCGCCGGGTGTCCCTCGCGCAGTTGCTTCCCCATCTCGATCAGAACGTCCTCGCGCAGTGTCTCGCCACTGCGGTCACCCAGGTCGCGGAGCACGATGGCGAGATTACCCGCGCACACCAGGGTCCAGGGATGCATCGACCCCAGGGAATGGTGCTCCCGCAGTTTGTCGAAGGCGGACCGGTACGTCGTCCGCGCCGCGTCCCGATCGCCGCAGGCCGCCAGAGCGTTCGCCCAGTTCACCGTGCAGGCCAGCACATGCGGATGGTCGTCGCCCAACAACTCCGCCCACGTGGCGGCGATTTTCCGCAGGTTCGCCTCGGCCCGGACGCCCGCGCCCGATTCCAGCAGGTGCACCGCGTGATTCGCGGCGCAGGCCAGAGTCGAGGGGTGCTCGGGTCCCAGCCGCGTCGTCAGACGGTCCGACACCCTGCCGACGAGCTCCAACGCCTCGTCCTGCCGCCCCAACGCCTTCAGATCGCAGGCCAGACTCATCTCCAGAAGGAGCCGCTCCGTGGACTCCTCCCCATCCGGGTCGGTCGGCATGTGATCCAGCACGTGGCGCGTCAACTGCTCCGCCTCGACCGGCCGACCCTCACTGCGCAGAGCGCCCGCAAGGCCGGTGACGGTCTTCAGCACGGTCGGCTCTCCCTCGCTCAGTTCGATGTTGCGCAGACACCGCTCGTGGGCCTTCCTCAGCAGGGTGACCGAGGCGCCGTAGTCGCCGCATTCACGGAGGTCACGTCCCAGGTTGACCGCCGATTCGATGGTCAGGGGATGGTCCGGCAGAAGAATCACTTCACGTGTTTCGAGGTTCTTGCGATCCAGTTCACGCGCCCCCGCGTAGTCCCCCGACGCCCGCAGCGCGACGGCCAGGTTGTTGCCGGCTGCCAGCGTCCCCGGGTAGTCCTCGCCGTAGACGTCGACGTATCGCTGATAGCTGTCGAGGTCGTGTGTGAGCGCCTCACCGAAGCGCCCCAGCCCTCGCAGATCCGCGGCAAGACCGCCCTTCGTCATCAGGACATGCTGGTCGTCCGGGTCCCCGAGGACCGCGATCTGTCGTTCCAGCACATGCGAATTCAGCTTCAGCGCTTCCTTGTACCGGCCCTGGGCACGCAGGATGTTGCCGATCTGGAATCGCATGTGCAGCGTCCACCGCTCGTCCGGAGTCCCCGCCGCGCACCAGCCGGCCACACACTCTTCGCTCAGTTCCAGTGCCTGGCGGAGCTCTCCGCGCCGGCGCAGCTGACGCACCCGGTCCACGATCAGTTCACGGATTCCGTAGTCGGGCGTCACCAGTGTCCACGGGGTGCCCAGATGTGGCCAGATGGTCCGGTAGCGGTCCCAGGTCTTGGGATTCTCCGGGTCGTCCTTGGCGGGCCGGGCCGCGACCAGGGCGCGGTGCACCACCTGGCGAGCGTCTTCCTGCTCCTGCTCGGTCATGCTGTTGCGCATGGAGAGCTGGACGAGGCGGTGCACCTGTACGCTGCGCGCCTTTTGGTCCACTCGGGCGAGCGCGAAGCTGCTGAGCTCCTTGTAGGCGCGCGCGACGTTCGGGACGCGCAGTGCCCTGGTGATCTCCACGCCTTCGAGCAGGTCCATGGAGATGGGCTCAGGGCTGAAGTACGAACAGAGTTGCAGCAGCTGCGCGGCCGGCGGGTAGTTCTCCCGGACCTGTTCGATGGCGAAGTCCCACGTACCGCGGGTGGCCTTGGTGAAGTCGGCGACTTGTTCGCCGTCGGCGGGCGTCTCGATGCCGAACGTCGGCTTCTGCAGCAGTTTGATGTACTCACGAGCGCCGAGGCCGGTCCGCTTGATACCGGCCGCCGCACCTTCGACGGCGAGCGGCAGATCTCCCAGCGCCTCCGCCACCAGCTCGGCGTCCTCCTGGCTGATGTCCGGCAGTCGGCGGCGAAGATGGCTCACGCTCTCGAGGCGGGTGAAGACCCCGACCTCCACCGTCTCCGCGCGACGGTTCCAGCCCTCGGAGCGCTGGCTGGTGACGAGTACGTTCCCTGAACGTCCATTGCCCAGAACGTCATTGAGCGTCTGGGCGTCATCCGCGTTGTCCAGGATCAGCAGCCAACGGTCGTACGGCTCGCCACGGTCGAGCGCTTCCCGGACCGCCTTCGCCCCATCGCTCGGGTTCTTGAACTTGGGCAGCCCCAACTTCTCACCCATGGCGGCGTACTGCTCCACAGCCAGGTTGCGCTGTTCGGCCTGGATGTGCCAGACGATGTCGTAGTCACCCTTGTAGCGGTGGGCGAACTCCTGGGCGAGAAGCGTCTTCCCCACCCCTCCCATCCCGCTCAGCAGAATGGTCCGGGTGCTCGTGTGCATCCGCTCCCTGATCTCTTCCAGCAGTTCGGTACGGCCGGTGAAGGAGGCGGTGCGCAGCGGAATGGATTTCACGGGCGGCTCGGCCCCGGGGTATCGGGGCGTGATGCTGTCGGCGCCGGTGAAGGCCCGTGAACGCGGCTCGTCACGCACCTCGAACGCCTCCAGCAGGGCCTGACGTGCCGGACCCTCCCCGTCGAAGCGGGTGAAGTCGACGAGGTTGTCGATGAACGGTTTTCCGACGGTCACGTCCTCCACGCGTACGGGCACCAATGGACGGCGGTTGCCGAGCCGGTCGGGAGAGAAGACGGATTCCCACGTGGTCCGGAATCGGGAGGAGCGGAGATAGGACCCCGAGAAGACCGGGAGGGTGTACGACGTGGACTCGACACCGCGCTCGGTCTCGATGCGCAGCTTGGCACCCTCTTCCGTCCCTTCCTGAGCGAGGTGGACGCGGAATTCCGCGGATTCCAGCACCGATCGGATCCACTCGGCCCAACTGCGGTCCTGAGGAACGTAGCTGATGTAGACGTCGGACGCGTCCAGCGGCTTCCTGCGCGTGAACAGATCCAGGTGGCGCTGCCGGGTCCCGTCCCCCAGGTACGGCATGGACGTGACCGTCCCGTCGGAGACGACTGCGGTGAGACGTTCGTACGAGGAGAGCAAGGACGACGCACTGCCGGGTGCGTCGCGGAAGGGGGCGAGGAGTTCCTCGTAGGCGTATGCGGGCCGGTAGGGAATCTCGACGCTGCCCCAGTAGTCCTGCGGCGGAATGGTGCTGTGCCTGTCGAGGATGCGACTGAACCGATGCCGGTACTGCGCGCGTGCCATATCCAGTCGGTCCGACTCGCCGTCGGTGTCCTCCACCCGCATCGGGACGGGAAGAATGCGAATCCGCCGGTGTCCGTACATCGACTCGATGCGTTCGATGACACCCGCCGCGCCCTCGATGCTCTGGGTGCTCGGAGTGAAGCAGGTGACCAGCGTGTGCGGGAGATTGACGGTGCAGATGTCGGAGATGTCGCTCAGGCCGGTCCGGCTGTCCACGAGGACGTAGTCGTAGTTCTGAACGAACTCCCGCTTGAGCGCGTCGATGAACTCCGTCGCCAACGGGCCGTCGAGGAAGGGCTTCCAGTCGAACTGCGAGAACGCGCTCAGATAGCCCTTGTTCTTGGTTCCCGCCGGCAGGAAGTCCATGCGGCCGTTCTGGGGGAACTCCCAGGAGACGGGAATGATGCAGTGGTTGAACCGAGCCTTCTCCGCGACCCACGTCTCATCGACGTCCAGCACCCAGTCGTCGCCCTCCCGTCCTGGATTCTGGATCTCCCAGCTGCGTTGGTGCTCCCGCACGGTCTGGTTGAAGCGGCTGACGAGATCGAGGACGCCGGGCGTCGTCAGGAGCATCTCCCTGTCCAGGAACGGATGGAGGAAGCGGTCCAGACCCGGGGCGTCGAGGTCCCAGTCGACGACGAGGACCCGTTTCCCCGACGAGGCGAGAATCCAGGCGGTGTTGGCCAGAGCCATCGTCCGCCCGGTTCCGCCCTTGTACGAGTAGAAGGTGATGATTCTGCCCGCGTCGCGGTCCGCACCGGTCATCGTCTGACCTCCGAGCCACCTTCGCCAGAACCGAGACCGTCGGCGCCGACGCCCGGCGGTCTACCCTGCGATGCGTTCCGTGGGGTCGATTGCGGCCGAATGTACCGCAGATAGCGCATGTAGGACGACTCGGCCAACTCCCCGAACCACAGGGCGAAAGCGTCGGCTGTGACCAGGCCTCGAACGGCCTCCTGCTCGCCCATTCTGCCCAGGCGGAGGAAGCGGGGGAAGGCGGCCTGGACAAGACCTCGAAGCCGTTCGGAATGCTCCTTGGTCTGTGGATCGTCGTCGGCGAAGGCAGTCAGCACGGCGGTCCACGGCCGGTGGGCGGCGTCGAACGTCCGGGCGCGGCCGGACGCCTCCGGATCCTGGAGCGCCCACGGGTCGACGACGAGGGTCCACGGCCCGACGGGTGTGTTCCTGCCTTCCAGTTCGACAAGAGTCTTGTCGAACGACACCACCTCCGGAGCGAAGCCCAGGTTGCGGGCCAGTTCCTTGACCTGCTCGGCCACGGGACCGCCGGCAACCGGGCCGTAGGGACACCAGTCGGTCTCCTTGGGACCGTAGCGCGACGGCTCACGGCCGATGGGCAGACGGTCCCGTGAGGGAGCGAGGACGGTGATGCGCATGGGTGGCCGGGGCGGTGCGGCGGCAAAGGCGTCGGGCATCGTGTTCAGCGTCCGGCGGTCCAGGTCCGGGGCCATGGAGACCCCGGTGGCGGATTCGACGATGCGCCGCGCGAGCCGGTCCACCACCGGCAGGGCCGCCTCCTCCTCGAGGTCGAGCAGTTGGTGCAGTCCGCTCGTGGCGTAGGCGTCCTCCGTCTCGCCCCCGCCTTCCACGATCTCGGGGCGCGCACTCACCGCTCCCGGAACGGACGCGACCGGATACGGCGTCCACAGGACCGGCACGGTGTGCGGCAGCGATCCGGACGCGGCCCTCCGGGCGAAGGCCGTCCACTGTCTGCCGCAGTAGGTGTCACTGAAATACCGCTTCGAGTACAGGGGTACGAACACCTGGCAGCGGGACAGGGCGCGTGCCACGTCGTCCTCATCACCGTCGTTGCGTTCTACGAAGCCCGCCGCCTCGACGGGAACCCCGGCGAGGTCGGCCACTCTGTCGCGCAGCATCTCGAAGAAGTGGAACACCGGCTTGTCGGGATCGTGTCCGGGGCCCCGCTCGCCGGGGATCCGGGCGTAACTCAAGAAGAAGAGCGGCATCTTACGATCCCTCCTCGAAGACGTTACGGAGGTTGTCGAACAGCGCCGTGTCGCAGGGGTCGAGGCGCGCCTGCTGGGCGACCGTGACGATCGTCTGGGCGATGCCCCAGACGGCTCTCCGGTATCTCACGGTGCGGCCCTCCTTGCGCAGGCCGTACAGACCGTTCTTGAGGTAGTGCTCCCCCAGGTCGGGATGGGCGAACTGGACGGCCTGCACCACCGGCGGAAGGGTGAGGTGCGTAGGGCTCAGCCAGAGAACGGGCACGATCGCGTTCACCGTGTACGGGCGGGTGCGACGCTGCTCGGCCTGTCTGCGGGCGAAGGCGTCCCATTCCTTGCCGCACCAATCTCGGGTGAAGAACCGCGTCGTATAGACCGGCACGAAGACCTGACACACCGACAGGGCCTTCTTGAGATTGAGCTCCCATTCGGCCCCGACGCCCAACTGCCGGTCCATGAATCCCGGTGGCGCCTGAGCGTCGTGGTCGGTGAGGTGGAGTATGTGCTCGCACAACTCCCGGTGGAAGTCGTCGACCAGCTTGTTCGGGTCGTCGGCGCCGCCACGCTCGTCCACGGGAGACGGTGTGCGCGCATAGCTCAAGAAGAAGCAGGGGTTCTGATTCCGCTGTCGTGGCGATGGTGGCGAGCCAACCGGATGGGTCACGGCATCGTCTCCTCCGTCGTCACTGCCGGCCGGGCCGGTCACGAACTGCCGCGTCGCCCGGCTCGGCGTCGAAGGAACCATTGGAGCGTGAAATCGCATGGCGCCGACAGGGGTTGGCGAAAGTCGCTGGGTCGCGACCGCCGGTGCACGGAGGCTCAGCGGGCGCACGCCGACGCCCTCAGGCCGGCGGAATCGCGAGCCGACGGCATCGGAACAATCCGCCTGACACATCACGCGGGCCCCATCACCTCAGCACCTCCCCCGCCGCCTCCGAGATCGCCACCGCCAGCACTTCCGGCGCGTCCCGGTGTGCCGTGTGGCCCTGGCCGTGGAGGGTGATCACGTGGGCGTTCGGGAGCGTCGCCGCCAGGTCGGACACGCGCTCGTGCAGATGCGCCGGGCTGCGGTCGCCCCGGATGAGGGTGGTCGGCAGCGACAGGTACCGGTAGCGGTCGATGCCCACGCCGAGAGCGTCGATCGCCTCGTTGTCGGTGATCTGGGCGGAGGCGTACGCGGCGAGCGCGTCCCGGGTCGGCCCGTCGGCGAGCATCGCGTCGACCGACTCGGCCGGCATCCCGGCGATGTCGCGCAGATGGATGCGCATCGCTCCGGCGGGGTCGGACGCGTCGAGCGCGGCACGGGCGCGGTGGCCCGCCTCTCCGGCCGCCGGGGAGCGGGTCGGCATCGGGGGCTCGTAGGCGATCACCCCGGCGAAGAGGGCCGGCGAGCGCAGGGCGGTCTCGAGGGCGACCACCGCGCCGGAGGAGTGGCCGACCAGGATCAGAGGTCCGCCCAGGAGACCCGCGATGGCGAGCACGTCCGCCGTCTCCGTCCGCAGGGAGTGCTGCAGGGGAGGAGTGGACCGCGGTGAGACATAGATGCGCCGGTTGACGCGGACCACCCGGAAGCTGTCGGCCAGGCGGGCCGTCACGCCGTTCCAGGAGACGGCGGGGCCGCCGCCCGGGTGGACCACCAGCAGGGTGGGTCCTTCGCCCTCGTCGAGTGCGGTGACCGGGACGCCGTCGCCCGATATCGCGAGAAGGTCGGCCATGCCCACCAGCATGCACCGCGGGCAGAGGGATCAGAGGATGGACAGCGAAGGCGGCAGAACCGGCGGCGGAAAAGAGACGGAGGTGCGTCGTGCTCATTCCCCGTGCCGTGCTGGACGGGATCGTGGAGGGCCGGGTCGATCTGGCGTTCCGTACCTGGCGGGCGCCGCGGGTGCGGGCCGGGACCCGGATGCGTACGGCTGTCGGCCTCGTCGAGGTGCTGTCCGTCGAGCCGGTCGGGCTGGACACGCTCTCCGAGCAGGATGCCCGGCGGGCCGGCTCACCGTCGCTGGACTCCCTTCTGTCGTTCCTGACTGGGCGCGAGGGAACGCCGTACCGCATGGAGGTGCGGCACGCCGGCGCCGATCCGCGCGAGCAGCTGCGCCGCGACGACGCCCTCGACGACACGGCGCTGGCCGAGCTGCGCCGACGGCTGGACCGGCTGGACGCGGCCTCCCGGCACGGCGCGTGGACGCTCCGGGTGCTGGCCCTGATCGCCGACCATCCGGCGACGAACTCCGCCGAACTCGCACCCCGCGTCGGCCGCGAGCGGCTTCCCTTCAAGGCGGACGTCCGCAAGCTGAAGGAACTGGGGCTCACCGAGAGCCTGGACGTCGGATACCGGCTCTCCCCTCGCGGCCGTGCCGCGCTGGCAGCCCTGCGCCCCGGCGGACGGCCGGCACCGCCCGCTCCTGAGGCGCCCTGACCGGACCTGGGTCACGATGGAAAGCGCAGGTCCCGGCTCTGCGCCCGTGTGTCAGGAGTCTCCATGAGCTACCCGGACAGCTATGAACTGGTATTTCGCGCGTCCACTGTCGAGGACGATGTGGTGATCGTCCGGCGTACCGAGAGAGCGGGAGCGAGCGGCTCCCCCGTGTACGAGGACGACACCGGCATCGTGCGCGCCGAGATCAGCGACCGCGGCGAGGTGCGCATGCTGGCCAGCGGGGGCCATCAGGCGCCCGGCATGCCGGTGACCGTGCGCTCTCTTGGGTCGTGAGCTCCGGGGCCGGGGTGCCCCGGGGTATGTATCTGCTCTGTCGTGGAATCCGGGAGAGACCGGCAGCAGCGAGCGAAGCCGGCGGACAGGGGGTGTCGTGACGTCCTTCGGCGACCAGGGCCCGACGGTGGGGGTGGAGGAGGAGTACCTCCTCGTCGACCCCCTCACCCGGGCCGTCGAAGCCGCCGGCCCCCGAGTCGTGGCGCGCGCCCGCACGGCGGTGGGCGAGAGCGTCACCGGCGAGTTCACGCGCTATCAGGTCGAGGGCAGGACCGAGCCGTGCGTGCGGTCCTCGGACCTGCGCAACGCGCTGACCGGGATGCGCGCCGCGCTCTGCTCCGCTGCCGAGAAGGAGGGCCTGCGGCTCTGCGCCTCGGGCACACCGGTCGTGGGGCGCACCGATCCCGCGGAGGTCGGTGACCACTGGCGCTACCGGGCGGGGGTGGACCAGTACCGGGCCATGCTCGACGACTTCGCCGTCTGCGCCGTGCATGTCCATGTGCATCTGCCGGACCGGGAGGCGAGCGTCCTCGTCGGCAACCACCTTCGGCCGTGGCTGCCGCTTCTGGTGGCGATGAGTTCCAACTCCCCCTTCCATCAAGGCCACGACACGGGCTATGCCGGCTGGCGCTCGGTGATCCGGGGGCGGTTCCCGTGCCTCGGCCCGCCTCCGTACGCCGAGTCGCTCGATGACCACGAGCGTCTGGCCACCGCCATGGAGGAGACCGAGGCGATGCTGGACGCCGCGACTCCGTTCTGGGACATCCGGCCCAATCCGCGCCTTCCGACGCTCGAGGTCCGGGCGATGGACGTCCTGCCGGACATCGAGGACACCGTGGCCCTGACGCTCCTCGTCAGGGCGCTGGTGGTGACCGCGGCAGCGCGGGTGGCCCACGGCGATCCGGGGCCTCGTGTGTGCGGTGAGGTGTTGCGGGCCGCGTACTGGCGGGCCGCGCGGGACGGCTGGGCCGGCAGCGGCGTCGACGCGCTGGGCGGCGGGATTCTCCCCTCGGCGGTGCAGGCCGAACGCCTGGTGGCGTTCGTCCGTCCCGCCCTCGATGAGCAGGGTGACCTCGACACGGTGACGGCGTTCCTGCGGCGGCTCGCGACGCGTGGCTCCGGTGCGGAACGCCAGAGGGCGGCCCGCGAGCGTGGCGGGCTCAAGGCTGTCGTGGACGATCTGGTGGCCGCGACCGCCCGCTGACCCACGGGACCGACGCCCGGGGTCGGTCCGGTCCCAGGCCCGCTCAGCCCGTCGTGCCACGACGTGGCGCGTATGTCACCACCAGGACGTCCCGGCGCGCCTGGGTGTGCGGGTCCAGCGGCCGGACGGGCGACACTCCGTGCAGCGTGCGCCGGTCGTCACCGAGCAGCAGTGTCCCCGGTTCGTCGAGGGTCGTGGCCAGCAGCCGGTTTCCGTCCATGTCCCGGACCTCGCTCTCCCCTCCCGTGGCGTTGCGCCGGCCCACCATGAGCGACGAGACGAGGGTGACCCCGTCCCGGTGCAGTCCCTCGGGAGTGGGCAGCCCCGCGGCTTCGCCGGACGCGATGACCCGGAAGGGGTGCACCTTCACGTCCCACCGCTCGCTGTCGTCCAGGCCCGTCGCCAGCCGGCCCAGCATCCGCAGCAGGGAACCCACCACGGGATCGGCGACGAAGGAGCTGGTCAGGGGATCGAATCGGCGGTCGACATCGACATAGAGCGGATTGCTGCTCTCCGGCTGCACGAAGGCGGCGGGCGGCAGCAGGTGAAAACACCTTCTCGGTGCGGAAAAGACGAAGTGCCCGTACCGGCGCAGCCTGCGGGTGCCCCGCTCGGAGGCGTACGGGTCCGCCGTCAAGGATTCCCAGTGGGTGGTGAACCGCCGCCACTGGTCCACATCGACGCCCAGGCAGGCCATCGTGGCGGCCGCGGGCATCAGATGCGCGCCGGTGGTCGTCAGCGCCTGCCCGGCGGCAGCCGCGGGATCGAACGAGGGAGCGAGGGGGGTGCGTCCGGAAACGTCGACGACGTGGTCCATGAGGTGCCTGCCTTCCTCCCGGGGAGCAGAGCGTGTGCCTCTGCGAATACCCCGCCGGACCGCACCTAACAATCACCCGGGAAACTCCCTGACCTGCGACGACCTCCTCGCTTATGTGAAATGTCCCCTTCGGCGGTGAGGAGTCCGTCTCACTGGGCACACGGGCACCGTGAGAGATCCGGAGGTTGGGACACAGCAGCCACCACGCGGTGAACCCGCCCATGACCGTCCGTACCGCGCGGCACCGAGTCAGGGCTCCCGAATTGCAGAGGTGATTGTGGATGCTCGGCCTTGTGGACGGAACCGGTCTGGGGTGCCGCGTATGGGTGCCACCGCGCGTGTACGCACCCCAGGAGGACACCTTCCTCCTTGCGGACGCCCTGGGGCGCCTCCCGCTGGCACCGGGTGCTGACGTGCTGGACGTCGGGACCGGAACGGGTGCCCTGGCCCTGGCCGCCGCTCGGCGCGGAGCGAGGGTGACCGCCGTCGACCGTGCCCGGCGGGCCGTGGTGACCACCCGTGTCAACGCGGCCCTCGCCGGGCTACGGGTCCAGGTGCTGCGCGGCGACCTGCTGGAGCCCGTCGCGCACCGCCGGTTCGATGTCGTCCTCAGCAATCCGCCGTACGTACCGGCGCCCGAGCCGGGGCTGCCTCGCCGAGGGCCCTCGCTCGCCTGGGACGCCGGACACAGCGGTCGGGCGCTGGTGGACCGGATCTGCGACGGCGCGGCGGGCGTGCTGCGGCCAGGAGGTGTGCTGCTGCTGGTGCATTCCGGCCTGTGCGGTGTGCCGCCGACCCTGGAGCGCCTGAGCCGGGCCGGTCTGCGCGCGACGGTGGAGGACCGCCGCTATGTGCCCTTCGGACCGGTGCTGAGTTCGCGAAGGAAGTGGCTGGAGATACAGGGGCTGATCGGGCCCGGTGAGGAGAAGGAAGAGCTCGTGGTGATTCGTGCGGAGCGCGCCGAGGAGGCCGGGAAGTGACAGCCGTGCAGACCCCCGGACAGCCGTCGAGGGCGGAACGGCCCGCCGACAGGACCGACGACGGGCGGTCGGCCGGGCCCGTCCTGCCCGAGCACCGGGGTGACCTGTCCTCCGCCGTCGCGACCGCCCTGCGCTCCCGGCCCGGTACGCCGCTCCCCCCGGCCGACGCGGTCGGGCGGGCGGAACCGTACGGCGACGATCTGCAGCTCGCCCTCTACCTCTGCTACGAGCTCCACTACCGGGGATTCGCGGGTGTCGATCCGGACTGGGAGTGGGATCCCGAACTGCTGCGGCTGCGCGGTGCGATGGAGCAGCGCTTCCTGACCGCGCTCCGTGCCGACGTACCCCGGCGCGAGAGCGTGACGGAAGCGCTGGAGGAGATCCTGGTCGAGCCGGTCGACGGCGCCGGGACCTCGCACTATCTGAAGGACGAGGGCGAGGTGTGGCAGCTGCGCGAGTACGCAGCCCAGCGCTCGCTCTACCACCTCAAGGAGGCCGACCCGCACGCCTGGGTCATCCCCCGGCTGTGGGGCAGGGCGAAGGCGGCCATGGTCGCGGTGGAGTACGACGAGTTCGGTGCGGGCCGCGCGGAGCGTGTGCACGCCCAGCTGTTCGCCGACCTGATGGCGGATCTCGGCCTGGACACGTCGTACGGGCACTACGTCGACGCGGCGGCCTCCGAGATGCTGACGCTCGCCAATCTGATGTCCCTGTTCGGGCTGCACCGAGCACTGCGCGGGGCCCTGGTGGGGCACTTCGCGGCCGTCGAAGTGACGTCGTCGCCCGGCTCACGCCGCATGGCCGCGGCCATGCGGCGGCTGGAGGCGGGCCCGGCCGCCGTCCACTTCTACGCGGAGCACGTGGAGGCGGACGCGGTGCACGAGCAGGTGGTGAGGCGTGAGGTGATCGCGGGGCTCCTCGAGGAGGAACCGTGGCTGGAGGCGGACGTGGCCTTCGGCATCGACGCGACGGAGTGGGCCGACGCCAGGCTGGGCGACCGGCTGCTGAGGTCGTGGCGCAAGGGGGAGTCGACTCTGCGTAAGCCGCTGTGAGATCGATGGGGCGGGTGGGGTCTCAGACCCCACCCGTACCCGAGCGTTCCGGGCGGACCGCTCAGTGCGGCCGGCTCGTGACCGTGAACAGTGCCCCGTCCGGGTCCAGCAGCGTCGCCTCCGTGCCGTAGGGGGTCGGCCCCTCCCGCAGTACGGACCCTCCGTGGCGGACGGCCGCCGCCGTGGTCGCGGCGACGTCCCGCACCGGGAAGTGGATGTGCCAGCGGGGCTGGATCAGCGGGTCGGGGGCGGTGTCGACCGCTCCCGAGCTGAGCCGGGCGAGGACCTGCCCGTGCTGGCTCAGCACGACCTCGTCCTGCTCGTAGTCGACATCGCAGCAGCCCGGCCGGTCACAGGCCCATTCGAGCACCTGTCCGTAGAAGATCGCGGCGTCGAACGCATTGCGGGTCCGCAGGCGCAGCCAGGCAGGTGCGTTCTTGCGCCAGGCCTGCCAGTCGGAGACGAGCTGGCCCTCCCAGATCCCGAAGACGGCGCCGTCGCGGTCGGCCGCGAGGGCTCCGCGGCCCACAGGGAAGCGCAGCGGCCCGACGGCGACGGTGGCACTGCGTTCGCGGATGCGGGCGGCGGTCCGGTCTACGTCGGAGACGGCGAAGTACGGCGTCCAGGCCACGGGCACACGCAGGGCGGGGGCCAGCGCTCCGATGCCCGCGACAGGAGTTCCCTCGTAGAGCGCGAGGCTGAAGTCGTCACCCAGCCGGGCCCGCCGGAAATCCCACCCGAGGACCGCGCCGTAGAAGGCCTGGGCGGCCGGCAGGTCGCGCGCCATGAGGGTGATCCAGCAGGGTGCGCCGAACACCTCGTGGCTCGTGGTCACGCCTGGGGCCGTCTGCGTCGTCGTCGGCTTTTTGTCCATCACGCTGGGTGTCCAGGGATTGAGGCGGCTGTCGTCAGCGGATGGGTACCCGGATCCGGGCGATCCATCCGGGAGGTCACCGAAACGATGGGTCCGTCGGATCGCCGCGAGACCATGGTCGGGCGTCTCCGGGGCCGCCCCTGCCGGACCGCTGCAATGTGGTCGGGCGCGTGAGTGCACGCCGGGGTGCCGGCCGCCGTGTCCCGAGGATCCGCCCACGTGGCCCGCAGCGGACTCACGTCGAGGCAACGGGGGAGCCCGAGGGCGTCAGGGCGAACGAAGAACGGCTGACACCCCATGAGCTCGGCGGCTGCGGGACCCAGGGGTGGAGGTCCGCGCCCGGCGACAGGCGGCGCGATGCCGCGAATCCGGCGGCTTCTTCGGACTCGGCGGCCGAAGGCCCGACGGGTCGACAGCCAGACAGCCCGGCAGGTACAGCAATGGGCCCTGCCGGCAGGGGGAGTTCGCCGCCGACTCAGGGGGTCCGCAACGATGTCTCTCGCGCAGGACCAGCGACAGCGGACGGGGCCATGGTGATACACGGCCCCGTCCCACGTCGCGTCAGAACCGCGCGATGTCGGTCGTCAGCTCTCGTGGGCCGACGTCTCGGCAGGCACTCCGCGCCGGGTCGTGAGCCGTCGCGCGCCCCAGCGGCAGGCCAGTTGGAGCAGGCAGACCGCGGTGAGCACCCACACGCCGGCAAAGACCCACAGCAGAGCGGGAGTTGAACTGACGGCGGCCATGACGAACAGCATCACCGCCACGGCGGACAGCAAAGATGCCAGTGTCGCCAGCCGGAATCCGCGGAACGAGCCGAAGGCTCCTCCCACGGGTGCCGTCGGGCGCATGGTCCGCAGTCGGCGGTCCAGGGCTTCGTCGGTGCGCAGCTCGCGCTCGATCTCAGCCAGGATCACCCGCTCGGGCTCCGAAAGTCCGGCTCCGTCCATGACTGGCGCCTCCCTACGCTCGCAGAAGACATCTCAGGGTCCAGTCGTCTCCCCGGACGATGTTCCCCAGCGTCGGGTGCCGGCCCGGACCACGGTCATGGCGAGCACCTTCCCCTCAAGTGTGCGCGACAACCGGCGGATTCGCTGGCCCACTGCCGGATTTTGTCTCACTGCGCATACCCGGTGGGGGCAGCTTCAGTCGGGCGCGGGGCGGCGAGGTCGTACAGAAGCAGTTGCACGTCGGCCACGAGCCCGCCGATCGCCGTCGCGGTCTCCGTGTCGTGATCGTGCAGACGGCGTTTGAGGTCCGCCAGGGCGTCCCAGGCGCTCTGCACCGCGGTCTCGCGTTGTGAGGCGGGGTGTGGGCCCGGTTCGGTGAGCGCCTCCTCGTCCGCCTCGCACACCTCGGCCACCGCGGTCAGCAGCTCCCGCAGCCGCACGAGTACCGGATCGGGCGGTGCCGCCAGCCTGCGGTCCTCGCCGGCCGTGTCGACGAGCTTGCCGGTGATCGACATCAGGCGATCGGCGATGCGCTGCCACAGCGCGTCCCACTCGCTCGACGGCAGAGCGGGCACCGAGCGCCGCATCCGGTAGCCCGGGTTGAAGCGGTAGCTCTCGCGGGTCCAGGTCCGCGCGTTGCGCAGGTCGTCCAGGAGGCGTATCAGCCGCTGGGCCCGTTCGTACCACCGCTCCGCGCTGTGCCGGTCGTAGCCGCGCTCGACGTCGTCCGCCATGGTGCGCAGCAGCTCTGCGCTGTCGCGGGGCAGCCGGTGGAGGCAGTCGCGTACGTCGCGAAGGTGCACCGGGGGCAGGATCAGCGCGTTCACCCCGATACCGATGAGCGCTCCGACCAGCGATTCGAGCAGCCGGTGCCAGATGTCGGAGCTGGAGTACGAGCCGTAGGCGAGGACGAACAGCACGGTCGTGGAGGCGTACACGCCCTGCTCGCCGAAGCGCGCGTAGGTGCCGATGAGTACCGCCACCGGCAGGGCGATGGCCATCGCCGCCGTCGTGTTGCCGGTCAGGGAGGCGGCACCGGCCGCCAGCAGTGTGCCGAGACCGATGAGGATCATCTGCTGGAGTCCGGCGCGCAGTGACCGGTAGACCGTGCTCTGGACGAGCACCACCGCACTCCAGGGCGCCATCAGCGCCATCGGCGCGTCCCACCACCAGCCGACGAGTGCCCAGGCGAGCAGGGCGGCGCCCGCCGCTTTGAGTGCCTGGACGGTCACATCTCGTTCGGGCCCCGGGCCGGTCAGGGCCCGGTGTACGGAGCCCCGTACCGCGGACACCTCCCAGGCCGCTCTGCGCCACCAGCTCATCGTCACTACGCGCCACAACTTCCGTCGGATGGTGAGGTCGACAGAGAGCGGGTTTCCGCCCGGCAGGCGATGAATCATCCGCTTCTCGACTGCCACGGCTCGTGGGTGCCGGACGGCGACACCGACGGCTGACGGCCCGATGGACCGGGTCCGGGTCCGGGTCCGGGTCCGGGTCCGGCGACCGTCGGGCCCGGCCGCCTCGTGCTGTGCCCGTGCCGCGCCCGCCGCGTAATTCGGTTGCCCGACGCCACGGGCCGCTGCTGGAATCGTCCGGCGAACGACGGCCGAAACGGCCGGCGCCACCGAACGACCGAGGAGACGGTTATGCGAGGAACTCTCATGTCCATCGAGAAGGGAATTTCCATCTACCCAGAGGACATGACAGTTCGTGCGTACGTTGAACTTGGGAATTCTGGCGCATGTCGACGCCGGTAAGACCAGCCTGACCGAGCGGCTTCTGCACACCGCCGGTGTCATCGACGCGATCGGCAGCGTCGACGACGGCAATACCCAGACCGATTCACTGGCCCTGGAACGGCAACGCGGTATCACCATCAAATCCGCGGTCGTCTCCTTCGCCGTGGACGACATCACCGTCAATCTCATCGACACTCCCGGACACCCGGACTTCATCGCCGAGGTCGAGCGGGTGCTGAGTGTGCTCGACGGTGCGGTGCTCGTCGTCTCCGCCGTGGAGGGCGTCCAAGGGCAGACGCGAGTGCTGATGCGGACCCTGCGCCGGCTGCGTATCCCCACCCTCGTCTTCGTGAACAAGATCGACCGTGGTGGCGCTGATCCCGAGCGCGTGCTGCGGAGCGTCTCCGGAAAGCTGACCGAGGCCGTGATCCCGATGGGGACGGTCGACGCTCCGGGGACGAGTGACGCCTCCTTCACCCCGTCCATGGCGGCCGACCCCGCCTTCATGACCCGGCTGGTCGATCTGCTCTCCGGACAGGACGACGCGCTGCTCGCGGCGTATGTGCGGGACGAGGCGGCGGTGTCGTACGACCTGCTCCGCGCCGAGCTTGCCGCGCAGACCGCACGGGCACAGGTCCATCCTGTGTTCTTCGGCTCCGCCATCACGGGCGCCGGTGTGGACACGCTGATCGCCGGGGTGCGCGAGCTGCTGCCGGCGGGTGAGGGCGACCGCGACGGGCCGGTCTCCGGGACGGTGTTCAAGGTGGAGCGCGGCCCGGCGGGCGAGAAGATCGCGTACGTCCGGATGCTGTCAGGCACCGTGCGGACACGGGACCGGTTGCCGGTCCGGTCCGACGCGGAGGGCAAGGTGACCGCGATCCAGGTGTTCGACAGGGGCCCGGCCGTACGCAGCCCCGCGGTCACGGCCGGGCAGATCGGCAAGCTGTGGGGTCTGCACGACGTCCGCATCGGTGATGCGATCGGCTTCCCGCCGGACTCTCCCGCGAACGGCCACCACTTCGCCCCGCCGACGCTGGAGACGGTTGTCGTGCCCGTCCGGGCATCCGACAAGGGCGCGATGCACGCGGCGCTCAGCCGGCTCGCCGAGCAGGACCCGTTGATCGATCTGCGCCAGGACGACCTGCGTCAGGAGGTCGCGGTCTCGCTCTACGGCGAGGTGCAGAAGGAGGTCATTCAGGCGACTCTGGCCGCCGATTTCGGGGTGCACGTGACCTTCCGCGAAACGACCACCATCTGTCTCGAACGACCGGTCGGCACGGGCACCGCACTCCAGATCATCGACACGGACCCCAACCCTTTCCTGGCGACGATCGGTCTGCGCGTCGACCCGGCCCCGGTCGGATCCGGTGTGGAATTCCGGCTGGAGATCGAACTCGGATCGCTGCCGTATTCCTTCATCACAGCGGTCGCGGAGACCGTGCCGGAGACATTGCGGGAGGGAATTCATGGTTGGGAGGTCACCGACTGCACCGTCACCATGACGCATTCCGGCTACTGGGCGAGGCAGAGCCATTCCCATGCCGTTTTCGACAAGAGCATGTCCAGCACGGCGGGCGATTTCCGTCATCTGACGCCCATGGTTCTGATGAGCGCGCTGCGCGAAGCCGGCACGCAGGTGTACGAGCCGTTGCACCGGTTCCGGCTCGAATTCCCGGCCGATCTGCTGGGGCAGCTTCTGCCGGTACTGGGACGCCTGCGGGCGAACCTGAGCACGCCTGTGCCGCGGGGGATGTCCTACGTCCTGGAGGGCGAGATCCCGGCGGCGTCCGTGCACGCGCTGCAACAGCAACTGCCCGCTCTGAGCCGGGGCGAGGGGGTGCTGGAGACGGAGTTCGCATGCCACCAGCCGGTTGTGGGCACCGTGCCGACCCGGCCGCGGACGGCTCCGGACCCGCTTGCCCGGTCGTAGCGCCGGCCGACGCACCCCCTCGCCCCGGGGCCCGGACCTCACCGCCGGGCCCCACCGGGCCCTGTTGCCCTGCACCTCACCCGGGCGATGGGCTACTGAAAGCGGCACAAAGCAGGCGTACGCTGACGAGAAGGCCGTAATGCACCGCGTGTGCGCATGGAGGCGGCGCATGACCGATCCTTTCGGCTTCCTCAGAATCCCCCGGCGGCCCGTCCCGCCCCGCCCCGTGACAGAGCGGTTGAACGACTGGGACGAGGTCTACGCCGGGCAGTCGCAGCTGCCCCTCATCGCCGAGCAGGCCGGACGCTGCATGGACTGCGGCATCCCGTTCTGCCACCACGGCTGCCCCCTCGGGAATCTGATCCCGGAGTGGAACGCCTACGCGACCCGCGGCAGCTGGCGCGACGCGGCGGAGCGGCTGCACGCGACGAACAACTTCCCGGAGTTCACCGGGCGGCTGTGCCCGGCGCCGTGTGAGGACGCCTGCGTACTGACCATCAATGCCGACCCGGTGACGATCAAGAACGTCGAGAACGCCATCGCGGACGAGATCTGGGCCCGCGGTTACGCCTCCCCACAGCCGCCCGAGCGTCTCAGCGGGAAGACCGTGGCCGTGGTCGGCTCCGGACCGGCGGGGCTGGCGGCGGCGCAGCAGCTCACGCGTATCGGTCACACCGTCGCCGTGTACGAGCGCGCCGACCGCATCGGCGGACTGCTGCGCTACGGCATCCCCGCCTTCAAGATGGAGAAGCAGCACCTGGACCGGCGGCTCGGCCAGATGCGGGCGGAGGGCACCAAGTTCCGTACGGGCGTGGACGTGGGCGGCGATCTCGACGCCACCGAACTCCTCCGACGGCACGACGCCGTGATCCTCGCCGTGGGTGCGCGGGAGCAGCGGGAGCTGCCCGTCCCCGGCCGGGAGCTGTCGGGCATCCACCAGGCGATGGACTACCTCACCTTCGCCAACCGGGTGTGCGAGGGCGACTACGCCGCGCCACCCGTCACCGCGGCGGACAAGCACGTGGTGATCATCGGCGGCGGTGACACCGGCTCCGACTGTCTGGGCACGGTCCTGCGCCAGGGCGCGGCCTCCGTCGTACAGCTGGACATCAATCCCGAGCCCGGCGAAGCGAGACGTGCCACCGAACCCTGGCCCGTGTACCCGAAGGTCTACCGGATCTCCCACGCGCATGAGGAGGCACGGGGTCGTGAGGGCACGGATCCACGGGTCTTCTCCTCCGCCACCCTGCGCTTCGAAGAGGGCCGCGCGGGACAGGTGGGCGCGCTGCATCTGACGGAGGTGGAACCCACGGCCAGAGAGCCGCGTCCGGACACCGAGCAGCGGATCCCCGCGGACCTCGTGCTCCTCGCCCTGGGCTTCTCCGGTCCCGAGCGTGACAGCGGCCTGATCGCACAGCTCGGGCTGACGCTGGACGACCGGGGCAACTTCGCCAGGAACGCCTGCTTCGCGGCCGAGACGGTCGAGCGGGCCGGGCCGGCACGCTCACGCGCGGACGGGGTCTTCGTCGCCGGTGACGCGGGGCGTGGGCAGTCGCTCGTGGTGTGGGCCATCGCGGAGGGCCGCTCTGCCGCGGCGGCGACGGACAGCTATCTGAGTGGTTCCACCGTGCTGCCGGCGCCGGTGGCACCCCACGACCGGCCGCTGGTGGCGTGATTCGGGCGTGCCTCGCGCCAAGGGCCGAACTCCGCTTCCCTGCACGACATTTCACGGCGGCAGGGGCAACCCGCGGTCACCGGCGCGCCCCGGCTAAGGCTTCCTGCCGGTCCCGTCGGGCGCGCGGCCCAGGCACACCGCGACGAGAGCGGCGACGGTCGACCGTGAGAGCAGATGAACCGCCCTGCCTGCCGGCGAGACGCCGACCGCGTGCCGGGGCACCCGCAGGCGCAGAGCACCCGGACGTACGGCGAACACGACCGGCGGCTCGAACGTCACCGCCTCGCCGTCGACCCCGACGGCCAGCGGGCCACCCGATCGCACCTCGAACCGCTCCGCGGTCCACTGGCGCCAACCGGGGAACCGCCTGATCTGCCCGGTCGCCTGGAGGGTGGCGAACCGTACGGCTTCGGAGGCGTCGCGGACCGTCAGCGTCACCACGCCGAGCCGTCCGGAATCCATGCGCTCGCGGGTGCCGAGGCCTTCCAGGCGATCGAGCAGATAGGGGCCGTTGGAGACGAGAATCAGCTGGGCGGTGGAGTATTCGGTGCCGTCGGGTCCCGTGAAGCGCAGATCGGGCGGGACGGCGTCCGGGCCGAGGAAGTCGGACATGGTCTCCGCGGCGGTTCGGAGCTTGGCATCGCGGTAGCGGGGCGTCTGCACCACGTGCGCGTACAGGCCGAGTGAGGCGTTGTTGACGAAGACGCGGCCGTTGACGGTCGCCAGGTCGATCCGCCGCTCCGTCCCGTCGGTGAACGCGTCGAGGGCGCCGACCACGTCGTCACGGTTCAGGCCGAGGTCGAGCGCGAGGTGGTTGCGTGTGCCCGCGGGGACCACGATGTACGGAATCCCGTGGGCTGCGGCGACCTCCGCGACGACCGCGTGAGAGCCGTCCCCGCCGGCCATGCCCAGCGCGTCGGCTCCTCGCGCGACGGCTTCCTCGGCGAGTTTCCGCAGGTCCTCGCCGGGCCGCAGCGGGACTGCCTCGATTCCGCGGCGGCGGCATTCGCCGGCCAGCCCGAACTTCTCGACCTTGCCGCCGCCGGACCTCGGGTTCATCAGCAGGACCGGCCGGGCAGGCCTCGGTGCGGGTCGGGCGACCGCCGTCCTGGCACGCCGTCGCAGTGCGATGCGTGCCGTCGCCGCGGACAGCGCGATCAGCACGAGGATCACCGCGACCCGCGACAGATCGAGGTCCGCGAGAATCCCGGCGGCGAGCAGGACGACGAACGCGAGGACGGCGACCAGGCCTGCCGCGGCGCGCCGCAGCCTCTTGCGTGTGACGACGTGCCAGCCGGCGATCACACCGACGAGCAGTGCCACGACGGCCGCCAGCAGGGCGGCCCAGTTCCTGAAGGCTCCGACGACAAGGATGATCAACGCTGCCGGCAGCGCCACGAGGGCGACGGACGCGGCAAGTCGCTCGACGGGGCGCGGTCGGCGCGTCCCGTCGTTCCGGTCCGCTGCGGCAGGCATCGGGGACGCGACCGCCGTCAGGAGCCCTGGTGGTGGAACAGGGCTCCGACCTTCTCCCGGAATTCCGTACCCCTGCTCTCCCGATGCTGCCTGCGCGCCTCC
Source organism: Streptomyces sp. NBC_00306 (assembly GCF_036169555.1). GTDB lineage: Bacteria > Actinomycetota > Actinomycetes > Streptomycetales > Streptomycetaceae > Streptomyces > Streptomyces achmelvichensis. The sequence goes on along the minus strand of NZ_CP108032.1, from coordinate 7,359,854 downwards.
CGCACCGCGGTGGCGGCAGCGTCCTGCGCGGCCCTCACCTCGGCGGTCACCTCCTCGGCCGGGACCCGGACGACCGTGCCGCCGAGGCGCGCGGCCATGGTGTCGACGACGGCGGGGTCCGTCTCGGTCATGCCGACGATCAGGACGTTGGTGCCGTCGGCGACGCCGCGACTGAAGTAGGTGAGGCTGTCGACCGAGTCCGCGGCGGCGTCGTTGTCCGCCGCCATCCCGATCATGGTTCCCGCGCCCCAGCCGAACAGCAGCCCGACCGGGCCACCGAGCAGACCGAGCAGCGCACCGATCGATCCGCCGAGGAGCGTGGAGCGGCCGGCCGACGACGTATAGCTTTCCGGCACCGACAGGAAGCCGGCCGGGGAGCGCTCCATGATCGCCGCCTGGTCGACACCGGGGAGCTCGGTGACGAGGTGGAAGGCCTCGTAGGCGTGGCTGGGGTCCCCGAAGGTGAGGAAGAGGACCGTGTCGTCGGGGGAATCGGAGGCCTCGGGCGACACGGAGGAGTCAGAGGAGTCATGGGACATGGTCGTTCCTTTCTCGGCGCTCACCCAGCGGATCACGGTCGAGGAGCCCCCACCACTCGCAAGCTCATTCTGCTCGCACCCTCCTGTCGCCGCCCGGCGTCCCGGTCCGGGGGTGCTCGGGGGGGGCAGGGCCGCCGAGAGCGCGGGTTGACCTCAAGCGTGGTTGACGTTCGAGACTCGAGACCTGACCGCAGGGCCGGGATCCCGGCCGCGACCGAGGTGAGGTGTGACCGCATGCGCGCGATCCGTGTGGACGGGTACGGGGGTCCCGAGGTGCTGGTGCCGGTGGAGGAGCCGGACCCGGTGGCAGGGGACGGAGAGGTCGTCGTACGGGCCGAGGCAATCGACACCATCTTCGTCGAGACGCAGATCCGTGGCGGCTGGGGCGAGGCGTTCGGCATCACCCCGCCGTACGTGCCGGGAGGCGCCGCGGCCGGGGTCGTCGTCGCCACCGGTCCCGGGGTCGACCCGTCGTGGACCGGGCGCAGGGTGCTGGCCGGGGCGGGCACGAGAGGTACGTACGCCGAACTCGTCCGGACCGGGGTCGACCGGCTGGTGCCGGTTCCCGAAGGCCTCGGCCCGCGGGAGGCAGCCGCCCTCGCCCACGACGGTGTGACCGGCATCGGCATCGCGGAGGCGGCGGGCATCACGCCGGGCGACCGGGTGCTCGTCCTGGGGGCCGCGGGCGGCATGGGCACCCTGTTGGTTCAGCTCGCGCACGCGGCCGGGGCACGGCTCGTCGGGGCTGCGCGCGGGGAGCAGAAGCTGGCGCTGGTGAAGCGGCTGGGCGCCGATGCCGTCGTCGACTACAGCGCGGACGGCTGGACGGATGACGTCCGTGAGGCGTTCGGGGGGCAGCCCGTGGATGTGCTGCTGGACGGGGTCGGCGGCGAACTCGGCGCCCGCGCCTTCACTCTCGTGGCGGACGGCGGCCGCGTGTCGGCCCATGGCGCTTCGAGCGGCGGGTTCGCCGAGCTCGACGAGGAGAGCGCGCGGGCGCGGGGCATCACCCTCCGGGGAATCGCGGACGTGCAGTTCGGAGCGCCGGACGTGGTGCGGCTGGCGACGAAGGCGCTGGCCGAGGCCGCGGCGGGGCGGCTGCGCCCGGTCATCGCGCGGGAGTTCCCGCTGTCCCGGGCGGCCGACGCCCACCGTGCGATCGAGGCCCGTTCGATCCCCGGCAAGGCGCTGCTCATTCCGTGACCGGCACGGCAGGACAGGACCCGCGCCCGCCCGCGAGGCGAGCGAACGCGGACCCGGCGCGCCCGGACACGCGCCGAGGCTCTCGGGCGCGGGTCTGCATGTACCCGGCAACCGCCCGCGGCGGATGGCCTATTGAGGCCTGCGCTCCGCCTCCAGCAGGGCCATCACCGACTCCAGTTTCGCCGCCCTCGCCGCGGGCGTACGCGCCCGCAGCAGCTGGAGGATCACCCCGTAGCGGTCGGTCTTGTTGAGCCGCTCGAAGAAGGCCTTCGCCTTCTCGGCGGCGTCCAGGGCGGCCGCCAGGTCGGGCGGCACACGCGCCGTCCTCTGGGATTCGTACGCCGCGTCCCAACGGCCGTCGGCCTTGGCCGCCTCGACCTGGGCCCGGCCCGGGTCCCGCATCCTTCCGGCCTCCTCGAGCGCGGCGACCTTGCCGACATTGACCTGGGACCACTGGCTCCTCGGCCGTCGAGGGGTGATCTTCTGCAGGTAGTACGTCGCGTCGAGCGAGCGACGCTGACCGTCGATCCAGCCATAACAGAGGGCGACGTCGATGACCTGACCGGGCGTCACGGACCGGATCCCCGAGCTCTTCTTGGCGAGCTTCAGCCACACCCCTGCCGCAAGGCCGTGATGCTCGGCGAGCCAGGCCTCCAGCCGGTCGTCGTCCTCGAAGAAGAGGACCTCCACCCCGTCGATCGGCTCCATGCACCCTCCGTCCGCCCGCGCCCGGCCGGGCGTTGCCACTCCGGCCCAGTTTCGCGCACCCGTGGTCGCGGCGCGCGAGCTTGGCACAGACACGGAGAGATGGTTAGGTAAGGCATACCTAAGTACCCTCGACAGCGGAGATCTGGATGCGCCTGTTCACCACCCCCGTCGCGCAGCCGACCAGCGCGGAACGAATCCGGTCGATCCTGATGGCAGCCGACTCGATGACCATCGTCACGGACGAGGGGCGTACCGAGGTCTCCCGGCTGCACGGGCCCGGCGCCACCGAGCACATCCACCTCCACCCCCCGACGGGCGCGGACGATGCCGGCGCGGACGGCACCGCGGACGGATATACGCGCGCCACGCTGGAGTTCACCGACATCGCACCGACTCCCGTGCGCGACCGGGTCCGCGCCCGTGTCCTCCTGGCGGGGCGGCTGCTGACGGCCCCGCGGCACGCGGCGCCGGCGGGCAGCCGGTGCATGGAACTGGCACACGCCGTCCTCGACACGGGAGAGGAGCGGATCACCGTCGGCCTCGAAGAGCTGATGGAGGCCGACACCGATCCCCTGGCCACCTGCGAGGCCGGCATGCTGACGCACCTGGTGGACGACCACAGCGACATCGTCGGACTGCTGCTGCGGCTGGTGAAGCCGCGGCTGGTGCTGGGCGTGCAGCGCGCCCTGCCCGTCGCCATCGACCGGTACGGCATCACCCTGCGTCTGGAGTACGCACGCTCCCACCAGGACGCCCGCCTGCCGTTCCCCGCGCCCATCAAGGACATCGACCAGGCGGGCGTACGCATCCACGCACTGCTCAACGCGGCACGGCACCGCTCACCGCGGAGCCGGCTGCTGAGCGACTCGTAGGCCTCCGCATCCCTCCGAAGCCTCAGGCGCCGCTCGGCTTCAACTGCCGCATACGGCTGTCGAGTTCCCGCCGGTAGAAGTCGATGAACCCGTCCGGGTCCGGGCCGGAGTTCATCATGACCAGGCGGTCGAAGCCGGCGTCGACGTACGGCTGCGCCACCGCGACATGGCGTTCCGGGTCGGAGCCGCAGGCGAAGTGCTCGAGGATGTCCTCCTCGCGCACCGTGCCGGTCGCCGCGTCGAAGTTGACCGGGTTGGGCAGCTCGCTCATCACCTTCCAGCCTGTCAACGCCCAGCGAGTGGTCTCCAACGCGGCCCGTGCCGCGGTGTGTTCGTCGGGCGCCCAGGCGAGGGGTACCTCCGCGTATCCCGGTCCGTCGCCACCGGCGGCGCGGTACTGCCGGACGATCTCCGGGTCGGGCTCGGTGGCGAACAGCGCGTCACCCAGCTCCGCCGCGATCGCCGTTGACGCCTTGCCGCTCACGGCCACCGCGATCGGCGGCAGTTCGTCGGGCAGGTCGAAGACCCGGGCGTCCTCGAGACGCAGGTGCTTGCCCTCGTACGACCGGTAGCCGCCGCGCCAGAGCAGCCGGATGATCTCCAGTGCCTCGCGCAGCAGCTCATGGCGTTCGGCCACGGCCGGGTAGCCGCGGCCGACGACGTGCTCGTTGAGCCGCTCCCCCGAACCGACACCGAGGGTGAAGCGGCCGTCCGACAGCAGCGCGAGCGTCGCCGCCGCCTGCGCGATGATCGCGGGGTGGTAGCGGATGGTCGGACAGGTCACGCCGGTGGCGAGCTCGATGCGCTCGGTCCTGGCGGCGATCGTGCCGAGGACGGTCCAGGCGAACGGGGAGTGCCCCTGGTTGTCCAGCCAGGGGTGGAAGTGGTCACTGATCTCGACGAAGTCGAAGCCCGCCTGCTCCGCCAGAACCGCCTGCCGTACCAGTTCGGCCGGGCCGAACGCCTCGGCCGCCAGCTTGTACCCGATCTTCATGAGCTCCTCGCCCCGTCGCGCCGTCCGGTCCGCGCAGAGGTACCCCGCCGCGGAGGTCCTTAACGGGCCGGAGCCGCTGAACGGAGGAAGCGCCCCTCACCGTCCCCGGGGCGGCGCCTGCCGCTACCGGCGCCTGCGCAGCAGCACGGAGGTGCTCACGGCGATCAGCGCGAGCACGGCGGCCACGGCGCCGATGAGGACGGTGGAGTGGTCCTTCGCGGTGTCCGCCACGGCCTGCGGGCGCCCCGCTCCCCCGACGACGGGCTGTTCCCGTACGGGCGGTGGCGTGGACGCCTGCGACGGCGGGGCCTGCCCGGCCTCCGACGCCTCGGCCGCCGGGGGCTCGGGGGTGGCCGGCTGCTTCTCAGGTGGAGGAGCCGCCTCCTCGGGCGCGGGCCGCGCCGGCGGGGTGTTCTCCTCGCCCCGCAGCACTACGTCGGAGCAGGAGTAGTAGGTGTCCGGCGTATCGGTGTTCCGCCAGATCGTGTACAGCACATGACGCCCCCTCAGCCCGGCGGGGAGCGTCCCGCGGATGCGGTACGCCCCGTCCCTGAGCGCGGGATCGGTCACCCTCGCGAACGGCTCGCTCTGCAGATCCGACCAGCGCAGCGGAGCGGCCGGATCATAGCCCTGCTTGGTGAGATACAGGCTGAACGTGCCCCGGTGCGGGATCGTCGACCGGTAGGTCATCGTGAGGCCGGCACCCGCCTTCAGCGGTGTGCTGGGCCAGTCCACACGTGTCGCGTCCAGTCCCCGGTAGTCACGCAGTCCCGCGCTGCACAGCTGCCCGTCCGGGATGACCTGGCGGTCCCTGCCGCGCACGTCGGCCACTCGGAGGTTGTCCCATGCGCCGAAGGCCGCGCCGCCGTTGGCCGCGACGGCCGTGCGGCAGGCCGCCGATCCCTGCCGGGTCCCCTCGGGACCGCACGCGGCGATCCTGCTGAGCGGGTCGGTGGGCGCTCCGTGGGCGTGCACCGGCCCCGCGGCGAGCGTCGTGAGCACGAGCGGCACGACGCCGACGAGCGCGGCGACGGTGGCGGTGCGATGCGCGGTCATTCTCGGCAGACCTCCTTGGCGGCCCGGCGGCCTGCCGTGTATTACGCGCGCGCCCACCGCGCTGTTCACCCCGATGGCAGAGCCGTCCCTCCCGTCACAGCGACGGCCCGCTCCCGTGCTGGGACACTGCTCATGGGCCTGGAGAGCTGCCCTGAACCCCGCAGCGCGTCACGAGCAGTCAGTGGAGGAATCATGGCCGGTCAGTTCGAGGCAACGGTCGAGGTCAACCGCCCCATCGAGGAGGTGTTCGCCTTCCTCGGCGACGGTACGAACGACCCCAAGTTCAGCCCGAGGGTGCAGAAGATCGACAAGACGCCGCCGGGACCGACGACCGTCGGGACCGTTTTCACGAGCACCGTCAAGGACGCCGGACTCACCACCAAGCGCGAGTTCCGCATCACCGAGTTCACGGCTCCCACCAGAATCCGCTGGGCCGAAACGTCGAAGAACCTCGTGACCGCGAAGGAAGGCGGCTACGACCTCGAGTCCACCGGCCCGGGAACCACCAAGGTGCGCATCTTCAACGTCCTGGAGGGCCACGGCGTCGGCAAGGCCCTCGCCGGTCTCGCCGTGAGCGCCGCCCGCAAGGACGCGGATGCCTTCGGACAGCGGATCAAGACGGCCGCCGAAGCGTCCTGAGGGACACTCCCCGACCCGGCCCTCCGCCACCCGGCCCTCCGCCACCCGGCCGGCCGCCCCGAGCGGAGCTGGACGGTCCGCGTCCGCGCACTGGCCGCTCCCGCCCCGCACTGTCACGATGGCAGTCCGGGCAGTCACAGGACGGGAGCCGGCCATGCTCCTCGGGACATGGAACCTCGAGAACCTCTACCGGCCCGGAGGGCCGTACGGGCCGCGGGACGGGGTCGTCTACGAAGCGAAACTCGCCGCCCTCGCCGCCACGCTCGAAGCGCTCGGACCGACGGTCCTCGGCATCCAGGAGGTCGGCGATCCCGAGGCGCTGCAGGATCTGGTGGGTCTGCTGCCCGGCACCTGGCACACGGCGCTGTCGGAGCATCCCGACGGCCGGGGCATCCGGGTCGGATTCCTCAGCAGGCATCCGCTCGACGTCGTCTCCGACGCCCAGACGTTTCCGCAGCGCCTGCGTGCCGTGCAGAGCGACGACAGCGCCGACCCGACCGCCAGGATGGGCCGCGGGGCGCTCGCCGTACGCGTCGAGCCCGACGACGGGCCGCAGATGTGGGTGGCCGTCTGTCATCTGAAGTCCAAGCTGCTCACCTTTCCCGGCAACCGGTTCCAGCCGCACGACGAGGGCGAGCGTGCGCGGTACGCGGCCTACGCGCTGTTCCGCCGCGGCGCCGAGGCGGTGACCCTGCGGTCCGTGGCCGACGAGCTGCTGGAGGAACAGGGCAAGGAGCGGGCCGTGGTCGTCCTGGGTGACCTCAACGACGAGCCGGCCGCCGCCACGACGCAGATCCTGCACGGCCCGCCGGGCTCCGAGATCGGCACCCCGGGCTTCCTGCGCGAGGACAAGGGCGATGCGATGCGCCTGTGGAACGTGGCGCAGTGGATACCCGAGGACCGTCGCTACTCCCGTGTTCACGCGGGGCGGCCCGAGCTGATCGACCACATCCTGATCAGCCATCAGCTCCTCGACCGGGTCGCCGCGGCGGGGACCGGCATCGTCGGCGCCGCCGAACCGCCGCCGCTGCCGTCAGTGGACGAGGTTCCCACCGAGCGCCGCGATGCCACGGGCTCAGACCACGCACCGGTCTGGATACGGCTCGGCGACTGACGGTGGACGGCTGGGACGGGACCACTGACGCCGGCCTCTGTCCCTGGGCGATGTGGCCCTGCGCGACCGACACGATCCGTCACACGGCGTACGCCGTCGCCGTCCTGGCCTTTCCGGCCCGGCGCACCGCAGGTCCCATGGCCAGTCCGGCCGCGAGGAACAGCGCGCCCAGGATCAGCCACCCGATGACACCCAGGCCGACGACCAGCGTGGTCAGCAGAACAGGCCCCAGCATCCGCGCCACGGGCACACCCGCGCCGAAGAAGCCCTGGTACTGGCCGTGCCGCCCGGCGGGGGCGAGGTCGAAGCTGATCTGCCAGGCGCCGGCCGACTGCATCATCTCGCCCCACACCTGCAGCGCGGCCCCGGCGAGCAGCACGGCAACGGCGACCCGGGCCGGTACTCCCGCGGCCGCCGAGAGGGCGAAGACCGCGCAGGAGGCGAGCATCGCCACGCCACCGCGCCGAACTGTCCTGGTGGCGCTGGGCAGATCGCGTACGGCGGCGGCCGTGCGGACCTGGAAGAGCATCACCGCACCGGTGTTGAGCACCAGCAGTGCGGAGACGGCCCAGCCGGGGGCCGATGTCCGCTCCACGATCCACAGCGGGATGGCGAGGCTGATCAGCGGCATGCGCAGCAGCATGATCATGTTGAGGAAGGTCACCACGGCGTAGGGAAGATCACGGAACACCGCCTGCCGCGCGGCGGTCCGGTGCGGCGGGTGGTCGACTCGGACATCGGGCAGCCTCAGCAGGACCAGGGCGCAGAGCGCGAAGGCCGCCGCGTCGAGGACGAAGACCGACAGATGCGCCTCGCGGCTGCCGAAGTGCAGGGCGAAGCCGCCGAGAGCGGCGCCGACGGCGAGCCCGGCATTGAGCGTCGACTGGAGGTACGCGAGCGTTCCGGTCCGCTCCTCCTTCGCCACCAGGGAGGCGAGCAGCGCCTGGCGGGCAGCGGCCAGTCCGCACTGGGCCGTTGCGTAGCAGCAGGCGGCCAGCAGGAAGAGGGTGAAGGAGCGCACGAAGAGGAACGAGGCGACGGAGGCCGAAGTGGCGAGCGCCAGGACGACCGCCGTCGGCCGCGGCCCTCTGCGGTCGGCGAGCTGACCGAGTGCGACGCCCGCGAGTGAGCCGATGCCCCAGGCCACGGTGAGGCCCAGGCCGATCCGGGCCGGTGAGAGTCCGACGACCCGGGCGAAGTACAGGGCGGAGCAGACGTAATAGGCGCCGTCGCCCAGCGAGTTCACCAGCTGGGCGAGGGCGAGCGTCCGCGGGGATCCGCTCGGCGGCACGATACGCAGGGGCATGCGGCTCCTCGGGAGGGTGCGACCGTCCTTCCGGCCGCTCTGCCCTTCACCCTAGGAAGCCGAATGGCCCAGAACACTGGCCACTTGGGCTCGTATCGACTGGGCCATTTACCGGCGTGAGTTCACCGGCGAAGCCGGTCGACCCGCCACGGGGCGGGCCGACCGGCGCTCTGCGCACATCCCGTCGAGGAAAGCGCCGTCACATGGAGGTGCGACTGCTCCTCATCGCGACGGCCGTGCAGACCAGCCCCAGCAGGAAGGTGAGACCGCCGATGATGATGTTGGTCCAGATCACTCCCGCGTCCGGGCTGCTGCCCACGATCCAGGGTGCGATGATCAACCACACGCCCATGGCGCACATCGCCCCGCTCAGGCCGTACATCCGCGCCGGCATGACGGTGAAACCGATCGCGAGCACCGCTATGGCGATACCCATGATCAGGTTGTGCATCGCGAGTGCCGGCTGGTTGCCCGCGAAGTGGACCACCCATGGGGACACCGCACAGGCGAGGCCGACCAGGAACACCGGGCCGTCCACCAGGGCCACATCGCGCCCTCCGAGCACCCGCGCGTAGCGGTCCTGCATTTCGTCGATGTCGGGATGACCCGCGAGGTCTCCCCTGTGTGAAACGTCGGCCATGCGACTCGCCTCCTTCTTCTCGCTGCAAGTCGGACCGCGCCGCGCGGCAGAGCCACGCTCCTCCAGTTTGCGCTTATCTGTTCCTTATGTGTAGTGATCCGGAGCAATAGATTCCGATATCCGGTACCCGCCTGCCCCCAGGACGCCTGATGGCGAAAGAGGCTGAATAGGATGCCGGTCATGGAACAGCGCGTCTTGGGCAGGACCGGTCGGAACGTCTCCGTCGTGGGGCTGGGCACATGGCAGCTCGGCGCGGACTGGGGGGATGTCCGCGAGGAGGACGCCCTCGCCGTGCTCGACGCCGCCGTGGACGCGGGCGTCACCTTCTTCGACACCGCCGATGTGTACGGCGACGGCCGCAGCGAGCAGCTGATCGGCCGCTATCTGCGGGAGCGGCCGGACGCCGGCATCGTCGTCGCCACCAAGATGGGCCGCCGCGTCGACCAGCTCCCCGAGAACTACGTCCTCGACAACTTCCGTGCCTGGAACGACCGTTCCCGCCGGAACCTGGGTGTGGACACCCTCGACCTGGTGCAGCTGCACTGCCCGCCGTCCTCCGTGTACTCCTCCGACGCCGTCTTCGACGCGCTCGACACGCTTGTGGCGGAGAAGCGGATCGCGGCCTACGGGGTCAGCGTCGAGACCTGCGCCGAAGCCCTCACCGCCATCGCACGCCCGGGCACGGCGAGCGTCCAGATCATCCTCAACCCCTTCCGGCTCAAGCCCCTGGAAGAGGTCCTGCCCGCCGCCGCGGAGGCGGGTGTCGGCATCATCGCGCGGGTACCGCTCGCGTCCGGTCTGCTGTCGGGCAAGTACACCAAGGACACGGTCTTCACGGCCGACGACCACCGCACCTACAACCGGCACGGTGAGGCCTTCGACCAGGGCGAGACCTTCTCCGGCGTCGACTACGCCACGGGCGTCGAGGCCGCGGCGGAGTTCGCCGCGCTCGCTCCCGAAGGAGCGACACCGGCCGGCACCGCCCTGCGGTGGATCATGCAGCAGCCCGGTGTCACGAGCGTCATCCCGGGCGCCCGGTCCGCCGAGCAGGCGCGCGCCAACGCCGCGGCGGCGGCCCTGGACCCACTGCCGCAGGTCACGCTGGACGCGGTGCGCGACCTCTACGACCGCCGGATCCGCGCTCAGGTCCACCACCGCTGGTAGACCCGGCCCTCGGCCGCACGGCCGTCGGCACCTCCCGGCCGCACGACCCTCCGCAGCACCCGGCCCACGGACCGCGCACGACCGCCGGCAGCCCTCGCGTGCCCCGGCACCTCCCGCACCTACCGGAGGGGCCCGGAACCCCCGCCGGTAGGGTGATGGGCCTATGCGCCACTCCCCCCGCCGCACCGGCGCCCACCGCTTCCGGCGGCCGGTGCCGGCCGCTCTCGCCGTCTGCCTGACGGCCGCGGGCATAGCCGGGTGCGCTGCCGACACCGGCGCCCGGGACGACGGCGCCGTCCCTCAGGTGTCGCCGCCCATCTCCGCCTCACCGCTGTGGCCCCGGTACGAGGGACCCACCCCCGACGAGGGTGAGACCGCCGCCCCCTACCGGCGCTATGTGAACGTCAAGGGCATCGAGGTGCCCGCCGGTGACCTCCGGCGGGTTTCCGTCCTGCGACTGCTGGACCAGGACCCCAACGTCCCGCAGCTCGTACGTACCGCTCTGCAGAGCTGCCCCGGCGGCAGCTGCGGCCTGCGCACACCCGCGTACCGGGATCTCACCGACGACGGCAGGGACGAACTGGTGGTGGCCCTCGACGATCCGGTCGGCGGCCTGACGCTGATCCAGGTCTACCGCGCCTTCGGCACGTCCGTCCGGCCGATCCTCATCAGCTGGAACACCATCGGCGCCACGGGCGTGACCCTCGGCAACGACCTGATCCTGTCCTCGACCGGCAAGGACGGCCGCTTCACCACCCGCTACCGCTGGAACGGCACCGAACTCGTCGCGACCGCACCGCAGGACGCGCTCGGCGATGACGAGCCCTCCGGGACACCGGTGCCCCCGGCCGACGCGACCCCGCTCCCTCCGAACCCCGCGACACCGATCCCCCCGACCAGGACGCCATGATGAGCAGCCCTCACATATCCCCCGGCACGGCCGACGAGGCGCATCTGCTGCTCGTCGAGGACGACGAGGTCATCCGCAGCACCGTCCGCATGCTGCTGGAGCGGTACGGCTTCACCGTCTCCACGGCCGCCGACGGCCTGACCGGCCTGGAGATCTTCCGGGAGCGGAACCCGGATCTGCTGCTCCTCGACGTGATGCTGCCGCACCTCGACGGCATCGGACTCTGCCGCCGTATCCGGGAGTTCAGCCTCGCCCCGATCCTGATGATGTCCGCGCGCGGCGACTCCCTCGACGTCGTCTCCGGACTGGAGGCCGGCGCCGACGACTATGTCGTCAAACCGTGCGAGAGCTCGGTGCTCGTGGCCCGTATCCGCTCCCTGCTGCGTCGCGCGTCCTTCACCCCGGTCTCCGACACGACTCCGGAGACCGCGGTTCTCGTCTTCGGCGAACTGACCGTCGACACCCGCGGCATGGACGTGCTCCGCGACGGGAAGCCGGTCGCCCTCACCCCCACCGAACTGCGGATGCTGCTCGAATTCGCCGCCTCCCCGGGGGTGGTGCTCGAACGCCGGACGCTGCTCAGCCGGGTGTGGGACCACGCCTGGCACGGCGACACCCGGGTCGTCGACCTCCATGTGCAGCGGCTGCGGGCGAAGATCGGATCCGACCGGATCGAGACGGTCCGCGGCTTCGGCTACAAGTTCCGGCGCTGACCATGCCGTTGAGATGGCGTATCGCCGCCCTGGTCGCCGCCGCGATCTGCTCGGTCGCCGCAGCGGTCGGTATCCTCGTCCATCACGCCTCGCGCGACCGCGAACTGACCCAGGCGCGTGACGCCGCCCGCACCACGCTCGACCGGGCCGCGGTGACCTATGCCCGCACGGGCACGGTCGAGGGCACGGGCGCCGTGCTCGACGCCCCCGGGCTGCCGGCCGGGCTGCGCGGCATCGCGGACCGCGGCCATCAGGGCACGGAGTTCTCCACCCGGCCCACCGGTCCGGCGATGTGGGCCGCGCGTCCCGCGGGCGAGCAAGTCCTGTCCGTACGGATCGACATGACGACGACGCTGCGGGACATCAGCGCGCTGGACACGACGATCGCCTGGGCCGGTGCGCTGACGACCGCGGCCGTGCTGCCGCTCGGCGTGATCATCGCCGGGGGCATGAGCCGCCGGCTGAGGTCCGCCGCCGGCACGGCCCGGCGCATCGCGGCCGGGGACCTCGACGCCCGTATCGAGGCACCGCCCCGGCCGCGGGACGAGATCGCCGAGATCTCCGCCGCCGTCGACACCATGGCCGCCGCACTCCAGCAACGGCTGCGCAGCGAGCAGCGCTTCACGGCGGACGTCGCACATGAACTGCGCACCCCCCTGATGGGTCTCGTCACGGCGGCGGAACTGCTCCCCGACGGCGAAGCGGCTTCCTTCGTACGCGACCGGGTGCGTGTCCTGGCCGCCCTCGTCGAGGATCTTCTGGAGATCTCCCGGCTCGACGCCGGGGCGGAGGAGGCCGATCTGTCGCCCTGCCGTCTCAGCTCTCTCGTCGAGGACATCACGACGCTGCACGGGCTGCCGGCGGAGCCGGTCGAGCTCGTCGTCGAGGGCGATGCGCCGACGGCCGAGGTGTGGACCGATCCACGCAGGCTGGAGCGCATTGTGACCAATCTGATCGTCAACGGGCACCGGCACGGCAGCCGTCCGGTCACGGTCACCGTCGCCGCGGACGGGCGGACCGTGACGGTACGGGACCGGGGACGCGGCTATCCCGACACCCTGCTCGACGACGGTCCGCAGCGGTTCCGCACAGGCGCCCGCGAACGCGGTACGGGCCACGGCCTGGGGCTGACCATCGCGATCGGCCAGGCCCAGGTGATCGGGGCGCAACTGGAGTTCGCCAACGCGGCCGACGGTGGTGCGGTGGCGACCCTGCGGCTCCCCCTGAGGGAGCCGATACACGGCTGATACATCTCCGAGGCAGAGCCGATGGCTCGCTTTGGGTTTCCGAAGATCTTCGGCGCTGAGGATGGCGCCATGCGAACCACTGGGAGTCCTGACCGGACAGCGGAGTTGCCGAGCGCGGGCGAGGTCGACCGGGCAGGTTCGCTCAGAACGGTCGCGGAGGCCCCCGGCCGACGCTCACGACGGCGCGGCCGGGCGCTCCCCCGGCGGTGCCGGCACCGCTCACCGCGGCAGAAGGCCCGGAAGCGGCACGGGCTGCGCCGACTCCTCAGCTGGCGGAAGACGCTGGCCGCTCTCATCACCGTATGCGCCCTGGTGACCGGCACGTTCGCCGTCCTGTATGTCGCGATCGACATTCCGCGGGCCAATGATCTGGCCAAGGCGCAGAGCAATGTGTACCTCTTCAGCGACGGCAGCCGGCTCGCCCGTACCGGCGAGATCAACCGAGAGACCGTTCCGATCGACCGGGTGCCCGAGAACGTCCGGCTCGCCTTCGTCGCCGCCGAGAACAAGGACTTCTACACGGACTCAGGTGTCTCCTTCTCGGGCACGGCACGCGGCATCCTGAACACCGTCACCGGCCGTGGCACACAGGGTGGTTCGACGATCACCCAGCAGTACGTGAAGAACTACTACCTGAGCCAGGAACAGACCGTGACCCGCAAGGTCAAGGAACTGATCATCTCGCTCAAGGTCGACCAGCGGAACTCCAAGTCCGACATCCTCGCCGGGTATCTGAACAGCAGTTACTACGGACGCCAGGCGTACGGCATCCAGGCGGCCGCACGGGCCTACTACCACCGGGAGGTCGAGCAGCTGACGGTGGAACAGGGTGCCTATCTGGCCGCGCTGTTGCAGGCCCCGAGCCAGTACGACTGGGCGATCGCGGGCCCTGAGGGCAAGCGCCTCGTCACCCAGCGCTGGAACTACGTGCTCGACAACATGGTCGGTCAGGGCTGGCTGGACAAGGCCACGCGCGGGCGGATGAAGTTCCCCGTGCCCGTGGGGCCTTCCCCGACGGCGGGTCTCTCCGGGCAGACCGGATATCTCGTGGAAGCGGCCCGGCGCGAGCTGATGGACTCCGGCGTGAGCGAGCAGGAACTGGCAGGTGGCGGCTGGCGGATCACCCTCACCGTCGACCCCCGCAAACAGAAGGCCCTGGAGAAGACGGTCTCCGCGGCGGGCGGCACACCCGGCGGCCCTGTGCTGGACAAGAACATCCAGGCGGGAGCGGTGTCGATGGACCCGAGGAACGGCCATGTCGTCGCCCTCTACGGAGGCCGGGACTACATGCGGCAGTACATCAGCAACGCCACACGCGCCGATTACCAGGTCGGCCCTCTGTTCGAGCCCGTCGTCGTGGCGGCGTCGATGGAGGCCAAGGCCGATGAGCGTCCTCCGGCCGACGACGATGCGGTCATGAGCACCGCGAACGCCCTCGGCATGGACCTGAAGCCGAGGGATGTCGCCTCGCCGCAGGCGCTGTCCCTCGGCCTCATGGGGGCGAGTCCCCTGGAGATCGCGGGTGTCTACGCCGGCTTCCGGCACGACGGGAAGAAGGTCACCCCGTCGATCGTGAAGTCGGCCCAGCGGGACGGCGAGGTCACGCCGCTGCGTGACCCGGTCGGCGGCAGCGCCATCAGCTCACTGGCGGCCGAAACGGTCACCGATGTCCTCAACCGGGCATCGGGCCGGCGTGATGCCGTGCCGTCGATGTGGACCGAGGACGGCCGGCAGGACGTCACACAGAAGTCCGGCCGCAGTGACGACGGGAAGGCGGAGTGGTTCGTCGGCTCGACCGAGGAACTGCTCACGACGATCGGGCTGTTCGGCGAGAACGCCACCACGCACAAGCAGATACCGCTGCCGAACGCCGGGGAGGGATACCCGGCCAGGATGTGGATGACCTACACGCAGACGGCACTCGGCGGCGGCGAGGCGTACTTCCCTGGGGCGGTGCCCGAGCCGACGTCCGGCTGAGTGGCGGGACCCCGGACTCACACGGATGCAGCAGGCGCAACTGGAGGGCGGGCGAGCAGAAATCTGCAGGTCAGAGCTTTCCGATGGACGAAGATCCGCCCGATCGGCGGTATGGTTCGCGGTTGCACAGGGTTGACCTTCCTTCACACGGTGAGCGAGAAGTCCCCTCTCTGGAAGGAACCCCTGCATGCGTCTCACATCGGTGACCCGCGTCATGGCGCCGCCCGCCCTGTGCGCTGCACTCGTCTTCACGGCGGTCGGCCCCGCGGCCGCAGTTACCTCCGTACCCGATACCGTCCCCGCCGCCGCCGCGGTCCAGTCCGCCATCCCGGGCGCCACCGAGCTGAGCCGGCAGGTCGAGGTCATGCGTCACACGCACGGTGTTCCGCCGGCGATGACCGACTTCCTCACCGACGTGCTGGCGACCGACGCCGGGCGCATGCCGCTCGCGACGGCCATCAGACACAAGGCCAACCTGCAGGTGGCCATGGCCACTCTGGAGATGAACCGTACGGACCGGGCCGTCCGCGCGGATGCGATCGGCGACGCCCTGGCCGATCTGCAGAAGACGCTCGACGAGCTGCTGGGCGCCGCCACGTCCGGTCTCACGAACGTGGTCGGCTCGCTGCTGGGTGTCGTCACCGGCCTGCTCGACACGGTGCTCGGCACGGTGACCGGCCTGCTGTCGGGTGTCAGCCTTCCGGCTGCGGCCCAGGCGGAGACCGCCGCACTCCCGGCGACGCCCGCGCTGCCTGCCGCCGCGGTCGCCCCGGAGGTCCCGGCCCTGCCGTGACCGCGCGATGGCGGGCCCGGTGACGGGCCCGCCATGCGCCGGATGTCCGGCACTCAGCGGGGCGGCTTCGCCCGGCGCATCCGCAGGGGGGCGTCCGCGCCCAGATGCGTGAGGACGTCGGCCAGCAGGAGGCGGGCGGCTTCGACCCGCTCGGCGCCGAGCGCGGCGATCACCTCGCCCTCGATAGCCGCCCGGTGCATGCGCGCCGCAGTGATCACTCCCCTGCCCCGGTCGGTGAGATCGACCAGCCGGGCTCGCGCATCGCCCGGATCGGGCCGTCGCAGGAGGTAGTCGCGCCGCTCCAGATCGGCGACGGACTTCGACGCCGCCTGCTGCGTGACCCCGAGCCGCTCGGCGATCGCGCCGATGGCCAGAGGACGTTCGATCAGATGCTGGAACACCACGCCGTCGGCGAATCGGCTGTCCTCGAAGCCGTCGGCCGCCAGCCGCCGTTGCAGCTCGTCGGCGAGGCCCCAGCCCGCGAAGAGCGAGAGCAGCGAGAGATCGGCGTCGGCCGGATCGAAATCGGTCACCCCGGAAGAGTACAACCAGGGTTGTGCATCAAGTAATGTACAACCATGGTTGTGGAAAATACTCACACGCGGACCGCCCGCATTCCGGCGGACATCGCCGAGGAGTTCATCATCGTCGCCCACCGCATCGTCTGGTGCACGGTGGCCACCGTCGACACCCGTGGACGGCCGCGCGGGCGGATACTCCATCCCTTCTGGGAGTACGGCGAGACGGGCCTCACCGGCTGGATCGTCACCCGGCCCAGCCCGGTCAAGGTGGCCCATCTGGCCCGGACTCCCTATGCGACCTGCTCCTACTGGGACCCGGCCCACGACGTCGCCCTCGCGGACTGCGCGGTGGAGTGGATCGAGGACACCGCGACGCGAACGCGCATCTGGGAACGGTTCCGGGACACACCGCCGCCGCTCGGCTTCGACTTCTGGAGCAGCTTCCCCGACGGGCCCGCGGGCGGGACGACCTCGCTGCTGAGGCTCGACCCCTACCGCGTGCGCGTCAGCAAAGTGGACGCGCTCCTGGGCAGGACGCCCCATCTGAACTGGTCGCGGCCCACCGCCGCTTGAGAAACGGCAGCGGGCCGCCCCGATGGTGACCGGTGCGGCCCGCGAGCCGGTGGTGCGACGTCCGTACTTGCCGCGACGGCGGCTACGCGCGGGCGAGCGCGTCCACGGCCGCGGTCGCGAAACCGTGGTCCTGCTCCGGCGCTCCCCCACCGACACCGATCGCGCCGATCAGACGGCCGTCGCGCTGGACGGGGACTCCGCCCGCGATGAAGAGCAGCGGCTTGTCGAGCGCGGTCGGCAGGGTGTGGAAGAGGCCGCCGGGCTGCACGGCGTCGACGAGGTCCGCCGTCGGGGCGTTCAACTGGAGGGCGGTGTACGCCTTGCGGGTGCTGGTCTCACCGGCGATGAGGACGGCCCGGTCGTCGCGGCGGAAGGCCAGCAGATGGCCGCCCGCGTCCAGAACGGTGACCGCGACGGTGACGCCGGCGGACTCGGCCGCGCTGCGGGCGGCCTCGACGAGGGTCTCCGCGTCCTGCGTGGTCAGCGGCGCGACGGCGGTGGTGGTGATGCTGGTGGTCATGGGGTGGCTCCTAGCCGTGGTGGGTGGATGCTGCGGTGGTGGGGACGGTGAACCGGGGACCTCCCGCCGATCAGCGGCGGCCGGCGGGGCTCAGCGGCGAGTGGCAGCCGTCGACCGCGATCGACGGGGGCGTCCGCGAGGCTCAGTGGCGGCCGGCGGGGACGTCGACCGCCTCGGGGGCGGAGGCCGCGACGACCTGGCCGGTGCCGGGCGAACGGCGCTCGAGGATCTGGGCCAGGACCGCGAGGGCGAGGGCGGAGGCGGCGAGGGCGGCACCGACCCAGTTGGGGGCGGTGTAGCCGAAGCCTGCCGCGATCACCATGCCGCCGAGCCAGGCGGCGAGGGCGTTGCCCAGGTTGAACGCACCGATGTTGACGGCCGAGGCCAGCGTGGGCGCGCCCGCGGCCTGGTCGAGCACCCTCTTCTGCAGCGGCGGCACGGTCGCGAAGCCGAGCGCGCCGATGAGGACGATGGTGATCGCCGCGGTGACGGGGTTGTGGGCAGTGAGAGTGAACAGGGCGAGCACGAGAGAGAGTGCGCCGAGCGAGACGTAGAGCAGCGGCATGAGCGCGCGGTCCGCGAACCTTCCGCCGATGAGGTTGCCACCGACCATGCCGAGTCCGAACAGGACCAGCAGCCAGGTGACGGAGGAGTCGGCGAAGCCGGTGACCTCGGTCATCATCGGCGTGATGTAGGTGATGGCGGCGAAGACGCCACCGAAACCGAGCACGGTCATCGCCATGGCGAGCAGGACCTGGACGTTGCGGAACGCGGCGATCTCGTGGCGCAGCCGCACGCCTTCGGGCCTGGGCTGTTCCGGTACCAGCTTGGCGACGCCGAGCAGCCCGAGGACGCCGAGGCCGGCGACGATCAGGAAGGTGGCGCGCCAGCCGGCGCTCTGGCCGACGAAGGTGCCGAGCGGGACGCCGACGACGTTGGCGACGGTCAGACCGGTGAACATCATCGCGATGGCGCCGGCCTTCTTCTGCGGGGCCACCAGGTCGGCGGCGACGACGGAGCCGATACCGAAGAAGGCTCCGTGGGCGAGCGAGGCGACGACGCGGCCGGCGAGCATCACGCCGAAGACGGGTGCCACGGCGGAGAGCACATTGCCGACGATGAACAGGCCCATCAGCACCATGAGCATCCGCTTACGGGACACCTTCGTGCCGAGGACGGTCATCAGCGGGGCGCCGATCACGACACCGAGGGCGTACCCGGTGACGAGGAACCCGGCCGTCGGGATCGAGACCCCGAAGTCCGCGGCGACCTCGGGCAGCAAGCCCATGATCACGAACTCGGTGGTGCCGATTCCGAAGGCCCCGATGGCGAGGGCGAGCAGCGCGAGTGGCATGGGGAGAACCTCCGGACGATTGCTTCTGCGCCTTACGAGCGCCCACAATAATTGCAACCGCCATTACTTGCAAGCGCGCTATATCGGCGCCAGCACGGACCTCCCTCGACCCCCGTCCATGGGTCGGGCTTCCGTTCATGGATGCGGTCCATACCAAGCCCTTGACAGGGTCTTTGTTCACTTCTTAAATCACGTAGTGAACTAAGCACCCCCCAGCTCCACTTGCTACCCCCCACCCCGGTCGGCGCAGCAACCACTCGGTTCCGCATGCGCCCACGTCTGACATATGCATGCCATAGCAGACACTCCCCCGTCATGCTCCCGGAAGGGAGAGTCATGGACTCCCCGCGCTTATCCCGGCGACTCGTGCTGTCCGTCGCCTCGCTCCTCACCTTCGCGTCGCTGTCCACCGGACTCGCGCAGGGGGCGACAGCGCCCGCAGCGAAGCCGCCCGCCCCTCCCGCAGCCGCATCGGCAGCCGCCGCCGTCACCTTCTCCGACGAGTTCAACGGGCCCGCGGGCTCGGCCGTGGACGGCGGCAAGTGGCAGATCGAGACGGGCGACAACGTCAACAACCATGAGCGGCAGTACTACACCGCGGGGAACCGCAACGCCGCTCTCGACGGACAGGGCCATCTGGCCATCACCGCCCGCCGCGAGAACCCCGGCAACTACCAGTGCTGGTACGGGCGTTGTGAGTACACCTCGGCCCGGCTCAACACGGCCGGCAAGTTCACCACGACGTACGGCCGCGTCGAGGCGAGGATGAAGATCCCGCGCGGGCAGGGCATGTGGCCCGCCTTCTGGATGCTGGGCAACGACATCGGCCAGGTCGGCTGGCCGAACTCCGGCGAGATCGACGTCATGGAGAACGTGGGCTTCGAGCCGTCCACGGTCCACGGCACCCTGCACGGCCCGGGCTACTCCGGATCGGGCGGCATCGGGGCCGGATATACCCTGCCGGGCGGCCAGGCGTTCGCCGACGCCTTCCACACCTTCTCCGTCGACTGGAGCCCGAACGCGATCACGTGGTCCGTCGACGGCAACGTCTACCAGCGGCGCACACCCGCCGACCTCGGCGGACGGCAGTGGGTCTTCAACAAGCCCTTCTTCCTCATCCTCAATCTCGCGGTCGGCGGCTACTGGCCCGGAGACCCCAACGGCAGCACGGTCTTCCCCCAGCAGCTCCTCGTCGACTACGTCCGGGTCAGCACCGACAACGGCACGCCCGGTGGCGGCGGTCCGATCACCGGCGTCGGCGGCAAGTGCGTGGACGTGCCCAGCGCGAACAACGCCAACGGCACCCCCGTCCAGCTCTACGACTGCAACGGCAGTGACGCTCAGCGCTGGACCGTGGGCGCCGACGGCACCATCCGCGCGCTCGGCAAGTGCCTGGACGTGGCGTCCGGAGGCACCGCCGACGGAACTCCCGTCCAGCTGTGGGACTGCAACGGCAGCGCAGCCCAGCAATGGGCCGTCCCCGCGGCCCAGGACATCGTCAATCCCCAGGCCAACAAGTGCCTCGACGCCAGCGGCGGCAGCTCGGCCAACGGCACCCGCCTGCAGATATGGACCTGTGGCGGCACGGCCAACCAGAAGTGGGCGGTGACCCGATGACCACAGGACTCCTCCGCAGGCCCGCGATGCGCGGGGTACTGGGCACGGCAGCGGCCGCCGCCCTGGTCACCGGCCTGACCGGTAGCCCCGCGAGCGGCGCCCCCGCCGCGACGGGCCAGATCACCGGTATCGGCGGCAAGTGCGTGGACGTCGCCGGCGCGAGCAGCGCCAACGGTGCCGCCGTACAGCTCTACGACTGCAACGGCAGCGCGGCGCAGCAGTGGAACGTCGGCACGGACGGCACCATCCGCGCGCTCGGCAAATGCCTCGACATCACCTCCGCGGGCACGGCCAACGGCACCCGGATCCAGCTGTGGGACTGCAACGGCAGCGCGGCGCAGCAGTGGAACGTCGGCACGGCCCGTGACATCGTCAACCCCCAGGCCGACAAGTGCCTGGACGCCACCGGCAACAGCTCGGCCAACGGCACCCGCCTGCAGATATGGACCTGCACGGGCGCCGCCAACCAGAAGTGGACCGCACCCGGCGGCGGGGAGAACCCGGCACCGACCGGACCCATGGCCGTCGCGCCGTACCTCTACAACGGCTGGGGCAGTCCGCCGAGCCCGACCACCGTGATGAACGCGACCGGCGTCAAGTGGTTCACGCTGGCCTTCGTGCTCAGCAACGGCTACTGCAACCCGCAGTGGGACGGCGGCAGGCCGCTGACCGGTGGGGTGGACCAGCAGACGATCAACACCGTCCGCGGCGCCGGCGGAGATGTGATCCCGTCGTTCGGCGGGTGGAGCGGCAACAAGCTGGAGAGCTCCTGCGGCAGCGCGGGTGAGCTGGCCGCCGCGTACCAGAAGGTCATCAACGCGTACGGCCTCAAGGCGATCGACATCGACATCGAGGCCGCGGCGTACGACAGCCCGACCGTGCAACAGCGCACGGTCGACGCGCTGAAGACGGTCAAGGCCAACAACCCCGGCATCAAGGTGTTCGTCACCTTCGGCACCGGCCAGAACGGACCCGACGACAGCCTGATCCGCAAGGCCGCCGCCTCCGGTCTGACCGTGGACAGCTGGACGATCATGCCGTTCAACTTCGGCGGGGCGGGCCAGAACATGGGCCAGCTCACCGTCCGGGCCGCCGAGGGCCTGAAGAACACGGTCAAGAGTGCCTACGGCTACTCCGACGACCAGGCGTACCGGCACACCGGCATCTCCTCGATGAACGGCATCACCGACAACAACGAGACGGTGACCGTCGCCGACTTCCGCACCATCCTCGGCTACGCCCAGCAGCGGCATCTCGCGCGGCTGACCTTCTGGTCGGTCAACCGCGACCGCCCCTGCACCGGCGGCGGGGCCGACACCTGCTCGGGCGTGTCCCAGCAGCCGTGGGACTTCACCCGCGTCTTCGCGCAGTACAACGGCTGACCTGCAGCTTCCCTGCTCACCCTGTTCAGCGTCCCTGCTCACCTTCCCCGGCTCAACCCCCCACCCACGCCGTGCAGTCGGCACAGGAGAAACCGTGCTCCGATCCCTGCGAACGCCCCGAGCGGATCGCCGCAGTCCCATCCCGGCCCGTATCACGAGACCCTGGGTCGCGGCCTTCGTGGTCGCGGCTTCCGCCGCCTCGGTCCTCACCGCGGTCCAGCCCACCCAGGCCGCCACTCCCCGCGCCGCCGAGGCGGCCGCCGCGCTGCCCGCCGGCTGGTCCACGGTGGTCAACGCCGGCAGCGGCAAGTGCCTGGACGCGCGCTCGGCCGCGACCGTCAACGGCACCGCGGTGCAGCAGTACGCCTGCAACAACAGCACCGCGCAGCAATGGAGTTTCACCCCCACGAGCGACGGCTTCGTGCGGATCAACAACCGCAACGACGCCGCTCAGGTCGTGGATGTGAGCGACACCTCCTCCGCCGACAACGCGGCCGTGCACCTGTGGACGTACGGCGGCGGCAACAACCAGCAGTGGCAGGCCGTCGACGAGGGAGGCGGCGCCTACCACTTCGTCAACCGGCACAGCGGCAAGTGTCTGGACGTCCCGTCCGCCTCGACGGCCGACAGCGTTCAACTCGTGCAGTACACCTGCAACGGCTCCGCCGCACAGCGTTTCCAGGTGGCACCCGTGAGCACCGCGCCCGGTGACGTCGATCTCGGTCCGAACGTGGTCGTCTTCGACCCGTCCATGCCGTCGTCGACGATTCAGAGCAGACTGAACTCGATCTTCCAGCAACAGGAGAAGAACCAGTTCGGACCGCAGCGCTACGCGGTGATGTTCAAGCCGGGTACGTACAGCAACGACGTCAACGTCGGCTTCTACACACAGGTCCTCGGTCTCGGCCAGTCGCCGGACTCGGTGACCATCAACGGCGCGGTGCACGTCGAGGCGGACTGGTTCCCGCCGCAGAACGCCACCCAGAATTTCTGGCGCGGCGCCGAGAACCTGTCGGTGAACCCGACGGGCGGCACCGACCGGTGGGCGGTCTCCCAGGCGTCCGCGTACCGGCGCATGCACGTCCGCGGCAATCTGGCGCTGGACGACGGTGGCTGGGCCAGCGGCGGATTCATGGCCGACAGCAAGGTCGACGGCCAGGTGCGGTCCGGCACCCAGCAGCAGTGGCTGACCCGCAACTCGCAGCTCGGCAGCTGGAACGGGTCCAACTGGAACATGGTCTTCGTCGGCAGCCAGGGCGTGCCGGGCAACAGCTTCCCCAACCCGCCCTACACCACGGTGAACCAGACCCCGACGGTCCGGGAGAAGCCGTTCCTGTACGTGGACAGCGCGGGCGCCTACAAGGTGTTCGTCCCGTCCCTGCGGGCCAACTCCTCGGCCACCACCTGGGCGGGCGGAAGCGCCGGGGGCAGCTCGCTCGGCATGGACCAGTTCTTCGTCGTCAAGCCGGGCGCGACCGCGGCGCAGATCAACGCCGCACTGGCCGAGGGCAAGAACCTCCTGGTCACCCCCGGCGTCTACCGCCTGAACCAGACGCTGCGGGTGACCCGTCCCGACACCGTCGTCCTCGGTCTGGGCCTGGCCACGTTCATCCCGGACAACGGCATCACGGCGATGACGGTCGCCGATGTCGACGGGGTGAAGGTCGCGGGTGTCCTCTTCGACGCCGGTACGACCAACTCGCAGACGCTGATGGAGGTCGGCCCGGCCGGCGCCGCGGCGAACCACTCCGCCAACCCCACCTCGCTGCACGACGTCTACTTCCGCGTCGGCGGGGCGGCCGTGGGCAAGGCGACGACGAGCCTCGTGGTCAACAGTGACAACGTCATCGGCGACCACATGTGGATCTGGCGCGGCGACCACGGCAGCGGCATCGGCTGGAACACCAACACCGCGGACACGGGACTCGTCGTCAACGGCGACAACGTGACCATGTACGGCCTGTTCGTCGAGCACTACCAGAAGCACCAGACCATCTGGAACGGCAACGGCGGCCGGACGTACTTCTACCAGAACGAGATGCCGTACGACCCGCCGAACCAGGCGGCCTGGATGAACGGTTCGACCCAGGGCTACGCGGCCTACAAGGTCGCCAACAACGTGACCAGTCACCAGGCCTACGGACTCGGCAGCTACTGCTTCTTCAACGTCAACAACAGTGTGACCGCGGAGCACGCGTTCGAGGTCCCCAACAACCCCAACGTCAGGTTCCAGAACATGGTGACCGTCTCGCTCGGCGGCACCGGGACCATCCGTCATGTCATCAACGACAGGGGCGGTCCGTCCAACTCGTCCACCAACGTGGCCAACCTGGTGAGCTACCCGTGAGGCGGCTCGGAGCAAGGCTTCTGATTCTGCTGGCGCTGCTGGTCGGTGTCACGACGGTCCCGGCGCACGCCGGGCCCCAGGCGCCCGCCTTCAAGGTGATCGCCTTCTACAACGGCACCTGGGACGCGGCACACATCAACTTCGTCAAGGAAGCCAACGAGTGGTTCCCGCGCACGGCCGCGCAGAACAACTTCAGTTACACGGCCACGACCAACTGGGAGCTGCTGGCGAACGGCGGGGTCAACGAGTACCAGGTGGTGCTGTTCCTGGACGACGCACCCCAGTCGGCGGCCCAGCGGGCCGGCTTCGAACGGTACATGCGTGCGGGCGGCGGCTGGATGGGCTTCCATGTCTCGGCGTTCACCACGAACGCGGCGGCGTGGCCCTGGTACTACAACCAGTTCCTCGGGAGCGGCAACTTCCGTTCGAACACCTGGGGTCCGACGACCTCGGTGCTGCGGACGGAGGACCGGACCCACCCTTCGACCACCGGGCTGCCCGCGACGTTCACGTCGTCGGTGAGCGAGTGGTACAGCTGGTCGAACGATCTGCGTACCAACCAGAACATCAAGATCCTGGCATCGGTGGACCCGTCGAGCTTCCCGCTGGGGACGGACCCCAACCAGACGTGGTACAGCGGCTACTACCCGATCCTGTGGACCAACACCCAGTACAAGATGCTGTACGCGAACTTCGGGCACAACGCGATGAACTACGACACCAACCAGCCGTTGTCGTCGACGTTCGCGAGCGCCACGCAGAACCGCTTCCTGATCGACGGGCTGAAGTGGCTCGGCGGCGCGGGCGGCGGTCCGGCACCGAACGATCCGATCTCCGAGACGGCGTGGTATGCGCTGACCAACAACGCGAACGGCGCCTGCGCCGACGCGCGGTCGGCCGCCACCGCCAACGGGACCGCGATCCAGCAGTACACCTGCAACGGGACCGCGGCTCAGCAGTTCCAGTTCCGCACGACGGACAGCGGCTACACGAGGATCGGGATACGGGGCAATCCCCAGCAGGTGATCGACGTGACGGGGGTGTCGGCGGCGGACAACGCGCCGGTGCAGCTGTGGTCCTACAGCGGCGGCGGCAACCAGCAGTGGCTGCCGGTGCGGGAGGCGTCCGGGCGTTACCACTTCACCGCCCGGCACAGCGGCAAGTGCCTGAGCACGACAGGCAGTTCGGCCAACAGTGTGCAGTTGGTGCAGCGTGCCTGTGACAACTCGGCGGCGCAGAGTTTCCAGTTGACCGCGCAGCCCTGACGCTCTGACAGCTCACCCAGTGGGCCCGGGTCCCCCTTCGGGGGTGCCCGGGCCTACTGCTGCGCCGCCTGCTTCAGGGCGTCGAGCAGGGCGCGAAGGGCGGGCTGGGTCAGTGAGCTCTCCCGTACCGCCGCGTGGATCGCCCGTACCGGCTCGGGCCTGCGGACCTTGCGTACGACGACACCGGGGTGGCGGTTGCCGAGACCGATCCGCGGCATGAGCCCCACTCCGAGACCGGCGGCGACGAAGCCCTGGGCGGTCGCGTAGTCCTCGCTCTGGACCACGATGTCGGGGGTGAATCCGGCCGCACCGCAGGCTCCGAGGACGACGTCGAGGCAGGGCCCCGGCCATTCGCTGCCGATCCACCGTTCCCCCGCGAGGTCGGCCAGATCGATCACTCTTCGGGCCGCGAGCGGGTGCTCTTTGGGCAGAACGGCACGGTAGGGGTCGTCGAGGAGATGGACGAGCCGGACGTCCTCGCGCGGCCGGTCCGGCAGCTGGACGACGACGGCGAGGTCCGCGCGGCCGTGCTTGACCTCGGGAAGCGGGTCCTCCGGGTCGATCAGCCTGAGGTCGATCCGCACTCCCGGATGTGTACGGCGCAGGTCGGCGAGCGCCGGCGCGACGATCGTGCCCCCGGCGGTGGCGAAGTACCGTACGGCCAGCCGCCCCGTGCGCCCCTCGCGCAGATCGGCGAGCGCGGTCTCCGCCTCGGCGATGTTCCTGCTGATGACGTCGGCGTGCTCGGTGAGCAGCCGTCCGGCCGCGGTCGGCTGGACTCCACGGCCGACGCGTTCCAGCAGCGCGGTGCCGGCCTGTTTCTCCAGTGCCGCGACCTGCTGGCTGACGGCGGACGGCGTGTAACCGAGGTTCGCGGCCGCGGCAGTGACCGAGCCACTGGTGACGACCGCCCTGAGGACCTGCATCCTGCGCACATCGAGCATGTAGCAGAGGTTAACGCTGACCCCACAACTTTTCACTGGTGCTGCCAGGTCGAGTGCGGCACGGTGGTCGGGGAGGGCCTCGACGGGAGCGCCCGACAGGGCCTGGAGGAGACGGACGTGGTCAGTCGCGGAAGAGGAACTTTCCTGCGCATGGGCGTACTCGCCCTGCTGTGGGGATCGGGATTCCTCTGGATCAAGGTGGCGCTCGACCACGGCCTGACCCCGGCGCAGATCACCTTCGCGCGCTGCGCGCTCGGCGCGCTGGTGCTGGTCGCGATGGCGGCCTGGGCCCGTAAGCGGCTGCCGCGCGACCGTGCGACCTGGGGGCATCTGGCGGTGGCGGCCTTCTTCTGCAACGCCCTGCCGTTCGCGCTGTTCAGCATCGGCCAGCAGACGGTCGACTCCGGGGTGGCGGGCGTGCTCAACGCGACCACTCCCCTGTGGTCGCTGCTGATCGGCCTCGCCATCGGTACGGAACGGGGAATCCGGCCGGTCCGCCTCGCCGGACTCCTTCTGGGATTCGCCGGCACCTTGTTGATCTTCGCACCGTGGCAGCAGGGCGGTCTGACCAGCTGGGGCGCGCTCGCCATCCTTGCGGCGGCGGCCAGTTACGCCGTGGCGTTCACCTACATGGGACGCAAGCTCACCGGGAAGGGCTCGGCGCCCATCGCGCTCTCGGCGGCCCAGCTCCTCGCCGCAACGGGCCTGAGCACCCTCGCGCTGCCCGTCGCGGATACGTCGACCTCGGACGTCACGCTCGTCGGTGTGCTGGCCGTCATCGCCCTCGGCGTCTTCGCCACCGGGTTCACGTTCGCGCTCAACTACCGGCTCATCGCGGACGAGGGTGCCACGAACGCGGCCACGGTGGGCTATCTGCTGCCGGTGGTCTCCCTGACACTCGGGGCACTCGTCCTCGACGAGGCGCTCACTCTGCGCGTCGTTATCGGAATGTTGGTTGTCCTCGTCGGCGTCGGACTGACGCGCAGGCAGAAGCGGACAAATTCACTGTCGCCGCTGGTCGACGCGCCGGCTGCGGGTTCCGCGCGAGAGCCGCGACTCCGGACAGACCGGGTCAACTGACCGACCAATCAGTCCATGTGAGAATGCTCCGGCACTCCTACCGGCGGGTAACGTGTGCCGCTCCACCGGCATGCGCCAGCCGTCGCAGGCCGACCGCGAAGGCATTCGAGGACCAGAACGCGATGTCGTACCACCGCTCACAGCCCTCATATCCCGAGTTCCCGGACTTCCCCGAACAGCATCCGGGACAGGCCCATCAGTCCCAGCAGCGCGCCCAGCCCGCCCAGCCCGCTGCGGACCATCGCCGTGATGTGCGCGCGCTGAGCACCGCCTACAAGAGACTGCGCCGCGTCGCGACGTTCTCCGCCCTCGGGTACTTCGTCGTCTTCCTCGTCCTGTGCGCCTACGCCCCCGACCTCATGTCGAGCAGGGTCACCGGCGGCCTCACCACCGGCCTTCTGCTGGGCCTGCTTCAACTCCCCGTGACCGCGCTGGCCGTCGCCTGGTACGAGCGCACCGCACGCCGCCGCGTCGACCCCCTCACCGCAGCGGTACGCCGCAACACCGCCCCGTCCCCGCAGGGAGCACGACGATGACCGGATTCAGCACCGAAGCCCAGACCATGTCCCTGGTCGCGTTCATCGCCGTGATCACCGTGACCCTGCTCCTGTGCGTGATGACGGGGCCGGACCGGGACGACCTGGACGAGTTCTACACCGGCTTCCGCTCGCTGTCGCCGATGCAGAGCGGACTCGCCATCGCCGGCGACTACATCTCCGCGGCGAGCGTCCTCGGCACCATCGGCGTCATCTCGCTCGTCGGCCAGGACGGCCTCGTACTCGCGCTGAGTACCGCGCTGTCCCTGGTCCTGCTGATGTTCCTGCTGGCCGAACCACTGCGCAACGCGGGCCGGTTCACCATGGGCGACGTCCTCACCCGGCGCGCGCCCAGCCCCGCCGTACGCATCACCGCCTGCATCGTGACGCTGGTGGCCCTCTTCCCGTTGCTGATCTTCCAACTCGCGGGCGCGGGCGATCTGCTGGCCTTCGTCCTCGGCATCGACGCCGCCGGCTTCAAGACCGGCTCGATCGTGCTCCTCGGCCTGCTGATGATCATCTACGCAGCCATCGGCGGCATGAAGGGCACGGCGTTCATCCAGTTGGTGAAGACCCTGGTGCTGCTGGCCGCTGCCCTCGCCATCGCGGCCCTCGTGCTGTACCGCTTCGACTTCAGCGTGCCGTCGCTTCTCGACGCCGCGGCACGGGGAAGCGGCGCGGGCGAGGCGTATCTCACCCCCGGCCTCCAGTTCGGCGGCGACGGGCTCGACCTCATCAGCACGCAGCTGACCGTGGTCCTCGGCGCAGCGTGCCTCCCGCACATCACCATGCGCATGTTCAGCTCCCGCAGCGCGCCCGCAGTGCGCCGCTCGATGAGCTGGGCCGTCTCCACCGTCGTCGTCATGGGTCTGCTCAGCGCCGTGATCGGCTTCGGCGCGGCGGCGCTCGTCGGCCGCCAGCAGATCACGCTCAGCGACCCGCAGGGCAAGACGTCGATCCTCCTCGTCAGCCAGGCCGTCATGGGCGAGTCCGTGTCCAGCTTCGAGACGCTGCTCTTCACGGTCATGGCCACGGCCATCTTCCTGACACTGCTGGCATCCGTCGCCGGCATCACGCTCGCCTGCGCCAACTCCCTGGCCCACGACCTGATCACGAACGGCCTGCGGCGCAGGCAACAACTGCGGGCCGGCACCGAGATGATGCTCGCCCGCGCGACGGCGGCGCTGGTCGGCCTCGCGGCGATCGTCCTCGCGGCGGCCTCCCGGCACTGGAATCTCCAGGCGATGGTCACCCTGTCGTTCTGTCTGGGCGCCTCGGCGGTCGCTCCGGCGCTCGTCTACAGCCTGTTCTGGCAGCGCTTCAACCGCGCGGGACTCCTGGCGTCGATGATCGGTGGCGCGGTCAGCGTCCTGATCCTCATCACCGGCACCACACTGGTCTCGGGTTCTCCCCAAGCGATCTTCCCTGACCAGGACTTCACCTGGTTCCCGTACACGACCACGGGTCTCGTCTCGATTCCCGTCGGATTCCTCGCGGGCTGGCTCGCCACCCGCCTGACGAACAGCCGTACGGGCACCCGCCGGCAGGAGGAGTTCGACGACGAGGCGGCGGAGGCGGCGATCCTGGTCGACACCTCGGCAGGGCGGTACTGACTCCGGGTGCCACCGGCGTCCGGGCGGACGGGTCCCGCGGCGACACCACGGGGCCGTCCGCCCGAGTACGCCCTCCACATCCGAGCACGACCTGCACAGCGACCTTCCTGCACACCGAACGGAACGACCTCCACGGCGAGATCATCGCCCGCGGAGTCCCGGGCAGCCACGAGAGCGGAGTCGTACCCATGAAACGCACCATGACGGTCTCGGACAGCATCGTCGTCGACGCCCCGCCGGCGGCGATCTACGACCAGGTCAGTGATCCGACCCGGATGGGACGGTGGAGCCCGGAGAACCAGGGCGCGACGGTGACGGACGGCACCCGGGTCGCCCATGTGGGCATGGTCTTCGACGGGCACAACAAGCGCGGACCCCTCCGCTGGACGACGCGCTGCACCGTGACGGCCGCGGAGCCGGGCGAGCGCTTCGCGTTCCGGGTGCACGCCATCGGCCGGCGCAAGCCCGTGCTGAAGGCGCCGATCGCCTCCTGGGAGTACCGCTTCGAGGCCGTCGCCGACGGCACGCGGGTGACCGAGACCTGGACCGATGACCGTCGGTCGTGGCCCGACGCGATGGCCGGCGCGTTCGACAGGGTGGCGACCCGCGGCCGGACGTTCGCCGAGTTCCAGCGCAAGAACATCGCGATCACCCTGCGCAACCTCAAGAAGGTGATGGAGTCGCCCCAGGACGGCTCCTGAGAGGTCCGAAGTACGCAAGAATGTGCCCGTGTTGGGCATTCTTCCGGAGGAATCGACCAGCTTCGTCGGACGGAACTGGGAACTGTTCCGATTGGACCGCGCGCTGGCCCGCGACCGGCTGGTCACCCTCGTCGGAACGGGCGGGGTCGGCAAGTCACGACTGGCGTTGCGGGCCGCGCGCGAAGCGCAGGCCCTGTTCCCCGACGGCGTGGCCTGGGCAGATCTGTCGCCGCTCCACGGGGACCGGCTGCTGCTGTCCACCGTCTCGGACGCATGCGACCTCGCGGACCACACGCCGCGTATGCCGGTCGACGCCCTGTGCGAGTGGCTGGCGGGCAAGCGGCTGCTCCTCGTCCTCGACTCCTGCGAACATCTGGTCGACGCCTGCCGGGAGTTGGTCGCCGATCTGCTGACGGCCGTGGCAGACCTGACCGTGCTGGTCACGAGCCGCGAACCGCTGGGCATGGAGGGCGAGCGGCTGATCGAAGTCGAACCCCTGCCCCCGGGCGGGCCGGACGCGCTGGACCTGTTCACCCAACGGGTGGCCGCGGCATCCTCCGCGGCGCAATCTCCGGAGACGGAGACGGAGACGGAGACGGAGACGGAGACAGGGACGGGGACGGGGACGAGGACGCGGACAGGCACAGGGGCGACGACGGGGGCGGAGGCCGGGGCCCGAAGCGCAGATGCGCAGCAGGCCGCGGCCGCCATACAGATCTGCCGCCGGCTGGAGGGGATTCCCCTGGCGCTGGAACTGGCCGCCGCCCAGGCCGGTCGGACCACGATCGAGGAGATCGCGGAGCGGCTCGGTTCCCGTTTCGACGTCCTCGCCACCCCCGGTCCGGGGGTCCGGCCGCAGCGTCACCGCACGATGCGTACCGCGATCGGGTGGAGTCACGAGCTGTGCGCGCCGCTCGAACGGCTGTTGTGGGCGCGACTCACCGTCTTCCGCGGCGACTTCGACCTGGAGTCCGCCCGCGCGGTGTGCTCGGGCGGACCGCTCGGTGCGGATGCCGTGGACGCGCTGCTCGGGCGCCTGGTGGCCGTGTCCGTCGTCACCGTCGTCGCGGGCGGCGACGGCATCCGCTACCGCATGCTCGACACCATCCGCGAGTACGGGCACCTGTGGCTGCGCGCGCTCCACGAGGAGGCTGCCCTGGCGGAGCGGCACGCGGACCACTTCCTGCGGTTCGCCCAGGACGCGGACGCGGGCTGGCTGAGCGCCGACCAGACCCGGTGGTACCGCAGGATCGCCGAGGCGGACACCGACCTGTGCACGGCACTCGACCATCTGCTGGCCACCTCCCCGGAGCGCGCGCTGCGCCTCGTCGGCCTCGTCGGCTTCTTCTGGAGCTGCTGCGGTCATCTGCACGAGGCCCGCGGATACCTCGAACAGGCCCTGGCCGCACATCCGTCGGACGGTGCGGACCGTACGCGGGCGCTGTGGGCACTCGGCATCACCCTCACGCTCCAGGGCGAGTACGAGGACGCTCAGCGGGTCGGTGAGCAGTGCACGCGCGCCGCATGGCGGGAGGGCGACACCGATGAATTGCTGGCGGCCACGTATCTCACCGGACTCATAGCGCTGCTGACCGGACGGCCGGTCGCCGCCCATCTGGTGACGGAGCACGGGCTGGGAGCCGCGCCCGGTGAGCCCTTCGACTCCGCGTCCCGACTGCGTTGCCACCTCGTGCAGGTCTTCGCCCTGACCGGGCTCGGCAGACTGCACGAGGCCCAGGAGCGTGCGCTGTGGCTGCGTGCGGGATGTGTGGAGCGGGGCGAGTTCTGGTCCCGCGCCTACCTCGATTACCAGCTCGCGCTGATCGACCTCTTCTCCGGGAACCCGCTGGATGCTGCGGCACACGCCCGCTCGATGCTCGAGAGCAAACGAGGCCTCGGCGACAGCTTCGGGATCGCGCTGGGGCTGGACGTGCTGGCGGCCGCGATCGCCGCGGCGGGCGACGGTGAACTGGCCGGGCTGGTGTACGGGACGGGCCAGTCCTTCTGGCACACGGTCGGCCACCCGCAGCGCGGCACTCCGGACCTGCGGGCGGTCCGCGAGGAGTGCGAGCGGACGGCCCGGGCCAAGGCGGGCGACGAGGCGTACGAGAGTGCGTACCAATGGGGCCTGACTGCCGACCCCGCCGTGGCGCTGAGCGCTGCGCTGGGGGCGCGGTGCGGCTCGGCGCGGGGTGGGCTCGGTACGTGAGGGGCGGCATCCGGGCGGGGGCGGTGCCTGGGTTGCGGGTCCGATCGGTGCGTCCGGGCGACGGGGCCGGGCAGTGCTGCGACAGCCGGGGCCGGTGCTTCCGTGGCGGGGCCGGGCAGTGCAGGCGCCGGGCGTGCGGGGCCGGGCAGTGCAGGCGCCGGGTGTGCGGGTCCGGGCAGTGCAGGCGCCGGGTGTGCGGGTCCGGGCAGTGCAGGCACCGGGTGTGCGGGTCCGGGCAGTGCAGGCGCCGGGCGTGCGGGGCCGGGCAGTGCAGGCACCGGGTGTGCGGGTCCGGGCCCTGGTCAGTCGGTGGAGAGGCCGTCCGCAGCGGCGGCGAGCGCATCGAGCACCGGGCTGATCAGCGGGTGCCGCTCCGCTCCCCGCCGTACCGCCGCGAACACCCTGCGGGTCGCGGCAGGACCGGAGACCGGCAGCACGACAGTGTCGGTGAGCTCCATGCCGCGCAGCGCGGAGCGGGGCACCAGCGCCACTCCGGCGCCCGCTCCGGCGAGGGCCACGACGGCGCGGAAGTCGTCGGACCAGTGCACAAGACGGGGCTGGAAGCCGGCCAGTTCACAGGCGAGCAGCACCATGTCGTGGCAGGGGTTGCCGGGATAGGGGCCGATCCAGTCGCTGTCGGCGAGTTCGGCCAGTTCGACCCGGGTCGCCGTACCGAGGGGATGGTCGGCGCGCAGGACCGCGTCGAACGGCTCCGCGTACAGCGGCACCCGTGCCAGCCGGCGGTCGCCCTCGCCCGGGGCTCCGCGGTACTCGACCGCGACGGCCAGATCCGCCTCGCCGTCGAGAACGAGCGGAAGGCTCTCGTCACCCTCGGCGTCCCGGACACGGACCCGGATACCCGCGTGGTCCGCGGCGAGACGGCCTATGGCGGGGGCGACGACCTCGGCGATCCCGGTCGCGAAGGCGGCGACCGTGACCTCGCCCGCGGCGCCGCCCGCGTACGCGGCGAGCTCCGCCTCGGCCCGCTCCAGCTGGGCGAGCACGGCATGGGTGTGCGCGAGCAGGATCTCCCCGGCGGCCGTGAGCCGCACCCCCTTGCCGCTGCGGATCAGGAGCGCGTGACCGGTCTCCTGCTCGAGCGCGATGAGCTGCTGGGAGACGGCCGAGGGGGTCAGATACAGCGCGGAGGCCGCGGCGGTCACCGTACGGTGGTCCGCCACGGCTCGCAGGATGCGCAGCCGCCGAGGGTCGATCACGCGGCCATTTTGCCAGGTGGACTCAGCCCTTCAGCGCCTGGCGTGCGTCGATGAACGCCGCGACGGCCCGCTCGACGTCTTCGGTGGAGTGCGCGGCGGACAGCTGGACGCGGATACGGGCGGCGCCCATCGGCACGACGGGGTACGAGAAGCCGATGACATAGACACCGCGCTCCAGGAGGAGCTCGGCCATGCGGCCGGCCTCGGCGGCGTCGCCGATCATGACGGGCGCGATGGGGTGGTCGCCGGGCAGGATCTCGAAGCCCGCCTCGGTCATCTTCGACCGGAACAGCGCGGTGTTGGCGGTGAGCTTCTCGCGCAGGTCGCCCGCGGACTCCAGCAGGTCCAGAACCGTGAGCGAAGCGGCGGCGATGACCGGCGCGAGGGAGTTGGAGAAGAGGTACGGGCGGGAGCGCTGGCGCAGCAGGGCGACGATCTCGGCGCGAGCGGCGACATAGCCGCCGGAGGCTCCGCCGAGCGCCTTGCCGAGGGTGCCGGTGATGATGTCGACGCGGTCCATCACGCCGGCCAGCTCCGGTGTGCCCCGGCCGCCGGGGCCGACGAAGCCCACGGCGTGCGAGTCGTCGACCATGACCATGGCGTCGTAGCGGTCGGCGAGGTCGCAGATCTCGCGCAGCGGGGCCACGTACCCGTCCATGGAGAACACGCCGTCGGTGACGATGAGCCGACGACGGGCGTCCTGGGTCTCCTTGAGCTGCTGCTCCAGCTCGGTCATGTCGCGGTTGGCGTAGCGGTGGCGGCGGGCCTTGGAGAGGCGGATGCCGTCGATGATGGACGCGTGGTTGAGGGCGTCCGAGATGACGGCGTCCTCCGGACCGAGCAGCGTCTCGAACACGCCGCCGTTGGCGTCGAAGCAGGAGGAGTAGAGGATCGTGTCCTCCTGGCCGAGGAACGCGGACAGGCGGGCCTCGAGCTCCTTGTGCACGTCCTGGGTGCCGCAGATGAAGCGCACGGAGGCCATGCCGTAGCCCCAGCGGTCCAGTGCTTCCTTGGCGGAGGCGACGACCTGGGGGTGGTCGGCGAGACCGAGGTAGTTGTTGGCGCAGAAGTTGAGCACCTCGCCCGAGGGGACGGAGACGGACGCGCTCTGCGGGGTGCTGATGACCCGCTCGGGCTTGAAGAGGCCGGCGTCGCGGATCTCGTCGAGGGTGACGCGGAGGTCGTCGCGGACGGACTCGAACATGAGGTGAGCTCCCTTGAGCGGTGGCTGCGGGCTGTTGGTCGGGGCGAGGGGCGGAGCCCCTGGACGCAGACGGGGTGTCGGCGGACGGCGCAGACGAGGTGTTGGCGGACGGCGGTCAGCGGAGCGACAGGGCGGCCGGCGGGTGGGTGGGCAGGCCGGTGAGTCAGCGGGTCAGCGGGTCAGCGGGTCCAGTCGAGGATGATCTTGCCGCTACGGCCCTGCGCCGCCTCGTCGAAGGCCGCGCCGAAGTCCTGATACCCGTAGCTGCCGGTGATCACGGGGCTGAGGTCGAGGCCGCCTTCGAGCAGGACCGTCATCGCGTACCAGGTCTCGAACATCTCCCGGCCGTAGATGCCCTTGATCGTGATCATCGACGTGACGATCTTCGACCAGTCGACGGCGAACTCCTGCGCAGGCAGCCCGAGCATGGCGATACGACCGCCGTGCGTCATGTTGTCGACCATGTCCCGCATGGCCTCGGGGCGGCCGGACATCTCGAGACCGATGTCGAAGCCCTCCTTCAGGCCGAGCCGGCGCTGCGCCTCCGCGATGTCGTGCTCGGCGACGTTGAGCGCGAGGGTGGCACCGACCTTGCGGGCGAGGGCGAGGCGGGGCTCGCTGACGTCGGTGATCACGACATTGCGTGCGCCGGCGTGGCGGGCGACGGCCGCGGCCATGATGCCGATGGGTCCCGCGCCGGTGATCAGTACGTCCTCGCCCACGAGCGGGAAGGAGAGCGCGGTGTGGACGGCGTTACCGAAGGGGTCGAAGATCGCCGCGACGTCCAGGTCCACCTCCGTGCGGTGGACCCACACATTGGCGGCGGGCAGGGCGACGTACTCGGCGAACGCCCCGTCCCTGCCGACCCCGAGGCCGATCGTGCTGCGGCACAGGTGACGGCGGCCCGCGAGACAGTTGCGGCACTTGCCGCAGACGAGGTGCCCCTCGCCGCTCACGATGTCACCCACCGCGATGTCCGCGACGTCCTCACCGACCGCCGCGACCTCGCCGACGAACTCGTGGCCGAGAACGCGCGGCGTGCTCACCGCTTGCTGGGCCCAGGCGTCCCACGACCGGATGTGCAGATCGGTGCCGCAGATGCCCGTACGGAGCACCTTGATCAGCACATCGCCGGATCCCGTCTCCGGCTCCGGTACGTCCATGAGCCACAGGCCGGGCTCGGCATGCTGCTTGACAAGGGCCTTCATCGGGGCGGCTCCAGTGCATGGTGTCGAAAGGACCGAGGACAGCTGCGACGACTGCGACAGTTGCGGCAACTACGACAAACAATGACAGCGTACGTCCATGGACCTGCACCAATCTGCCCAGCTCGGCCCGCGGAGTCCATCGAGGATTTCTTAAGCGGGGCAACAGGAGAGCTTCATGCGGCGGGTGTGAACGGGCGGGCAGGATGGCCTGAAGTGGTTGAACCGGCATGAAGCCGTCCCGCGTCCCCACCCCTGAAAGAACGGCCCGTCACACGGCTCGGCACGGCACGTTGTACGGCAGGGGGACCGCACGGTGCACGGCTTCACCGAACTCCGACTCGGCCCGCTCGACCAGGTCCGGGTCTCCGTCGCTCCTCATCCGGGAGCCACTCTTCTGTCACTCGTCGCGGACGCGCTCGGGGGACGCAGCCAGGGCGTTCCGGCGCACTGGCAGCGCATCGTCCGATCCGCCGCTCCCCGGGCCGCACCAGGAGTGGTGAGCCCACTCTTCGCGCCCGATCACTCGATCATTCCCGACTGCCTGACCCCGACGGCGTGCATGCCGGACGGCGACGCGACCACGCAGTTCGACTACTTGGCGGATCTGTCGCCGGACACGCTGCTGGCCGAGATGGAGACGGAGTTCGCCCAGAGTGTGCCCCGGCAGTGGCAGCCGGTCGTGGACCGCCCCCGCGACTGGCTTCAGGCGTACGCGGGGCTTCTGGCCGAGGTGTGGCAGGAGTTCCTGCCGGTGTGGAAGCAGGCCGACCGGCTGTTCCACCGCGAGGCGGAACGTATCGGCAGCGCGACGGTACGGGGTTGCCTGGACAGCGTGCTTCCGGGGATCAGCCCGCGGTTCAAGCTGCGAGGCACCAGCCTCCATCTGCCGGACCAGCAGGCCGGGACCTTCGAGCTCGGCGACCGCTGGCTCGTCCTGGTCCCCATTGTTTCCGGCATGGGTGCCTCGATGTTCGCCTTCGACCGGCCCGACCTGGTGTGGATCGGCTATCCGGTGCCCGGGATCGGCCAGTTGTGGGACGGCGGCGCGGCGACCGGACAACCGGCCGAGATCAGCCGTGATCCGCTGACGCTGATCGCGGGGCGGCTGCGTGCCGCGATCCTCCGGGCGTCGGCGACACCGATGACCATGGGCGAGCTGGCGTCGCATCTGCGCTGCAGCCCGGCCAACATCACCTACCACTGCACCCAGCTCCAGGACGCCGGCCTCCTGGACCGCGAACGGCGCGGCCGCCATGTGGTGCTCCGCCGCACGGAGCGTGGGCATGCGCTCGTGGAACTCCTGTCGGAGTGAGCGGTCGTGGAACTACCGTCGGAGTGACGTGACGGTGGGCGGCGGCTGGTGCGGGCGGGGACGGTGGGGTGGCGGGGGTGCCACTGGGCAGGGCGGGGCCGGGGACGGGAGGACCGGGAGGGCGGGCCTACGGGCAGCCCGGACGGCATCCCCGCGCTAGACGATGGGCGGGCGGCCCAGGCGGGTCATGCGCCAGACCGTCCGCCACCGCATGGGGTGGCGGACTCCACACGGCCTGCGCACCCCTTCGGCGAAGCCGCCGAACCAGGCCCGCATGCCGGGCAGCGAACGAGTGCGGGCCACCGTGAGCGCGATCCACGTCCCCAGATAGACCGGCACGAGCAGCGCGGGCAGATGGCGCCGGGCCATCCACACCCGGTTGCGGGCGGTCAGCCGGTAGAAGTTCGCATGCCGGGCCGGCGAGGTCCGGGGGTGCTGAAGGACCAGGGCGGGCTCGTAGAGGATCTTCC
Organism: Streptomyces sp. NBC_00306; assembly: GCF_036169555.1. GTDB lineage: Bacteria > Actinomycetota > Actinomycetes > Streptomycetales > Streptomycetaceae > Streptomyces > Streptomyces achmelvichensis. The sequence continues at coordinate 7,321,906 of NZ_CP108032.1, read as the reverse complement.
AGTCCGCGTCGAGCGCCCGCCAGGCCAGATCCGTCTCCTCGTGGGTGAAGAAGAAGTCGTCGGGCCAGTCCCCGACCTCGTCGAGCATCCGCATCGAGATTCCATGACCACCGCCGAGGAACGTCACCAGCCCGCGCTGCATCGGGTCTCCCGCCCGCAGCCGGGGAACGTGCCGCCGCTGGGTGAAGCCGGTCTCGTCGGCGATCCGGAAGCTGACGATGCCGAGCCGCTGATCGGCGGCGTACAGATCGGCGATCCTGGTGAACACGTCGGCGTCGATCAGCAGACCGTCGTCGTCCAGGTCCACGAGGATGTCCACGCCCCCTGCCGCGCGCAGCCTGGCGAGGGCGGCATTACGTCCGCCGGCCACGCCGAGGTTCTCCTCCAGCTCCACCCCGATCACGCCCTCGGGCAGCTCCGGGAGAACCGATCCGTTCCCGACCACCACCACGTGTGCGGCAGGCTCCTGCTGCTTGACGACGGAATCCAGCAGGGCCCGCAGCTCGGCGGGCCGGGTGCCCATGGTCAGTACGGCGACCCCTACCCGCGGTCGGGACACGTCCACATCACTCCAGTCCTCGGCAGCTGAGCCGGCAGCGGCAGCGGCAGAAGAGGGTGATGCTAGCGGTCTGCCCGGAGAAGCCGTTCCGGGCCTATAAGCGCCGGTGGCTCGACCGGCAATCCGGGGGTCCGCCACATGGACCATCGCCGCAACAGTCGCGCTTGCGGATCCGGAGTGCGAGCCTGGGAGGATGAGCTGGGCATCATGGACGACCGCCGGCGTGTTTTCCGGCCGTGGAGGAGTGCTCACCGACGAGGTAGGCGTGCTGAGCGGTGATCTCACCGTGCACACGACCTGGGCGGGCGGAGAGGCCCGCGTCGCGGTGCAGTACAGCGGGGCCTCCGACTGGTTCACGATGACAGGGAGTCCCGCGCCCTGTCAGTCCGAGGACGACAGCCGCAGCCTGCATCAGGCCGCGGTTCAAGCGGTGCAGGAGGGCGGGCCGGCCACCGTCCCCTCCTTGCCGCAGAGACCTCGTAACGTGCGAGGGGCGCAGAACGCCTCCTGAGGCGCGGAGATCATCATCATCGACGCACGTGCGGTGCCCCACCACCGGGCTGGCGGGGCACGTGCGCGCCGATCAGGCCCGGCAGCTTCGCCGCCGAGGCTTCTGGACCAGGGCGGGGCAGCGCGCCGAGCTGAGCGCGCAGGCTCTGGTTCTCGACGTACAGGTCGGCCAGCGCCCTGACCTTCGTACGGACGACCCAGGGGTCGACGGGCTTGAACATGAAGTCGGAGACGCCCAGTTCATAGGCACGGGCGGCGAGATCGTCGTCCCGGCCGAGACCGGTCATCAGCACCACGGGCAGATTGCGGGTGTGGTCCAGCCGCTTGAGGTAGGCAAGAACTTCGAGGCCGTCCATACGCGGCATCACCACGTCGAGAACGACCACCGCGATACCGCCACGCATCACGGTCTTCAGGGCTTCGTCCCCGCTGTGCGCACGGACCACCGGACGCCCCAGGGGGCGTAAGAGACTCTCGATCGCGAAGAGGTTGTCCTCACGATCGTCCACCACAAGGATCTTCAAGGCACAACCCGTGTCCCCATTGGTGCCCCCGTCGACGGGGGGCCACATCGGCGTACGCCGCATGCTGCGGCGAGAAGGCCCCGCCTTCCTCCTCAGGCTCCACCGGGGCTTTGTACGTAGAGGAATTATGAAGCCTGTGAGGGTCTGGCGCACAGCCCTGGATGCGCCGCTCTGGCCGAACCGCCCCTGCCACGTACCGTCGTCGTCACCTGCCGCATCAGCGGTCACTACCGCACCAGCCACGCCGGTCGTCTTCGGTCACGGCACCGCGCCCAACCGCCACCTCAACCTCCGCACGATGGCTCGTTCGGTGACCCAGACCTGTCGTTCGGATCCTGCCGGACTCGGCGCGCCGGGGACGCACACGCACACACTCGGCCACGGCAAACGGCAGGACGGGCGCGCACGAACGCCCCGCCGGCACGGAAGCCCGCCGTCCCGGACGCCGCTTCCCCCTCAGCCCACGGCTCCCGCTCGACGCAAACGGAGCCGCCTGAGCAGGCCACGCCCGTACGGACCACGGCGCTTCCGGAGCGAATGCCCGCCTCGCGGAACGGCCTGGGGAGCCTGCGCCACCTGCCCCGTCCTTGCCGAGGGCCGCGGTGCGGGGCAGCTCTCGCGTGCCTCCCGCAGAGCCTGCGACAGGTTGACCCGATGCCACAGGATCTCGTCGGGATGGTCCGCCAGCAGCAGGCGCTCGACCACCGCATGGGCAGCCGGCGATTCCGGCCGCGCGGGGACGAGTTCGGGGCGCAGCACCCTCAGACGCGATCGTTCGTAGGGATCGGTCACGACTTCCGCCACCGTGACCGCGTCGAGCACGGAGGCGATCGCCGCCGCCCGCTCCCATGGATCGCCTGTCGCCCTCAGCAGCATTCCGAGGCGCCTGCCGCGCCAGTTCCGCGCTCTGCGGTCCTCGCCCTCCTCGAGCAGCGACCGCAGAGCCGGTGGTGTCCTACCGGTCAGCAGGGCGGGATGCGCCCGGGCGAAACCGACTAGTTCTTCGCAGAGATAGAGCCACACCACGGCCCGGTAGCGATTGAGGTAGAAGCGGATCGGCGTGACGTGGCCCGTGCGCGCGAGGCGGGTGAAGCGGGCGGGGCTGATCGAGAGGAGTTCTGCACCCTCCACCGTGCCCACCGTCCGCACATGCTCCCGCAATGCGTCCGGGAAACCCTCGGCCGCCCGCAGCCGCGCGATCTCTTCCTGGGCGACCCGCGGCGGCCCGCCACTCGCCCCCGCCGTGACGCGGATGTGTCCCAGTTGAACGGCGAGATCGAACTCGGTCCGCTTCAACTCCAGTTCACCGGCGGCGCGGCCCTGAGCCAGAGTGCGCGTCGCCGCTTCCTGCCTGGTCGTGTCCTGCATGGTCATATCGGTCTCCCCGTGAGTGCGAATACTCTCGGTGACGACCGTAGTCCGAAGCTGTGACATCCCGCCCGGCCTGTGGACAACCATGCCCGCCTGGGTCCGCCTGGACTGAATCCGTGCAGGTCAGATGCCGTTCACACCGGACTGCCTGGCCTCGACACCGAGGTGTTCGCCGACCCGGTTGACCATCAGCGTCATCTCGTAGGCGATCTGGCCGACATCCGCCTCGGCGTCGCTGAGCACGCACAGACAGCTTCCCTCGCCCGCCGCGGTGACGAAGAGCAGCGCCTCGTCGAACTCCACCATGGTCTGACGGGCCTTGCCCGCCCTGAAGTGCCGTCCTGAGCCCCGGGCCAAGGAGTGCAGACCCGAGGACACCGCGGCGAGGTGCTCGGCGTCCTCCCGCGCCAGGCCGGTGCTGGCGCCTGTCACCAACCCGTCGTTGGACAGCACGAGCGCGTGCCGTATGTGCTCGATCCTCTTCGTGAGGTCGTCGAGCAGCCAGTCAAGTCCCTTGTCCAACGACATCGTTGATCCTTCCCCGCTCATGCGTTCCCCGTGTGGGTCGTAAGCCTTTCGTACACAGGACCGCTCGGCAAGGTGCAACTAGCCGACGGAATCGAGCAGACGTGCCGTGTGCATCCGTCCGGCATATTCGACGAGCCGCACCAGCACCTCCTTCCCGGAGTCGCGGTCACGCGCGTCGCACAGGACAACCGGTGTTCCACGTTCCAGATCGAGGGCGCAAGAAACCTCGTGAGCTCCATATGTTCGCGCCCCGGCAAAACAGTTGACCGCGACCACGAAGGGGATCCGCCGGTGCTCGAAGTAGTCGACGGCGGGGAAACAGTCGCCGAGTCGCCGCGTGTCGGCGAGAACCACCGCCCCGAGGGCGCCTTGCGACAGTTCGTCCCACAAGAACCAGAAGCGATCCTGCCCCGGGGTACCGAAAAGGTAGAGGGACAGACCGGAACGAATAGTGATACGCCCGAAATCCATCGCGACCGTCGTGGTGGACTTCTGGTCGACGCCGCCGGTGTCGTCGACGCCGGTGCCTGCCTGGCTGAGCAGTTCCTCCGTGCGCAGGGGTCTGATTTCACTCACCGCGCCGACGAGTGTGGTCTTTCCGGCGCCGAAGCCGCCCGCAACCAGGATTTTCAATGCCAGGGCCGTGTTGTCCCCTTCGGGGGCGGAAGAGCTTTCGGAGACCATCTTTCACTTCTCTCTCAATCGTTCCGGAGTCGCACGCGAGCATGGGGAAAGCGTTGTGCGGACATTCCCGCCGAGCCGGCCCGTGCTCTTCTCCTGGTGATTTCCCGCGGATGGATTGCGGCACCATTCATGGGCGGGCAACGACCAGGGCGGGGAGGCGGCAGGCGGACCGTCCTCCTGGGCCGTGGCCGGCCCGGTCCTGCGCCTGGGCACACAGCCCCCGAGGGCGGACTTCGATCACCACGGCCGTCCGAGGTCGTCTCCTTGGCCGGCACGAGCACCACCGGCCTCCTCAGGGGCGACTGGAGGAAAGTCCAGCGCCCATTTCCTCACAAAGCCCGTTCGAGCCGTCCTGGCACCATCTTCAGAGATTGGCCGAATGTGATCGGAGGTTCCCGAATGCGGTCACATCGAATACGCCCCGGCCAGGACCGGACAGCGGCGAAAGGGGGCGCCGCGGCAGCCACTGGACCGCCACGGCACACGGCGAACGGCCATTGCGCGGTCACAGGGCCCTGAGCCCATCGATCACCTCTCTCAGAATGCGCTCGTCGGGCAGTTGGGCGGGAGGCACCGGGCGGCTGACCCGGACGTAGCCGGCTTCGAGGAGATCGCCGAGCAGCACACGGACGACGCCCACCGGCAGATCGGCATCGGCGGCCAGTTCCGCCACGGACTGGGTCTCGGTGCGGCACAGGCCGAGCAGCGAGCGGTGTTCGGGGCCGAGGAGTGATTCCTCCGCCTCGTCGGGCGCGTCCGCTGCGATGTCGACGAGCGCGATGAGGTCGAACCGCACGTGAGTGGGGCCCGGTTGGGTGCGCCCGCCCGTCATCGCGTACGGGCGAACGAGAGGGCCGGCATCGGCGTCGTACCACTCGCTGCCGGGGATGTCGGCGTCTGTCGCCTCACTCATGGACTGTCGCCCCCTTCATGGCTGTCGCCGCCGTTCGTCAGGTCGCGGCGATGCGTGGCGGGGTCCGGAGGTGCTCCCCCACGCGCTTGACGAGACGCGCCATCTCATAGGCGATCAGCCCGATGTCGGCGACGACCGAGGTGAGGACGGCGAGACAGGATCCGTCACCCGCGGCCGCCACGAAGAGGAATCCGTCGTCCATCTCCACCATCGTCTGGCGCACGCCCCCGGCGCCGAAGTGGCGCCCCGCGCCCTTGGCGAGGCTGTGGAACCCGGAGGCCACCGCAGCGAGGTGCTCGGCGTTCTCGCGGGTCAGGCCATGGGAGGCCCCGACCGGCAGGCCGTCATTGGACAGCACCACCGCATGGCGCACCTCTCCGACATGAAGGACGAGATCGTCCAGGAGCCAGTCCAGATCTCCGGTGAAAGGGCCGGCAGCGGCTGCCTCGTGCATGGTCATGATCTGTCTCCTTCGTGGCCGGGTTCTGGAGTGCCGGACGCGGACGTGCCCATGGGCGTGCCTCCGCCGGGGCTCACGTCGCGTCGCGCGGGACGCGGTACGGCCCCCCGGCCGGAGGGACCTGTCGCGGGCCCCCGGGCGGACGGTCCGGCCGCTGCCCCTTGGGAGGATCCGGGCGCGCCACCGCCGCCTCGGGTCCAGCCGTTGCGGTACGCCGTCATGCGGTCCCGCACCTGCTCGGGGGAACGCTCCGGGTTGTCCTCGGGCCCCTCGTGAGAGTCCTCCGTCTCGTCCGCCGTCGGGGCTTCGCGGAGCTGCGGGGCGAGGTGCGACTGCCTGACCCGGCGCGGGAGTTCCCCGTCCGGGGGCAGCGGTGGTGCACTGCGCAGCCGCAGGGCCGTCACCCCCGGAGGCGGAGGAGGGCCTTCCGGCTGCGCCGAGAGCACGGGGCGCTGCGTGGGGGCTGCCACGGGCGCGCGGTTCGCCGGCCGCGCCGGCTCGGCCGGCGGTTCCTGACGCCTGCCGCGCGGGTCGGGCTCGGGACGCGCGCCCGCCGGTGCGGTGAGTGCGCTCTGCAGCAGAGTGGTCGGCAGCAGCACGACCGCGGTTGTGCCGCCGTACGGAGACGTCCGCAGATGGACCTTGATGTCACGGCGTACGGAGAGGCGGCTGACCACGAACAGACCGAGCCGCTCGCTGTCGAAGAGATCGAGAGCCTCGGACTCCCCCAGCCGGCGATTGGCCTCCGCCAGTGCGTCCTTGCCCATGCCGAGGCCGCGGTCCTCGATTTCAAGGGCGTAGCCGTTGCCGACGGGTTCTCCGCTGACGCGCACTTTGGTGTGCGGCGGTGAGAACTGGGCGGCGTTCTCCACGAGTTCCGCCAGCAGATGCGTCACGTCGGCGACGGCGGCACCGACGATGGCCGTCTCCGGCAGTTGCCGAACCTCCACGCGCGCGTAGTCCTCGATCTCCGAGACGGCGGCCCGCACGACACTGGTCAGCGGGACAGGCATACGCCATGCGCGGCCCGGCGCGGCGCCGGAGAGGATGATCAGGCTTTCGGCGTGTCGCCTCATCCGGGTGGTGAGGTGGTCGAGCCGGAAGAGGTCACCGAGTTCGCTCGGATCGTCGGCGCGGCGTTCCATCGTGTCGAGCAGGGTCAGCTGGCGGTGGACGAGGACCTGGCTGCGGCGGGCGAGATTGACGAAGACGCCGGAGATGCTGCCGGCGAGCTCGGCACGTTCGACGGCTGCCCGCAGGGCTGCCCGGTGCACCGTGCCGAGCGCCTCACCGACCTGGCCGATCTCGTCGTCGGTGGGTCGTCCGTGCGGCGCCTCTGCCTGGATGTCGATCTCTTCGCCGCCGCGGAGCCGACGCATCGCCTGGGGCAGTCGCTGCCGGGCGATCGTGAGAGCGGTGTTGCGGAGGCTGGTCAGCTCGACGACGAGACCTCGGCCGATGCGCACCGAGATGACCAGGGACATGACGACGGCGGCGAGGCCGAGGAGAACGGCGGCACCCGCGGAGGTGAAAAGCCCGTCCTCGACGGGGTCGGCGCGTTCGGCCGCGCCGCGACGGGCGTCCCCGGCGATGGCGAGCATGCCTTCGCCGACGGCCGTGCGGGCCTCGTCCCAGCCCGATGCCGGAACCACCGACGCTGCCTTGCGCCCCGGGGAGGCGGCGACGACCTTGTCCTCGGCGGCCTCCAACTGCCGGTACGCGGGCTGCTTGGCGAGCTCTCGCCAAGCAGCGGCCTCGGACTCCCGCAGGTCGGTCCCGGCGGATACGGTGAAGGTCCTACGGGTCGCCACGGCTCCGGTGAAGGTCCGAAGCCGTTCTGTGGCGATCGACTTGCTGAGATGCGCCGAGCTGAGGAGAGCGTCCTCCTGGGCGAGCATCTCGCCGGCCCGGGCGAATTCCAGGAGCACACGGGCGTCGGAGGCGGGTCCGGCGTCATGGATTCCTGCGAGCGCGCCCGAGACGTCGAGGGCATCGGCGACGACAGAGGTGTACTGCGCGTAGGTGGCGTCCCACGCGGCCTTCCCGCCGAGGACCGCGGTGCGGAGTTCACGCAGCTTCTCCGCACGGGTGACGAACCGCTCGACGCGCACCACGACGACGGACGGGGCGCTGTCTCCGGTGGCGACGGTCGTCGTGCCATCCAGACGAAGCTTCCGCACGGCTTCGTCGGTGCGACGGCCCTCCTGCTCCAGAGCTGTTGCGCGTTCGTCGGACGGAGCCGCCACCTGACGCACCGCGGCGCGCCGCTCGGCCTGGAGGGCGGCGACGGCGGCGGTGACCGGATCGCCGACCTGGGCATCGAGTGTCTGCAGTTGCCGCAGCCGCGCGACGTCCTGGGCGGTGGAGACGGTGGCGAATCCCCAGAGAGCCAGCAAAGAGACGACCGGAACCATCAGAAGGGAGATGATCTTCGCGCGTACCGTTCGGGGACGCAGCAGCCGGCCGCCGTTCGCGGTGCCCGAACCGGCGGGCGGTTGCGATGCCTCATCGGGGCGCGGTTCGTGACCGGTGTGTTCGACAGCGGGCGGCCCTGCGTGGGCACGCCGTCCGCGAGGCGGCTTCGCGGATGAGGGAGGCTGCGGGTGCTGCGGCGGGGCTGCGCCCTGGTTCCTGCGGGGTGTGCGCATGGCCTCCTCGTTCCGGGTACGGGGCTGGTGGTGCGACAGCCGTGGGATCGGGCAGCTAGGCGGTGGCGGCGGGAGTCGGTGTGACGGCCTCACCGGCAGGAGCCGATTCACCGAGCGGCGTCGGATGACCCTGGGCTGCGGACTGGTCGGCCGACCGGTCCGCAGGATGCCCGTCGGCCGACTCGACCGGCTGCTCGGCGACGGTGTAGGCAGCGCGTTCGTCGGCCGTCGGAGAGAGCGCGACAAAAGCGGAGGTGACGAAGAGATAGGACCCGAGACCGACCGCGAGGGGGAAGATGAACTGCATCGTCGTGGCCCCGGACAGATCCCCGCCGGACGGAACGATGTGCACACCAACCGCCATCATCCCGGTGTAGTGCATGCTGCTCACCGCCGCGCCCATGAGGAGCGAGGCGCCGACGACCGCGATGGGCGACTTGATGTTGAGTGCTGCCCAGAGGGCAGCAGTCGCGGCCACCACGGCGATGGCGACGGAGAGCGCCACGAGCAACGGGTCGTAGTGCACCGAGCCGTGAAGCTTCAAGGCAGCCATGCCGAGGTAGTGCATGCTCGCCACGCCCAGGCCGGTGGTGAGCCCGCCGATCAGCAGAGACCGGACACGGTCACGCCCGTAGCCGACACAAAACACACCGACACCGACGACAAGCATGGCGACCAGGAGGCTGAGGATGGTGAGAGGCACGTTGTAGCGGATGTCCGTGCCGCGGACGGAGAAGCCGAGCATCGCGACGAAGTGCATCGTCCAGATGCCCGTGCCGATCGCGGAAGCAGCGGTGATCAGCCAGTTGCGGCGCGAGCGCCCGCTCGCGGCGAGCGCACGTACGGTGCAGCGCAGTCCCAGGGCAGCCCCGATGACGGCCATCGCGTACGACAGCGCGGGGGTCAGCAGGCCGAAGGAGGCGTGGTCCAGGTGTCCCATGGGTCAGGGACGCTAGACCCGCTCGGGGCGCACGCCAGGGGCGCAGTTCGAAAGCTGATGGAATATGACAGAGAGAGGTTTCTGCACGATCGTGGCGAGTTCGAACGTGTGCACAGCCCGGTCGCCTCAGCGACGCGTGTGACGCTGAGGGATCATGTCTCCATGTCCGACGACCACACACATGTGCAGGATTTCTTCGGCGCCCGCGCCGCCGACTGGGACTCACGATTCCCGGACGACGGTCCGGCCTACGCGGCCGCCGTCGCCGAGCTGGGTCTGACGGAGGGAGACGCGGTACTCGACGCGGGCTGCGGCACGGGCCGGGCACTGCCTGCCCTGCGATCCGCCGTAGGCACACGTGGCACCGTCCTCGGGGCCGACCTGACACCGGCGATGCTCGAAGCGGCAGTTCGGGCAGGACGCGACTCGGACGGAACACTCCTGCTCGCCGATGTGGCGCGGCTGCCGTTGCGCGACGAGTCACTCGACGCCGTGTTCGCCGCGGGACTCATCGCCCACCTGCCCCAAGCCGACGCCGGTCTGAGGGAGTTGGCGCGTGTGGTGCGAACCGGCGGTGTGCTGGCACTGTTCCACCCCATCGGGCGGCGCGCCCTGGCAGCCCGGCAGGGGCGGCAGATCACCGACGAAGATCTGCGCGCCGAGCCCAACCTCCGTCCGTTGATGGAGGGTTCGGGCTGGCGGATGACGTCGTACGTCGATGAGGACAGCCGCTTCCTCGCCCTCGCCGCGCGTCAGGGCTGACCTCCTGCCAGAACCCTGACGAAGGCTGCGGGGTTGTCGAACATGACGTTGTGGCCGGCGCCCGGCACAGTGACGACCCTGACGCCGGAAGCCGTCAGTTCATCCTGACCGGGCAACTCGCCGCTCAGTGCGCCCTGGACAAAGATGCGGTCCATCGACAACTCCATCAGCATGTGCCGCATCGTGGGACGCGTGCCGCACACCAGACCGGTCGCGCTGCGGTGCAAGGCGAGCGGGTCGGCCAGGCGCATGGTGGCCGACCAGATCGGCCCCACGCGGTCGAGGACGCGAGCGAAGCCGCCACCCAGGACGAACTCCTCCTCGCTGTACGACGAGATGCCGCTGCTGCCCGCCGTGAGGGGCGGGTGGGGGTCGAGGTTGGCCTCCGTGACGAGCAGGCGCGCCACCAGGTCCGGGCGACGGTACGCCAGCACGATGGCGACAGCGCCGCCCATGCTGTGCCCGACGATCTCGCCGCCCTGCACGCCGGCCTCGTCGAGAGCGGCCGCGAGGGCCGCGGCATGGTCCTCGAGTGTGTAGCCGAAATCGGCAGGGCGGTCACTGAGACCGTGACCCGGGAGGTCCACGAACAGTGAGCGGCGCCCGGCCAGTTCCGGGCAGGCGGCGATATGGGCGTGGTAAGCCGCGGAGGCGGCACCCAGTCCGTGCAGATAGATCCTCGGCGGACCGACGCCGGCCGCCTCGGTCCACCGTACGAAGCTGCCCTGTTCGTCGAATCGAGCCTGTCGCACAAGCCCCTCCCCTGATTTGCCTTGCTCACCCGTTCCCGTAGCCCCGGGACCGCGCCTGACGGCGAAACGATCGACAGCATACATCGGAACCGATGTATTACGAGAGTGAGGTACCACCGTGCTGCGGCACAATGGACGGCATGCTGGAGCTCGCCATCCTCGGTTTTCTCTGTGACAGCCCGCTGCACGGCTACGAACTGCGCAAACGCATCACAGCCCTCACGGGGCATGTGAAGCCGGTCGCGGAGAGCACGTTGTATCCGGCGATCAAGAGGCTGGAGAAGGCGTCATTGCTGGCCCGGGAGACACAGCCCGGGGCGGTCGCGGCGCCGCGCCATGTGCTGACGCTCACCGACGAGGGGCGGCAGGAGCTGCGGCGGCGCCTTGCGAACCCCGCACGGCAGGACATCACCGACGAGAACCGGTGGTTCACGCTGCTGGCGTTCCTCCGGCACCTCGACGACCACGGCCTCCAGGCGGAGGTGCTGCGGCGTCGGCTCATGTTCCTGGAGGAGCCTGCCAGCTTCTTCTACGAGGGCGACCGGCCCCTGCGGGCCGAAGAGCTGGACGATCCGTTCCGGCGCGGCATTCTCACGATCGCCCGCGCCACCAGTGACGCCGAACTGTCGTGGCTGCGCTCGACTCTCCGCAGTCTTGACCGCAGCTGAGGCGGGTGGTGCGACATGTCCTGTTCTCCTCGCGACGCGCTGGAGCCAACAAGGCGCAGAAATGCCAGACTTGAAAGATCGGCGGTGGATGCCGCCCTGGGGAAGGTGGTCCGGGTGATCGACAGAATCAGCAGACTCCGCAAGTTCCTCGCCCACCGGCCGGTGGAGCCGACGACCGCGCCGGCCCCCTCGCGCCAGCACAACATATTCGAGGCCGCGGCGTCCTATGTGTCCGGGTGCGCGCAGGACGACCAGGACCAGATGGACGAGGCGGTCGGCTGGGTGTCGCCGGAGGCCCTGTCCTTCGGGATCAGCGAGCTCGCCTGCCGCGCGGTCATCGCCCTGGCCCGTGAGCGGGACGAGGATCCGCAGACCGTGGCCCGCAGCCTCCTCGGCCTGCCCGCGGCCTGACAGCACAGGCTCCGGGACGCACCGAGACGGCCCGCGGTCGCATGCGGGCCGGGCCTCACGGCGACGCCGACGTCAATTCCGCTCCGATGCCTCTCGACGTGCGGGTTACCCACTGGTTAAGGTGCGCCGACGAGCGATCGGCCGGTACCGACGATCGGACATGGGGAGGGTGATGTGACCGGGACGGAAGAAGCCGTCGACGAGGACGCGCTGTTTGTGCTGACCGCCGTGCTCCTGACACCGGCGCAGTTCCCGAGCGTGCTCGGCGACGACTTCCCGGCCGCCTGCGCGGCGCTGGGCCTGGAACCGTACGCCGAGGGATACGGGCTGGTCCTGGGCCAGGACTCCGACGGTGCTCGCTGGACGGTCGTCGTCGACGATGTGTCCCTCGTCGCGGTCGCCATCGCCTCGTGGGACTGCGGCATGGAGTACGACCTCTCCCCGGACGAGCGCAGCGTCGTGGCAGCGCTGCCGGGCTGGCCCCTGGCCGTTGCGGTCGCCGCTCCCGGAGTGCCGGCCCCCCATGACCCGGCCCCGGAGGACGGCATGGACCTGACGCCCCTCGCGCCGCCCGACACCGAGAACTGGGGGCCCGCGCAGCGCCGGCTGGGAGCGGACGAGATCGCGCTCCAATGGGCCGAGTGGCGGCAGCAGATCAAGGACGAGGAGGCGTTCCCCTCCGCGGACGCACAAGCCGGGGGCGAGCCGAAGAAGAAGCACCCCGGTATCCGGCGCGCGTTGGAGTCGGCCCGCACCTACGTGGAGTCCCCGCCGCCCGCCGGCCGGGTCCGCTCCAGCTTCGCGCCGGGAGGCGCACGAACCCTCCGCGCCGACGGTCCCGGCTGGTCGATGGTCGCGAGGACGGACGACATCGCCTTCCTCCTGCTGGACGAGGAACCCGGCGAGGTTCTGCCGGTCGGCCGCGGGCCCGAACTGCCGGGACTGCTCGAGGCCCTGGAGAAGATGGCGGTGCGGCCGGCCTAGGCCGTGTCCGTAACGTCTCGTCCGCTCTCGTCCGGTTCACGACGCCCTGGGCACGTTCGCGACGCCCTCCGGGCGGACGCGACACCCGCGGACGCTCCCGGAGCGCTGCGGACGACACCCACGGACGCTCCCGGAGCGCTGCCGTCGGTGCTCGCGGTGGTCACGTCTTCCCGCTCACCACGCCACGGACGACCCTCGCCGGACCCGCTTGCCCGAACAGACCTGACGGCCTTCGCCGAGCGGGTCACGGCCGGTTCGCACGCACCGAGCCGTATCGGTAGCGGTGCCGGGCGCGTGGCCTCCAAGTAAGCGGAGAAGGTCGGTTCCCGTCGCCGTCGCCAGGAGCACCGTCACCCTGACGAACGGCGCACTGCGCACGGTGACCACGGCACCGCCCTGCCCTGCCCTACACCCGCTCCAGGCGCCTGTGCGGTCCCGCCGGAAGCTCTATGCCGATCAGGTCGCCCGGGCGGACCACCCCGCCCGTCCGCACCACGCTCATGATCCCGGCTTTGCGGACCACCTGACCGTCGGCGTCCCGGCCGACGACCTGCTTCAGCAGGCCCTGCCGGAAGGCCTCGATCTGCAAGCACGGGTTGCGCAGACCCGTCACCTCGACGACGGCTTCGTCCCCGAGCCTCAGCAGGGTGCCGACCGGCAGCGCCAACAGGTCGATTCCCACCGTGGTGATGTTCTCGCCGAGGTCCCCGGGAGCGACGTCGAAGCCTGCCCCGGCGACCTCGTCGAAGAGTTCCGCGTGGATCAGGTGCACCTGCCGGAGATTCGGCTGGGTGGGGTCCTGGGCGATGCGCGAGCGGTGTTTGACGGTGACGCCCGCGTGGATGTCGCCCTCGACCCCGAGCCCGGCGAGCAGCGTGATGCTGTCGCGGTTGGGCTTGGTGAAGGAGTACTCCCCGTTGCTGCTGACCGTCGTGACTGTTCCACTCATCGCGCGGCGCTCCCCTCGTGCGTGCCGGTGATCATCCGCGACCCTGCTCCGGCGCGGCGGGGAAGCGCCGGGCTCAGCGGCCGATCTCCTTGCGGGACACCCGCCGCAACCTGCGCCGCTGGCTGGGGTCGAGCATCAGATAGGCCACGGTGGGCACGCCGATGACGACCAGCAGCGAGAACCAGAATCCGATCAGCGGCATCAGGAGCAGGCCGACGGCCACTCCCCCTATGACGAGCTTCGTACGTGTCGACATGACGCCTCCTCCGCGGCCTGGGCCGCTCCTGCTGTGGGAACGCGCAGGCGCGCTCCACGGTTCCTCCGCGCGTCGGTTCCTCCGTGCGTCCGTTCCACTATGCGCCGGTCCGCAGCGGTTCGCCGACGTCGTGCATATGGTTCAGCGCCTGCCGGTAGGACTCGACGAGCCCGGTCTCGGTGTACGGGAGGCCCAGGGAGCGGCAGTGGGCGCGTACCAGCGGCTGGGCCAGCTTCAGATGGGGGCGCGGCATGCTCGGAAAGAGGTGGTGCTCGATCTGGTAGTTCAGTCCGCCGAGGAACCAGTCCGTCGCCGGGTTGCCGCGGACGTTGCGGGAGGTGAGGACCTGGCGGTGCAGATGGCCCCACCGCCGGCCGTCGGCCTCGTCCGGCATCTCCATGCCCTTGTGGTTCGGGGCGAACGCCATGCCCAGATGAAGACCGAGCAGCATCTGGTGGATCAGGGCGAAGACGAGCGCCTGGCCGATCGGCATGGCGGCCAGCAGCAGCGTGGCGTATCCGGCGATGTGGGCGATGAGCAGCACGGCTTCGGCGGCGCGTGAGCGTGCGGACCGGTGCGGGCCGCCCCCGGAGAACACGGCCCGGAATCCGTAGACCTTGAGCGCTATGCCTTCGAGGGTGGTCAGCGGGAAGAACAGCCAGGCCTGGTGGCGGGTGAGCCAGCCGTGGAAGCCGTCGCGCCCGACCGCCTGCTTCTGGGTGAAGACGAGGATGTCGGCGGCGACGTCCGGGTCCTTGTCGATGTGGTTGGGGTTGGCGTGATGGCGGTTGTGCTTGTCGTTCCACCATTCCTGGCTCATGCCGAGCAGCAGGTTGGCGTGGACGAGCTGGATGAGCCGGCTCCTGCCGCGGTCGGCGGTGATCTGTGCGTGCCCGGCGTCGTGGCCGAAGAAGGCGGTGCGGGTGGAGAACACGGCCAGCGGTACGGCGAGAAGGAGGACCCACCAGGAGCCGCCGGCGAGGGCGATGCCGGTGATCACGGCGGCGAGAGCGAGCAGGTTGACCGCGATCCCGCGGGCGTACCAGCCGGGGCGGCGATCGAGGAGCCCTTGTTCTCTGACGGTCCGCAGGAGAGGCGCGAACGCGCTCCCCGCGTTGTCGCTCCCCGCGCTCCGCTTCGCACCGGTCTCCGGAGGAGCCGGCACGGACGACGGATCCGTGAGGGTGGCGGTGGCCTGAGGCATGAAGGTCTCCGGTCTGTGGGCCGTGGGACGGGCTGCGACTGCGCTGACCTGAGAAAACGTATGTACGCGGGGCCCGCGCGGACCATGGCGCCACCACCCGGACCGCTGTGGGGGCAGCCCGCCGCCGACGGTGCTGCCAGCTACACCCTTAGGGGTGCACGTGAGGGGCGTCACAGCGGGAGGAGCGACGTCGCGCGGCGCCGTGGGGTACCCTCGGCGACTCCCGGCCCGCAGTAGTCAAATTTGAGGAATGCGTCTTCGCTGTGCACCGACCCTCCGCGGCAACGTTCTCCCCGACCCTCTCATCCGGTTCCCCGTCCACCCTGGCCCCCGGCTCGGTGACCGCACTCGCACGCTGCTCCGCGGTGTTCGTGCCCGCCGATCCGGCCCGCGCGGGGCACGTTGCCTTCTGGGACCCGGACGGCGCCGACCTGCCCGACATCCCCGGAACCGCCGAGTCGATCACCCTGGTGGCGGACGACACCCGCCTGCACACCGTCCCCGCCGTCCTGCTGCCCGTACGCATGGCGTTGCCCGTCCTGACGAGGGCGCGCGCCGGCAGCGACGCGTCGCCCGCCGCCGCGTTCTGGGGCGCGGCCACCGTGCTTGCGCTCCAACTCGTCGCTCGTGGGCTGCTGTTGCCGGGTCTGACCCCGACCGATCACGACACCTGGCGCGTCGGACCGCTGACGCCCGAGGATCTGGAACGCATCCGCCGGCTCGCCGCGTCGATGCCTCCCTCCGCCCACGCAGTGCCACTGGACGCCGCGGCCGATCCTCTCCTTCTGCACGAGCCCGAACGGCTGTTGCGCTCGTTCCTCGACGCCGTGGCGGACGGTCTGCCGCGTACTCCCGCCGCTCCGCGGGCCGTCGGCGGTCCCGCCTTCGCCGCCCACAAGCCGCAGCGGCTGCCCGCCGCGCGGACCTGGGCCGCGGACGTCGCCGCGGGGCACGACGCGGGCGTCCGCCTGTCCCTGCGGATCGACCTCACCGAGCAGGATTCGGCACAAGGCCCGGCCTTCCGCGCCGTGCTCCAGATGCACAGCGTCAGTGATCCGGCCGTCGTCACGGACGCGGCCGACGTCTGGGCGGGCGGCAGGTCGAGCACGGAGTTCGGGCCCAGGGCCCGGATGGACGCCCTGCTCGCGCTCCGCAGGGCCGCCCGCGCCTGGAGTCCCCTCACCCCGCTGCTCGAGGCCGCCGTGCCCGACGCCATCGAGCTCGCCGACGAGGAGATCACCGAACTCCTCGGCGAGGCCGCACGCGCACTCGCGGCAAGCGGCGTCCAGGTGCACTGGCCGAAGGAGATGGCACACCGGCTCACCGCACGTGCCGTCGTCGGCCCGCCCGACGAGGGGCCCCGCACCCCCGGCGCGGCGGGCTCCGGGATGCCCTCTTTCCTGTCCGGCGACGCCCTTCTCGCCTTCAACTGGTGGTTCGCGCTGGGCGACAAGCAACTCACTCGCGAGGAGCTGGACGAGCTCGCGGAGGCCGGCAGACCCGTGGTGCGGCTGCGCGACCAGTGGGTGCTCATCGACCCCGAAGAGGCCCGGCGCGCCCGCGAACGCCAGAACCGTACGCTCTCGCCTGTCGACGCACTCGGTGCGGTCCTCACCGGTTCGACCGAGGTCGACGGCCGCCGTGTCGACGTCGAGGCATCCGGCTGGGTGGCCCGGCTGCGCGACCGGCTCGCCGACCCCGAGGGTGGTACGCAGGAGATCGAACAACCCGCCGCTCTGACGGCGACCCTGCGCGACTACCAGCTGCGCGGGCTGAACTGGCTGAACCGGATGACCTCCCTCGGCCTCGGCGGCTGCCTCGCCGACGACATGGGCCTCGGCAAGACCATCACCCTCATCGCGCTCCATCTGCACCGCCAGACCGACGAATCGGCCGCCGGTCCCACCCTCGTCGTCTGTCCGACGTCGTTGATGGGCAACTGGCAGCGGGAGATCGAGAGGTTCGCGCCCGGCACGCCCGTGCGCCGTTTCCACGGAGCGTCCCGCAGTCTGGAGAACCTCGCCGACGGCGAGTTCGTGCTCACCACCTACGGCACGATGCGGCTCGACGCGGCCCGCCTCGGGCAAGCCGCGTGGGGCATGGTCGTCGCCGACGAGGCCCAGCACGTCAAGAACCCGTACTCCGCCACCGCCCGGCAGTTGCGCACCATCGGCGCCAAAGCCCGGGTGGCACTCAGCGGGACGCCCGTGGAGAACAATCTCTCCGAGTTGTGGGCGATCCTCGACTGGACGACACCCGGACTCCTGGGCCGGCTCGGCACGTTCCGCAGCCGCTACGCCCAGGCGGTGGAGGGCGGGAACGATCCCGGCGCGGCCGGCCGGCTCGCCGCGCTCGTACGGCCGTTCCTGCTGCGCCGGCGCAAGTCGGACCCGGGTATCGCACCCGAACTGCCCCCGAAGACCGAGACCGACCGGGCCGTTTCACTGACCGTCGAACAGACCGGGCTGTACGAGGCCGTGGTGCGCGAGACCCTGGCCGCGATCTCCGCGGCCGACGGCATGGAACGGCGTGGCCTGGTGGTGAAGCTGTTCACCGCTCTCAAGCAGATCTGCAACCACCCGGCCCAGTACCTCAAGGAGGAGCGGCCCCGGATCCCGGGCCGTTCGGGCAAGTTGGAGCTGCTCGACGAACTGCTCGACACGATCACGTCCGAGGACGCGAGCGTGCTGGTCTTCACGCAGTACGTCCAGATGGCGCGGCTGCTGGAGCGGCATCTCGCCGCGCGCGGGGTGCGGACGCAGTTCCTGCACGGCGGTACGCCCGTCGCCGAGCGCGAAGCCATGGTGAACCGCTTCCAGGACGGTGAAGTCCCTGTCTTCCTGCTGTCGTTGAAGGCCGCCGGCACGGGACTCAACCTCACCCGCGCCGGTCATGTCGTGCACTACGACCGCTGGTGGAACCCGGCTGTCGAGGCCCAGGCGACCGACCGCGCCTACCGCATCGGACAGACACAGCCGGTGCAGGTGCACCGGATGATCACGGAGGGGACCATCGAGGACCGCATCGCCGAGATGCTGGCGCGCAAGCAGGAGCTGGCCGACGCGGTGCTCGGCTCCGGCGAGGCCGCACTGACCGAACTGACCGACGCCGAGCTGGCGGATCTGGTGGAGCTGCGAGGGGGCGCGCGATGAGCGTGGGGGACGACAACGAGAGGACGTTCGCGGCACTGCCGCCCGAGCGCGGCCGCGGCTTCGCCCGCACCTGGTGGGGCCTGACCTGGCTCAAGGCGCTGGAGGACACGGCGCTCGACGCCCAGCAGCTCAAGAAGGGCCGGCTGCACGCCCGCGGGGGTGCGGTCGGTGCCGTGTCGGTACGCCCCGGACGGATCACCGCCGTCGTACGCGACCGGGACGGGACCGGGCAGCGCGGCGACGTACTGCTCCAGGAGTTCGACGAGGCCGCGTGGGACCGGTTCCTGGACATGGCGGTCGACCGTGCCGGGCACATCGCGGCGCTGCTCGACCGGGAAATGCCGCCCGTCCTGGTGGAGGACGCCGCCGCGGCGGGCCTCGAACTCCTGCCGGGAATCGGTGATCTGGAGCCCGAGTGCACCTGCGGCGCCTGGGATTTGTGCCCGCACACCGCGGCCCTCTGCTACCAGGTGGCGAGGCTCCTCGACCAGGACCCGTTCGTCCTGCTGCTCATGCGGGGGCGCGGTGAGCGTCGGCTATTGGACGAGCTCCAGGCCCGGAGCATGGCGCGGGCTTCGGGCGACACACCCGAGAGGGAGCCCGAGCCGGCGCTGGGAGGAGTGCGGGCCGACGAGGCGTTCGCGGCCGGGGGCATACTCCCGCCGCTGCCCGCTCCCCCACCGCTGCCGGACGAGCCGGGTCAACCGCCGTCCCTGGACACCGAGACGGAGCCACCGCCCGGCATCGACCCCGGCGCGCTGGAATTCCTCGCGGCGGACACGGCGACGCGAGCGCACCGGATGCTCGCCGAGGCACTCGCGCCGGGTCACCAAGCTCAGGCGGTCGAGGGAGAACTGACTGCCGATCAGGATTTGGTGCGTCTTGCGTCGTCGCCGCCCACAGGTGTGATCGCGTCCCGTCTCGTCTCGGCCACCGGGCGGCAGCGCGCCGAGCTGGATCTGGCGGTTCGCGCGTGGCGCTCGGGAGGCGCGGCCGCGCTGTCCGTGTTCGACGAGGAGTGGACGCCGGAGCCGGCGGACCTCGCCCGGGCGACGACGTTGCTGGAGGAAGCCTGGGAGGAGCCGGACCGGCCCCGGTTGCGCGTGTCGGGGCCGGGACGGTGGGCAGTGCAGGGCTCCGGCGCGCAGTTGCGTCTGGGCCGCGACGGCCGCTGGTGGCCGTACCGCAAGGAGAGGGGCCGCTGGGCCCCCGCCGGGCCCGCGGGCCATGATCCGGCGGCGGCCCTCGCGGGCGTTCTGGAACAGCCCTGACCGTCCGAGCAGAGCTGGTCCGGGCCCGGCCTCGCGCGGCGAGGGTGGGGCGAAGCGGCGGACCACTCGTGGCCGGGCCGCTCACGCCCCACGGTAGGAGCTGAACAGACTCGGCACGCACGGGCGATGGCGGTACGTCAGGCCGCGTTCACCCGGATGTCCCATGCCGTTCGGCGTGAACGCACAGCCTGTCCGCTGTCAGTCGATCTGTAGGCCAGGAGGCCCGATGTCCCCGTCTGCGCGCATGTTGCCGCGTTCCGTACGCCGTTCCCTTGCCGCGGGGCTGCCGATCGCCCTCGTCGCGGCGATCGCCGTGGCCGGCACCGCCACGGGCGCGCCCGGCCACACGGGCGGACATGGAACGGTTCCGCGCGTGACGGGCACCGCCGTGCTCGGGGACATCCCGCTGGCCTCGTTCAGCAACTCCCTGCTCACGGGGTCGGTGGCCGACGATCGCGGGGTCGACCTGGGCGGGATCGGCAGCGACATCTTTCCCGCGGGCCGGAAGGGCGAGTTCTGGACGGTGACCGACCGCGGACCCAACGGCCAGATCAAGATCGACGGCACGAAGCGCCGGACGTTCCCGGTCCCCGGGTTCGATCCGGCCATCGTGAAGGTGCGGGTGTCCGGCAACCGGGTGAAGGTGCTGACCGCGCTTGCGATCACCACGTCGCGGGGCAAGGCCGTCACCGGTCTGCCGAACCAGGCGTCCCGCGACGAGGCCCCGTACACGTACAACGCGTCGACGCCGCTCTCGTACGACCCGAACGGTCTGGACACCGAGGGCATCGTCCGGGCGTCCGACGGCACCTTCTGGCTCGCCGACGAGTACGGGCCTTCGCTCGTCCATGTCTCCTCGCGCGGCCGGGTGCTGGCGCGCTATGTGCCCAAGGGCCTGGGACTGCGGGGCGCCGGCTACCCGGTCGTCGAGGCGCTGCCGTCCATCCTGCTCAAGCGCAAGATCAACCGTGGTTTCGAGGGGCTGGCCCAGCTGCCCGGCGGTGATCTCGTCCTCGCGGTGCAGAGCCCGCTGTCCGTGCCGGACGAGGACGCGGGTGAGGCGTCGCGCAACGCCCGGCTGCTGCGCTTCTCGCCCACGAAGCGTGCCGTGACCGGCGAGTACGCCTACCGTTTCGACGCGGTGGACGTCGTCGACCCGGGTGAGGACGATCCGTCCGAGCTGAAGATCTCCTCGCTGGTCGCCCTCGGCCGCGACACTCTGCTCGTCCAGGAGCGCACGGACGCCTCGTCCCGGGCGCACCGTGTCACGCTGCCGCGTGGCGCGGGCATTCTCGGCAGCCGCTGGGACAGCGCCACGACCTCCCCCTCGTACGAGCAGATCGAGGACCCGGCGGCAGCGGGGGTCCCGGTGCTGCGCAAGAGCCTGGTCGCGGACTTCGGCAAGGTGGCGGGCGTGCCCGGGAAGGTTGAGGGCATCGCCGTGGTGGGCCGGAACACCCTCGCGCTCATCAACGACAACGACTTCGGCATGACGGACGGGCCCGAGGCCTTCGACGCCCCGGGCCGGCTGGTGGACAGCGGCATCGAGACGACCGTGACATACGTGCGTCTGCCTCGCCCGCTGCACGGCTGAGCCCGCCCGCCGGGAGCCGCCCGTGCCCTGAGTGCGGCGTGGCTCCCGGTGGTCAACTCCCGTTGGTTGTGCGGACTTTGAGCCGTCCCGGCATCTTCCGCCCCTCGCGCGGCCGACCGTACCGTGATCCCGCGACCGGTCCGCCCGGGGCCGGCGGAGGGGAGCGGTGGACCATGAGCGACCCGCGGATCGTGACCGTGCGCCCGGAGCCGGGCGAGTACGCCTGGACGTTCGGCGGCGCGCCGCCCGTGGCGCGGATCGCGCCGGGCACTGTACTCGACCTGTTCACGGAGGACTGCTTCGCGGGCCGTGTCCGCTCGGCGAAGGACCTGGTGTCCGAGGTCTGCGCGTTCCCGTTCCTCAATCCGCAGACCGGGCCGTTCCACATCGAGGGTGCCGAGCCCGGTGACACGGTGGCCGTGCACTTCGTCTCCGTGGAGCCGGCCCGCGACTGGGCGGCGTCGACGACCGTGCCGCTGTTCGGGGCGCTCACCTCCACCCATGCCACGGCCACCCTTCAGGACCCGCTGCCCGAGGTGGTGTGGATGTGGGAGCTCGACCGGGAGCGCCGCACCTGTCTGTTCAGCGCCCGGGACAGTGACATCCAGATCGAGCTGCCGATGGACCCCATGCACGGCACCGTCGGCGTGGCGCCCGCCAATCTGGAGGTGCGGTCCGCGTTGGTCCCGGACGCACACGGCGGCAACATGGACACGCCCGAGATGCGCGCCGGCGTCACCTGCTACCTGGGCGTCAACGTGCCCGGCGCGCTGCTGAGCCTGGGTGACGGGCACGCCCGGCAGGGTGAGGGCGAGACCTGCGGTGTGGCGGTGGAGTGCGCCATGAACACCGTGGTGGTGGTCGAACTGCTCAAGGGCGTGTCGACACCCTGGCCGCGTATCGAGTCCGACTCGCACATCATGTCGACGGGCTCCGCACGCCCGCTCGAAGACGCGTTCCGGATCTCCCAGTTGGACCTGGTCCAGTGGCTGGCCCGGGACTACGGACTGTCCCGGCTGGATGCGTACCAGCTGGTGGGCCAGGCGGGTGAGGCCCCGCTCGCCAATGTCTGCGACACCAACTACACCTGCGTCGCCAAGATCCGCAAGGAATGGCTGCCGGCAGGAGATCCTCATGGCGGCCTCCACCGTCATCTGCGGGAGGTCGCCTCCGCACTGCCCCGCTTCTGACACCCCCACCGGGAGAGGCCCCATGGACCGTAGACGACTGCTCAAGGGCGGCGCGGCCATGGCCGCCACCGGCGTCCTGCTGCCCGCGGCCCCCGCTCGGGCCGCAGCCTTGGACACCGACTTCCCCACCGCCGAGTGGCTGCCCGCGACGGCGTCCAACTTCACTCCGTCGAGCCGCCCTTCGTCGTACCCGGTGAACTTCGTCGTCGTCCACGTCACTCAGGAGACCTTCGGCGACACGATCGACATCTTCCAGGACGCGGCCCGGCAGGTCTCCGCCCACTACGTCGTGCGCTCCGCGGACGGACATGTGGCGCAGTGCGTGCGGGAGCGGAACGTCGGCTGGCACGCGGGCAATTGGGACTACAACACCCGCAGCATCGGCATCGAGCACGAAGGCTGGGTGGACAGGCCGGAGTATTTCACCGACGTGCTCTACGAGCGGTCCGCGGCGCTCACCGCCTCGATCTGCGACCGCTACGGCATCCCCAAGGACCGCATGCACATCATCGGCCACAACGAGGTCCCCGGCGCCACCCACTCCGACCCCGGGCCGCTCTGGGACTGGGGCCGCTACATCCGCCTCGTGAACTTCACCTGACGCCGGGACGCTTGTCGCGCCCCTCCGCCTGGGTCACGATGGGCCGGGGAGGCCGAGTTGAGCGACGCATGGGTGGCTCTCGAACCGGGCGCGGATCCGTCGGAGCGGATCGCCGTGCTGCGCAGGGCCTACGACGCCTATCTGACCGCGGGCCGTGTCGAGCGGCCCGTGCGATCCGTGGTGGCCGACTCCTGGAAGCGTTCGGCCCGCGCCCATGTCAGCCCCGACGGCACGGCCGGCGTCGAACTGGACGACGACGCCCTCACCGCCTGCCGCGAGGATCATCCGCTGGCCCGGGTCATGCCCCTGATGAGGGAGCTGATGGGCGCGTACGCCATGGACGGCGAACACCTCGTGGCGGTCTGCGACGCGCACGGACGGCTGCTCTGGGTCGAGGGTCCGCCCACCACCCGGCGCAGGGCCGATCTGATGAATTTCGTGCCGGGCGCCCGCTGGGCCGAGGCCGTCGCCGGGACGAACGCCCCGGGCACGGCGATCACCCTCGACCGGCCGGTCCAGGTCTTCGCGGCCGAGCACTTCCGCCGTCCGGTCCAGGCCTGGACCTGCGCCGCTGCCCCGATCCACGATCCCGCCACCGGGCGGCTGCTCGGCGCGGTGGACATCACCGGCGGCGACCGGCTGGCGCACCCTCACAGCCTCGCGTTCGTCGGGGCCGTGGCACGGGCCGCCGAGTCCCAGCTGGCACTTCTCGCCCCACCGCCGTCCGCGGAGAGCGTGCAATTGACGGCGCTGGGCCGCGACGAGGCGCTTTTGGTGACGGGCGGCCGCAAGGTGCGGCTCAGCCGCCGCCACAGCGAGATCCTGGTGCTACTGGCCCACCGCCCGGAGGGTGTCGGCGGCGACGAACTGATGATCGAGCTGTACGAGGACGAGTCCGTCACCCCTGTCACTCTCCGGGCGGAACTGTCCCGGCTGCGCGGTCTGCTCGGTCCCGATCTGCTGCTCTCCCGGCCCTACCGGCTGGGCGCACGCGTCGACGCGGACTTCGACGCGGTGGCCCGGCGGCTCGCCTCGGGTTCGGTGACGGGGGCGCTCACCGCGTACGCCGGTCCGTTGCTGCCCGCGTCCCAGGCACCCGCGGTGGCGCGGCTGCGCCGCCGTCTGGAGGGTCAGCTGAGGGCCGCGCTGATCGCCCGCGGCGATCCGGGCCTGCTCGCCGACTGGGCGTACAGCCCCTGGGGCGAGGACGATCTGGCGGTGTGGCGGGCCCTGGCCACCGCACTCCCGTCGGCCCAGCGTCCGTCCGCTCTCGCCCGCGTACAGGAACTGGACGCCTGGCAGCGGTCCTGACGAGAGTCCGCCGGGAGCCTTCGCGTACCCCGTCGGGCGGGGTTCCGCCACCGAATGACCGCTCCGTACTGCGAATCCCGCGCTACCTCCTTACTGTCAGTTGAATGGAGCACCAAGGTCCGACCCTGCCGCGGCGGGGTCGCCCGACCGTCCGACCCGGAGGAGCACGCCATGCCGGAGCTGTTCATCGGCGGCAAGTGGACTGCCGCCCTCGACGGGCAGGTGCGTGAGATCCGCTGCCCCGCGGACGGCACCCTCGTCGCCACCGTCGACGAGGCCGGCCCGAAGGACGCGGCGGCGGCGATCGCCGCCGCCCGCGACGCCTTCGACCGCGGGCCGTGGCCCCACACCGCGGCCGCCGACCGCGGCAGGGTGCTGCTGCGCGTCGCCGACCTGCTGGAACGCGACAAGGACGCGTTCGCCCGAGCCGAGTCCCTGGACACCGGGAAGCGGCTCGTGGAGAGCGAGTACGACATGGACGACATCGCGAACTGCTTCCGGTACTTCGGCAACCTGACGGCCGCCGGCGGCGAGGACCGGATCGTCGACACGGGCAACCCGGAAGTGGACAGCCGGGTCGTGCACGAACCCGTCGGGGTGTGCACGCTGATCACGCCGTGGAACTATCCGCTGCTGCAGACCGCCTGGAAGGTCGCTCCCGCGCTCGGTGCGGGCAACACCTTCGTCCTCAAGCCCAGCGAGCTCACGCCGCACACCTGCATCATGCTGATGCGGCTGCTGACCGAGGCGGGAGTCCCCGCCGGCGCGGCGAACCTGATCCTGGGCGCCGGTCCCACGGCGGGTGCCCCGCTCAGCGAGGACCCGCGGGTCGACATGGTCTCGTTCACGGGCGGTCTGGTCACCGGGCGGCGCATCATGGCGGCCGCCGCACCCACGGTGAAGAAGGTCGCGCTCGAGCTGGGCGGCAAGAACCCCAACATCGTCTTCGAGGACGCCGACTTCGACGCGGCCGTCGACTACGCGGTCATGGCGATCTTCCTGCACTCCGGCCAGGTCTGTTCGGCCGGGGCCCGGCTCCTGGTCCAGGACGATCTGCACGACCGGTTCGTGGACGCGGTGGTGGCCCAGGCCAAGGAGATCAGGCTCGGTGGCCCGTTCGATCAGAACGCCCGTACCGGACCGTTGATCTCCGCTCAGCACCGTGACAAGGTCGAGGCTTATGTGGCGGCAGGTCTCGCCGAGGGTGCTGTGCTGCGCTGTGGCGGCAAGCGTCCCGACGACCCGGCGCTGCAGGACGGGTTCTACTATCTGCCGACCGTGCTGGACGAGTGCGCTCCGGGCATGTCCGTCGTCCGTGACGAATCGTTCGGTCCGGTGCTGACCGTTGAACGGTTCCACGACGAGGAGGAGGCGGTCGCCCTTGCCAACGACACCGTCTACGGCCTGACCGGCGCGGTCTGGTCGCAGGATGTCGGCCGCGCCCACCGGGTGGCTTCCCGGGTGCGCGCCGGAACCGTGTGGATCAATGACTTCCATCCGTACGTCCCCCAGGCGGAATGGGGCGGGATGAAGCAGTCCGGCTTCGGCCGCGAACTGGGCCCCGCGGGTCTTGCGGAGTACCAGGAGGCCAAGCACATCTGGCGCAACCTCAGCCCACGTCCCCAGCGGTGGTTCTCATGAGTGTCCATGACGACAGCAAGAGCAGCAGGGCCAGTGCCCAAGGGCAGGAAGACGACGACGCACTCGGCGCACTCGGCTACAAGCCCGAACTGAAGCGCACCCTCGGCAACTTCCACACCTTCGCGGCCGGCATCAGCTACATCTCGATCCTCACCGGCACCTTCCAGCTCTTCTACTTCGGTGTCTCCTTCGGCGGGCCCGCCTACTGGTGGTCGTGGCCGATGGTGTTCGTCGGGCAGCTGATGGTGGCCCTGTGCTTCTGCGAGCTGGCCGCCCGCTACCCGGTGGCGGGGTCCATCTACAACTGGGCCAAGACCATGGGCGGCCCGCACGTCGGCTGGCTCGGCGGCTGGATGATGATGACGGCCACCATGGTGACGCTCTCCGCCGTGGCCCTGGCGTACCAGATCACGCTGCCGCAGATCGACAGCTGGTTCCAGTTCGTGGGCGACGGCAGTGGCAAGAACGACGCGGCGGCCAACGCCGTCCTCCTCGGCACCGTCCTCATTCTGTTCTCGACCCTGGTCAACGCCTTCGGCGTGAAGCTGATGGCGCGGATCAACTCGGCCGGCGTCTTCATCGAGCTGGTCGCGGCCGTGGCTCTGATCATCCTCCTGGCCGCCCACATCACGCGTGGTCCCAGCACCGTGCTGACGGACACCTACGGACTCGGTGAGGGCCAGACGCTGGGCTACTTCGGCGCCTTCCTGACGGCCTCGCTGGCCTCGGCCTACGTGATGTACGGCTTCGACACCGCCTCGTCGCTGGGTGAGGAGTCGCACGACCCGAGCCGCAACGCTCCGCGGGCCATCCTGCGCGCACTGGTCGCCTCGTTCCTCATCGGCGGCCTGATCCTGCTGTTCGCCCTGATGGCCGTCCCCAACATCAACGCCGAGGAACTGTCCACGATCGGCCTGCAGTACGTGGTCCTGGAGACTCTCGGTTCGACCATCGGCGAGATCGTCCTGTGGTGTGTCGTCATCGCCATCACGGTCTGTGTGCTGGCGGTCCAGGCCGCCGGTATCCGGTTGATGTTCGCCATGGCCCGCGACAACAACCTCCCCGCCGGCACGCATCTCGCCAAGGTCAGTCCCCGCTTCAAGACGCCCGTCGTGCCTGCCGTGGTCATCGGTGTGGTGGGCGTGCTGATCCTGGTGATCAACGTCAACCAGCCGCAGATCTTCTCGGTGATCACCAGCATCGCGATCATCATGATCTACGTGGCCTATCTCCTGGTCACCACGCCGATGCTGATCAAGCGGCTGCGCGGCAAGTGGACGCCTGCCGAGGGCAAGTTCTCGCTCGGCAAGTTCGGTCTCCCCATCAACCTGCTCGCGGTGCTGTGGGGCCTGGCCATGTCCATCAACCTCGCCTGGCCGCGCGCCGAGGTCTACAACGCCACCGGGCCGCAGCACTGGTACCTGCGCTGGGGTGCGTTCGTGTTCGTCGGCATCGTCGGGCTCGGCGGCTTCGCCTACTACTGGTTCGTGCAGCGGCACCGGACCGGTGTCCTCGAATCACACCGATACGTCGCATCGACCGGCACCGGTGAACCGCCGGCGCCCTCCGCCTGACTCTCCCCACGAACCAGTTCTGGAGACGCCATGTCCACACAGAGCCCCGACCAGGAGTTCGACTACGTGGTGGTCGGCGGCGGCACCGCCGGCGCCGTCATCGCCGCGCGCCTGTCCGAGGATCCGGACGTGAGCGTCTGTGTGCTGGAGGCGGGCCCCTCCGATGTCGGCGACGACAACATCCTGCGGCTCGACAAGTGGATGGCTCTGCTGGAGTCCGGCTACGACTGGGACTATCCGATCGAGCCGCAGGAGAACGGCAACAGCTTCATGCGGCACGCCCGGGCGAAGGTGCTCGGCGGCTGCTCCTCGCACAACTCCTGCATCGCGTTCTGGGCACCCGCCGAGGACCTCGACGAGTGGGGGGCGATGGGCTGCACGGGCTGGAGCGCGAAGGACTGCTTCCCGCTCTACCAGCGCCTGGAGAACAACGACGCGCCCGGTGACCACCACGGGCGCACGGGTCCGGTCGTCATCCGCACCGTCCCGCCGGTGGACCCGTGCGGGGCGGCGCTGCTGGAGGCGTGTGCCGCCGCGGACATCCCGACGACGCCGTTCAACACCGGCAGCACCGTGGTGCGAGGCGCCCACTGGTTCCAGATCAACCGCCGTGAGGACGGCGTCCGTTCGTCCGCGTCGGTGTCGTATCTGCACCCGATCCTCGGCAAGCGGCCGAACCTCGATGTACGCACGGGACTCCAGGCCCGGCGGCTGCTGTTCGGCGACGACGGCCGGTGCACCGGGGTGGAGTACCTGGAGCCCGACACCATCCACACCGGATCGGTCACCGCCCGGCGTGAAGTCGTCCTCTCCTGCGGCGCCATCGACTCGCCCAAACTGCTGATGCTGTCCGGCATCGGCCCCTCCGGTCATCTGCGGGACGTGGGGATCGACGTCCGCGTCGACTCCCCCGGTGTCGGCTCCCACCTCCAGGATCACCCGGAGGGCGTGATCATGTGGGAGGCCAAGCGGCCCATGGTGGACCGGTCCACCCAGTGGTGGGAGATCGGGATCTTCACCAACACGAGGCCCGGCCTGGACCGGCCGGACCTGATGTTCCACTACGGCTCGGTGCCGTTCGACATGAACACCTACCGGCGCGGCTACCCCACCACCGACAACGCGTTCTGTCTGACGCCGAACGTGACTCGCGCCCGGTCGATGGGCACGGTCAGGCTGCGGACGCGCGACTTCCGGGACAAGCCGAAGGTCGACCCCCGCTACTTCACCGACGAGCACGACATCCGGGTGATGACCCACGGCCTGCGTCTCGCGCGCGAGATCGTCTCCCAGTCGCCGATGGCCGACTGGGCGGGCGCGGAACTGGCGCCCGGACCGGCACTGCAGAGCGACGACGAGCTGTCCTCCTACATCCGCGAGACGCACAACACCGTCTACCACCCCGCCGGGACGGTGCGGATGGGCCCGGCCGACGACGCCGACTCCCCGCTGGACCCGCAGCTGCGGGTGAAGGGCGTGCCGGGCCTGCGGGTGGCGGACGCCTCGATCATGCCGTTCCTGCCGGCGGTCAACCCGTGCATCACGACCATGATGATCGGCGAGAAGTGCGCCGACATGATCAAGTCGGGCTGAGGTTCCGCCGCACTTCCCGTGCAACGTCCTCGCAACCTCCCGGTCCCTAGCCTCCCGTCAGGCGCCGCCCAACGGCGGGCGGCACCCTCACCGGGAGGCCCTGGAGATGACCCGATACGCAAGCCCGGGCAGTGACGGCGCGATCGTCTCGTACCGCCCTCGCTACGACCACTGGATCGGCGGCCGGTACGTACCGCCGGCCCGCGGCGAGTACTTCGAGAACCCGAGCCCCGTCGACGGCCGCCCGTTCACCGAGATCGCCCGCGGCACCGCCGACGACGTCGAAGCCGCACTGGACGCGGCGCACGCCGCGGCGCCCGCGTGGGGCCGCACCTCGGCGGGCGACCGTGCGGGCATCCTGCTGAAGATCGCCGACCGTATGGAGGCGCATCTGGAGGAGCTGGCGGTCGCCGAGAGCTGGGAGAACGGGAAGCCGGTCCGCGAGACACTGGCCGCCGACATCCCTCTCGCCATCGACCACTTCCGCTACTTCGCCGGAGCCCTGCGCGCCCAGGAGGGGTCGCTGAGCGAACTCGACGACGACACCATCGCGTATCACTTCCACGAACCGCTGGGCGTCGTCGGCCAGATCATCCCCTGGAACTTCCCGATCCTGATGGCGACATGGAAGCTCGCCCCCGCCCTGGCCGCCGGCAACGCCGTGGTCCTCAAGCCCGCCGAACAGACCCCGGCCTCCATCCACTTCTGGCTGAGCCTGGTTGCCGACCTGCTGCCGGACGGTGTCGTCAACATCGTCAACGGCTTCGGCGTGGAGGCGGGCAAGCCACTCGCGTCCAGCCCGCGCGTCGCGAAGATCGCGTTCACCGGCGAGACCACGACGGGGCGGCTGATCATGCAGTACGCCTCCGAGAACATCAAACCGGTCACCCTGGAACTCGGTGGCAAGTCGCCCAACATCTTCTTCGACGACGTCTGGGCGGCCGACGACGATCTGCGTGACAAGGCGCTCGAAGGCTTCACCATGTTCGCCCTCAACCAGGGCGAGGTCTGCACCTGCCCCTCGCGCGCACTCATCCAGCGCGGCCACTACAGCGAGTTCCTCGAAGGGGCCATCGCCCGCACCGAGAAGATCGTGCCCGGCCACCCCCTGGACACCGACACCATGATCGGCGCCCAGGCCTCCAACGACCAGCTCCAGAAGATCCTTTCGTACCTCGACATAGGCCAGCAGGAGGGCGCGAAGATCCTGACGGGCGGTCAGCGCATCGAGCACGACGGGGAACTGGCCGGCGGGTACTACGTCCAGCCGACGATCTTCGAGGGCGACAACCGTATGCGCGTCTTCCAGGAGGAGATCTTCGGCCCGGTCGTCGCGGTCACCTCCTTCTCGGACTTCGACGACGCGATCAAGACCGCGAACGACACGCTGTACGGCCTGGGCGCGGGTGTCTGGACCCGCGACATCAACACGGCGTACCGGGCCGGCCGCGCAATCCAGGCGGGCCGGGTGTGGACGAACTGCTACCACGCGTACCCGGCACACGCGGCGTTCGGCGGCTACAAGCAGTCGGGCATCGGGCGGGAGAACCACCGGATGATGCTGGAGCATTACCAGCAGACGAAGAACCTGCTGGTGTCGTACTCCCCGAAGAAGCTCGGGTTCTTCTAGGGCGCAAAGCAAGGCGCCTGAGCTGGTCTTTCACCCGTCAGGCGCCTTGCTTTCAGGGCGGTAAGTCGAGGCCGTTTCGCGAGGGACCGCCCGCAAGGTCCGGGTGGGCCCGGTGCGCATCACAACCGTGCGCCGGTGCAGTCTGCGGCCTGCGTCAGGAGTCCCTGCGCCACTGAGCGGGCGAGTTCTTCGTGGCCGGGTCTTCGTACGAACCGGCCTTCCCACGGTCCACATGGAACGTGGTCAGCGTCGTGACCGGCGAGGCCGGGTCGCGGCGGTCGGCGATGACCCGCATATGGGTGCTGAATCGCTTCGGGGTGACCTCGTAGACGTCGTAGCCGTAGCGGTTGCCCTCGAAGTACTTCAGATGGGGATTCGCCGCGCCCATGAGCGGGCCGTTGGCCGCGTTCCAGTCCGGGGAGTACGCGCCCGAGGTGACGGAGTGGGCGGTGAACTCCGTACCGATCACCGGCGAGGACGTATCGTCGAAGTCGAGCCGGACGTCATCGACGAATGCCGAGTGCCAGTCGCCGGTGATGACCACGAAGTCCTCCATGCCACTGCTGTGAATGTGGTTCAGGACCTCCTTGCGCTCGGCGAGGTAGCCGTCCCATTGGTCGGTGAACATGTACGAGCCGCCCGGGCGGCCGCGCAACTGGCTCAGCATGATCGAGTTGGCCCAGACGTGCCAGGTGTCGGGCGCGCGGTCGACCCCCCGCTTCAGCCACGCCTTCTGGCCCGCGCCCAGGATCGTGCCGTCCGCGAGGTTCCTTTCCGAGCGGTACGAGCGCAGATCGAGGACCGTCAGCTCCAGCAAGTTGCCCCAGCGGCGGACCCGGTGGATCTCGGGGTCGGGCAGGGCGGAATTGCCCGCGTCACGGTGCGGCATGTTCTCGTACCAGGCCTGGTACGCGGCCGCACGGCGCTGCATGAACGGGGCGTCGCCGCCGGCGCTGGAGTAGTCGTTGGCGACCTCGTGGTCGTCCCAGGTGAGGAACCAAGGATGGGCGGCATGGGCCTCGCGCAGGGAGCGGTCCCCCTTGTAGAGGGCGTGGCGGCGGCGGTAGTCGGCGATGGTGAAGATCTCCGGGCCTTCGTGGTCGCGGACGTGTTCGGCCGGGACGCCGCCTTCCTGGCCGTGCTCGTATATGTAGTCGCCCAGGTGGACGACGAAGTCGACGTTCTCGCGGGCGATTCCGCGATGGGCGGCGTAGAAGCCGTCGTGGAACGCCTGACAGTTGGCGGCCGCGAAGCGCACGGAGGAGATGGGGCCGACGGGCGCGGTCTTGGTCCTGCCCACCCGGCTCTTCTTGCCGAGGGCCTTGAAGGCGTACCAGTAACGGGTGCCCGGCCGGAGCCCGGCGACCGGAACGTGGACGCTGTGGCCGAGTGTCGCGGAGGCGGGGGCCGTGCCGCGGGCGATGACACGCCGGAGCTGCGGGTCGGTGGCCACGACCCAGTCGACCTCGACGATCTCGGGCAAGCGCTGCTCGGCGGCAAGGGGTTCCGGCGCGAGCCGGGTCCACAGCACGATGCTGCTGGGCTGCGGGTCGCCGGACGCGACGCCGAGGGTGAAGGGCGCAGGATCGTAGTCGGCGCCGAGCACCTCGGCGGCCTCCCGGGCCTGGGCCGGCGAGAGGCCGGCACTCAGCGGCCAGGCGAGATTGAAGGCGCCGGCGGCGCCGGCGGCCTTGAGCAGATCCCGTCGGTTGAGCGTGGTCATTTCTGTCCCTCGTGAGCCTGCGCCGTGGCGGTCAAGGTGAGCGATACGGCATCGGCGTAGCCGTCGTTGGACGTGCCGCCGCCGCTGCGGGTGAAGACGAGCAGCACACGCGCGGTGCGTGCCCCGGGCGGCACCGTCGCGGACGCGGTGCGCTTCAGGAGTGCGGTACGGGACCCGCGCTCGGTGGCGGTCACGGGGCCGAGGACGGACAGGGCGACGGGGGTGCCCTTGGCGTCCCGGAACTCCACGGACAGCCGTGCGCCGTCCTCCTGCGCCGCGTATCCGCCGAGCCATCCGGCGAGGGTGTAGCGGACCCGGCCGGTGTCGACGGCCGCCCGCCCCGTGGCGCCCCGGGGGGGCAGGGCGATGTCTTGGACGAGAGCGGTACGCGGGCTGTTCCCGCCGGAGAAGAAGCGGCTGCCCCGGCCGGCCGGCCCAGGGTCGGACGGCATCGGGTACCCGCCCCCGAGGTCGTACGCGATGAGAGCGGGCGCCCCTTCACGCACGATCCACCCCGTCACCCCCTGAACGGGCTCCGCAGACCCGCCGGGCCCGCTCTCCGCGTCACCGTTCACGACAAGATTCACTCACGCCTCCCTGTTGAACCAGCCATGCGCATCCCAGCAGTTTGCGGTGAACCGTGGAAGACGGCAGGGAGACATCGAACCGAGTGGTTCAGACAACTTTTGGATCAATGCTTGGATCAATGCGCGGCCCGGCATCCGTGCCCGAACACCAGCCGGGCCTCCTCTCGCCTGTGCTTGCGCTGGTGGACGGACGCTGCCCTGCCTTGGGGTTGGCGCACAGACAGACGCCGCTGTGCTTCCGCCAGCACGGTCCGCATCCGCGACCGCACGTCACCGTCGGGGAGCCGCGCACGGAGACGTGCCGGATCGGCTGTCAAGAGGGGGACGTAGCCAGTGAGTTGCGGCTCGAGGTGGGCGCAGTCACCGGCCGGGATGCTCCTTCCAGGAGCTCGGGAGAAGGCGCATCGTTTGCCGGGTCAGGGCGCCATCGTTCCGGGCGCACTCGCCTACGAGCGCGCGAAGCGCCGCCGGACGTCGGGCCGTTCCCTGAGCTTCTCCGGATATCCCGGGCCCATCCGCGCGGACGTGTTCTCGGACCGCATCGGGTCGCCGCACGCGGAGCACACCACCTCGGGGTGGGCGTCGTTGCCGCACGCGTCGTGGTGGAGGGTGACGGGAGCGCCCTCCTCGCCCGCGAGCCACTGGTCGCCCCACCGCGCCATCGCGGCGAGGACCGGAAAGAAATCGCGCCCCTTCTCGGTCAACACATACTCGTGACGAGGAGGCTCGCTCTCGTAGAGCCGCCTGTCCATCAGCCCCTCGTCCACCAGCCGGCGCAGCCGGTCGGCCAGGGTGTTGCGGGCGATGCCCAGCTCCTGCTGGAACTCGTCGAAGCGACGGCTTCCGTAGAACGCTTCGCGCAGCAGCAGGGACGTCCAGGCGTCACCGAGCAGGTCCACGGTGCGGGCGATCGAACAGGGCCAGTTGGCGAAGGACTTGCGCGCGCTCATGACTCGCCACCGACCTCGTGAACCAGCTCGATCGCTCTGCCCAGCGTGGCCAGCCGGGCATCAAGGGTCTCACCCGCCGGGTAGAGACGGACGGTGTCCACGCCCGAGTCGCGCCATACACGCAGCCGTTGTCGCACCATGTCCTCCGTGCCGATCAGCGTGGTTGCCAGCACCATCTCGTCGGTGACGAGGCCGGCCGCGCCGTCACGGTCACCTGCCTGCCAGCGGTCTCGGACCTCCGCGGCCACGTCCGCCCAGCCCTGGCGGCTGTAGGCATGGTTGTAGAAGTTGGTCGACGCCGAGCCCATCCCGCCGAGGCTGAAGGCGAGTTCCTTCTTGCGGTCGGCGACCATGGCACCGAGCGCCTCCTCGTCGGGAGCGAACGCCACCTCGGCGCCCTGGCAGACGTCGAGCTCCGCGCGGCTTCGCCCACTGCGGGCCAGTCCTTCGTCCAGCGGGGCGAAGTAGGCCTCGCCCGCGCCTTCGGGAACGAAACTGGTGCCGAGCCATCCGTCGGCGATGCGCCCGGTCAGCTTGAGCATGGCGGGCGACAGCGCGGCCAGATAGATCGGAATCCGGTGCTGGGCCCGCTGGGAGATCCGCATGGGGACGGCCTCTCCACCGGGCAGCGGGATCTGGAACTCGCCGCCGGCGTAGGAGATCTTGCCGCCGTCCATCACCTGCCGCACGATCTCCACGGTCTCGCGGACACGGGCCAGGGGGCGGGCGAACGGTACTCCGTGCAGGCCTTCCATCACCTGAGGACCGGACGGGCCGAGGCCCAGCAGGAACCGTCCGCCGGAGAGGTTGGACAGGGTGATGGCCGTCTGCGCGAGGGCGACCGGGGTCCGCGTGCCGACCTGCATCACGGCGGAGCCGAGCAGCATCCGGTCGGTGCGTGCCGCGTAGAAGCCCAGCGCGGAGGGGGCGTCGGAGCCCCACGCCTCGGCCACCCAGCAGATGTCGAGGCCGAGCTTCTCGGCCTCGACGACGAAATCCGTCTGATCGGACCAGGCCGCACCGCCGGCCGCCTCGATCGTGGTCGCGGTCCGCATCACGCCTCCGCCAGCTTCCTGATGTGCTCGAGGACGCCGGTCATGTTGCGCTCGAACTCCCGCAAGCGCACGAACACGATCTTCTGCTCCTTGTCGGGCATGGCGTCGATGGCGAAGGACAGCCCGGACCGGCCGGGGCCCATCTGCATCCACTGCGACAGTTCGGTCCCGCCGTCCTTCGACTCCAGCCGGAAACGCCAGACCGCGCTGGGATTCTCCGTGTCCCCCACCGCCCAGGCGAAGACGCGTTCCCGGTCGTACTCGATCACCTGCGAGGTGGTTTCCCACTCCCCGAACGAATCGTGCTTGTTGCGGCCGACGAACCTGGCTCCGAGGGCGGGCCGAGTGGCTCCGCCCAACCACTCGACCGACTGGAGCTCATCGCTCATGGCCGGCATCAGGGTCACATCCGAGACCAACTCCCACACCCGGCCGGGTGGAGCGCCGACCCAGGCCCGTACCTCGACCGTCGGCCTGTCGGCGTAGCGCGCGCCTGTCCATTCCACGATGGTCCAGCCTCCTCGTCCGCGACGTGGAGGCATGGTTGCGTAACGAGACTCAGCAAGTCAATGGGGTCGACACGTCGGCAGCGCCTGTTGCGATGTGCTGTGGGCCGCGATCCCCATGGCCGGCTCTCCTACGGGCGCAGGCCGTCGATCTCGATGTTGAGATGGCGCGGTCCGCGCAGAACGGCGTTGCGGCGATACGGCGGAGGGTCTTCCACCAGGCGGGGGTTGTCGAGTCTGCGGGCGAGCTCGGCCAGGGCGACCTGGGCCTCGAGGCGCGCCAGCGGAGCGCCGAAGCAGCCGTGGATACCGCTGCCGAGTCCCAGGTGCTCGATGTCCTTGCGGTCCGGGTCGAAGCGGTCGGGGTCCTCGAAGCGTTCCGGGTCACGGTTGCCCGACGCCAGAACCAGCCACAGCGACGCCCCCTTGGGGATGGTGACACCGCGGACCTCGATGTCGGTGATCGGCGTGCGCTGCGGCAGCAACTGCACCGGCGGTTCGTAGCGCAGCAGTTCCTCCACGATCGGCACGGCCATGCGCGGCTCGACCCTCAAGCGCTGGAGGACATCGGGGTGGCGCAGCAGCGTGAGCATCCCGTTGGTGATCAGGTTGACCGTCGTCTCATGGCCTGCGATCAGCAGCAGGGCCGCGGTGCTGAGCACCTCCATCGTCGACATGGGTCCGCCCGGTCCCACATTGGTGACCAGCGCGGAAAGCATGTCGTCGCGCGGCGACTTGCGCCGCTCCTCGATCAACCCGGCCAGATACATGCCCAGTTGGGTCTTGGCCTCCTCCGCGACACGTGCCTGCTCGGTGCGGTCCTCGCTCGGCGCGGGATCCAGGCTGGCGGCGAGCGTGTCGGCCCAGGAGTGGAAGCGTGACTCGTCCTCGCGCGGCACGCCGAGCAGTCGGCAGATCAC